>CBIMES010000004.1:0-15612 GCA_966243015.1 uncultured bacterium | reverse complement strand
TACCTGCAGTTAGACGAAAAGACCCTAGAAGCTTTACTACAGCTTGATATTGAGCATACGATTCTGATGCGTAGCATAGACGTGAGACTTTGAAGCGAACTTTCGGGTATCGTGGAGTCGCCAGTGAAATAGCGTTCTTCAGTGTTGTATGTTCTAACCCCGAGGGCAAAAACCACGGGAGACAGTATCTGGTGGGTAGTTTTAGTGGGGCGCTATCCTCCTAAAAAGTAACGGAGGAGCCTATTAAGGTCAGCTAGCCGTGAATGGAAACCATGGCGATAGTGTATGGGCACAAGCTGGCTTAACTGTGAGTCGTACATGACAAGCAGATGCGAAAGCAGAGCTAAATGAACCGACGGATCGCGTTAGATGCGGCCGGAGATTATCGGACAAAAGCTACTCTAGGGATAACAGGCTCGTTCCGCCTAAGAGTTCATATCGACGGCGGAGTTCGGCACCTCGATGTCGGCTCATCTTATCCTGGGGCTGGAGAAGGTCCCAAGGGTTTGGCTGTTCGCCAATTAAAAAGGTACGTGAGCTGGGTTCAGACCGTTCAGGTTGTGATGAGAATCATGCACTGGACAGTCTGAATCCCTCGGACATCAAGGAAAACAGAGACAACAACCAATCACGGCGGTCATGCAAGGCAACTTGTGTGAGCCAGTTAACTAATATCGGTGGAACCCGACGGCGCAAGCCGGGGCAATACCGAGGGAAGAGGACATCGACTCGCCCGTAGAGACTACACGTTAACCTCCATATCAAAAAAATAAGATACGGATGAAGATATAGTCCAATGCACAGAGTAATTTGTGAAAACATGCGTGAGACAGGTTGGTCTCCTATCTACTGCAGGCGTTGATTCTTGAGGAGATTTGCTTCTAGTACGAGAGGACCGAAGTGAACGGACCGCTGGTCTGCCTGCTGTCACGCCCGTGGCAACGCAGGGTAGCTATGTCCGGAACGGATAACCACTGAAAGCATCTAAGTGGGAAGCCGACTCCAAGATAAGGAATCGTTTGAGGGCCCTAGGAGACTACTAGGTTGATAGGCTTTAGGTGTACGCGCAGTAATGCGTTGAGCCGAGAAGTACTAATTACCCGATCTTATTAGGAAATTTATGAATCACTCAGAACACGGGTTCTGATTACTGATTCTCGAAACAATTTCTTTTTACATGTTGCAGGTTCTATTCCTGAAAAATAACAGCACGATTGATGTCTCTGTTCTGGTGATTTAAGGCGGTGGTCCCACCTCTTCCCATCCCGAACAGAGAAGTTAAACGCCGTACTGCCGATGATAGTTCTACAGAGCGAAAGTAGGTAGTCGCCAGAACAGAGGCATCAATCTCGAAAAGCCGCCCGAAAGGGCGGTTTTTCTATTGTTTGAATGCCGTGGTAAACTATGCTCACTATGGCATCCTGGTCCACCAAACGAAAATACGGTTATCTCCTTGGCGTTCTTGTCCTGGGCATCCTGTTCGTGGGCGTGCCTGCCTTTTATGTTCTCTATACGCCGCCTACGTGTTTTGACGGCAAGCAGAACGGAGGAGAACGGGGCGTGGACTGTGGTGGCGCGTGCGTGAGGCTGTGTCTCGCTGACTTTGCCGCGCCGCGCGTCCTTTGGAGCTACTCGATGCGCATTGTCCCGGGCGTCTATAACTCGCTCGCGTACGTACAGAATCCGAACCCTGCCGCCGAGACGCCAATTTCGTACCTCTTCAAGCTCTATGATTCTGAGGGTATTCTTGTGACTCAGCGCGCGGGCAACGCGTTTGTTCCTGCGGGACAGCGGTTCGCCATCTTTGAGGGGACGCTTCGTACGGGCGAGCGAGTTCCCGTGCGGACAACCTTCGAGTTTACCTCCGAGCCCGACTGGCGCGCGGGCGTTCCGTTCACCGATATGAAGACCCTGTCGATTGACCTGACCCAGGGTAATTCTCCGCGCGCCGAGGTTCGCGTCCAGAACTCGTCCCCTGACACCTCGTACAGAAACATGAACGCGTACATCGTCCTCTTCAACAAGGACGACAATCGCCTCGCGTTCTCCAAGACGGTGATTCCGCAGATTGGCCCGACCGAGACCCAGACCCTCTACTTTACCTGGCCGGAGGCCTTCGGCGAGGAAGTCGTGCGTTCCGAGGTGCTCTTCGTGAAGGGACAGTAGCAACTTTCCATGACAGAAATCGTCAAGAACATATCCTCCAAGATAGGGAGGACTCATATCGACTGGGTCATGCTGGGGTCCGCGGTGCTCCTCGTGCTTTTTGGCTTGGTGACGATGAACTCGTTTCTCGAGAGCAACTATTTCTTCGAGAAGCAGATTGTGTGGCTCTTCATATCCGTGGGCGTCTTCTTCGGCGCGAGCTACGTTGACTGGTCGTTTCTCAAGCGCACCAACGTGCTTGTAACCCTGTTCTCGGGGATGGTGGCGCTTCTCGTGGCCCTCCTGGCCCTTGGATCGGTGACAAAGGGAGCGCAAAGCTGGATTCATTTCGGCCTGTTTGCCTTTCAGCCGACTGATCTCGCCAAGGCCCTGCTTATCCTCATTCTGGCAAAGTACTTTTCCCGAAGGCACATAGAAATAGCCAACATACGCCACATCATTGTCTCCGGCATCTACGCCTTTATCCTCTTCGGTCTCGTGGCCATGCAGCCTGACTTTGGAGGCGCGGTGATCATCGCTTGCGTTTGGCTGGGCATGGTGCTGGTCTCGGGTATCTCGAAGAAGCATCTCCTCATCCTGTTTTCGTGCGCCGCGATTGCCTTTACTTTACTTTGGAATTTCGGCTTCAAGGAGTATCAGAAGAACCGCATCCTCAGCTTCCTTCATCCGCTCGCCGACATACAGAATACTGGCTACAACGCGTATCAGTCGACGATCGCCGTCGGCTCGGGCGAGCTTCTGGGGAAGGGTATCGGTTACGGAACGCAGTCGAAGCTCAAGTTCCTCCCTGAGTATCAGACTGACTTTATCTTCGCCGCCTTCGCCGAGGAGTGGGGCTTCGTCGGCGTTCTCATATTCTTCACCGTCTTCGGCGTGCTTATGTGGCGAATCATCGCCAACGCCCGCAGAGGATCGGGTAACTTCGAGATCCTTTACGGTCTCGGCATCGCCATCCTTTTCATGAGCCATTTCTTCATCAACGTGGGCATGAACGTCGGTCTTCTGCCGGTTACGGGAATTACCCTGCCGTTCGTAAGCTACGGAGGGTCGCACCTCGTCGCGGCGTTCTTCGCCCTCGGCGTACTGGTCTCGATGCGCCGCTATATGAGGAGCGTGCACAAGGAGGAGACCAAGTACGAGTTCGTGGGTATCTAGCCCTTGTATATCTCGAGGGTTTTTTCGATCATGCGTTTGAGTGAGAACTCTGTCTCGACTCGTCGCTTGAGATTAGCGCCGAATTCAGTTGTTGCGTCCTTGTTCTGCTCGAAGAAGGTGACGGCGCTTGCTATCTCCTTCGTGTTTTTCGGATGTATGAGGACGCCTGATTCCATATCGACGATGACTTCCGGTATGCCGCCGACGCTGGTTGCCACGACGGGTATCTGAGAGTATCCGGCCTCGAGAAGCACGTAGCCAAAGGCCTCTGAGAGTGAGGGGAGGAGGAAGATGTCGAATGCGGGGAGGAGTTTCCACGCATCAGCGACGAATCCCGTGAGCTTTACTGACTGTGCGAGGGCAGGGGTCTCTGAAATGATTTTCTGGAGCGAGTCCCTGAGGTCGCCTGCGCCAATGATGGTGTATGAGTAGGGGAAGGGCACTGTCTTGAGGGCCGTCAAGGCGTATTCCAGGCCTTTGACGGGATGGAGCTCAGCAATGGTGCCAATGGAGAAACTGTCGCCCTGCATGCCGAGCTGGGCTCGGGCCTCGGCTCGCGTGAGAGGCTTGAGGGGTTCGATTCCCAGGTGTACGACCTGAATCTTTCTATCCATGAGCGGAAGATGGGATATCTGGTCTTTGACGCCTTGTGATACGGCGATGGTCCTGTCGCAGAGGGCGACGGTGAGCCAATGAAGTGCCGCGATTGCCACCTTTGAGAGTGTTCCTCGATTCTCGTTGAACGCCCAGGCGTGAGCGGTGAAGACCGTCCTGGTCCTCGGTGCGAGGAATGACGCTACCGCACCCATGATGCCGATTTTTGAGCTGTTGAAATGAGTGACGTTTGGTCGCTCCTTCCAGAGAAGGCGGACGAGGAATACGAAGGAGTAGAAATCCTTGAAGATGCTGACGTCCCTGCCGAGTGCCGAGAGGGAGACGGTCCTGATTCCGGCGTCCCTGAGCTTGTCGACGAGGAGGCCGTTTCCGCCACAGGCGACCACGACGTCGTGGGTGTCCTTGAGGGATCGGGCTAGGTCGAACACGTAGCGCTGGGCCCCTCCGAAGTTAGATTTGGTGATGACGACAAGCAGTTTCTGCCGGGATGTTTCGGTCATGATAGGGTTGATTATACCCCATAATATTGTATTATTGCACCTGCCAGCCATGTCTATTCTTAGCCGAAAAACGCCCTATATACTCCTTGCCGGCGACGTCATCTTCTTCGTTGTCTCCCTTTGGGCGGCCCTCTTTGTTCGCTACGGACACCTTCCTGAGAGACAGGTCTTTTTGGACCACCTTGTACCGTTCTCGTTTCTCTTCATCGTCTGGGTCGTGGTCTATTTCATAGCCGGTCTCTACGAGCGTAGGACGGTGGTTCTGAGGAGCAACTTCCTTCAGAAGTTCCTCTACGCCCAGGTTCTTAATCTCATCCTCGCGGCCGTCTTCTTCTACTTCGTCACGTTCACCAGTCTGACTCCCAAGACGAATCTCGTTGTCTATCTGATCGTCTCGTCGATCATTGTCTTCACGTGGAGGCATGCGCTCTATCCTCTTGTCGCTACACGCAAGAGGGAGCAGGCGATTCTGATCGGTGGCGGCACTGAGGCGGCCGAACTCCAGAAGGAGATGAACGGCAATTCCCGATATCACCTCGAGTTCGTTCACAGGATCGATCTCGACGCCCAGGACCGTGCGTCAAAGGACGAGCTCGTCCGAATCATAGAGAGGGAGGGGGTCTCAGCTATCGTCGTCGATTTCTACGATCCAAGGGCACAGGCTCTTCTTCCTGATCTTTACGAGCTCATCTTCGCTAAGGTGAGATTTGTGGATATGCATCGCGTCTACGAGGACGTCTTTGGCAGGGCCGCCCTCTCGCTTCTCAACTACAGCTGGCTTCTCGAGAACATGTCTGCGTACCCGAAGTACACCTATGACGCGCTCAAGCGAGTGATGGACTTTGCTATCGCCTCGGTCCTCGGCCTCTTTTCCCTCGTCGTCTACCCCTTTGTGTTTATCGCCATCAAGCTTGATGACGGCGGCCCTGTGTTCATCATGCAGGAGCGGGTGGGTCGCGATGGCTCCATCATTCGCATTCCGAAGTTCAGGAGCATGAAATCGAGTGACAAGGGTGTTTGGGTCAAGGAGAACGACGATCGCATTACCAAGGTGGGGAAGATTCTCAGGACTTCGCGAATCGACGAGCTCCCTCAGCTCTTCTCGGTTATCAAGGGTGATATGTCGCTCGTGGGTCCGCGCCCTGACATCAAACATCTCGGCGATGAGCTCTCGAAGCAGATTCCGTATTACGCCCTCCGCAACATTATTAAACCAGGCCTGTCAGGCTGGGCTCAGACACGCCAGGAGCTTCCGCCTCAATCTCTTCAGGAGACGAAAATGAGGCTTGCCTACGATTTTTACTATATAAAGAACAGGTCACTCTTCCTCGACCTCAAGATTGCCCTTCAGACTCTTGCAACTTTGGCATCAAGGGTGGGAAAATAGAAACCTATGCATAAACTATTCATCACGGGAGGTTCGGGATACGTCGGCGCGATGCTCGTCCGCGAGTTCGCCGAGAGGCCAGACGTCGAGGCAATTTTCGCCATCGACAAGGAGCCCGCTTCGGAGCTTTACGCTGGCCACAAGAAGGTGACGTTCGTGCAGACCAACATGGCAGACACCGAGAATTGGCTCGATAAGGCAAAGGCTTTTGCCCCTGACATCGTGGTTCACACCGCATGGCAGATCAGGGAGATGTACGGCGAGAAGAAGAAGCAGTGGAGGTGGAATATCGACGGTTCGGACGCCGTGTTCGACTTCGCCTTCTCGACTTCTTCCGTGAAGAAGCTCATCCATTTCTCAACGGTCGCCTCATATGGCGCCTTCGCTGACAATGAGATCGACAAGCTCTTCACCGAGAAGGACGCCTTCAGGAAGACTGACTACCTCTATGCCGAGGAGAAGAGGATCACCGAGGAGCATCTCGAGGAGCGCTACGCCGCTGCCAAGGCGAAGGGGAATACCCCTCAGGTCTTTGTCGTCCGACCAGCGGCCATCACGGGTCCTCGCGGCAGGTACATGCGAATCCGCTTCGGCCTCCAGGCCGCACTCTCTGGTCAGCTCAAGGAGAATTTCATCCACAAGCTCATCTCCGCCATGGTCTCCTTCGTGCCGATTACCAAGAAGTGGTGCAGGCAGTTTATCCATGAGGATGACGTTGTCTCGATTGTCCGCCTGCTCTCGTTCGAGAATCTCAAGGGGGAGTACGAGGTCTTCAACATCTGTCCGCCAGGACCTGTGGTCACCGGGCAGGATATGGCAAAGGCCGTGAACAAGAAGGCGATTCGCGTTTCTCCGCATCTCATCAGGCCCGTGTTTGCGGTCATGTGGAACCTCTCTCGCGGAAAGGTTCCTACGTCAAAGGGCGGATGGAAGTCGTACTCGTACCCAATCGCCGTCGACGGGTCAAAGATCACCAAAATGTACGGTTTCCAATACACGTTTGAGCCTCGCGAGGCGTTCGTCAAAAGGGAAGGCAAGTACATGGAATTCGTCAAATAGCCAAAAGTGTTGTAATCAAAGGCCGTCCGCAAGGGCGGCCTTTGATTTATGGCTTAAATAGGGGTAGGATACCCCTATTACACGGAACGAATAACCATATGTGGAAGAAACGAATTTCAGCGCTGATCCTCGTCATTGTGGCAGCCGGCATCGGATACTTTACCTATAATCCAGAGGGAACGACCTCTCGATTCCCTTACAAGCTCGGTCTCGACCTCTCCGGAGGATCGCACCTCGTCTTCCGCGCGGATGTCTCGGAGGTTGAGCCCGCCGAGGTTGACGGTGCCATGCGCTCGCTCGCCGAGGTTGTCGAGCGTCGCATCAATCTCTTCGGCGTATCCGAGCCTGTCGTCCAGGTAGAGAAGGGTGGCATCGTGGGCGCTGACGACCATCGCCTCATCGTGGAGCTCCCTGGCGTCACTGACGTGAACGAGGCGGTCGCCCTTATCGGCAAGACCCCTTCGCTTGACTTCAAGCTCATCCGACCGGGTGCTGAGAATCTCACCCCCGAGCAGCAGGCGAGCTCGACTATCGACCAGCTCTTTGTCTCGACCGGACTCACGGGCCGATACCTCCAGAAGGCGACCCTTCAGTTCAGCCAGACCACGTATGAGCCTCATGTGGTTCTCCAGTTCAACGACGAGGGGGCCGCGCTCTTTGCCGCCATCACCAAGGCTAATGTCGGCAAGGTGCTCGCCATCTTCCTCGACGGCATGCCGATCTCGACCCCTGTCATCAACCAAGAGATCACGGGTGGCCAGGCAACCATCAGCGGAAACTTCAAGCTTGAGGAGGCGAAGGCCCTTGTGCGCGACCTTAACTACGGCGCGCTTCCTGTGCCAATCGAGCTCGCTTCAACCCAGACTGTCGGCGCGTCGCTCGGAGAGGGCGCCCTCGCCTCAAGCCTTCGCGCGGGCATGTTCGCCTTCATCGCCGTGGCGATCTTCCTCGTCCTCTGGTATCGACTCCCAGGTCTTGTTTCCGTCGTTGCCCTCGGTATCTACGTTGTGCTCAACCTCGCTCTCTTTAAGCTTATACCGGTAACCCTTACCTCTGCGGGTATCGCGGGTTTCATCCTTACCCTCGGCATGGCCGTGGACGCGAACATCCTCATCTTCGAGCGCATGAAGGAAGAGCTCAAGCGCGGCAAGCTTCTTCCCGAGGCAATCAGGGAGGGCTTCCACCGAGCGTGGCTTTCGATCCGAGACTCAAACCTCTCGTCGATCATCACGGCGGTTATCCTTTACTACTTCGCATCTACCCCGGTCATCAAGGGATTCGCCCTCGTCTTCGGTCTCGGCGTCGTCGTCTCGATGTTCACCGCCATCACCGCGTCTCGAACCCTTCTCATGGCCATCGCTGCGAAGGGCAACGGCAAGGTCGTCCATTTCCTCTTTGGCTCTGGCATTAAGTCCTAATCATCCACGCATATGTTTATCGTAAAGCACCGAATCTACTTCTACGCCCTTTCGATCATCGCCGTCGCGGTATCAATTGCGGCTCTCTCTGTCTGGGGACTTAAGGCGGGCATCGAGCTCCGCGGCGGATCGATCGTCGAGGTTGAGTACGTTGACGCACGGCCTGACATGGAGACTCTGAGACCTTCGCTTGACGCCCTTGAGCTCGGAGCCTACTCGATCCGACCAACTGGGGGTGCAGGCTTTATTGTCCGCACCGAGGAGCTTTCCTCGACCACTCACGCGGCTGTTCTCTCGGCTCTCTCGAACAGGGGAGGCCTCAAGATCGAGGAGAAGCGCTTTAACTCGATTGGTCCTGTTCTCGGAAAAGAGGCGCTTCAGAAGTCCTTCATCTCGATCGCCCTCGTCCTTGTCTGCATCGTCCTCTTCATCGCCTTTGTCTTCCGCAAGGTGTCTAAGCCTGTGTCTTCATGGAAGTACGGCTTCATGGCGATCCTCGGCCTCGCTCACAACATTGTCATTACCGCGGGCGCGTTCTCGATCCTCGGTCATTTCGCCGGTTTTGAGATCGACACACTCTTCGTGACGGCGCTTCTCGTGATTCTCGGCTTCTCGATCCATGACACTATCGTGGTATTTGACCGAGTGCGTGAGAATCTTCATCATAACTCGTCCGCCAAGGACAAGAAGGGCTTCGAGGCAATCGTCGGCGACTCAATCGGCCAGACCTTCGTTAGGTCGATGAACACCTCGCTCACGACCCTTATCGCCATCGCGGCCCTTTACGTTGTCGGTCCGGAGAGCACTAAGCACTTCTCGCTCGCGCTTCTCATCGGTATCGTTGCGGGAACCTACTCGTCGATCTTCATCTCGTCCCCGCTCCTCGTCACCGTCTACAAGCGACAGAGGGCGTAGTCGCCTCAGTCGGGGCAGGGTATACTGGAGATACCATGGATATCCCGATCATCGAACGTCTGGGATGGCTGGCGGAGGCGCTCTCAGCGCATCCCTATCTTTACTCGTTCGTCGCCCTGCTCTTCGCGGGTGAGACGATCATGCTCCCGATCATCTTCCTGGCGCTTCAGGGGAAACTCTCGCTCGGTCACGTGTTCGTCGTCTCGCTCGCGGCGACGGTCATATCAGATTCTGTCTGGTATGCGCTCGGGAGGAATTTCCCCCCGTCGTTCTACAAGCGGTTCACGGGTGAGAGGACTGAGGTCGTCATGGAGAAAATAGGCTGGCTTTTCAAGAACAAGGGTGTGCAGACCCTTGTTCTTTCTAAATTCATCTACGGCACGAGGATCGCTGCTCAGGTGCTCTCTGGCGTGCACAGAATGCCCTTCGCGCTCTACCTTGCCGCAAACTGCTTCGGTGTCACTGTGCTCATGGCGTCGCTCGTGATTCTCGGGTATCTTATCGGCGGCACCGTCGAGCAGTTTGGTCGGGTGGTCCACGCTGCTACGGTTGCATTTGCGGGGTTCGTGGCGCTGGCGGTTGTCGGACATATTACTATCGGCTCATTCATTAAAAAGAAATGGTTTCGATAATCATACCTGCGTATAATGAGGAGAAGACTATCGGCGCGAGCGTACGTGCCCTGTTTGGTCACCCCCAGATCAGAGAGATCATCGTCGTCGACGACGGATCGTCTGACGGGACGGCTGAGATCGCCAAGGCTCAGGGGGCTCGCGTCATACGCCTCGCCAGGAACTCGGGAAAGTCTGCCGCCATGGACGAGGGGGTACTTGCCGCCCAGAGCGACATTGTTTGCTTCATCGACGCTGACGTGACGGGTCTCGACCACGACAAGCTCTCTCGCATCATCGGCCCTGTCGTGCGCGGCGAGAGGGAGATGCACGTGGGAGTACGCGCCCGAGACACCTTTCTCTTTAACAGGATATTTCATATTTTTCCTATTATCGGCGGCGAGCGCGCGCTCACAAAGTCGCTCTGGAACTCATTTCCCATCGAGCACAAGCGTGGCTTTCAGATCGAGATCGCCCTTAACTATGCTGCCAAGCAGACGGAGAGGGGCATGAGCTCAGAGCTCATTACGGGCGTACAGCATCACATTAAGGAGAAGAAGTACGGTCTCGTGGTCGGATTCGCCCGCAGGATGGGTATGATCAAGGACATCGTTCTCATTTCCTTCGGTCTGTACGTCCTCGGCTTTCTCTACAAGGCTTTTCCGCCCCTCCAGAGGCTCTCGAAGGTCAAATCCATCAACGGTAGGGTGTAGGAGGGCTGTTTGTGCTAGACTTATCCCAGCCACAGAAGGCCCATATCTCATATGCTTACCCCTCGAATCGACAGCCTGCTTTCCCGAGATTTCTCGTCCCCAGACCATCTGACGGCCCATAATTCGGAGCCGACCATATCGGTGCACCGCATCACCAACAAGGCGGCGATGCTCTACGAGAAGCTTCGCTATCTCGTAGACTATAAGGACGAGAACACAATCCGCCGCAGCGCCATCGAGCGTATCCTCCGCAGGGCCATTGTCATCGAGAATAGGGAGGACGTGGGTTCCTTGCTCCTCCGCGAGCTCGTGAGCGCGGGGTACCTCCCGAACGAGTCTGTTCCCGAGAAAGAGTCCGCCGTCATCAGCGCTTTCGTGGACGTCTACCGAAACACTTTCCCGACGCTTCGCCAGAAGATCACCCTGACCGAGACAGAGAAGGTCCTCTTCTCGCTTATGGCGAGCGAGATCGAGACGTATCTCTATCCGGGACGCGTCGGTGATGCGGTGAGCGACGTCTTTTTCCAGACCGCCAAGGAGCGCGTCTCCCTGGTTGGCGATCTTTCGAGCGAGGATTTCGACATGCAGCTTTACATTGCCTGCCGCAGGGCTCTCCTCCGCGAGGATGACGAGTCCGTCGCGCACGCCCTCTGGTGCAGAACCCTCGGCATCGTCCCGGGCGCGCTCGACGTCGCCAAGACTATTGAACTTAAGGACAGTGTGCCCGGAATGGTCGCACGCATTCGCTCGGCCCTCCGTCATCGCGCTGGTCCTGTCATCATGGCGAAGATCAAGAACGACGCCATCTGCTTTACCGTTATCGCCGACATCATCCGCAAGGCGCCCGCGGGCTCTCGTATCCTCTTTGAGAACAAGCAGGCGTTCCACGATCAGGTCCGTTCGTTCCTCCTCTCGAAGTACGAGGTCGAGAACAGTCGCGTCATGCAGAGCAGCATTCGCGCGGTCGCATACATCTTCTGCACCAAGATTCTCATCGCCTTGGCCCTCGAGGTTCCTTACGACATTTTCATTGCCAAGCACGTCGATTACGTCCCGCTCGCTGTGAACGTCGTGTTCCATCCGTTCCTCCTCTTTCTTATCACCAGGAACATCAAGCCTCTCGGCGAAGACAACACCGAGCGCATCCTTGGCCGAATTGACTCAATCGTGTACGGGGGAGGGGAGGAGGCAAAGCCGATCAAGGTTCGATACAGGTCCTCGGCGTCAGGCCTCGACATGTTCTTCGGTCTGCTCTACGCCTTCATGTTCCTGGCTATCTTCGGTCTCATCGTCTACGGCCTCGTTCTCCTCAACTTCACGTGGGTCGGCATCGCGCTCTTTGCCCTCTTCCTCGCTTTGGTGAGTTACTTCGGCCTGCGTATCCGCTACAATGCCCAGCGCTGGAGGTACGTGGTGGCGGAGGAGAGGATCTGGCCCCTCATTTGGAGCTTCCTCACCTTGCCCGTCATCCGCGCGGGCCGCTGGCTGACGGAGAAGTTCTCGACGGTGAATATCTTCGTCTTCGTCCTCGATGTCATCATCGAGGCGCCGTTCAAGCTTGCCCTCAAGCTTGCCGATCTCTTTATCATCTTCCTTAAAGACAAAAAGGAGGAGACGTATTAGGATGAGGAACACCCAGTCGTTCGCGCGACTGGAAATTGGACACGTGGCGGTTTGGTTTGTGCGCACGTCTGTTGTGCGTGGACAAGCTATACTGTAACGGGTCCGAACATGGACACGTGGCGGAACTGGTATACGCGCACGTCTCAGAAGCGTGTCCCGCAAGGGTTGGGGGTTCGAGTCCCCCCGTGTCCACAGATAGATAACGTTTATATGAATTATCCAAAGACGTACAGGGAATATGTGTTTTCGTTGAAGGCCCTTTTCTCCAATAGGCCAAAAGGCATGGAGTTGGTTCTGTTGGGCCTATGTTGTGCTATTCTCGCGTACTCCTTCGTTCGGGCGATACCCCCGGTTTCAGAAATTTCATTCGCCTTGGGCGATTTGGCGATTGTCCTTATTGGTTTGGTCCCCGCGGTGCTCTTCTTGTGTTTCTGGCCGCGCTCCGTTATCACGTTTGACGAGAAGGGCTTTAAGCTCAAAAAGGGATTGAGGCATCACTCGGCGATGTGGGGCGAAGTGAGGCAGCTCAAGTTTATGGTCTCAGTTAGAGACTTTGGACGTTCTTATGCCACGAGATATCTTTACATCGTGACTGCTGGGAAAAAGGGTCCCTGTATCGACATCTCGCGGCTTTTTGACGTCGCCTCTGGCGAGCTGGTGAACGAGGCTGAGTTTATGAAGGAGATAACGGGGCTATGTACGAATCTTGATCCTCAGTACCATTCGCCCTATGGCGTTTTTAAATAAAACAGTTTACTGGTATCCACAGATTTGGGGTTACCTTAGATGTAGGGGTCGCATTTTTGGTATACTTGATGCAATAACAAATTCATTGCATTTTCATGATAACCAAAGAGCTCGTCGACTATGTTAAGGCTGAGAGGGCAACAGGAAAACCGGACGAGATAATCAAGCAGGGGCTTGTGCTGAGCGGTGGGTGGACTGCCGCCGATGCGGATCAGGCGCTTGCCGTGGCGAGTAGCTCGATCCCTCTCGTTTCTACCGCTCAAATTCCTCAGGCTAATGTTGTAGTCGCGCCCGCCTCATCCGCGGCGCCCGCTCCGTCCAGCGCATCCCACGGCCACAAGCTTCTCGGTTCTTTTGTCGTCATCATCCTGCTTGCGGTCGCAGGCTTCGGTGCCTATGCCTATCAGACGGGACTTATATTTTCGAAGGCTCCTTACAACGAGGACAATCTGCTTTCGGGCGTTCTTGGAAAGGCGTCTACGATCAAGTCCGCGTCCTACGCGGTCTCCGCGAGCCTCAAGGCGAATCCCCGGGACGCCGGCGCTCAGCCGTTCGCCATCGATACCAAGGCTTTCGCCCAGAAGGAGATTGTTTATTCCGGCGATCAATCAAAGGTGCGGGATATTCAAGCCATTCTCTCTTCGCTTGATGGCGTGAGTCAGTCGGCGAACGGGACTTATCCTGCCACTCTCGCCGATCTCGTCACGGCCGTTAAGTCGCAGTCATCGGGCTTCTACTGGAGCGTGCCCCCGGTTGCTGACCTCAACGGTGTGCCGTACGACTACGCGCGCACGGGCGATGGTAAGAGCTTTGTCCTCAAGGTTACCTTTGCTACCGACGAGGCCGTCGAGCAGATAAAAAACTACGGCGGCGACAAGATACAGGTTCAGGGAAAGACTGTCACGTTTACCGAGGTGACCAAGGATACGGGGCTTTATCTCTCTTATTCGCTTCCGAAGCCGTTCCTCATGAAGCTGGCAGATTACTCGAAGCTCGCTCCGGGGAATCTCGACTTCACCGCGGGACTCTCGGGCACCCTCTCTCGCGCGACTGACGGAAAGCCTGTCGACTGGAGGTCAGCCTTCAACCTTTCCGGGGACTTCGACGATCTCGCCATCAAGGTCGCCGTCGAGGCCCGCAAGGTTGATGGGGATTATTTCGTCCTCGTCGATAAGTTTCCGAGCTTCTTTTTCTTCTCCATGTTCTCTCCTGTAAAGGGTCAGTGGATACAGATAACGGGCACCACGACCGCGTCCAATTCGGGTTCCGGATTTGTCTCGAGCTACGGCAGGTCCCTCGAGAATCTCGAGGGTGAGTATTCGGGCCAGAAGGCCTCTGCCCTTGAGGGTCTCCGCACCGCCCTGAGAATCGCCGACGAGGAGGGTGTTCTCTCGTTCAAGGGAAACCCCGTGTCCGAGAAGCTCGACGGCAAGAAGGTCTATCGATACGATCTCGGTCTCGACGTCTCGAACTCGGTTTCTTTCTTCGAGAGGCTTTCGGGACAGTTCAAGGACGATGAGGAGTTCGGCGGAATGTCGAAGCGCTACGCCGAGCAGCTCACTGCGTATCTCAAGTCAGACACCTCGGCAGCGGCCCTTGCGTATCTCGAGGGCAATCTATTCTTCTCGCTTTGGACGGATGCCTCGGGCATGCCTGTGAAAGGGGAGGTGCGCCTTCGCGTCGTGCCTCCGGATGATGTCACTCATCTCGCCGGCAAGCAGGTTGATTATGTGACGGCCATCGCATTCTCTGAGATTAATGACCCCGTAAAGGTGAGTGTGCCTGACTCATTCATTTCAGCTGAGAAGGCGGACGAGCTCATCATGGGTCAGTCTGGTCTCCTCGAGACTCGCGCCAAGGGCAGTGACGCCGCGATTAAGTCACATCTTGCCAACATTCGTGCCTCGGCTGAAATCGCCTACGATAAGATTAACAGCTATGCTGGCGTGTGTTCGGACAAACTCGTCTCTGACGGACTTGTCGCGGCCCGTGACGTGACCACCGCAAAGAAAGAGGTCGTGAAGTCGCTCGCTATCGCTGGATCGTATGACACAGTGACGTGTCACGAGAGCGCGAAGGCGTGGGTGGCGGAGGCACCGCTCTCGGCTTCTGTCGCGGGATCTCCTTATATGTACTGCGTTGACTCGACGGGTGCCGCCCTCCAGAAAACGAGCGTTATTGCGGCGAATGCTCTTGCCTGCAGATAGGCTTTGCGTGCAAGGGAAACCGGCCCTTTTACAGGGCCGGTTTTCTTTATGCGGATTAGGCGGGAAAGGGCCTTTTATGGTCTAAATACATGGCCCGTGGTCAGGCCCTTGACTCTTTTTGGGCCCTGAGTATACTTGTACTTACCCCTCGATAAGAGGGGTCGGTCTTTGAAATAATCTATATTGTTATTAAAGTTTGAGAACGCAACGTGCACAGAAACTTGGTTGTTTCTTTGTTACGTGCGAGTCACATTCTTTGAGTGTTTGTTGTCGCGATATCGATTCAGATTCAGTTTCGAAGCGACGTTAAATAAAAATAAATAGGATTGTGGAAAGTCTGAAAGCACAGACGATCCCAGGACAAAGTAGGTTTCATTCATACTGTGATCTATTTTGTTCCGTTCGCCTCAGAGGATAGTCTGCTTCGCTTCGGCGAAGCGACTGCCTTCTGTGGTTTAAAACAAGAGTTTGATCCTAGCTCAGGATGAACGCTGGC
>CBIMES010000003.1:0-27793 GCA_966243015.1 uncultured bacterium | reverse complement strand
GCTCAATATCAAGCTGTAGTAAAGCTTCTAGGGTCTTTTCGTCTAACTGCAGGTACCCGGCATCTTCACCGGGATTGTATTTTCACCGAGCTGTCCTTCGAGACAGTTGCCCAGACGTTACACTATTCAACGCGTCAGAACTTACCTGACAAGGAATTGCGCTACCTTAGGACGGTTATAGTTACCGCCGACATTCACCAGGGCTTACAGCAGTCACCCCTAGATATAAATACCTAGGAACGCCGCTGGTTGACCTTCTGGCATTGGTCAAGTGTCACCCCCTATACATCCTCTTACGAGTTCGCAGGGAGCTGTGTTTTTGATAAACAGTCGCCAGGCAGACTTTCGCTGCGGCCCCCTCACTTAAGAGAGGGCAGGCCTTATCGCTAACTTACGGCCGCTTTTTTGCCGAGTTCCTTGAAGTACCTTCACTCGTTCGCCTTGCTCTACTCGAGCCGATCACCTGTTTCGGTTTTCGGTACGGATAGCGTTTGGTTATGCTTAGAGACTTTTCTTGAGAGCCCGCTCACTGTAGTTCGACACGGCGAACCGTGCTTTCCCGTCTGTCCTTAGGCTCGCAATTGAATGCAGACTGCGGGATTTTCCTCGCAATCGCCCTGAGACCAACAACCCCAATCCAATAAGGGGCTACAGTTACTGTACTCCGTCCTCCCATCGCACCAAACGCCAGTCATGGAATATTAACCATGTGTCCATCAGGTACGGCTTTCGCCATCCCCTTAGGCCCGACTAACCCTTCGCTGATATCCATTGCGAAGGAAACCTTAATCTTCCGGCGTGCGGATTTCCCATCCGCATTGTGGTTACTTGTGCCAACATTCTTACTTCTACACGCTCCAGAGTGGGTCACCCCTTCTCCTTCTACGCAGAGTAGAATACTCTCCTACCAGTGCACATTGCCGAAGCAACGTGCAATCCTCAGTTTCGGTACCATGCTTTAACCCCGATTATCTGCGGCGCAAACCCTCTAAGTGAGTGAGCTGTTACGCTTTCTTTAAATGATGGCTGCTTCTAAGCCAACATCCTCACCGTCGAAGAAGATTCACCACCTCCCTTGTACTTAGCATGAATTTTGGGACCTTAAATTGAGATGCGGGCTGTTTCCCTTTTGACCTGTGGAGCTTAGCCCCCACGGTCTTACTGCCGTACTTTTAACCACGAGTATTCGGAGTTTGATAGGTCTTGCGGTATTTCTACCTGTCAAGATCTTCCAGTGCTCTACCCCTCGTGGGAACATACGACGCTATGCCTAAACATATTTCGGAGAGAACCAGCTATTACCAAGTTCGATGAGCTTATCACTCCATACCACATGTCATCGCAGAGTATTGCACGTCTCTAGCGTTCGGTCCTCCATCTGTCTTTCGACAAACTTCAACCTGCACATGGCAAGCTCACCTGGCTTCGGGTCTAATACGTACTACTTTGGTCGCGCTATTCACACTCGGTTTCCCTACGGCTCCGGGCTTTCAAGCCCTTAGCCTTGCAGTACGCATTAACTCGTTGGCTCATTCTTCAATAGGCACGCCGTGACGGTAATAAATTACCGCTCCGACTCCTTGTAAGCATATGGTTTCAGGTCTATTTCACTCCCCTCTCCGGGGTTCTTTTCGCCTGTCCCTCACGGTACTTGTTCACTATCGGTCTTCTGGAATATTTAGCCTTAGCGGTTAGTTCCGCTGGATTCCCCCAAGCTTTTCGTGTCCTGGGGTACTCAAGAATGACAGTAAAAGAGATATTTTGCTTTCGCTTACGAGGCTATCACTCACTAGGGCTGTTCTTTCCAGAACATTCTGCTAACAAAATATTTTGTAACTCTTTCCACTATAAATAGTGACACTGTCACCTTACAACCCCCAGTCTTAATCGCGCCGCACGTCTTTCGACATACCGCACGATTAAGACTAGGTTTGGGCTCTTTCCCTTTCGCTCGCCACTACTAAGGAAATGTCGTCCGCAGTACGCGGACTTTGTTTTCTCTTCCTCCTGGTACTGAAATGTTTTACTTCCCAGGGTACGCTCCCTGACGTCAAGCGCCAGGGTCATGCAGATCGCTCTGCACGGAGTTTCCTCATTCGGAAACGTTCGGATATAACGCTCGCTCAGCAGCTCCCCGAACATATCGTCGCTACGCAAC
Source organism: uncultured bacterium (assembly GCA_966243015.1). GTDB lineage: Bacteria > Patescibacteriota > Minisyncoccia > Phycocordibacterales > UBA6065 > UBA6065. Next base: position 25,635 of record CBIMES010000003.1, on the reverse strand, counting down.
GTCCTTCATCGCTTCTCAGAAGCCAAGGCATCCACCATATGCTCTTAAATTTCCTATTAGGAAATTTAAAAACCACTTAAACTAATTCTCAATGAAGCACTCATCTTTCGACGAATGCCATACAATTTAATTTCACCTGTTGCACTACATTCTCTTCCTGAAAAAGAATGTAGGTTTTACGTCGCACACGATCTAACGTATGCGCGTAGCCATCTCCGCTCTTGAAAAGACCAACTGCCTTGCGGCAGAAAGACTAACGGGATGGGATTCTATTTTCAAACAACAGCACCTTCCAAAAACAGAAACCGCTCGTTTCGAGCGGTTTCTAAACAAGGCCATTAACTGGTCTTATCTAGTCCGCTCTGTACAGGGTGGTTACCATATTTGGAATAGAACTAAGTATACTCAGGGTCGAAAAAGAGTCAAGCGCTTTATGGCAAATAAAGAAGCTTCCCGCACGATTGTGCGGGAAGCTCCCAAAATGCCTATATAAAATGAGGCTCGAATTCCCTATCGTCCGAAACGGATGGTGTATGATCCCGGACCGGTTCCAAGAAGAGAGGCCAGGCCGCCAAAGAGCCCAAGGGGGATGCTGTATCCCTGAAAGCCCATTCCCCAGCTGTAATAGATCGCTCCTGCCATAATCACCATAAGACCGCCCGTGGCAATCTGAGCGTAGAAGCCGAGGGCAAGAAGTGCGCCGAGGACCAGCTCGCCGTACGAGACGAGATACGCGATGATCTCGTTCAGGCCCATCTGCTGGAGCATGGCGACAGTCGTCGCCATGTCCGAGACCTTGAGCCAACCTGCGTAGACGAAGATGCCTCCGATGATAACGCGCGCGAGAAGTGTGAGAAGATCCTGTTTATACATAAATTATTTTGTGTTGATTGCGCTTACAGTATACAACAGAACGGCTCACCGTTCGGTGAGCCGTTCTGGGGAGACGGTCCCCTTCCCTCGCGGGAAGAGTTAGTCGTTTCGCTGATGATCCGCGATCTCCTGTCGAACCTTCTCGATGGCGCGGGCCGCCGCCTCCTGTCCGCCAAGCCCGAACGCGAGTCCGAACGCGAGCGAGAGGGCTACGACGACACCAGTGAAGAGGGTCTGGATGAAGCCGACCGCGATGCCAAGCTGCACGAGCGCAGCAAGGAGGGCGAAGATCCAGATAGACCACTTGGTGATGGTTCCAAGGAGGTTCGCCGAGGTCACGCCCGCGGCGCGGGCCGATCCGACGACCACCTTGCGGAGTGCGTCCGCGATGACGATGGCGACGAGCATGATGAGCACCGCCACGATCACCTGAGGGAGATAGAGGAGCACGACGCTCTGGAGGAAGACGTTGACCTGATTGAGGCCAAGCACCTCGAATGCGGCGACGAGAAACGCGACAACGACGAACCACTTAACGAGTCCGCCGATGAACGCGCCCGAGTCGAGATTGAATCCCGCCCGCTTCACCACCTTGCCGAAGCCAGCCTGCTCAAGCGCAACGTCGAGCTTGAGAGCCTTAACGACCTGGGCGATGAGTCGGCCGATAAGAGCGGCGACAATCCATCCAATGATGAAGATGACGATCGCCACGATGAAGTTCGGAAGGAAGGCGACAAGGCCGCCCCAGATTCCCTCGAATGATCCCGTGATCGTGTTTCCCCACGTTTGCAATACCATAAATGTTTGTAGAGTGACTAACTACTGATAAAACCTGACTCAGTAATTATATCACTCTACAAATGACCGGCCTTCCCCTATGGGGATACGGACTACGCCTTTCCCACCCCGAGCTTGTCGACGAGGATGCGGTGAGGGTAATCAAAGACATCGCGGATGAGCTTGTCGTTCATACCGATGCGGTACGCAAAGTCGGGAGCCGAGAGGACCGCGTAACGAACTTCCTTGCCGATGTCAGACTCAATGCCCTTTACGATACGGTCGACTGATCCCGGCTTGATACCGTCCCCTACCACAAACAGATCAAGCCTGCTCTCCATGTCGCGCGTGAAGACGCCCGAGATGAGGATGAGCTTGATCTTGCCGGTGCGCTCAATCTTCTTGACGATCGACTTGTGCTCGAGCGAGTGCGTGCGAACGAAGAACTCCGAGAGGGCGTCCGTGAACTCGAACTTTGGGTCGAGGACGAAGGCCTTCACCTTCTTCTTTTTCTCCACGAGCTCCTTCCCCTTCTTAATCTCGACGATCTTGTGGGAGACGGTCTCCTTCGCAAGACCGGCCTTCTTGAGATACGCCAGCTCGGCGAGAACGGCCTTGGGCCTCGAGAGCATCTTGCGCTCGATTGCCTCGAGATCCATGACGATCCCCGGGTTGAAGAGGAATAGCCTGATCATCTTAACTCGCAGCTCGTTTCCGAAAAGTCGTGAAAGGGTATCCATGGTGTGTGTCTGTATTAGGTAACAGAGTATACCACAAAACAAAACCGCCCCAAGGGGCGGTTTTGCGAGTGACTTTTCCGGTCGCTTTCGGGGTCGATTACTTGAGGGTAACCTTTCCGCCCGCAGCCTCGATGTCCTTCTTGAGCTTGTCAGCGTCCTCCTTCTTAACGCCCTCCTTGAGGACCTTTGGAGCGCCGTCAACGAGGTCCTTAGCCTCCTTGAGACCAAGGCCGAGAGCCTCCTTAACAACCTTGATAACGTTGATCTTCGATGCGCCGCCGTCGGTGAGCTCAACCGTGAAGGTTGACTTCTCCTCGCCTGCCGCTGCCGCACCTGCTGCCGGAGCCGCTGCAACCGCAGCTGCTGAAACTCCGAACTTCTCCTCGAGGAGCTTTACGAGCTCGTGGAGGTCGAGAACCGACATAGTGTCGATTGCCTCAACAATTGACTTGAACTTTGCTGGGATTTCCATATGTTTTTGATAATACTTTTTATAATTCCGACTACGACTGCTTCTTCTTCGCTATCTCGCTGGTTGCGATGACAAACCTCTGGATAGGAGAATTGATGAGATTGACGAACTGAGCCCTGAGGGTCTGCATTGGAGGAATCGATGCGATCGAAACCATCTTCTGCGCGTCGACGAACTTTCCTTCGAAGATACCGCCGGTGATGTTCATCACGCCCTTGTTCTTCTTCTGGAACTCGTAGATCTCTCGTGCTGGAGCGAGCTGGTCTGCGCCGTAGACGATTGCCGTCTCGCCGACGAGCTCTGGTTGAGTTCCCTCAACCTTCTGCTCTCCCATCGCGATGCCCATGAGGGTCTTCTTGGCGACGGTGTAACCTACGCCCTGCTTCTTGAGGTCCTTGCGGAGTTTGACTGCGTCATTCACCTTGAGACCCTTGAAGCTCACGAAAACCACGGTCGCAGAGTCCTTAAAGACCGTGCGGAGGTTCTCGAGAATTACCTTCTTCTTGTCCTTGCTTATAGCCATACAATACTTGGATAAGCCGCTGATAAAATAAAGGCCCGGCCACCTTGCGGTGGGCCGGATTGGAGTAGAGACAAGCGCCTTACGGCGTTGTTTCGACCTCGGCAGGCCCCTTTCGGGATTATGGCTGTGCCACCTGCTTTCTCCGGCCTTTGGGACCATATTACTTGGATTTGGGGATTTTGCAAGATACAGAATGCTGAAATTTATATTTTCTTTACCGAAAATGAATAGGCTGTAATTAATCTATAAATATGGAAAATTACAGAAAAATGAAAACTGCGATCTTTGAATTAGTCCGTCAAATTGAAAACCAGGACGCCGAGAGCGGCAGAATATTCAGAGAAAGTTTGGTGTTTAACGACCAAGAAGAAACCGTAACCTACATCGGACCAACGAAACTCCCAGGAAACCTCAAAGAGATTCGTCCTAGCTTATAGTTATTTATTTGAGGGCGAATTAACACCTCTGAGTTTTTCCTTAAACAAGGTTTCTAACAAATCACCTTCTACTTTTCGTTTTTTGCCCAAAATTCCAAGATCTCGAATAATACTAGGACAGGACCCCAGCAGCTCATCACCTGAATCAACCTTATCAAGACACTCCTTTGCACTCTTTATCGAAACATTGCACAATTCGACAGAATCATTTTCAGAATATTCGGCAGCAGCTCCCAGCCACCACGTAAAGGCGACTGCCGACATCCCCTTTCCCTCACAAGCCAAGGCGTATTGCCTTGAAATGTCGGCACTCATAAGGCCTATTTTCTTTTCAAGCTTAGATTCGGTTTGGGAGACTTTTTCTGTCAAAAATTCCTTCAGAAACGTTTCCTTCTGCTCTAAATCTCTGACCATTTTCGCATCAAGGTCTTCTTTAATCTTTTCAAGCCGAGAACTCTCTATTTTTCTTTGATATACGAACTGAATAACCGCAAATATCGCCATTAGAACACCTATTGTTGCGGTAACACCCCCAATAACCCAGTTCATGTGGGACTCCAGAGACGACAACTTCTGTTCGATCAACATCACTCGAGTGGTGGAAGAAACGGTTTCATTCATAAATTTAAATTCGCCTAGTAAGTTAACCTATCCACAATAAGCCCCTGCGCGTCGTAAAGGGTGATAGTCTCGCGCGAGCTCGCCCACAGTTCCCTGTCCTTCCCCAGGAAAACGCGCCAGATGTTCGTCGAGAAGTTCGCGGCCTGGCCGTTGTACGCGACGCAACCCTCGTAGTTGGAGCGGGCGGTGACGAAGGCCTTGCACTGGGTGGTCACCGCGTCGAGATTGACCTTGTCGGTTCTCTCTGGATTCTCGCAGGAGCTGAGCGTGCGGATATAGTCATAGCACTCGTCCGTCACCGTCCTGATCTGAGGGTCATTTGAGATGAACGGGCACTGCTTGCTGACCGACGGCGAGAACGGATAGTCGGTGAGGTAGCCAACGCAGATGTTCTCGCGGAAGTTCGTGTATATCGAGAACGGAAACTGCGAATAGGGCTTGCCCGTCACGAGGTACGCGATGTCGCCTTTCTTGAGGACGATCGGACCGACCTGGAAATTCCCGTCCGGCGAGAGATACTCGGTTCCCGTGCCGATGATTCCCGACTCGGCTGTCGGATAGAAGTAGTCGTTCTGCCTGTTCTCCACCGGCCTCGACCCCTTTCCGTTCGTGACAGTCCAGCCCGTGATGTTGACCGGCGCGCCCGTGTTGCGGATGCTGATGTACTCCTCGTACGGCTGCGCGGTCGAGCGCGCGTTGCTGCCCGAAAGAGACACGGAATTCGCGTAAGGCGAGATGAGGGTTCCATCCACGTTCGGGATGCTGCGCTCGTACTCCCCGAAACCAGGATCGTACGATGAGCCTCCGAAATTGAGAAGCGGGTTCTGCCCTCCCTGATACGGAGCCGTGTAGTTTGACCCGTTCGATATGTTTGCGAGGCCAGAGAACGAGCCCGACGAGAAGTTCTGGGCCATGTAGAAGAGGAATATAAATATCACGCAGATGCCCACGGTGAATACCACGAGCGCCTTCATGAAACCGCGATTCCCTGATGAGATGTTCATGCACCAATTATATAGAAGTCTTCCCTTTCCCCCAAACGCAAAAGCCGCACATTTCTGTGCGGCTTTTGCCAACTTCAGACTATGCCGTGAGGCTTAGTCTCCGTCCAATTCCCATTAAGGGAGCTGGATGGTGTTGGTCCTCCAGTCGAGGTTGCCAGTCATGAAGCTGGTGGTCTGGAGCGAGCTTGAAGCTACGCTGGTACCCCACTTCACGCTGTCGAGACCGACTGCGTATGAACCGAGAGCGAGGCCGTTTCCAACGAAGGTAACCTTAACTGGAACGGTGATCTCGTTGTTCTCCTGGACAGTGAAGCTACCCGATGCGTGGGTAACAACGCCGGTCGAAGGAACAGAGAAGCTGGTGCTTGAAGAGGTGATTGACGAGTTAACGTTAACACCATCCTTGTACACTACGAAGTTGAAGGTCGTAGAAGCGTTGCTCTGAGGGCCGAAAGCGATGTCGCCACCGACAGCCTTGAGCTTAACGTCGAACGATGCCTCAACAGTGGTGGTTGCGCCGAGGAACTGAGCCTGAGACTTCGAGATACCCTTCGATGCGAGAGCAATCTCAGCACCGATGTTTCGAACGGTCATAGTCTCGCCGGTTGCAGAACCAGAAGCGGTAACCTCATCACCCTGGCTGTTCTCAGCGTCGATAGTTGCTGCAACTACAGTTGCCGAGAAGTTGGTTGCGGTCTGAACAGCCTCGCGGATGTCAGCTCGAACAGTGAGGGTCTTGGTGGTGTTTACTGGGATGTTGAGATCGAGGTCATCGAAGAGAACCGATGCTGATGATGAACCAGCAGTAACGGTCTCAGAGTCGATAACGTTCGAACCGTCCATGAGGTAAACGTTGGTTGCGTCTGCGGTAGATCCGGTGGTGTTGATCACAACTCGGATGTCGTTGACGAGAACGTTGTCCTTCTCAGCGCGGAGGTCGAATGCGAGAAGCGCGAGCTTGTCGTACTCATTCTCCTCTGAACCAGCTGCTGCGATGGTCTCAGAAACCTTGAAGTTAGCTGAGTTGGTCGAGAGCTTGAGGGTTGCTGACTCGATGAGAGAGGTGTTGATGCTGATCTGCTGGCTGAATGAAGTGCCAGGAGCGTACTGATCAATACCTGCTCCGTCGATGCCTCGAACGCCTGATGCCTGAACGGTGATCGTTCGAGCGGTTCGGTCGTTAGAGTCAATCGAGCTGTAGAGGTCTGCCTTAACGGTGAGGATCTTTGAAGAATCCTTTGGAACGTTGTAGCTGAATCCACCGAGGGTGAGCTCGTAGTTCGAACCGTTCTTTACAACAGTGTTCGAGTTGAGGTCAGCCTTAGCGAGAGTTCGGCCTGCATCGTCAACGAGGTAGAGGGTCTTGTAAACCTTGGTGTAGACCGAAGTCGAACCACCGAGGTCAAGCTTAACTCGCTGGATGTTGATGTCCGAGAGCTTAGCCTCTGCCTTGAAGGCGAGAACAGTTCGCATAACATCACCCTCGTAAGCGGTGGTGTTAGGAACAGACGATCGGTTAACAGTGAGGGTACCCTCAACGCCAGAGTTAACTACAGTAGTAGTGGTGGTCGTGGTGCCTGGGGTAACAACAGTTGCTGAACCGTTCATAGACGCTCGGGTGAGAGGACCAAAGTAACCGGTAGCTGAGATACCCTTTGAGGTCTGGTATGCCTTAACTGCGGCTGCAGTGATCGATCCGTAGTAACCAGTTGCTGGGGTTACGCCGAGAGCGTTCTGAAGTGCCGTAACGTCAGCACCGGTAGAACCGATGGTGAGGTCGCGGGTGTAAGTCGTCGCGGTAGCAGTCGCTGACGAAGAAACAGCTGCCTTAGCTGCTGCCGCCTTGTCAGGAGAGATGATACCGAGGCTGATAAAGAGATCAACGAGCTGGCTGAGGCTCATAGCCTGTGCGCCTGCGGTTGAAGCTCCAACGCCTACGAAGAGTGCGAGAGCGAGTGAGAAACCCACTGCTGCTGACACAACCTTCGAAGTCTTGATGGTTGCCATATATAAGTGTGTATTTAAGTAATGAAGGAAACTGGGATGCGGGATAACTTTTAATTGTCCGCACCTTCAGTCCCCTGCGACTAAACTAACCGACCGCCACCCTCCCCCGCGCTTCGACGGCAACGAGAGAAGGTGTCTGCGCATGGTCCGCGACGATGTTACTCGCCGCGTCCACCGCTCACACTATTCCTCGAGACTCATTTTCCTTCGAGCGAACTTTTGATTCGCCCGACGGTCGACACAAGCTCGAGGATAGCTGATAAGGATGAAGTGGTGTTGCTGCCATTCAGTATACGGTCCGGGACTCAGTCTGAGTTTCAGATGTTGAAATCGCTTTTCTGTTTTCAAAGGCCGAGCGATGCAGTAGTTACAGAGCGTCGGTGTAAGCAATGGGTAAAACCCAGAGCTCTCTTAATTATATTATTCGGGCAATTTGGGTGCAAACCGCCTCAAATAAGACAATGTGGATAACCACTACCCACCCCTCTATACTACACCAAAATCGGCCAAAAAGCAACCTACGGAGACTTTACGCGAGCGAGTACGTGCTCCAGCGCCTTTCCCCCTCTTTCTTAAGGACACCTGACGAAACCATCGCCAAAAGCTCTCGCTGGATGGTCTTCTCGCTCACGCCACGGATGGTATCCGTGAAGTCCTTTACGGACAAACGGCTCTTGTGGGAGAGAAGCTTGATAATGCTGTCCTGCCTTTCGTTCTTGGTCTCAACCTTCCTGGCGGGTCGGACGGCATGGACAATGTCCTTTGGCAGAGACTGCGGCTGGGCAACGGCCGCCCTTGCCTGAGGTGCGTGTCCTTTATAAAGGACATCGCCCGAGACAGAGACCTTCGCCCTCGCCTCCCCGACCGATGCGTCGGCAATGGTCTGAGGGGCAACGGGGGCATCGAAGAAGTTCGGGCTGAGGATGACCGTCTCCTCGCTCGCCTTTTTGTTCTCGTCCTTCTCGATAGTAGAAGCGAGATTGTTGAACTCTCGGGCAAGAATATCGAAGTTCATCTCAGAGATGAGACCGGCGTGCCGGCCAATGCTCGAAAGGGACACGATCTCGACTGAGTACGCCTGATACTTCTTGAGAAGGTCCTTCCTGTCCGAAAGAGACACAGTGTTCAAAGAGACATTCAGGGAGAGAAGCTCGAGCGCCTTCTCTCGGATGCGCCACTTGAGAGGCTCGGTGTCTTTGATGAAATTGGTGATCATGTAGACCGCCGTAACCAGCTTCTCTGTCTTTTTGTAGATATACGCAAAGTGCTGGTTCTGGCTGAAAACCATCACGTTTCCCATTGTCTTATTGGTATCGATTTTATGTGATTCCATGGGCGTGTCTTTTAAGATTTGTCCCTGAGTTTGTCCTTTCAGACGGACATGTTTTTGTCCTATATATAATATGTCCTTTATAGAAAAATGTCAAGAGAGCCTGTCCATTATATGTCCTCAAGGTAAAGGACGTAAAGGGCACGGACACCCTTGCGACACGGATATATGAAAGGGGCAAACGACGGCCACGCAAAATGATATAATTGACGCATGGCAAAAAAGAAACAGGCCGAAAAGGCAGAGCGAAAACCGGAACGAGCCGAGGAGTCGTCCGGCTTCCTGAGCACCCTTCGAGACGAAACCGTACAGGGCATATTCGCGGTCCTCTGGTTTACCCTCGCCGTCTTCACTTCCCTCGCCATCTGGGGCGGAGGGGCGGCAGGCCACTACACCTTCAAGGGCCTCTCATACCTCCTCGGCGTCGGCTACTATCTCCTCCCCCTTATCTTCTTCATCCTGGGCATCCTCACCCTCAGGAACATCCACAATAAGTTCAACGCGCTCAAGCTCTACGGCTCGCTCGCCTTCCTTCTCTTCACCCTTGCCATCATCGACATCGTCTCGCCCGGCAGCGGCGGCATCCTGGGCAAGGGCATCGCCTGGCCATTCATGAAGGTGTCGGACATGACCGTCAGCCTCGTCGTGCTCTCGGCCTTTGTCGTCGTCTCGGTCCTCGTCGCCTTCAACGAGGAGATCAACATCAAGTCGCTCCTCGACTTCAGCAAGGAAAAGGAGACTGATGACGAGGATGACTTCGCGGAGGAGGAAGAGGAGACTGTTAACCTCAAACTCAACCTGCCCGCCGATGAGGAAGAGGCTCCTCGCAAGATCGTGAAGAAGGAGAAGCCCGTCGAGCCTGAGGAGAAGCCGAAGGCAGTGAAAGACGCAAAGATCAAACTCGCCGCCTCTGAGGACGACGGCAAGGACTTCATCAAGTCGTCGAAGGGCAAGGATGACGACAAGGAGTACACCCCTCCCCCTCTTTCCCTCCTCGAGCGAGACAAGGGCAAGCCTGTCGTGGGAGACGTGAAGGCGAATGCGAACATCATCAAGCGAACGCTTATGAACTTCGGCATCGACGTCGAGATGGACGAGGTTTCGATCGGACCTTCGGTCACCCGCTACGCGCTCAAGCCCGCCGAAGGCGTGAAGCTCTCGCGCATTGTCGCCCTCCAGGACAACCTCGCGCTCGCGCTCGCCGCCTCGTCGATTCGAATCGAGGCGCCTATCCCCGGTAAGTCCCTCGTGGGTATCGAGATTCCGAACACGACCAAGACCATGATCGGCCTCGGATCGCTCTTCTCGAACGAGGAGTTCCAGACCTCCGAGAAGCCTCTTCTCGTCGGCCTCGGAAAGGGCATCTCGGGCAAGTCTCATTTCGTGAACGTGGCAAAGATGCCGCACCTTCTCATCGCCGGTGCGACCGGCTCCGGTAAGTCCGTGACCATCCATGCTCTCATCGTCTCCCTCCTCTACCGAAACGGCCCCCAGAAGCTCAAGTTCATCATGATCGACCCAAAGCGCGTCGAGCTCACTCTCTATAACAAGATCCCTCACCTCCTCACCCCCGTTATCACCGACGCCAAGAAGGCGATCCTCTCCCTCAAGTGGGCGGCCAAGGAAATGGACCGACGCTATGACGTCCTCCAGTCGCACGGAGTCCGAGACCTCGATTCGTATCACAAAAACGTCTACGAGCCTTCCCTCAAGAAGATCAAGGTCAAGAAGGACGGCGAGGAAATCGAGGAGCGGGGACCAGAGCCACTTCCGTATATCGTCATCATCATCGACGAGCTCGCCGACATCATGCAGACTTACCCTCGCGAGCTCGAGGCCGGCATCGTCCGCCTCGCCCAGATGTCCCGAGCGGTTGGTATACACCTCATGCTCTCGACCCAGCGCCCGTCAGTGAATGTCATCACCGGCCTCATCAAGGCAAACATCCCTGCCCGTCTGGCCCTTCAGGTCGCCTCCCAGATCGACTCCCGAACCATTCTCGACCAGCCAGGAGCCGAGAAACTCCTTGGCCAGGGAGACATGCTCTATCTCGGCGGCGAGATGTCCAAGCCAACCCGTATCCAGTGTGCCTTCATCTCCGAGGCGGAGGTTAAGGAGGTGGCAAAGTACCTCGTATCAGCCCATATGGACGACCTCTCAAACGACACCATCAACCTGAGCGAGAACGCCACCAAGGACCCTAACGCCATCTTCTCGTCGAGCCTCGACGAGCCGGAAGGCGCAGGAGACGACGATGACGACATGTACGAGGACGCGAAGCGCGTGGTCATGGAGGCCGGCAAGGCGTCCACCTCCTATATCCAGCGCAAGCTTCGCATCGGCTACTCCCGAGCGGCCCGCCTCATGGACCTCCTTGAGGAGCGCGGCGTCATTGGTCCAGCAGACGGAGCGAAGCCTCGCGCCGTAGTCGGCGGAGGCTCTGCCCCGGCATCAGACGACGATACGGAGACCGATGGGGACAATTCGTCCAATTCTTTATAAGTCCTTGAACGGGTTCGTGTAACACTACAAACGGAATGACTGATCGAATGAAAGTAAGGCGCTTCCTCAAACTCTGGGTAACCCTGGCTTTCTTCGTGCTCCTCGGCGGTTACGCGACCTTCCAGGCCCATGCCTTTGCCACGGGACCGACGATAACGGTCGACGCGCCTCTCGACGGAGGCGTCTTCACCGAGTCCCTGGTCGACATCAGGGGCGAGGCCCACAACATCTCCTTCCTCACCCTCAACGGCAACAAGATATTCACCGACGAGAGCGGAAGGTTCAGTGAAAGAATCCTTCTCTCCCGCGGGTATAATATAATGACGCTCGAGGCAAAGGACCGATTCGGCAGGACAGTCGCGCAGACATTACAACTAATCTACAAATAACCACCATGGCAAAGAAAGACAAGAAAACCGAAGCGAAGGCAGACAAGCAGCACGACGACAAGATCGAGGAGGTTCAGCAAGACGGCGAGGAGGCTCAGTCCCCCGCTGCCCCGGCGAACATCGACGATACCCTCAACGCCATCCGAACCAAGTTCGGCGACGATGCAATCATGAAGCTCGGCGAGAAGCCAAAGGTGAACGTCAACGCGATTCCTACGGGCTCAATCGGTCTCGACGCTGCCCTCGGCATCGGCGGCGTCCCCCGCGGCCGCATCATCGAGATCTTCGGGCCAGAGTCGTCCGGAAAGACCACCCTCTCCCTTCACATCGTGGCCGAGGCCCAGAAGATGGGCGGCGTCTGCGCCTTCATCGACGCGGAGCACGCCATGGACCCCGAGTACGCCAAGCGCATCGGCGTTAAGGTAGACAGCCTCCTCATCTCCCAGCCAGACACAGGCGAGCAGGCACTCGAAATCGTCGAATCCCTTGTTCGCTCGGGCAAGCTCGACGTCATCGTCATCGACTCAGTCGCCGCACTCACCCCAAAGGACGAGATTGAGGGAGACATGGGTGCCCAGCACGTCGGAAAGCAGGCCCGTCTTATGTCCCAGGCCCTCCGAAAACTCACCGCAATCACCGCCAAGTCGAAGACCGTCGTCATCTTCATCAATCAGATCCGCATGCAGATCGGCGTCATGTTCGGCAACCCAGAGACCACCCCGGGCGGCAAAGCTCTCAAGTTCTACACCTCAGTCCGCCTCGACATTCGCCGCATCGCCCAGATCAAGAAGGGCGAGGAGGTCGTCGGAGGCCGCGTCCGCGTGAAGGTCGTCAAGAACAAGGTCGCCGCCCCCTTCAAGCAGACCGAGTTCGACCTCATGTACAACGAGGGCATCTCCCGAGAGGGCGAGATTATCGCCCTCGGCGAGTCACACGGCATCATCGGCAAGTCGGGCGCCTCGTATTCATACTCCCCTGAGGGCGGCGAGAAGATCGCCCTCGGCCGAGGCTACGACGCCACCCGCCAGTTCCTCAAGGAGAACTCAAAGATCACGAACGAGATCCTCAAGAAGATCCGGGCGAAGCTCAAGGAAATCTAGCCCCGGGCACAGGCCGCCCTTTCGGGCGGCTTTTGCTTTTGAGTGGACATTCCCCTGCCCTTGGGCTAAGATGAAGCCCTATTAAGCCGTTTTTAGAAAATCATACGTTATGGCACTGCTTGAGTACAACGAGATAGTCACCCGCAAATTCATCGTCTTCGAAGGCGAGCCTTACGAGGTCATCGAGAACAACATCTTCCGCATGCAGCAGCGAAAGCCGCAGAACAAGACGAAGATCAAGAACCTCCTCAACGGACGGGTCGTCGAGGCAACCTTCCACGCGTCTGACAAGGTCGAGGAGGCAGAGATTGCCACGGACGAGGCAAAGTTCCTCTATACCAACAAGGGAGAGTTCTGGTTTTGCGACGTGGACAACCCTTCGAAGCGCTTCAAGATTCCTGAGGAGGTCCTCGGCGTCCAGGCGAAGTTCCTCAAGCCGAACACGGTATACGGAACCAAGGCCTTCATCGACCCAGAGAACGAGGACGGCGAGGGCGTCATCTTCGGCATCAAGCTCGCCCCAACCGTAGACCTTAAGGTCGTCGAGGCGCCGCCGGGCATCAAGGGCGACACCGCCCGCGGCGGCAACAAGCAGGTCGTCGTCGAGGGAGGCGCGGTAATCTCTGCTCCCCTCTTCGTGAACGAGGGCGACACCATCCGCATCAACACCGAGACCGGCGAGTACCGAGAGCGAGTCTAAGACACCGCCCGCCGAATCCACAAAAAGCCGAGCCTCAAGCTCGGCTTTCTTGTACCCGAGGTATAATAGAACCCATGAAAACGCTCAAAAAAATAGGCAGGGTCGTCCTGTATGTCATTGCCGCTCTCGTCCTCGCCTGGATTATCTTCGTCCTCGCTACCCCACCCCGAACCGACCGAGACTGGAACCTCGACCAGGCCGTCCTTCCCGACATATCGATCGACGGTGACGTGGTATCGATCAAGAACATCAGAAACTTTGACTACCGCACGACGACTGACTACACGCCCGCCTATTACGACCGGACCATAAACGTCAGGAACATCGAAAAAGTCTGGTACATGGTAGAGCCATTCTCGGGCAACTCGGGCGCCGCCCACACCCTCCTCTCCTTCGGCCTCAACGACGGCAGCTACATCTCGGTCTCCGTCGAGATCAGGAAGGAGAAGGGCGAGTCGTTTTCTCCGGTCAAAGGCCTCCTCAGGCAGTACGAGCTCATGTACGTCATCGCCGACGAGAGGGACGTCATCAGGCTCCGCTCAAACTACCGCCACGACCAGGTCTTCCTCTACCCCATCAAGGCAGACAAGGAGAAGGTCCAGAGCCTCTTCCTCGGAATGCTCGAGCGGGCAAAGAAACTCCAGGAGGATCCCGAGTACTACAACACCCTCACCTCGACCTGCACGACTAACATTGTGCGCCACATCAACGACCTCGTACCGGGCAGAGTACCCTACGACTTCCGTACCCTCCTCCCCGCCCATTCGGACGCCCTCGCCTACGAGCTCGGCCTCATAGACACGGACCTCACCTTCGAGGAGGCCCGGCTCAAATACAACATCAACGAACGGGCCGAAACCTATGGAGACAGCCTCGAGTTCTCGAAGAAGATACGCGAATAAAAGCCTTCATACTAGCCATATTAAAAGGCTCACCACAGTGAGCCTTTTAATATTCCGCCCTCCAACGGTAAAGTCCTCTCTACGAAGGAACCTCCGCAGACGAAGAAACCGTCAAGTATTATCTTGACGGTTTCTAGTCGAGGACTGGTTCCTCGGGAGGGAGGGTTTTACCTCGCCACGTACGGGAGAAGTCCCATGAATCGCGCTCGCTTTACCGCGAGGGCGAGCTTGCGCTGGTTTGCCGCGCTTACTGCCGTTCGCTTCTTTGCGAGGATTCGAGCATGCGGGTTGAGGAACTGCTTGAGAATCGCGGTGTCCTTGTAGTCGATATGCTGGATGTTATTCTCCTTGAAAAAGCACTGCTTTGCCATAGATGTTGTGTGAGTTGCTAATGACTAACTTTAGAATGGAATATCCTCTGGGTTGATGTCCTCTGACGGGTAGTCGATGGTATCGACTGACTCTGCCGCCTTTGAGGACTTCGAAGGGCTTGATGCCGAGGCGCTTGGGGCCGATGAAGATGGTCCGCCCACCGCACCGCCTGCCTTGGGTCCGAACTGGACGCTTTCGGCGACGATCTCGGTGCGGTACTTCTTCTCTCCCGTCGCCTTGTCGTCCCATGACCTGGTCTGTATCCTACCCTCGACCATCACCTGCTGGCCCTTCTTGAGGTACTGGGCAGAGGTCTCTGCCTGCCGGCCGAACACCACGACATTGTGGAAGTCCGATGCCTCCTGCTTCGCGCCGCTCTTGTCCTTCCAGACTCGATTGGTTGCGATGGAGAGCGAGGTCACCTGCATTCCCGACGGGAGAGCCTTGAGCTCTGGGTCGCGAGTGAGGTTTCCGATGATGATGGCTTTGTTGAGATACATACGGTGTGGGAAGTTAGGTCCTGTAATGAGGTTACTATACTAGGTCAGCAACCCCCTTGTCCACGACCCGACATGAAGCCTTTCTAAAGGACTATGCGGTCTTCTCTACCGCCTCCTCTGCCGCTGGAGCGTCCTTTGGGGCCTCCTCGGTCTTTGCCGCCTCCTTCTCCTGTGGGAAGAACTTGTCGCCGTAGAGAGTATTCTCTGCAACGGTCTTGATAAGGAGGTATCGGAGGATCTTCTCCGAGGTAGCGAGAGCCTTGTTAATCTCGACTGCGGCCTCAGGAGTGGTCTCGAACTTGATCCAGCCGAAGTGGGCCGTATCGTACTTGTGTCGAGCCTGTCCGATTGCCTTCACCATAGTGTAGGTGAGAGGTCGAAGCTTTGGGAACTCCTCGCTGATAATGGTAGCCCCGTGAGCTCCGAGAACTGCCTTGATGGCATCAACCTCCTTGGGGAGATTCTCTGGAGAGACAGCGGGAACGATGTGGTAACCCACCTCGTAGACGGTGCCAGACGTCTTAACTGTTTCCTTGGTCATATGATGTGACTTTTAGGCTTATAATTTCTTGCTTTTTAATCCAGAGCAAGTGGTGTAGAGAATACCAGAAAACCTGAAAATAGCAAGGATTTGCTTGGTCAGAGAAAAAAGCCCCGTCCTTGCGGACGGGGCCGAAACACGCCTACCCAAACCTCTCTTCCGTCGTGGCAATACGGGCTATCGAGAGACTCGCCAAGACGCTGAAGGACTCGGTCCTTTCGTGTGCCCGCTCGATGGCGGAACGACGGGCGCTGATGAGCACCGACATCCTCCGACTCAGGGCGTCCAGGAAGCTGAGGGGTTCCCTTCTCATAAACACGCTCGAGGCGGTCTCGAGAAAGGCGCTCGGGCTTGAGACGTTGCAGACAGCGATCAGACCGCTGAACTTGCCACGATCATCGAAGGAAAGATTCCAGAGAATCCACTCCGAGCGATCCGTTACGCCCCATACGTGCCGGGCAAAGGGACCACTCCCCACTCCCTCGACAACAAATATGCCCGAAGGAAAACAATATGAGGGAATAAGCGCGCGAAGAAGTGACCCGTCATCCGACACGACCGAATCGCCAAGACTCGGAAGCGGCAAATCGACATTGATTAACCTGACCATTTCCGAGAACCTGCCAAACATTCCCGACCAGTATGATTCACCGACGGCATGGGTAGATGCGAAAAGTATATCCTGGGGACTTATGTGCATGTTGAATTAACTCCACTGTGTTGAAGGTGCCTGAACTACAGAAGATATTACGCCCAAAAGGTACAGAGTCAAACTAGCCCAACCTGAAAAGACGGAATGCGTTCTCCACGAGCTGCCGCCTCCCCTCAACTACCTCAACCCCCTTAATATCCAAAATCTTGTTGGCAATATGGACGACGAACGACGGCTCGTTCCTCTTTCCCCTCTCAGGGACGGGCGCGACGTACGGGCAGTCGGTCTCGGACATGATGCGATCGAGCGGCACGGCCTCTACGAGCTCCTTGTACTGCTTGGCGAAAGTCACAACACCAGTAAACGAGAGATGGAAACCGAGGGCGAGGAATTCACGCGCATCCTCGACCGATCCGGCAAAGAAATGGGTGTCGCCGCGAAGCCTGTCGCCGTGCTGTTCCTTGTACGGCTTGAGGATGTCGAGCACGTCGCGATACGCGTTGCCGCCCTCCCCTGACCTGATATGAAGCATGAGCGGAAGGTCGAGTTCGAGGGCGAGCTCAATCTGAGCGATGAAAGCGGCCTTCTGGCGGGCGTGCTGCTGGGGAGTCGGGGCGTGATAGTAGTCGAGGCCGCATTCGCCGATGCCGACGACCTTTGCCCCACCCTCTTTTGCCAAAGCTCGGTAGAAATCGATATCAAACACCTCACCGCGGGAGGTAAAGCCCTTATCCTCAGAGCCGAGTTCATCGCTGTCATGATACGAGGCGTTGGCGTGAACCGGGTGCAGGCCGATGATGGCGTAGACGCCCTCGGGAAACTCCCGCGTCATCTCGACCGCCTTGCGCGAAGTGTCCTGCTGGGTGCCGATATTTATCATCCACACACCCGCGGAAAGAGCCCTCTCTACAACCTCCTTCCTGTCAGCATCGAAGCCTGCGAAGTTGGTGTGTGCGTGAATATCTATGTAGGTAGGCCTGTTCATGTCCACAGCATAGCATGTACCTCTTGTTTTTTCCGTGCCATAGTAATCAGGAACTCCCTCCACCGAACCATGAAACTGCTCCCTCCTCAGTCCTTTAACAGGCACTGCTTCCACATGGGCAAACGCCCCTGTGTGCGGCGAGGTTTCGTAGCTCGATGGGGATTCATCCTCCTCGGATCTGCAGCAGGTTATGTTTTCTGGTCAGGCCTCACCCTGATCCAGAAAATTGTGCTCCTCATGCCACTAAGTTGGCTTGCTGGATTCCTGGGTATCCTCATCATGTATTGGCGTTGGCATACGATTCGTATACTGACCCGAGGCATTGGCACGAACGTCATCGTTGCCCTTCTCGGACTGCCATACTGGCTACCCGTCGCCGTGTTTTACACCTCACCCGGCATGCGCCTCAAAACGCGTGTCGCGTGACCAAACGCAAAGCCCGCACCCTTCTCAGGTTGCGGGCTTTTTTATTTCTCAGACAACGACTAGTCCTTCCTGAGGAAGAGCGGCGCCTCGGGCATCTTTCCTTCCCTGACGATTGTCTGGATGGTCTTGGCGGTCGCCGGCATGATCGGCTCGAGAAGAGTGCCTATGACGAAGAGATTTCGAAGAAGAACCTGAATGTCCTTCTTGGCAGCCTCGAAATCAACTTTCACCTTCTTGAAGGGCTGGGTGATCTGGATGAAGGTGTCGGATTGTCCGACGATTCCCCAGATGACGTTTGATGCCTCGAAGATATTGAAGGAGCCGAGAGCGCGGGCAAAGCGGTCAGCCTCCTCGCCCTGAGGGGCGGAAAAGTCATCGAGCGCGACGCCATTTGTCGTCGCCATCTTCATGACGCGCGAGACAAGGTTGCCGAGGCCGTTGGCGAGGCCGGCGTTGTACGCCGCCTTGAAGCGCTCGATAGTGAACGGAGAGTCCTCGAACGAGGAGACCTCGCGCGCCAGGAAGTAGCGAAGCGCCTCTGTGCCGTATTCCGAGACGATCTCGGCCGGGCTCACGACGTTTCCGAGAGACTTTGACATCTTCACGCCGCCCTCCCCCGTGATGAAACCGTTGACCACCACCGTATGGGTGCTCGGGAGGTTTGCGGCAAGAAGCATCGCCTGCCACATGACCGACTGGAAGCGCGTATTGTCCTTTCCACAGTACTGCGTCGGCATACCGTTCTTCCAGAAGCGCTCGAAGGTCGCTGAATCCTCGGGCCAGCCAAGGGTCGAGATGTAGTTCACGAGGGCGTCAAACCACACGTACATGACATGCTGGTCGTCGCCAGGGACCGGAACGCCCCACGACATTTTCGACTTGAGGCGAGATATGCTGAAGTCCTCGAGGCCGCGCTTGATGAACTCTCGCATCTCGTTCGCGCGGAAATCAGGCACAATCCTGAACGCGCCGCTGTCATACAGCGCAAGGAGTTTGTCGCCGAAGGCGGAGAACTTGAAGAAATAGTTCTCCTCCTCGATGACCTCAAGCTCCCTGTTCGGGTGTATCGGGCACTTACCGTCAACGAGCTCCGACTCGGTCTTATTCTCCTCGCAGCCGACACAGTACTTGGTCTTGTAGTTCTTCTTGTAGATGAAGCCATTGTCCTGGACGCGCCTCCAAAACTCCTGGGCCGCCTTCTCGTGATGGGCGTCGGTGGTTCGTATGAAATGGATACCGTCAGAGAGCCCGAGCAGCTGCTTGAGGGCCCTGAACTTCTCGGCGTGCCCGTCGACATAGGAATGCACGTCCTTGCCCGCCTTCCCCGCTGCCTCGAAGAGCTTCTGGCCGTGCTCGTCGGTTCCCGTGTTAAAGAACACCTCAAAACCCTGAAGGTCCTTCCAGCGCGCGATGACGTCGGCGCGAACTATTTCCATGGCAAAGCCGACATGAGGCTCCGCGTTCACGTACGGAAGCGTTGTGGTGATATAGAAAGGCTGTTTCTGGGACATAGGGGTAAGTCTATAGAAAAGACGGCAAAAGTCTATTGCGAAGCCGCCTGAGCGGTCTTTCTGCGATGAACATCGTCAATGAACTCGACGAGCATCGACGACAGAGGGACCGAGAGAATGACGCCGAGAAAGCCTGCCAACTTGTAGCCGACGAGAAGCGAGATGATGACGAGGATCGGCGGCACGCCGACGATCTTCTTCACGACGAGCGGATAGATGAGGTGATTCTCGAACTGGTGAATGATGAGGTAGAGGCCGGCGACAATGAGTCCGCCCGATGCCCCATCGACGCCGTAGGCCGCCGCCACCGCAGGAATGGCGGCGATGATCGGGCCGAAGAGCGGGATGGTCTCGAGCAATGCCGCGAGCACGGCAAAGAGCAATGCGTTCTTCACACCGAGGACCATGAGGCCCAGATACACAAGCACGCCGACGAGCACCGCCAGCACGAGCTGACCCTGCATCCACAGGCCGATCTTGTGCTGGGTTCGCCTCCAGAGGTCGAGTATGTACGCCTCCTGCCTGCGCGGCGTGACGATGCGAAGGAAGTTTGCGATACCATCCTCCTGCACGGCGAGGTAAAACGAGAGCACGATGATGAGGATGAAGCTCACCACTCCACCGAAAACCGAGCTCGCCGAATGGACGAAGCCAGCGGACACGTTCGATATCGCCTCGTCAATGCCTTGCACGACGCTGTCTATCGACACGTCTCCGTCAGGACCCCTCACTGCCATCTGGGTGGCGGTCAGGTCATTCGCCAGCGTCGTGGCGGCGTCAGTCGCCCTCTGAGTATCCTCGGTGCCCAGTGGGTTCCAGAGCGATACGGAGTCAATGTACTCGGGCACCGAACTCAGAAACTCCGAAGTGTCGCGGAGCAGCGTCGGGACGAGGGTGTAGAAAAGGCCCGCGAAGGACGCGGCGAGGAGTGCGTAGATGATGAGAACCGAGGCCACGCGCGGAATGCTCTTCCTTATGAACCAGCGTGCGAGAGGCTCGATGGACGAGGCGATGACGACGGCCGTCAGCACGACAAGCACAACGTCCTTGAGGAGAAAAAGGATGTAGGTTAGAACGGCGAGAAAGATGCCCTTGGCAATGGTGCCGGCGGTGACTTCTATATTGAAGACGCGGGGCATTTCTGGCATGCCCACATCATACTACGCGCCAATGGCTTTTGAAACCGCCTCCCTGTCAATTGCCTTGCCGATGACACCGAGGGTGAGTTTCTGCGGCGGAAAGAGGGTCTTTGACACACGGAGCACGTCTTCTGCGGTGACGGCGGAAAGAATGGCGTCAAGCTCCTCGGGAGTGCGGATAACATCGCCCGACATCTCCTGGTCGGCGTAAAAGTCAGCCATGCCGTCCGACGTCTCGAGAGACATGCGCACGCGTGCGCGGATGAGACCCTTCACCTTCTCCAGCTCTTCCGCGGGCACAGCCTCAGACTGAAGGCGCCTCGTCTCTCCGATAATGGCAGCCGCGATCTCCGCGACGCGCGACGCGGTGGTTCCCGTCGAAATATTAAACTGCCCAAAGGTACGATAGAGGTCGTTCGAAGCCCCGATATAGTACCCTGCCCCCAACTGCTCCCTGAGCCTCACGAAAAGCCTCGAGCTCATTCCGCCGCGAAGCAAGCCGTGAACGATGCGGGCGATGAATCGGTCAGGGTTCATCCTGCTGAACGTCCTCCACGCCATGATGAGATGCGCCTGGTCGGTGTCCTTGTCGAGGAACAGGATCTCGGGAGTGGCCTGATTCCTGTCAGCGGTATCAAACTCGGGACGAGCATCACCCGGTGCGATTGAGCCGAAGGTAGAACGGGCAAAGGAGAGCATCTCCTCCTCGGGCACGCCTCCGGCGATGGTGATGAGAGTGTTCCCCGCCTTGTACTGGGAATCGCGGTATCGCAAGAGATCGGCACGGGTAAACGAACGCACGGTCTCCTTGGTGCCGAGAATCTGTCGCTCTGCGACCTGGCCTTTGTACATATGCTCGCGGAGGGCGTCAGCGATCTTCTCGCTCGGCTCGTCGGAGTACATGTCTATCTCCCCCATCACCACGCCTTTCTCCTTCTCGATTTCCGTCTCGGGGAAAATCGAGTTCTTGTAGATGTCCGCGACGACGTCGCCGATTTTGGCGAAATGCTTGGTGTCAGCCTTTGCATAGTATCCGGTGATCTCGTGGGCGGTGAAGGCGTTGTAAATTGCACCGATGGCGTCGAGCTCGCTCGTGATAGAGAGGGCTGTCGGCCTCTTGGCCGTACCCTTGAAGCACATGTGCTCGAGGAAGTGCGAGAGACCGGCCTCCTGCGGCGTCTCGTGGAACGATCCCGTGCCCACGTTCACCATGACCGTGACTGTTGGGTTGCCCGCCATGGGAACGGTCAGCACGCGCACACCGTTATCGAGAGTTGTTTTCTTGTGTTTCATTGGGATTAAGTCTAATGGGTCAGGCCATAAACGCAAACCGCGGCCCATGGCCGCGGCTAAGCTTTATATCGAGAGCTTCTGCTGAAGGTAAGACACGAGATCCTCGAGCTTGACCCTGTTCTGCTCACCCGTATCACGATCACGAACGGTGACGCCTGTTCCCTGCTCGATAGTCTCGAAATCGACAGTGACGCAGAACGGCGTACCAATCTCGTCCTGCTTGCGGTAGCGCTTTCCGATCGAACCAGTCTCATCGTACTGAACGGCGCCGAACTCCTTGCGAAGGACCGCGTGAATCTCGCGGGCCTTGCCCGTGAGCGCCTCCTTGTTCTTGAGAAGCGGAAACACAGCGACCTTCACCGGAGCGACGTTCGGGGAAAGCTTAAGGTACACGCGCTTCTCGCCGCCGAGATCGTCCTCGGCGTACGCCGTGGCGAGCACGGCGAGAACCGTTCGATCGACGCCGAACGAAGGCTCGATGCAATGAGGGACGAATCGGACCTTGGTCTCCTCGTCAAAATACGAGAGGTCAGCGCCACTTCCCTCGCTGTGGGCCTTGAGGTCAAAATCAGTTCGATACGCGAGACCGTAGAGCTCCTTCCTGCCGAACGGATAGTCGTATTCGAAATCAATCGTTCGCTTCGAGTAATGAGCGAGGTCCTCTGATGCGACCTCGAGCTCGTGAACCCTCTCCTTCGGGAGGCCGACGTCCTGAGTAAAGGCGTGAACCTGATCGACGAAGTGCTCGAACACCCCCTTCCAGTCCTGCTCGCGGACGAAGTACTCGATCTCCATCTGCTCGAACTCGCGGGTGCGGAAGATAAAGTCTCGAGGGGCGATCTCATTGCGGAACGCCTTGCCGATCTGCGCCATGCCGAACGGGAGCTTCGGGTGCATGGTGTCGACGATGTTCTTGAAGTTCACGAACATGCCCTGAGCGGTCTCAGGGCGAAGGTACGAGACGGCCGCCTCGTCCTCCATGGCGCCGACGTGGGTCTTGAACATCATGTTGAACTGGCGGGCGTCAGAAAGCTCGTTGCCGTCAGGGCTCTTAATCCCCTTCTCCTTGATGGCGGCGGACATCTGCTCGAGCGACATACCCTTCACATTCACACCCGCATCCTCGAGAAGGTGATCCGCGCGAAAGCGCCTCTTGGTCTTCTTGTCCTCGACGAGAGGATCGGCAAAGCCGCCGACATGTCCCGATGACTTCCAGACATTCTGGTTCATGAGGATGGCCGCGTCCATGCCGTACATGTCGTCGCGGTCGGTGACGAACCTCTTCCACCAGAGGCCCTTGATGTTGTTCTTGAGGGCGACACCGAGAGGCGCGTAGTCCCAGGTTCCGGCGAGTCCGCCGTACACCTCGGATCCCTGGAATATGAAGCCTCGCCTCTTGAGAAGAGAGATGAGGTTCTCCATGATGTCTGACTGTGCTGTTTTTTCCTTGTTCATGTTGTGATTGAAAACCGACTATTCGACTACGGCACCCTGCCCCTCCTGCCAGTAGAGATCCGTCGTGGTCCGAGTGCTGAGACCGGGCGCGCTGTTGCGGAGGGTCGTGCCCGCGAAGGAATCTGTTCCCGTCACCTGGCTTGGGCTGACCACCTCCGGCGTCGAGCCGACCTGCGTGAGGCTCGGCCTGAAGATTACCTTGAAGTAGACCTGCTTGGCCCCCGTACCCACGTCTGCGTTCTGGGGAATCGTGCCCGCGTTCCAGGTGATCTGGCCGCCTGTCGGGTTATACGTGATATTCGAGCCCTCGGGACTAACCTCGCCTCCCCACGATACGTACGGAGGCAGCGTCGCAGTCACCTGAGCGTTGTTGATACTATTCGAAGTGTTGGTAACTGTCCATACGACGGTGTAATCCGTCTCCTGGTCAACCTTCGGAGGAATCGGGCCGCCGTTCTGGAACGGGCCCTGGCTCCTGAGGATGCGGGACGAGAGGGAGAGGCCAGAGACGACCTTCGCCGAGCGGGTGACACCCGTCGAGACGCTCTGGGCCGCGCCGCTTTCGTCAGTGCGGGCACCCGTGGCGGTGACAGTCGCGGTTACAATCGGATTGAGGACCGCCTTACCCGGAACCGCGCGGGCGGTCGAGAAGTTGAAGGTCACGCGACCCGTCTCGCCCGGGGCGATAGCATCAAGACCGGACGTCCTCCCCGCCTCCCAGACAATGGTGTCAGTCCGAGAGTCATAGTAGCCATTCATAGCGGAGATCGAGCTGCGATCGAGCGCGTTGCCCGAGAGCTTCGCCTCGATGCGGGCGCCCGTAATCCTCGTGCTGCTGTTGTTGGTCCAGATGACCTCGCCGCGCACTGACCTGCCCGGCTCCACGGACACGTCGCCGTCACGCTTGCCGTCGAAGGCAAGCTCGATGCCGAGGAACGGCCTCTCGATCTCGAAGGTATGGTCTTTCGAGATAATGTTCGTGGCGATCTCGCGCTCGTTTGAGACGCTCTGAATGCCGACGTGGGCATGCACCGTCCTTGCCTCGCCGTCCTGACCCCTGATTGAACCGTTGATGACGACGGTCTTCTTGGAGCCGGGCGCGAGGTCACCGAGCCTCCAGATGTTGTTCGAGTACGACGCGGCCGGGCTCGCAGACGTCTGAGTGAATCCCGAGGGATACTCAAGAACGAGAAGCAGATCCTTCACAACCGAGGTGGTGTTGGACGACACAGTGATGGTAATAGGCGCCGCCTGATCTGAAAGGACGCGCTCGAGGGCGTCGACCGAGACGATGACGGGAGAGGAGTCCAGGGCGAGCTTGTAGGCCTTCTCCTTGTAGAAGATGGCGTTCGAGTTCGCGGTGCGGTACTCGACGGTGAAGGTCACCTCCCGAGCCTCAGCCTCCTCGCCGAACATGATAGACTCGAAGGTCTTCTGGACCGTAGCGCCCGGCGCTATATTGCCCAGAGAGAGCCTAACGCGAGAGAGGTCCTTGGTTGGGTCAGACGGGTCCTTGGTTCCCGCGGGATATGAGGCAATGAGGTCCACGAGCTCGATCTCTGCAGTGTTCTTGTTGGTGACGGCGACGTTGAGGGAGAGCTTCTCCCCTCCTCCGACAGACACGGGTCCGTCAACGAGGATCTCGAGGTTCTGAACGGAGACAAAATTCTTTCCGCCGAAGATCGTATACGCGCCGACAAGAAGCGCGATGACGAAAAAGAACGATGCCGCCATGAAGAGGAGCTTATAGGCCTTTCGGTGACCTGCCGGTCGAGCCTGAGGCACAGGGCCTCCCGTAAAGCCCTCGAGGGAGGAAACGTGGGTAGCCCCCTGCGTAACAGGGTCGGCCTCAGCAGCTTCCTCGGTCTCCCTCTTGCCCTCCCATGACACAGGGACCTCCTGATGCTGCACACGTCGAATTTCGTGCCTTCGAGCCTCGCCGAACTTCTCCTCTCTTGAGTAGAGGCCTTTTTTCAGACGCTCCAGGGCGCTTTTCTTGTCGCTTTCAAACATAATCTAAAGTATATCACGCAATGACCTGCCGAAATCGGGCCGGATTACAGATGGCTTTCCTTGAGCGCCTTGTTGATGGCGGAAATTTTCGCCCTCTGGTCGAGCCCCTCTAATGACGCGAGATCGACATACCCGAGCGTGGAGAGACAGCGGGCGAGTATGTCCGTCTCAAACGCCACGGGATCAAGACCGACGCCCTCGCCGCGCGGGGCAAAGAGATCGAGCAGCACGGCGAAAAGATCGTCGTTTCGCTCCTCACCCTGAACGAGACGGCGCACGAAGCTGAGGATGCGGGCGCGAGCCTGGCGAGCGCCCTGCTCTGACCCCGACCCCCACTCCCCCGCGGCCTCGGCCACGGCGCCCGTCAGGCG
>CBIMES010000002.1:0-193164 GCA_966243015.1 uncultured bacterium | reverse complement strand
GCTCGCGCCGGCGCCCGACGGTGCGGCGGGGGGCGCGCGCGGGGCGCCCGCCCTTCTCTGACCCCGACCCCCACTCCCCCGCGGCCTCGGCCACGGCGCCCGTCAGGCGCCAAAACTCCTTCCCCCTCACGAGAGAGAATGTGGCGAGACTATAGTCGGCGAGATTGTACCGAAGCTTTGACTTAAGGTGGCGGACGCCTTGGGCGTGCGCGCGCACGAGGCCGAACTGCTCGGTGTACAGTGAGTACGCCTTCCCCGCCTCGCCTGAAGGGGCGCTCCCGAGTATGAATCCGCGGGTGCTGTAGACAGAGTATGACATAGTGAGCGAGGCTCGCCGCGAGGCTACTTCTTGATGCCGAGTCGGAAGGAGTATCCTTCGACCACGAGGGCCTCGATGTGAGGCATGTCAGCGTAGTCGACCCCCGTCACAAGCGTGACCCTCTTGATGTCGGGGAGAAACGCCGTGACAAGCTCCTTGCCCTTCTCGTCAGAGTCGAGGAGGAGCGAGACCTTGTCGCCAACCGTGAGACCCTCCTTCTTGCGAAGGTCCTGGATGGCACGGATAACGTCTCGGGCGACTCCTTCCCTCTTAAGCTCGTCAGTAACGGACGTGTCGAGGACGACCTCATTCTCGAGGGCGAGGTCAAGGACGACGGACTTCACGTTCACCTCGTCCTTGATGAGGTCGAGGAGATCCGTGCGGAACTGATTCTTCTTGATCGAGAGAAGCGCGAGCGGCTGGCGCACCTTGATGTTAGCCTTCGAGCGCTGCTCGAGGGAAAGAGTTACGAGCCGACGAACCTCGGCCATGTCAGCGAGAAGCCTCGTCGATGCCGAGGTAACCCTGTATGTTGGCCACCTTTCGAGATGCACGCTCTCTGCGTCTGACTCGGAGCGAACGCGAAGGAAGAGATACTCTGCGAAGAATGGGATGAACGGAGCGGCGACCTTGGCGAACTCCCTGAGCACGTACTTGGTCGTGCCGAGGGCGAGTCTCTTGTCGGCGAGATCATCAGACTTGAAGCGATCGCGCGATCGCCTGACGTACCACGTCGAGAGGTCATCGACAAAGCCCATGAGCGGTCGGGCCGCACGGTCGATCTGGTACGCGTCGAGGGCGACGGTCACCTCGTCGCGGACCTCCGCGAGACGCGCCCTGATCCACGCGTCGAGAACGTGAGCAGACTCGGAGGCGAGAGGGGTCTTCTCGTCGCCATAGAGCTCGAGGAACGAGAGCACGTTGTCGAGTCGCTGGAGGAGCTTCTTTGAAACCTCGTCGACGCCCTTCTCCGAGAAGCGAACATCCTCTGCCTTCACCGCAGGGCTTGCCGAGAGGAAGTAGCGGAGCGAGTCGGCGCCGTACTTCTCTACGGTGTCCATGAGCGGAGGATAGTTACCCTTGGACTTGGACATCTTCTGACCATCCTCTGCGAGGATGAGACCGTTGACGACCACGTTCTTGAACGGTGACCTACCGAAGAGCGCCACGCCAAGAACCGTGAGTGTGTAGAACCAGCCGCGAGTCTGATCGAGACCCTCGGCGATGAAATTAGCGGGATAACCGACGGCTTTCCTGAAGAGTCCTCCCTTTGGATTGAAATGAGGGCGCGGATGGCCGATATAGTGAGACTGGGCGAACGGCATCGATCCCGACTCAAACCAGCAGTCGAAAACCTCGGGCACGCGGACGAGCACCTCCCCGTCCGGAGCGACGCACTCGACCTTGTCGATGAATGGTCGATGCACGTCGAGATCATAGTCTTCGTTATGAGGAAGCGCCACGAAATCGAGTGGCTCCATGTCGGCAGTATGCTGGAAGGCCTTTCGCTCGGTGTGCGAGACCTTGTCGCTGCCCGGCTTCTCGGCGACGCCGTGAAGCACGGTGTTGAGAGGGGCGCCGTGGCTAATGATCAGAATCCTCTTGCCTGAGTACTTCCTGTCGATGTCGTACATCGCGGCGAGCACACGCTTCTTGAGCTCGGCGGGAGTCTCCATGCCAGGCTGAAGGCCTTTCGCCTTTACGAGGGACTCTATGTCCTTCCACTGCTGGCCCTCCAAATCCTTGCCGACACTGTACTCACGGAGGCGGACGTCATAGACGATGTCCTTTGCGTCGAGGCCACACGCCTCAGCGACGATGCGGGCCGTCTCTTTGGTGCGGAGGAAATCAGAGGCAATGATAACGTCGACGCCCTTCTTGGCCATCTCCCTCGCGCGCATCGCGACCTGTTCCCTACCCTTGCTAGTCAGATGATACTTGTTTGGCACCTCAGAATTGAGGACGCCCTTTACGTTCGACTCGGCCTCGCCGTGTCGAAGGAGCGTGTAGGTGTTGCCCGACTTCTTTATGAGCCTCGAAAGCTCCTTCACGCTGCCGACGGTGTAGAGCCTTCCGCTCGAGACCCCTCTCCAGACAGGGATCGGCGCGCCCCAGAAACGGGACCTCGAAACGGCCCAGTCGCGGGCACCCTCGAGCCACTTGCCAAAGCGCCCGTCGCGAATGTCCTCGGGAGTCCAGTCGGTATTCTTGTTTGCCGCGACGAGTTTGTCCTTGATGTCAGTAACCCGAACAAACCACGACGAGGTCGCGTAGTTGAGAAGAGGTGTGTCGCAGCGCCAGCAGTGGGGATACGAGTGGACAAGCTTCTTCTTGTCGAAGAGATGGCCGTTGTGCGCAAGCCACTTGATGACTTCGACGTCGGTCTTCTGATGATCCCCCTTTGGCTTTACCTCCTGTCCCCTGAAGTCGAGAACCTCGGGCACGAAAGTTCCGTTCATGGCGACATGCTGAATGAACGGCAAGTCATTCTTCTGGCCGAGCTTGAGGTCATCGTCTCCGAATGCCGGAGCAATGTGAACAATACCTGTTCCGTCCTCGGTCGTAACGAAATCCGCGGCATACACTTTGAAGCCGTTCTTGCGGTTCTTGAGACCCTCGTTGTCAAAATACGAGAAAACCGGTCGATAGGCTTTGCCCACCAACTCGCTTCCCTTCACGACGGTCGTGAGGACGTGCTCCTTGCCGGCAAAGACGTCGGCGACGCGATCGCGAGCGACAATGTATGTTTTGCCGTCATGGGTGACGCGGGCGTAGTCGATGTCAGTACCCACAGCGAGAGCGACATTGCCCGGGAGCGTCCAAGGAGTCGTCGTCCATGCGAGGAAATAGGTCCCCGGCTCGTCGACGAGCTCGAGCCGAACGAACACCGAGATGTCAGTGATGTCCTTGTACCCCTGATTGACCTCAAAGTTTGAGAGCGTTGTCTCACAGCGAGGGCACACCTGCATCGACTTGAAGCCTTCGTAAACGAGACCCTTGTCAGAGAGAGACTTGAATGCCCACCACACGGACTCTGTATATCCGCAGTCCATGGTTCGGTAATCATCCTCCATGTCCACCCAGCGGCCGATGCGTGGGATGATCTCCTTCCACTCCTTGGCATAGCGAAGCACGCTCGCCTCGGCGGCGGCGTTGAACTTCCCTATTCCGTAGTCGAGGATGTCCTTCTTGGACTTGAGTCCGAGCTCCTTCTCGATGAGGTTCTCGACGGGAAGGCCGTGGCAGTCCCAGCCCCAGCGGCGCGAGACGTGATATCCCCGCATGGTCTTGTAGCGAGGAATGATGTCTTTGATGGTAGTCGGCAGAAGATGCCCAAAGTGCGGGAGACCTGTCGCAAAAGGAGGGCCGTCATAGAAGACGAACTCCTTTCCCTTGCGGGCGAGGGTTTTCTTGAAAATCTGTCGGTCCTTCCAGAAAGCGAGAATCTTTGCCTCCTGTTCGACAAGCTTTGACTTAGGCTTTGTATCCTGTGGGTTTTCTGCCATAGAGACCTTTACATTAGCAATTTTCAGGGTTTTTTACAAAAAAAACGGCGCCTCCCTATGGAGACGCCGTCGTACTATCGTGACTATGACGAACGAGTGAAAATGATGTCACCCTTCTCAAGCTGCCCCATCGAGAAATCGATCGTGGCATGGAACCCGTCGCCCTGCGGCGAAAAGAAGACATGCCCGATAGAGTCCGCCGACTTCGGCAAAACACCTGAGTTGATACACACCACCCTCTTACCCCGAAACCATTCCGGCCGATGCCGAAGAGCCTCAAGGGTCAGTCTGAGATTGGCCACCCTGCGATTCAGCATCGTCCTCTGATTGATAAACTCCCGCATGTCCATGGGGCGGGGATTTACCCGAAACCCGATGACGCCGACGAACGGCATTTTATCCCAGGAACTCAGCAGATTTGGCTTGAATATCTGTGGATCACCCGTCACGCAAGCCGCTTTCGCGAGCCACTCAAACGATCGCGATGGATCCGCATCCACCACGAGCGTCTTATTCAGATTCAGGCGAGGCTCCCTGGAGAGAGCCTCCTCGAGAATCGCCCCGACACGAACTAACCGAACAGTAGTAGGCATATGGAAAGAGATTCCCATATACAATGCCACTAAATTTAAAAACAAGCAAGAGTTGTCTACATCCTCTCCGGGACCCTGATGCCGAGAAGGTCGAGACCGTTTACGAGAACAGTGCGAACGGCCTTCGTCACGGCCACTTTATGAGGCGACAGCGGATCGTCCTTCTTCACGATCGTCGTGTTCGCGTACCACGCGTTGAAGAGCGAGGAGAGCTCGATGAGGTACGTGGCGACGTAGTGGGGCGCCTTCTCCCCCGCCGCGCGTGACACGACCTCGGGAAATCGGGCGAGTGTTCGGGACAGAGTGTCAGGCTCGGCATCGGCAGCGAACTTCGCCTTCACCTTCTCCCTGTCGGCCTTGCCGAGCACGGCGGCGGCGCGAACGGCGGTGTACAAAAGGTACGGACCCGAGTCGCCCTCAAACGAGATAGACTTCTCAAAGTCGTAGATGATGTCGCTCGATGTCGTCTGCTTGAGAATCGAGTATTTAATGGCGGACACGGCGACCATCTCCGCGACCTCTGCCTTGTCCTTCTCCTCCATGTCACGGTCGGCGAGTTTCTCGAAGACCATCTTCTCCACGTCGCGAACCATAGATTCGCCCGTGATGATGTTTCCCTTTCGCGAAGACATCTTGCCCTCAGCGAAGCGCATCATGCCGTGAGAAACGTGCTCGGTGACCTTGTGGGCCTCGGGAAGAATCATCTCGAGGGCCTTGAGCACCACGCGGAAGTAGTCCGTCTGCTCGTTGGCGGTGATAACGACCGATCGGTCTGGGCGAACGCGCTTCCATTTGCGGAAGTTGAGGCCAATCTCCTTCGCCTCGTAGGTCGGCAGGCCCTGCGAGTTGATGAATACGCGGGTGTGAAGCTTCGGGTCGTATTTCTCGCCCTTGAACACAATCGCCCCGTCGCTCTTCTCGAACACCCCCTTCTCGAGATACTCCTCGACCACGGCGACGCCGTCGTGGGCAACCTGGCTCTCGAGCACGTAGTAGTCAAACTTGGTGCCGAGCTTCTTGTAGATCTGCTCGAAATATTGAAGGCTCCACTTTCGGCCGAGCTTGTAATATTTGGTCAGTTTCCTGTCCGAGGCCTCGTAGACCTTCTTGTTGATTACCTCAATCTCCGCCTTCGCCTCTGTGCTATCCTCATAGGCATTCGAGCCGAGGACATAGCAAGCACCGAGAAAGGCCACACGCTCGGCGATCGGCACGCGACGCGATGGGAACTCGCCCTCGCGCTTGCGAATCCCCCAAAGGGTCTTGGCGATGTGCATGCCCACGTCTCCCTGATAGCACATGCGGCGGACCTTTGCGCCCTGCGACGAGATGAGTCGCGCAATCGACTCGCCGATGGCGTTCGACATGAGGTGACCGATGTGGAACACCTTGAGCACGTTTGGGTCGGTATACTCGACGAGGGCCTTGGTTCCCCTCCACTCGTTCGACGAGCCGTACAGCTTGCCGCGCTTTACGATAGCCTCCATCTCCTGCACGAAGTACGACTTCGAGAGCGTGATGTTGATGAAACCCGCGCCGGCGACCTCAATCTTCTCGATATAGGCGGGCTTTGTCCCGTTGATCTTGGCCGCAATCTTGTCGGCGAGCTCGCGAGGATTTGCCTTTGCCTTCTTGGCGAGCGAAAGGGCGACGCTCGTGGCGAAATCCCCGCGAGACATATCGGCCGGGTGCTCAAGCGAAAATTCTCCCGCCTCGAGCGAGAGGTCCTTGAGTGCCTTCTGAATGAGAATTTTTATGTCCTGTATGATCATGTGTTTTATTTTCCGGTGCTACCGAACCCCCTCTCCCCTCTGTCTGATGACGAAAGCTCGCCGTCCTTCACCTCTTTGAACTTCATGGTCTCGTATCGGTGGATAATCATCTGGGCAACCTTGTGACCAGGCTCGAAGGTATAGGCCTCCTTGCCGAGATTCATCACGCCAACCCGAACCTCGCCGCGATAGCCGGCGTCGATAACGTTGCCGTAGGTGATGATGCCATGCTTGAAGGACAGACCGCTGCGCTCGTAGATGATACCGACGTGGTCGTAAGGTATCTCCATCTTGTAACCCGTGTTAACCGAGGCGCGCTCCATGGGCTGAAGGGTGATGCGCTCACCCACGAAGAGGCCGAACCCCGCGTCTCCCTCGAGGTCATATTTAGGCATCGGGACATTGTCCCTGACTCGCACGATCTTGAGTGTCTTTCGCATGATTTCAATATATCAAAAAGCCAGAAAAAAGGCCCGCGGCGTACGCCGCGGGCCCGATTCTTACCTTTTCACAGGGTTGATGGCGTCGAGTATCGACTCCCACACCACTTCTTTCGAGGGATGCGCATCAATCATCTTGACCTTGGTGCCATGCATCTCGGCGAAGCGCCTGTAACCATCGCGAACACGAGCGTGGAACTCAGGGCCCCTCTCATCGAAGTGATTTGAGTCGCCTTTTGCAGCCTTCCGGGCAGCAACCCTCCTCATCCCCTCTTCAGGAGACACATCGAGTATCAGATACAGGCTCGGAAGATAACCGATCTCGCCCATGAGAAGACGATCGTTGTTGAACTTCGAGACCAGAATCTGGTCCTGCATCCCATACACCTGATACGCAAACGTAGAAGCATCATACCGATCAACGATAACCGTCTTCCCCGCCTTAAGGGCAGGGCCTACAATGGTGCGGATATTGTTGCATCTGCCCGCGAACACGAGCGACATCTGCTCAAAGGCGTTGAGGTCTTTGCAATACTTTGACGTAAGGACGAGTGATCGCATCTCTTCCGCAAATGGCGTCCCGCCCGGCTCCCTGAAAAAGACCGCCTCGGGAAAAGCCTTCTTGAGATTCTCAATCTGGGTCGACTTTCCAGCGCCCTCGCACCCCTCTATCACAATAAACCTTCCTCTTGTCTGTGTTGTTTCTGGATTCATAAGATCAATGTTTGAAAACAGGCCATCAGATATCGGCTCTTTCACAAGAGACTTATTGGACGACCATAATAATCATATCCGACCCCGCGCCCGCACAGTCCTGACGCCAACTGCCCGACGTTTCCATGGTCCTGACGACGATGAGGTTCTTGTCGGCGCAGGCGGCAGTCAGACGAGACCAGGAGTTGCTCGATATCCAGCTCGCGTTTGGCTTCCCGGCAAAGTACCAATACCCGCTCGACCCTCCCGATGCCCAAAGCGGGTCATTGACCGGCGTCATGTAGGGCGAGAGAGGCGTAGCAAAACCCATATTGCCGCTTGAGCTTGTGGCAAGATTCGGATAATAGGTTTCCGTGTAGGAACCATTGAGGCCCGAAGGGAGATTTCCGTTGTTGTCCGATGCGTACGCCGCGACAGCCGTGAGAAGCTGACGGGCGTCAGATGCTCGCTTTGCGTCGCGCGCCTTTGCCCGGGCGGTATTGAGGGACGCGAGAACAACGCTCGAGAGCAGCGCGATGATCGCGATGACGACAAGGAGCTCGATGAGTGTGAATCCCCGCTTGCTCATTATTTCTTCTTTCGCAAAACCAAATCGATTTTCTTGGCCAGGGCGATCATGTCCTTCTCCTTCTTGCCCTTGGTGGTCTCCCCCGCCGTGCCAAGTCGGATGCCCGATGGGTCAACCGGCGGTCGGGCGTCGAACGGAATGGCGTTCTTGTTGACGATGATGCCGGCCTTCTCGAGCCGATCGCTCGCCTCCGCGCCACCGATGCCAGCACCCGACACGTCGACGAGAATAAGGTGGCTATCCGTACCACCCGAAATGATTCGCCAGCCAAGCTTCGAGAGCTCGCCCGCAAGAGCCGCGGCATTCTTCTTAACCTGAACGGCGTACTTTTTGAAGGCCGGCGTGGCTGCCTCCTTGAGTGCGACGGCAATCGCCGCGGTCTGATTCATGTGCGGGCCGCCCTGAAGACCCGGGAACACCGCCTTGTCGATCTTCTTGTTAAGCTCTCGCGCATCCCTCCTGGCGAAGATGAGGGCGCCACGCGGGCCGCGAAGGGTCTTGTGCGTCGTGGTGGTTACGATGTCAGCGAATGGGAACGGGCTCGGGTACTCCTTGCCCGCAACGAGACCGGCGATGTGAGACATGTCCACCATGAGATACGCACCCACGGCATCCGCGATTTCGCGGAACTTCTTCCAGTCAATCTGGCGAGGGTACGCGGTAAAGCCGGCGATGATCATCTTCGGCTTCTCGCTTGCGGCGATCGCCTTGAGCGCATCGTAATCGAGAACTTCTGTGTCCTTCGAGACGCCGTACGGCACCTGGGTCCAGAACTTGCCCGTAGCGGACACCTTGTGGCCGTGAGTGAGGTGCCCGCCCTGATCGAGAGACATTCCCATAACTTTGTCCCCCTTCTCGAGAAGGCCGACGTATACGGCAAGGTTCGCGGGCGACCCCGAGAGAGCCTGCGTATTTACATGCCACTCAGAGTCCTTCAGCCCAAAAAGCTTGAGGGCGCGATCGACAGCCAGATTCTCCACTTTGTCGATGACAGAATTGCCGCCATAGTAGCGCTTGCCCGGATAGCCTTCCGCGTACTTGTTGGTGAGCTCGGAGCCGAGTGCGGCGAGAACGTCCTTCGAGACGTAGTTCTCGGAGGCGATGAGGTTCACGGCCTTCTTCTGTCGAGCCTTCTCGGCGCTGATAAGCTTGGCTATCTGAGTGTCTTTCATGGGCTTTGTGGCAATGATGGTAAGTGCTTCCATGGTATCACGGAGCTCAAATACGAAAAGCGGCCCGCACGTATACGTGCGGGCCGCGAACCGTTTTCCGAACTTGGGCCGCGATTAGCCCAAGGCGTCGATATCCCTGAGGACAATCTCTTCTTCCAGGATTCCCCTGTCGACTTCCGTCGGCTGAGTAGTCGCCAGAAGCAGATGCCTTGAGGTTCCCAGACGGCAGAAATGGGTGAGAGAGTGAAACTCCCCCTCCCCATAGGACCGTTGCGAGGTGTCATACGGATCAAAGTTCGGCTTTCCAAAAGCGTAGCAGCTTATGAAGAACGGATGATCTCGCTGGATTTCACCGTGAGCCTCGTTGAAGCAGAACGCCTCGACCAAGGTGAGGACCCTGAGGCGTCGCCTCAGGAGAATCTCGAACATTTCGTGACGAAGCGCCCCCTGATCCCTGAAAGACATCAGAACGGGCACGAGCTGAACGTTGATCCAATAGTAATCAGCGTCGATCGGTCGAATCCGTGGACACCTGCAGGACCTGATCGAAATCCTCCGATACATGGCCTCAACGGAAGCGGCCGGCGTGACGCAGACCCTAAGCTTTCTGTCGATGATGGTGGTGTTCATTGCAAGGAGCTTTTGTTGCGAAGACTCCCGCCATTAAACACCTTTATCGGGCACAGTCAATCAGACTTATCTACTTTCTCTTTCCGAAGAGCTCGTAGGCGTTGTCCACGACGTA
This sequence comes from uncultured bacterium, assembly GCA_966243015.1. GTDB lineage: Bacteria > Patescibacteriota > Minisyncoccia > Phycocordibacterales > UBA6065 > UBA6065. The sequence continues at coordinate 183,335 of CBIMES010000002.1, read as the reverse complement.
CACTTTGTTGACGCCCGCGGCGAGCATGGAATCCCAGCAGGGCTTACAGCACCAGAAATGGCCGTAAAGGTAGACGTCCGCTCCGCGGACAGCCTCTTTGCCAGCCTTTGACAGCGCATCGCGAACCGCACCGCTCTCGGCGTGATCCCTGTGGGTCGAACAGCCCGGACACATCCAATACTTAGTGCCAGACTTAACTTTAAGGAACATGCGCACGCACCAGCCCTTCTGATGAAGCTCGATGAGCTTGGGGTGCTTGAAGCCCGCCTGGTTCGCGGCGGCGCCGATGATGGCGCCGTCCTTGACCACCACGGCTCCCGTCGCATGTCTGCGATCGGTGCTCTGAGTATCCCTCACCCTCTTGGCCTCTACCATGAACTGATTGTCGGCGGACACCACGAGAATCTCTTTTCCCTCGGGCAGATACTCTATTTTCCAGGTTGGTTTCATGCTGGCTATTGTAGCCCACAATCCTTATAATTCCAGTAACAATAAACCATATGACCCACTTCGATCAGATATACCAGAAGGCGCTCAGGCAGATCATGGAGGAAGGCATCGAGGAGACTAATCAGCGAACGGGGCACAAGACAAGGGCGGTCCCAGGACTCACCTTCTCCTTTGATATCGGCAAGGACGGATTCCCCCTCCTTACCCTTCGAAAGGTTCCCGTAAAGCTCTGGGTCGCCGAGCAGATTTGGTTTATATCAGGATCGAGGAAGCCGGAGGATTTCCTTCGCGAATACACCAAGATCTGGGACGATTTCACCAACCCCAACGATGTGGTGACGGTCGCCTACGGCTATCGCTGGAGGAAGCACTTCGGCCGAGACCAGCTCGGCAAGCTCGTCGAGCTCCTCACCAAGGACCCAAGCTCCCGACACGGCGTCATCGTCACCTGGGATCCCGGCAACGACGGACTCGGCGGCGCGAACAAGAAGAACGTCCCCTGCCCCTACACCTTCACCGTGAACATCATCGGCGGAAGACTTCACATGCACAACATCGTCCGCTCGAACGACTTCGTGCTCGGCGCGCCGTCTGACGTCGCGGGCTTCGCGCTCCTTCAGTGCATACTCGCCCAGAAACTCGGCGTAAGGCCCGGCATCTACACCCACAGCATTTCGAACGCGCACGTCTACGACATCCACTACGAGGGCGCGGAGGAGATGCTCCGAAGGACGAACGACCACCAGAACGTGACCCTCACCCTCCCCGAGAACGCCTATGACCGCGCGGAAAAGAAGGACCGGTCACTCGCCGACGAGATCATCGCCCAGCTCGACGCGCAGTACCACCCAGGCGAGGCCATTAAGGGACTTAAGATTGTCCTCTAGCATGAAAGCATTCATCATCGCGGCACTGACCGCGGACGGTTTCATCGCCGAGAACAGCAGTCATGCCGCAACCTGGACTTCAAAGGCTGACAAGGAGTTCTTCAGAAAGCGCACCAAGGAGGCCGGCGTCATGGTCATGGGCTCGAAGACCTTCGAGACCATAGGCAAGGCTCTTCCGGGCAGGAAGACCGTCGTATACACCTCCTCAAAATCATACGAAGGGGTCGAGACGACCAAGGAATCGCCGGCCGAGCTTCTCGCCCGCCTCGAGAAAGAGGGCTTCTCGGAGGCAGCGATCTGCGGAGGCTCCTCTATCTACACCCTTTTCATGAAAAGCGGCCTCGTGTCGAAGCTCTACGTAACCGTCGAACCCGTAACCTTTGGCACGGGAATGGGGCTCTTCAACGAGAAGATGAACACGACATTGTCCCTCGTGTCATCTACCCCTCTTGAGGGTGGGGCGGTACTATTAGAGTACGACGTGATTAAAAGCTAAAGCCACACCGATGATACTCACCAAGCAGCAGATTGTTGAGCGTATAGCCTCTGGCAGCCTCAAGCTCTCCCCCTCCCTCGACCTCTTCCAGCTCCGCCCCCACGCGATCGACCTGCGACTCGGCTACACGTTCCTCGTGCCAAAGTCATGGCGACTGTCGGCAAAGGGACGCGAGGCAATGTCGATCGACCACATGGACAAGAACCGTCCCGAGTATTTCGACGTAGTCGAGCTCGAGCAGGGCCAGTATTTCGAGATCCTCCCCGGCGAGCACGTCATCGTCTCGACCCTCGAGAAAATAACCATGCCGACCGACGCCATGGCGGTCCTCTACCCGAGGTCATCGGTCAACCGTCGGGGCCTCTCCGTCGACCTCACCGGAATAGTGGATTCCGGGTACTCTGGCCAGCTTGCCATCCCCGTGAAGAACAACACCTCCCATCAAGTCATCAAGCTCTACCCCGGCGAGCGCATCTGCCAGATCGTCATACAGGAAATCGGCAGCGCCCTCCCCGACGCGACCGAGACGAACCGCTATCACGGAAAGGACATCATCGAAGGCGCTATCCGAAACAACCCGGGACTCAAGGGACAGGACGAGGAAGAGATAGATCTCATCCAAAAGGGTGCCATCAGGGAACTCAAAGAGAGATTCAAGATATAGAAAAGAAAAAGGCGGCCCCACAGAGGGCCGCCGAAGTATTCTCCTGACTCACATGGCGAGATTCTAATCCCGGATCGAGCGTGTCATACGGGTATTGCTGACTCGTTTGTCCCGTATGCGTCAAACCTCTCAAGGGTGCTGTTTCCATCGGCCACGAGGGAATCGCGACCGAAAGCTTGAGCGTGCGAAACGAAACAAAGTCCCCGCCGGATACCGGGACACAGAGTCGAGGAATCCGAGGGATGACCGGCTCGACGGGCAACGGCTTGGGCACAGGTATGGACCCGGGCAGAGGCAACATCTGAGCGGGAATACCCGACACATCAATGACGATGACGCTCACCGACTGAGTCTGACGCTGGGACATCGAACTCGGCATGGGAACGGAGAGAAGACACAGACTGACGCCGACAAGAGCAATACCAAGTTTGGGTCTCATGGTGTTTGCGTCCCAGAGTATACCCACGAACGCGCAAAGTAAAGACTCCTCTTCCCCACAAAAGAAAAGCCTCCCTTTCGGGAGGCTTTTCTTGAGAGATGTTTTACTTAACGTCGACACCCATGTTTCGAGCGGTGCCCTCGACCATCTTCATGGCCGCGTTCACGTCGTCGGTGTTGAGGTCAGCGAGCTTTTTCTCGGCGATCGCCTTGACCTGAGCCTTGGTGATGGTGCCAACCTTCACTGAGTTTGGCTTGCCTGATCCGCTCTCCTTTCCGAGAACCTTGAGGATCATCTTCGATGCGGGCTCAGTCTTGTAGATGAGCTTGTAGCTTCGGTCGTCGTAGACCTCAATGATGGTAGGGACGATCTCGCCTACGCGGGTCTTGGTCTCGTCGTTGAAGCGCTTCACGAACTCACCGATGTTGATACCGGCCGAACCGAGCGCTGGTCCGAGAGCCTGTCCTGGAACGGCCTTGCCGCCCGGGATCTGAAGCTTAAGCTGCTTTGTAATTTTCTTTGCCATAAATGTTTGTTGAGTGAGGAGTAGACTACCTTAAATCTTCTTAACCTGCAAGAAATCGAGCTCGACAGGGGTCTCTCGGCCGAACATAGCCACGAGAACCTTGACCTTGCCCTTCTCGTCGTCGACTTCGCTGACACGACCCTCCATGTCCTTGAATGGACCGTCCGAGATGCGGACGATGTCGTCCTGGGCGAGATTGATGTCGTGCTTGACCTTGAGTGAGTCCATGCGTCCGACGAGCTGGTCAATCTCCTTCTGGGTGAGAGGCACCGGGTGCACTCCCGATCCGACGAATCCCGTCACGCGAGGGGTGTTTCGGACCATAAACCACGACGCGTCGTCCACGATCATGTCGACGAGGATGTATCCCGGGTATACCTTCTCCTCCTCCTCTACCCTCTTGCCTCCCTTAACCTTGATCTTGGTCTCGGTCGGGACGAGAACGTTGAAGATTTTCTCCTGCATGCCGAGGGAGTCGATGCGCTGCCTGAGGTTTCGGGCAACCGCGTTCTCGTATCCCGCGTAGGTATGGATCGCATACCAGTGGCGTTCACCGCCAGTTTGCTGCTTGGACATGTGGTTAGTTGATGATTATCCTCTCGAGGCCGAGGGCGAAGAGCTTGTCGGCGAGCGCGAGAACGAGGGCGACAACTCCCGAAAGGCCGATCACGAGGAGCGTGTAATTGAGAGCCTGCTTCTTGGTAGGCCACGTAACGTGCTTCATCTCCCCCTTCGTGTCCTTGATGTATTCGACGAGTTTCATGGTGTTGTTTCTGGTTAATAAAAACCGCCCCGACGGGCTGTTTGTTCTTATATATTACCAAATCTAACGAAAAAGTAAAGGGATGTCATCCCCTTCTCCAGACAAGCAAAAACAGCCTGTTAAGGCTGTCTTTGTCTTCCAATGAGGAGCGAGTGATTTCTGAAGGGACTAGCGAGCGCGACTGGCGCGAGCTCGAGGAATTTTCCACCAGGAAAATATCCGTGCCCTTCGGGAACTCACGAGCGACTATTTTATTTCGTACGTGATAGTGACGTTCGAGATGATCTTGTTCTCGCCGGCAGGAAGCTCTGGGGCGGCCTCTGGTCGAGCCGATCCTGATGCGTTCATAACCATGTCCTTTGCGTAGTACATTGGGTATGGCTGATAAGGGGCTGACTCGTAGAAGCTCGTGATGCGGCCGAGGCTGACGCCGAGGGCCTTCGCGAGAGTCTTGGCCTGCTCGCGGGCGTCCTTGATTGCCTGCTCGCGGGCGTCTCGCGCGAGGGCGTCCTGCTCGTCGATCGAGAACGAGAGGCCAGACACGTTGTCAGCGCCAAACTCGCCGATGCCCGAGAGAATCTCACCCGCCTTCTCGATGTTGCGAACCTTGACCTCAACCGACTGAGACACTACGTATGCCGCGAGATATCGGGTTCCCGAGGTGTAGATGGTCGCGTTTCGATACTCGTATCGAGGGTAGATGTTGTACGAGGAAGTCTTGATGTCCTTGTCCTCGACGCCAGCATCCTTAACATAAGCGATAATACCGTTCGCCTTCTCGGTCGCCTTCGACTGAGCCTCGCCAACAGTCGCCGCCTCCTCGGTCACGCTGAACGAGAAGGTCGCGATGTCAGGGGTCGCGAGAACCTCACCCTTGCCCGAGACGGTGATAACGTTCGCGATGTTCTCACTCTTGCCGATGTACGGCATAGCCTTGAGCTCGCTCACGATCTTAACCGCAACGAGGGCGATGAGGACCGCGCCGAGCGTCAGGGCAACCTTCCTTACCTGAGTGTTTTCCATGATGTGTTTAATTATGGGTAATGACAGAGACTAGGAATCCATACGGCACGATTTCTCTGCCGACCCCACCAGTGTATCAAACAACGAAAGGACCGTCACAGGCCCCACACCCCCAGGCACAGGGGTGATGGCTGAAACAAGGCCTTCTACGGCCCTATGATCGACATCACCAACGAGCCTTCGTTTCGGGACCTCGTTCTCGAAAGCCTGCCCCGCGACGCTGTTGATGCCCACATCGACGACCGTGGCACCTGCCTTGAAATAGTCGGCGCCAATAAATTCCGGCTTACCGATGGCGACTACGACAATGTCCGCGGAACTCGTAATTTCCCTGGTATTCAGGGTCTTTGAATGGCAGACCGAGACCTCTGCGCCGCGCAGAGAAAGAAGACGCGCGACCGGCGAGCCGACAAGCCTCGAGCGACCGAGCACGGCAACCTTCCTTCCCCTCATGTCGATACCGTAGAAGTCGAGGATGAACATGACGGCCCGGGCCGTCGCCGGGACGAGGCCGGGATTGCCCTCCGCCAACAGCCTCTGGTTCTCGGTGGTCAGGCCGTCAACATCCTTGAGCGGATCAATGACGTCGATGAGGTCATCCTTGTTCACATGCGGAGGCAGAGGAAGCTGAACGATGATTCCGTGAATTGAGTCGTCGGCATTATCCATGCGCACGGCATCCGCGAGAACTGAAAAGGACGCGTCCTCGGCGAAGCGCCGGTGAATGACTCGCGCGCCAATCGACTCCGCAAACTTCTTCTTCTGGGCGATGTACACGTTCGACTCCCTGTTATCCCCCACCTGGAAGAGGGCAAGCGTGGGCTGACACGACAACGCGCGAACCCGCTCGACGAGTCGAGCGGCATGAGCGTCGCGGACCTTCCTGCCATCGAGAATAATCATGGAGGAGACTATAGCACCGCAAGGGAAACCTCTCAACAATAAGTCAGGCGGGTCAGGAGAGCCTGGTAGGAAAAACCGCCCGAAGGCGGCTTTTTCCGAAGACCGGCAAGTGAATGCCGCGGCGAGGCCTGTGACTAGAGATTGATCTCCTTGGCAGGGTTGAACGCTCCTCCCTGAACGACGAGGATCTTGGTGCGCGCTGCGCCCGCCTTATCCTTGTACGACACAGAGACGATGTAGTCGATGCTTGCGTCAGACACGTCGTCGGCTCGGACGCCGGTAACGGTGACATTCTCGCCCACAACAGCGTATGACTTGTCAGCGAGGGTTGAGCCGTTGTCCTCGAAGAGAACTACGTAGCTGTAGGTAGCCGATCCGCCGTTATTAACCGCAAGAGAAGCGAGAACGTCCTTTCGGGAACCCTCAGCCTTCTCGACCGCGATGTCACCGAGAGCGGCGGTGCCGGTAGTCTTGGTGCCCGGAACGGTGAAAGTCGCCTTTCCGTTCGAAAGCGCGATGCGAGTTCCATCCTCGCTTACGCCGACAGAAGTCCTCTTGAGGCGACCGAGGAGGGTGCTATCAGTCGAGTCCTTGGTAACAGGAGCGAAATCGTCCTTGGTAACGCCCGCAGGAACCTCGGTAGTGGTTGATGGGGTGCTGGTCGAAGTCGAAGGAGCTGTCACATCGCCTCCCTTGAAGGCCTTAACGGCCACGACGGCGAGAACGATGATGACGAGAGCGGCAAGAATCCCTTTTTTATTCATAGAAACTAAGAATTAACTAGGTGCCGCGGTTAACTGATAAGCGACACTGTCCCGAAAGTATAGCACGCCTCCGCACTTGCCAATAGCGACTATTTGACGTCTGCCACAACCTCCTCGGTACCATCGGAAAGCTCGAGGTTAAAGGTAAGGCGACCTATAAGCTGGCCCCTGAGCGTCTCGACGCTCACCCTCCACTTTCCCGGGAAGAGATTAGTCTTGGTTGAGTAGGTCCTAAAGCCGTTGTCGCGACCGCCGACGATCGAAAGGTTCACGCGGCTCGAGGTCGTCCAGCCGTTGTCCTCGTCGTAGTACTGCCACACGTGCACGATGTTTGCCGAAAGACTCGTCGGCGCAAATATGGCGTTGAAGGCGTAGAGAGGCTCCCCCATCACCAGGTGCAGGTCAGCCCTGCCAAAAAGCGAATCAACCCAGGATTGCTTTTCCCCGCTCAGAAGATACGATCCGTCCGGGAACTTGGTAAGCGAACGGTACACGCCCAGATCCTTGAGCGACAAAGGGATGGGCGGGATAAGATTGGTGAAATAGAGCGAGTTGATGAGGGCGAAGATACCGAAGACGCTCGCGATAAGCATGAAGGCTCCCTTCTTGACCCTCTGAGGCGTGAACCACGACAGCACGTACACGAAAAACCCCGTGATGATGAGGGACGCGATACCGCTCAGAAGAAATATGGCGTCGTCCATTCTGCCGAGGATGACAGGGAAAAAGAAGATAAGGAACGAGAACAGGGCCGAGAAGAGAGCAGACACCTGGAAGCCGAGTCTGGTGTAGTTCTTCCTGAAGAACTCGTTTCCGAGCATGTATCCGAAAATAAGAACAAGGAACGGCCAGCTCGCCACGATCGATCCGCTCTTCGAATAGAAGAGGAACGACGCGCTGAACAGTCCTCCGAAGGAGAACTGCATCATGAAGACCAGGATGACGTGGAAGGTAGACTCCTTCTCCTCGTCCGCCCTCCTGCTCACTGACACGTTAAGGAGCAGGATCGAGAGAGAGGCAATGAGAAGGTAGCCGATGAGGAGCGCGTTGCTGAAGAGGACGTCAATCCTCTTCAGCATCATGCTGTCAAAGATAAATCCCGTCACCAGGGTTACCGGCGATACGTATCGCTCGTACTTGAGCGCGAAGGCCTTTATGTCGCTGAGGCTTGGCATCTGTTAGTTATGGCTTCCTTATAGTGACCCGAGGTCCCGTCGAGATCGCGCCGTACTTGTCGGTGATGATGAGGTCATACGTCCCCGCGCTGATCTCGGTCGGCACCGAGAATACCATGACCGTGGCATCGGCCGAGGTGAAGAGCACGTTCATCCATTTCTTGTACGAATCATACACATAGAGAGAGGTCCCCTGCGTAAAGCCCGACCCGTACATGACGACCGCGGTCTTGCCATCCGCGACGGCAACCGAGGGAAGCATGGTCTTGATAGATGCCGCGGGCGCGGTAATCTCGAACCAGTTGCTCACCTGGTCAGACGCGGTGGGTCCCTGGGTCCTGTCCTGGAGACGGAGACGGTACATACCCGGCTCGATAAACTCCTTCTCAGAGCCAACCGTAACCGCGCCGACGTCCCAAGTCTTCTTGCCGGAATCGGGAGAGTAGTACTCTATCACTCCCCTCGCCGTACTGGTCGCGTTATCGAGAACGAGACTATACGCCCCGCTCGACGGAGCATTCCAGGAGATTTTGTAAGTTGAGCCAATCGCGAGAGCCTCGCCCGCCTTCGGCGCGCTAAAGAGGGTCGACGAGGGATTCTTGAGAACGGGCGCCTGCGACGAAGAATCTGATCGCGCCGAAGGGCTTGCCGTCGAACCAGAGCAGCTCGCCGTCTCGATGGCGGCGCGGGTAAGGGGTCCAACGAAGCCCGTAGCAGAGATGCCCCGCGCCGCCTGGAACATCTTCACGCCCATCGTAGTCGCCGGGCCAAAATAACCATTAGGCGTCGCAGCCATGTATCCCGCCGAGACAAGGAATCGCTGAAGCGCGATGACGTTCTGGGAGCCGTACGAGTCGCTCGAGCCCGTACCGATATCAGCGGTTAACTTTGTGCAAGATGCGGCCGCAAAAGAAACGGAGGGCGCGACGAAGGACGCCGAGAGAAGTGCGGCGGCAAAGATATGAGAGAGAGTCACATGCTTCATGCCGTCATTATATCAGTCCCCCACTCGCCCACAAACTCCCGCGGCGTGAGAGCGGGAAAACAAAAACCGCCCTCAATACTGAGGGCGGTTTAATCTAACGCAGATCGATCGCCTGTTAACGGGCGGCGATCAAGACGCGGAGGCGAACGTCGATTCTTTCCAGGTATCCCGTGATAACCAGACTGAGCTGACGGCCATCGGTATCCTGGATCTGGCAATCGAGAAGGTCTACGCGCTGCGGACCGGACGATTTCTTCTGAATAACCAGAACTTCGCATCCGAACATCTCGCAATAAGCGAGAACGGCCGCCTCGACGGAATCAATAGACTGCCGATCACTGTCACTCCCAAACACAATCCGCTTGTCTTCGACGGAATTTTTCTCCTGCGTAACCACTCCTCCGAGGGCTTCGGTCATGGCTTCAACAAGGCCATCGAGGGTGAGAACGTCGGGTGTATTAGCTGTCATCTTAAGGGTCTCCTTCTTGGTTTGATGGTACTGGTTGACTGAACGGTATTACTATCTAATAATACACCACTATTCAATAAAAGTCAATAGTCACACCAGCCCTCAACAAGGCCCTTATTTGAGAGAACCCTCCAGGGCGAGCAACGCCTCCTTTATCTCAGAGCCGTAATAGTAGCTGCCGACCGAGCCGTCGGATTTGAGTATCCTGTGACATGGGATAAACGGTGCGAGGAGGTTTTTCGCGCAGGCAGAGCCTGCGGCGCGGATGGCCGCCGGCTCGCCCGCCCTCTCGGCGAGCTCCTGATACGAGACCGTCTCGCCGAACTTCACCTTGGACATCGCCTTCCAGATCTTCTGCTGGAACTCGCTTCCCTTCTGTTTACACTCGACCGCCTCGAGCGCCCTCGCGTCGCCCCTGAAGTACGCCGCAATCGCCTTGGCATACGGATGGGACATCGGCGCGTCCTGCATGTCAGCGAGGCTTACGTCTGTCGAGAATCGCGCGAGCAGATCACCGAGCTCGCCAAAGCCCGACGCCCTAACGATGTCGCGCGTCTTGCCCCGACGCCCTTCCCTCTCGATGACAAGGTGAAGGTCTCCGACAGGGGTCTTGGTTGAGAGTATGAGAAGACTCATAAAAAGGAGTATATCAGAACGGGCGTGTCGGACAGCTATTTCTCGAGCGCGGGTGCCTCATACCTCAGACCGTTAATGAGAGCAATGATGATGAAGGAGAATACGAGCAGCATGTACCACGACGTGAACATGTGGAACGAGACAGGGACCCATTGTTCCGCCTGGCTTGGATACACCCACGCCCGGGCAAAGGTGCCGATCTGCTCGGCGATCCAGACAAAGAAGGCCAGAAGGGCGTTAGAGGCAAGAGGGTGGAAAACCCAAACCCTGTTGGTAAGCTCCACACGGAGCTTCGTCTTCCAGAAGATGATGACGAGGAGAACGAGAATGGCCCACCTCACGTCAGGAACGTAATGATTGGTGAAGAAGTTCGCGTAGATGAGCGCGCCGACAGAGGCGAGAACGACCGGGTTCGGGAAGTTAACAAACTGAAACCTGTTTATCCTCCATGACCTTGCCATATAGGAGCCAACGGACGAATACAGGAAACCGGTGAACAGCGGCACGGTCGCCACAGCGAAGAACGCCGGCTCGGGATAGGTCCATGACCCGACCGACGGGGCGGTCTTGAATATCTCCATGCCCATGGCGAGCAGGTGAAAAACGACGATGGCGAACACCTCCCTCTTGGTCTCGAGCCTGGCAATGATGAGAGCCGCCTGCGTTGCAAGCGCGGCGAGAAAAAGAAAATCGTATCGATAGAGACCAGGGATCTCCACGTATCGAGACACGACGAGGAAGAACAGCATCAAACCGCCGAAGAGCGAGCTCGAGGCCTGCTTGCGGAGGAAGGCAAGGAACTCGGAGATGATGAACGAGATGGTCATACGTAAATGAGAGATTAGCATAAAAAAGACCCGTCGCGGTAAAGCGGCGGGCCTTGATACATACACCTCACCTGATTCGTTTCGCGATATAGGGATGCGGAGTGTCGTAGTGAGCGTAGTGCGGCCCGCAATTGCAGGGACGAGAGCCACAACGATAGTGCTTGCCCTCATACTTCTCGGCAAGCACCCTATCCATATCGATCTCCAGCAAGCCGGAGATAACCAATACCCACGAGAAGATGTCGGCCAGCTCGTGCGACACAGCCTTGCGCATGTCGGCAAGGCTCATGTTGGGACGGTGTATCTCCAAAAGCTGGGCGCCGCTCGTCTCCCCGACCTCCTCATAGAGGCGGCCTATGACGAACTGCATGCCCCTCTTTCTGTTGCCCTCGCCGTAGACCGACATCAGGTTGGCCATCCAGTCGTTTGCCGACCAATCAAGCTGACGAGGGTCGGGAACCGCCAAGATAATGTCTTTCCGCTTTGCGGTATGGCATGTGCAGACAGGGTCGCCGCAATAGGCACAGCGACCAGCGGGAAACTTCTCGCACATCGCCTCGACGAGGGGCAAATCCTTGAACTCGTCGGCAACGGCGCAGGTCCACCTGAACACGCTCGCAAGCGAGCTTTCGAGATGGGGCTTCGCCGACTCCCTCCTGACATGCTTGGCAAATATCCTGACTGCGTCCAAGAGAAAGAAAAGGCGCTGCCCTTTTATATACATCGCGTTTCGCTGGCCGAAGAGTTCCTGCAGGTTTTTGATTTGACTATGAAGGTTCATGGTTAGTTTCGGGATTCTGCCATCACCCTACCCCGAGAGAAATCAAAAGCAAATCGCTACCCGAAACTAAGTCTCCGCGGAATCGAAATCACTTCGGCCAACGAAAAACCGCCCTGCGGCGGTTTTCCTCGTGGGTCAGTGGCAGGACAGTATTATAAACATTCTCCAAAACGCCAGTCACATCAGCGGCCTGCTTGGTAAAATCCGGGATATGAAAATCATTTCAAACTATTCCCTTTCGACCAAGGTCTGAACAATCCTATTCAAATGACCGATGAGATCACCTCGGTCAGATTCATTTTTTGAGCACGAGGCAATCTGATATATCCTTTTCGTCGTAAGTATCGCGTAACCTGCCCCGGTGCAATTCTCCAGAGGGCCCTGGGAATCAAATTGAATAACCTCTCTTACAGGTTCAGACGCATTCGCGACTTCAATCCTGGTTCCCCCGCTCGTATGCATAGACCAAATCTTCGCCCGATTGTCCTCCGTGGGAGTAACTATCGATATCTGAATATAACTTTTCGCCAGAAGGACCGCCTGTTCAGTCGCTGAGTATTCCACATAGCGGCTCTCCGATGGCGTGAGAACATCCAGCTGTTTTCGGTACTCTCCTTCAGAATCTCGATCTGCAACACCCCAACCTTCTGGCAGCTCCAATGAATAAGGTATTGCCGGATTCGTGTAAAGGTAATAACCCCCACCCGGCTGAGATGGGCCTGCGGCGGACGAATCCACCGTCTCAACGAAAGCCCCTTTCTCATCGGGAGCTTTTTTAAAAAATACGTAAATTCCTCCCACCACGCACAAGACAACGACAACAACCAGAGCGAGCAAGGTTACCTTGGAAGGTTTTTGTCCCGAAGAAAGCGCCGAAAATGCCTGGTCTATATCTTGAATCGACCACCCGCCACTAGCAACCAAATTGCGCTTTACTGCCTCTCTATCTGTATTTAGCGCTAGCTGTTGCTTAATATATTCGAGCAATTGGATATTCACCATGTATTTAAAATTTGATGCAAAAAGTATACCACGCCAGCAAATTGATCCCGTTTGGCAAATGAGAAAGCCGCCACGAGGGCGGCTTTCTCATCGGGGTGCCTAGAGGGAATCGAACCCTCGACACCGGGACCACAATCCAGCGTTTTACCACTAAACTATAGGCACCATCTTTTTCTTTAGAAAAACGACGGACGGATCATCCGTCCGTCGTTCTCCTGGTGCGCGGAAGAGGACTTGAACCTCCATGCCCGTGAGGGCGCTACCACCTCAAGGTAGTGCGTCTGCCAATTTCGCCATCCGCGCATATTTCGATCTCTGGTTCGGCGTGCCCGAGGCCCTTCCCAACCTGAGTCTGCCTATTATGCATAAAGACGCCCTACTTTTCAACTATTTCGCGCGATTCTCGATAGAGGCAAAAGAAAAACCCCGCTTTCGCGGAGTTTTTTCGTGAGAGTTTTAGGCCTTTGCCTCCTCTGCCGGAGCCTCTGCCTTGGCAGCCTTTGGGCTCTTCACCACGTCGGTGTTTCCGCCCTTCTCCTTTCGGAGGTTTCGCATCTGGCGTCGGATCTCCTTTGCCGCCTTCTCGCGCACGAAGTAGAGCTTCGCGCGTCGGACCTTAGATCGTCGGATGATCTCGATCTCGTCGATGACCGGCGAGTAGAGCGGGAAGATCCTCTCTACGCCGACTCCGTCGATAGTCTTGCGGACGGTGAACGTCGCGCCGGCCTCGTCGCCGTGCTTTCGGGCGAGGATAAGGCCCTCGAAGGCCTGAAGTCGGGTCTTGTCACCCTCCTTGATCTTCTGCCATACGCGCACGGTGTCGCCCGATCGCAGCTCGAGAGCCTTGCGAGCGTTCATGTCGACTGGAGAAATAGTTACTTTGCTTTCCATCCGGGGATTTTTGATAATTTGTAAACGTTGCTAACGTGGCAGTTAATCTAACATGCGAGCCTGAAATTAGCAAGAATACGGCGGAAATCACCGGTTTTCCTTGAAAAAAGGGCCGACATGGGCTATTGTTATCCTCGCAGTCAGCCGCGAGGCCAGACGAAGCGCTCTTAGCTCAGTTGGTTAGAGCACCTGTTTTACACACAGGGGGTCGGGGGTTCGAATCCCTCAGGGCGCACCAAACTTCTCTCTCGTCCCCTTTCCTGCTATTCTCTTCAGTGCCCGTTGCCCTTGTAGTTCAATGGATAGAACACCGGACTTCTAAGCCGGTTATGTAGGTTCGATTCCTACCGAGGGCACAAAAAGAAAAACCCGTACTGGTCCCGTAGGGACCGATTCTAAAGCAGTCCGCCGTCACTCACCTTCTCCGCCGCGCTCTTCCTCTCCTTTCGAGCCTTGAGCCATTCGATGATGATAGGAATGAAGGAGACGATGATGATGCCGGCGATGATGTAGTGGAGATACTTCTCGGAGTTCGGGATGAGCTCGCCGAGGAAGTACCCGCCAAGCGTCATCGAACCCGCCCAGACGATTCCTCCGATAACGTTATAGGTGAGGAACGTGCGATAGCTCATCTGACCGATGCCCGCGACGATAGGGGCAAAGGTCCTCACGATTGGCACGAAACGCGCGAGCATGATGGTCTTCACGCCGTACTTGGCATAGAAAGCGCTCGCGCGGTCGATGTGCTTCTTGTGGAAGAAGAACGAGTCCTCCTTTGAAAAAAGCGCCGGCCCTACCCTGCGGCCAAACGCGTAACCAACACTGTCTCCGAGAATCGCGGCGACGATAGTCCCGATGGTGAGCCAGACGATATTGAAGTACCCCTGTGACGCAAACAGTCCCGCGGTGAAGAGCAGAGAGTCGCCCGGCAGGAAGAATCCGAAGAAGAGACCAGACTCCGCGAACACAATGGAGATGACGCCGATGAGCCCTACGGTCTGTATGAGAAATTTAGGATCAAGGAATTCAGGCATGTAACTAGTACGCTCGAGTGCCCTCAGGAATTTCAGAATGCGGCTCGAGAAGAGAGAACTTGCCCTCAGGGGTCGAGACGGCGAAGAGCATGCCGTTCGACTCAAGACCCTTGATCTTGCGAGGCTCGAGATTTGTCACGAACATGCACTTCCTGCCGACAAGCGTCTGCGGATCTGGAAAAAACGCAGAGATGCCCGAAACAATCTGACGGACGTCCTTCTTGAGCTCCTGCATCTCGATGTGGGCGACGGGCTCCCCTTCCACCTGAACGGTAGCAACGGGGGCGGCTGCGACAATGCCGAAATCGACCGACAGCTTGAGAAGTTTGTCGGTCTCAGGCACCTTCTCCGCGGAGAGGATCTTTCCCACCTTTATCTCAACCTTCGAAAAATCGTCGTAGGTAATCATATGATTGGTTGTATGTTAGTTCTTTTTTCTGTCGATATAGCTCTGCAAAATGATGCTCGCCGCCGCCGCGTCAGTCATGTCGGTCTTGCCCTGAAAGTGAGACGCCTGGTGGGACGAGAGTATTTCCGGCTCAAGCACAACCTCAAAGCCGAGGGCCCTGAGCGCGTCGACGCACTCCAGCGCCTCCTTCATGATTGGATTACGAACGCCGGCATAGTCTTTCGAGTCCCCCATCACGATGGTTGTCACCCCGTTCTCACGGGCGAGCCTTGCGATCTCGGCCACATACTCTTTGGTTCGATGAATGACAGAGTGCGGAAAGGCCATCATGCCCTGATCGTCGGAAAGCGCCACGCCGATGCGCTTGGTGCCATAGTCGAGGGCCATGAGGCGGTATGTGGTCATACTTTTATGATAACACCGTTACTTTGACTGGAAAGCGCCGAAAAGGTCGAGGGGCAGCTCAAGCCACTTCCCCTCCTCGAGGTCACCGAGCTCAAGCCCGCCGATCTTCTCGCGACGAAGCGACGTCACCATGTATCCCTGACTCGCGAACATGCGACGAATCTGGCGGTTACGTCCCTCGTAGAGAGTGAGCTCTGCCTCCCTCGGGCCGACGATTTTGAGCTCCGCGGGAGCGCACGGCTCCCCCTCCCCCTCAAGCAAGAGATTGCCCGCGGCGAACAGGCCCACGAGTTCCGGCGAGAGATCGCGATCGACGTAAACGCGATAGACCTTCGGCACGTGCGTCTTGGGTGACGCCAGCCTGTGCGAGAGAACGCCCTGATCAGTGATAAGTACAAGACCGCTCGTATCCTTGTCGAGGCGACCAACGGTCGACACTTCGGGATTCCTTCGAAGCCACTGCTCTGGCAGATACTCGTAGACAGTCGGGCCCTCGTTCGCGCTCTTTGAGCAGACAACGCCGATAGGCTTGTTGAAGGCGATGAGGATGCCGTCTGCGTGATCAAGTGGCTCGCCGTCAAAGAGAACGTCGGCGGCGCGGACGCGCGCCCCCGGGTCCGAGACCTCTTCCCCGTTCACCGTGACGACACCCGCGCGAAGAATGTCACGAGCTTCCTTGCGCGTGCAGTATCCGAGATTTGAGAGTATGCGATCGATGCGTTCCATAGGATTAAAACAGGATGACCGAAATGAAATCGCGCCCTTGCGGGCGGATTCTTGGCTGCGGAGGAGGTGAGATTCGAACTCACGGTACCCTTTCGGATACGACAGTTTTCAAGACTGTTCCTTTAAACCACTCAGGCACTCCTCCGTGCCTACAAATATATAGTGAAATCGAATAATAGCAAGCCGCGAGGCATCGGTGCTATACTGAGGCAATGAAAGAGTTTTCTTGGCACACTCACGAATACGCCCACAGGGAGAAGACCCAGGACTGGTTCTGGGTGCTCGGCATCGTTGCGGTCGCGGCAGCAATCACGTCGATCATTTTCGGCAACGTCCTCTTCGCCATCGTCATCGTCATCGGAGCGTTCGTCATCGCGCTCTTCGCCGCGCGCAAGCCGAACATTGTAAACGTCGACATCGGCGAAAAAGGCGTGCGCGTCGGCAACGTTCTCTACCCTTTCAAGACACTCAAGTCATTCTGGATTGACGAGGAGCACCGTGAAGGAGCCCGACTCATTCTCGTGTCCCAGAAGATGATCATGCCCTACATCATCATCGCGGTAGAGCACGATGACATAAAGGAGCTCGGAGAATTTCTCGATACAAAGCTCAAGGCGGAACCCTACGAGGAAAGCCCCTTCCAGGTTATTCTGGACAGACTCGGTCTCTAAACGAAAAGCGCCCTAAGGGGCGCTTTTCGTATGGTGCTCTCGGTAGGAATCGAACCTACATCGCAACTTCCGCAAAGTTGAATCCTATCCATTGAACGACGAGAGCGTGCTATTAACTTACAGGAAATTCAGGAAAAGTAAACGAGGAAAAAGAAAAACCGCCCTGCAGGGCGGTTTTTCTTTTGATTACTTTACCTTCTTGATGAGGGCAGAGAGTCGCGACTTGTTTCGAGCGGCGGTGTTCTTCTTGATGAAGCCGGCCTTCGCTGACTTGTCGAGCTGCTTGTAGGCCTGGGCGAGGAGCTTGTTTGCCTCGGCCTTCTTGCCTGAGACGGCGAGCTTCTTGATCTGCTTGGTGACCTCAGAGACCGCGTCGCGTCGGCGTACGTTGTACACGCGCTTGCGCTTTGACGATCGAAGGGCCTTTTTTGCTGAAGATGTGATTGGCATATGTGGCGATTACTTTAACAGCGAACAACGGAAAAAGCAAGCGCCAGATGCGTTTTATCCCCTTCCCCTGCTATACTTGGGCCATGATTACCCACCTGAGAGGCACAGTTATAGACAAGGAGGAGCGCTCGGCCGTCATCGACGTAAGCGGCGTCGGATACAAGGCATTCTGCACCAGTCAGACCCTCGACCACCTCAAGGAAAACGCCGAGGCCTCGCTCTGGACCCACCTCGCCGTGCGCGAGGACGCCCACACCCTCTACGGCTTCATCGACAAGGAGGAGCTCTATTTCTTCGAACTTCTCATCTCGTCGGTGTCGGGCATCGGTCCCAAGACCGCCCTCGGCATCCTCAACGTATCGTCGGTAAAGGCCATTCGCACCGCGGTATCGACCGGTGACACCTCCCACCTCACCAAGGTGTCGGGCATCGGCAAGAAGGTCGCCGAGAAAATCGTTCTCGAGCTCAAGGGCAAGTTTGCGGCCGAGGCGGCCCAGAGCATCACCCTCCGCGACGAGGTAGACGCACTCGAGGCGCTCAAGGCCCTCGGCTATAAGCACAACGAGGCGCGCGAGGCGCTCAAGGATATCGACCCTTCGATTACGGATACGGGAGAGCGCGTGAAGAAGGCCCTCAAGGTTTTAGGAAAATAAAACATTTTTATGATCGACCAAACCCTCCACTCCCTCCGCAAGCTTGTTCCCGCCCCAGTCTTCCGCTTCATCCAGCCGAAGTACCACTGGACGATGGCCCTCATGGGCGCGGCTCGCTACGGCTTTCCTTCCCGCAAGCTCACGGTCATCGGCGTGACGGGAACCAAGGGCAAGACATCCGTCACCGAAATCACCAACGCCATTCTCGAGGAGGCAGGTCTCAAGACTGCGCTTTCAAACACCATTCGCTTCAAGGTCGGCGACGAGTCCACGGACAATCTCTATAAGATGTCGATGCCCGGACGTTTTTTCGTACAGAGGTTCCTCGCGAAAGCGGTAAAGGCTGGGTGCACCCACGTTGTCCTTGAGGCGACCTCGCAGGGTGCGATTCTCAGCCGACACAAGTTCATCGACTTTGACGCTCTTGTCTTCACCAACATCGCGCCCGAACATATCGAGGCGCACGGCTCGTTCGAGAACTATGTGAACGCGAAACTCTCCATCGCCGACGCCGTAGTCAAGTCAAAGAAACCGAAGACCTTCATCATCGCAAACAGCGACGACGCTCAGGCAGAGAAATTCCTGACAAAGGGCTTTACCGACAGGCGCCCCTACTCTCTCGACGACGCCAAGCCGTACAACGTGTTCAAGGAAGGATTCGACATCACTGTCCGACACAAGCTCATCCACTCTCACCTCTCGGGCGAGTTCAACGTCTACAACGTGCTTGCGGCAATCACCGCAGCCGAGACGCAGGGAGTCGACATCGAGACCTCGCGCAAGGCCATCGAGAAGTTCACCGGCATCCGCGGCCGCGTCGAGAAGATCGACGAGGGCCAGGACTTCGAGGTGATCGTGGACTATGCGCACACACCCGACTCCCTCCAGAAGCTATACGACGTGTTCCAGAGGTCGCGCAGGATATGCGTGCTCGGCAACACGGGCGGCGGACGAGACGTGTGGAAGCGAGATGAGATGGCGCAGATCGCCGCGAAGTCGTGCGACGAGATAATCCTCACCAACGAGGACCCCTACGACGACGACCCTCATCAAATCGTAAAGGACATGGCCGACGCGATGCCTGAGGCTAAGCCTCACATCGTTATGGATCGTCGTGGGGCGATCGCCCTCGCGCTTTCCAAGGCAAATACCGGCGACGCTGTCCTTATAACGGGCAAAGGCACTGACCCGTACATCATGGGAGCAAACAACACCAAAATTCCGTGGAGCGACGCCGAGGTTTCGCGCGAGGAACTCCGAAAGCTACTCTCTAAAGAGAGCGTTCAGTAACTCCCTGGTTCGGGGGCCGAGAAAGGTTCCGTCACCTTCTATGTCGTTTTTCCTCTGAAAATCAGCGAGGGCCGAAACGGTACACGGCCCAAAAACACCGGAAAGTGGGCACGAGGAAAGATCCTTGCCCGCGGGAGGATACATGCCGCCCGCGAGGAGCGTGAACTGCAGGCCAAGAACGTCGGCGCTCGCGACGGTCGAGCGAGGCACGTTTGAATCCCAGCGATACGGCAGAACGCTCGTCCTGTAGGCGAGATCCCTCTGTCCCACCCTGAAGAAGTCCTCTATGCCGAGGAATGTCTGATACGCGTACTCCCTCATGAGGAGATCGCTCGTCTTCTTGTCCTGGAACTGCGGCTCGTAGATATACCCGTACTCAATGAGGATGCTCGGGGCGTCAGCGGTATTGTTGCTGCCGAGGGCAATGAGGTTCTGATCCTCGACGATCCCTCCCTTCTCGCGAGGGGCGCTGCTCGGAGCAACGATGTCATCGAGCCTTCCGCGAAGCGACTCGGCCACGTCATGGGCCGCCTTCGCGTTTGAATACTGCCCATCGGGGACATAAATGGCGAAGCCCGCGAATTCGCCGGGCTGACCTCGACGTCGCGACCCATAGTCATTGAAGTGGACGTGGACCGCGAGATCGAAATCGTTCTCCCCTATCCACTTGTTGATGCCATAGAGTCGCATGGCGACGTCACTTTTAACCGACATGTGAGGAACAGGATTTGCGTCCACCTCGAAATGACCGCCCTCGATCAGGCTGTCCGTGATATCCTCCTGACTCTCCTTCCATGCGATAATCTCGTCCTCGTGAGCCTCGAAATATGCATCGAGCTCGGGTAGCCAGGACGAACCGTCGCGACCGACAATCACGTCATACTTCCCCTGCGCGTACAAATAGTCAGCAAGATACTGGGCAAGGGCCACATTCATGTCGCGCTCCCTCAGCACACGGTATTCAGCGCCGCCAAAACCCGGCTCGTGTCCCGGCATGATGAAAATCCTCAAACGACCCTCAGTCGTCGATGCGGAGGCGTAGGTGTTCTTGAGATCAGAGGCTGTCTTGTTGTCCACGAAATACACCGCAGCGGCGTTCTCGCCCAACATGAGAATCGGCAGACAGTAATCAAAGGCCGCCTTCAGTATCATGCTTGAGCAGGCAAAAAGGATGAGGATAGAGACGTACTGCTGTATGGTTCTCAACATGATTCGTTTGTGCTTATATGAAGTATATGCCCGAACTCCCCGAGGTACAAACGACGGTGAACGGGATAAACTCCCGCACGAAAGGCCTCCTTATCTCGGATGCCTGGACAGACTATGACAGTCCCTTCCACGCCCAGAGCGACAACATAAAGAACCCGCGCTTCTTCCCCCTCTTCAGGAAACAGGTCATCGGCGCGCGCATCGGGGGCGCGGAGCGGCGGGGCAAGAACATCCTCATCAACCTTTCGAACGGGAAGACGATTCTGATTCACATGAAAATGACGGGCCACGTCATGCACGGCCGCTATCGCAGACTCGCCCGGAAAGACAGCCAAGGAGAGTCGTGGAGGCCGGCTGATCCCGACGACAAGGCCCTCAACGACCCCTTCAACCGCTTCATACACTTCGTCCTCTCCTTCTCCGACGGCACCCATCTCGTGCTCTCTGACATGCGAAAGTTTGCAAAGGTGACCGTTACGGACACGGCAGGCTTGCACGAGTCCGAGCACATCAGACATCACGGCCCCGAGCCTCTCGACGAAGGCTTTGGCCCAAACGAGCTCGTGGCCGCAGTGTCACAAAGACCTAACGGCCCTATCAAGACCGTGCTCATGGATCACACCATCGTCTCCGGCATCGGAAACATCTACTCTGACGAGGTACTGTGGCGCGCTGGCATCCACCCACTCGAGCGCGTGAAGCACGTTACCGAGAAACAATGGAAGATTGTGCTCAAGGCAATCAAGGAAACGCTCATAAAAGGTATCGATTTCGGCGGAGACTCAATGTCGGACTATCGCAACATACTCGGGGAACGAGGATCGTTCCAGGAAAAGCACAACGCTTACCGCAAGACGGGATTTCCCTGCGCCAAGAAAGGCTGCGACGGCGTCATCGAGAGAATCGTCGTGGGCGGGAGGAGCGCGCACTTCTGCCCCGTACACCAGAAGTTGCTGAGAAAGGCGCGCTAGCACTATACTTACCGTCATGGATATACTCAAAGGACTACACAAAGAGTTCGCCTGGCTCATCTGGGGACTCGTCGGCATTGGCCTCATCTGGTTCCTCACCGGAGGGGCAAGCGACCCTGACGCCCGCCAACCATACATAAAGCCACTCGCCCCTATCGACAGCGGCGATACCTATGGGCGAACCTATTTTGGCGGCGACCCAGAGAGGCAGGAAACCCTCAACCTCCCCGAGGCGCCCGCCAGGGTCGCGCGCACCATAAGCGCGAGCATCATCAGCTTTTTCTCGCAGCCACGCACGGCCAAGGAAATCCACCCCGTCACCAGAGGATCAGGCGAGCTCCGCATCGACGGAATCGCAGGTGCGGCAGCAACCTCGCCCCAGGACGAGTATCTCCGCATTATCGCCGAGTCGTCCGCAAAAGCCCCTTTGTCACTCGAGGGCATGACTATCACGGGCGATGCGCGCGACATCATCAAGAGCATCCCGACGGCTGCCGACCTTCTCGTGCTCGGTACCCCTTACCTCAAAACCGCAGTATCCGTTCCGGCAGAGGGTCGCGTCCTCATCACCTCGGGCCGCTCCCCCGTCGGCACATCATTCCGAGTAAACATCTGCAGCGGATATCTCGACCAGTTCCAGTCGTACACGCCTGATCTCAGGAAGGACTGCCCCGAGCCCCTCGACGAGCTCAAGGCGTCAGGGCCATACGAAGAGGAGTCGTGTCGAAAATTCGTGGAGACCATTCCCCGCTGCCGCACATACGAAGAAACGCTTCCAAGTGACATATCGCCAACGTGCAAAGCGTTCGTGGCCGAGACGCTTAACTACAACAGCTGTGTCTATGCGCACCAGAAAGAAAGGGGGTTCCTGAAGAACGAGTGGAGACTTTTCCTCGAGGAGACCAAGGAGCTCTGGAGGAGCCGCCAGGAGATCATCAGGCTCCGTGACGCCAAGGGAGAGGTTCTCGACGCAATAACCTTCTAAGTAAAAGCCCTCGGTATCCGAGGGCTTTTACTTGTCGAACCACCTATACAGAACGATTCCGGCCGAAACCGATACGTTCAGGGACTCCTTCAAGCCACGCATGGGTATCTCGGCGACAGTATCAGAGACGGCAAGGACTTTCTTCGAAACACCGGTCACTTCGTTACCGAAGACGATGAGGGCCCTCGGGCCGGGTTTCGTCTTTTTGTAATCGACAGATCGAGCATCCTGCTCGACAGACACGACAGAAAACCCCTCGCCTTTGAGCTTGGCAATGAGGGTTATCGGGTTTTTAATTGCCTCCCATGAAACCGTGTTCTCGGAGCCAAGAGCGGCCTTCGAAAAATCAGCGCGTGCGTTCCCGAAACGATCCACGGGCGCCGGACTGTATCCACCCAGGTATATCTTGGTCGCGCCGATTGCGTCCGCGGTACGGAATATCGCTGCGACATTATGGACGCTGCGAATGTCGTGAAGGAGGATCCTGACGTCGCGCTTCATACAGTGTCCGCCCAGTTGGAATCGAACCAACGACCCTCTCCTTAAAAGGGAGCTGCTCTACCGACTGAGCTATGGGCGGAATTGAAACCGATAATACCACAAAACTTCGCAAGGTACAGAAGTTTTGACAAACTAATCTGGCGGGCGTAATGTTTTCTACAAACGCGCACGTTGCGCACAGCCTTACGCGAGGGCATATCGCGAGTTCCTTGGAACACATCAGCCATGATCAAGCCAATACCCGAAGGGGCGACAGAGCTCGTCATCAGTCGCTTCAACGACCCCGAATGGATCAGGATTCCGGTATCCGCCATAAGCGGCATACCTGAGACAAGCAGGCGGGGCCATCAGGAGTCATTCATCAGTGGAGGGTTGAGTTTCTACGCGGCCGAGGCGGCAAACGTCAGCCACCACAGCGAGCGAGGCGAGCACTTCCTGTTCTCGGTTTCAATGGAATACGTCCGCGCGAATCTTCCCGAGGAAATTCTGAAGCAATTCGAATTCCCCACCCATCGCCCCCGGCCCGCCGTGGTCATGCCGGATGACGAAGAGGCCGCCGCATAAAACGGCAAACAAAAGTCCCCGCCTTTCCAGCGGGGACTTTTTTATCCTAGAGATCGAGAATCAGCTTCTCGAGCGACACCTCGAAATCCTCCTGACCGCGATGCGCCCGATGATACAGATGGACGAGCCGAGACACGAGCGAGTCAACTTCGCCTTCCCTGAAGTTTGAAGAGTGCCTCTTCGCCTTCCCATACACGAACGGATTGAGTCCCGCCTCGGCCGCGTCGCGCGTTCGCTCGGCGAGCGCAAGAGACTTCGCCTGCCAGAAGAGAATACCGTGAATTTCTTCTGGCGCGGCGCCCTTGTCCATCGCGTCCCTGAAGAGTACCCAGAGGCTCTTCTTGTCGCGAGAGCCGAGAGCGTCAGCGAGAGCGAAGAAACCGCCGTCCTGCTTTGCCTTGGACGCCTCTTTTGCCTCGTATTCCTGTACCTTCTCGGCGCGCTTCTCGAATTTCTTGAGAACCTCTTTGGTGAGTTTGCCCTCCGAGAATATGAATATGTTCGGCGACTCGGCAAGGGCGTCGATGCGCTCGAGGACGACGTCACGCATGTCCTTATTCTCGAGCGTGCGGTCCATGAAAATAATCTGCCTGTTCTCGAAGAGGCCCTGCGTCTGGGTAAGCTCGTCGAGGCGCTCGAATGTCACCTGCTCGGCCGACAGGGTCCCCGCAGACGCGTCTGGCTTCTTCTGCCTGAGCGCCTCAAAGAGCGCGCGGGCCTTGGCGCGAGCGGTTTCGATATCAGTTCCGTGAATGAGATACAGCATATGGGCTATTCCATAATACCCCAGTTGTCCCCAACCTTTTCCTCAGCCGCGATGACGATGCCTTGAATATCGTCTGGGGAGACGATATTTTCCATAATATTCTTGATATCTGGGGATATCTTGTTCACAAGCTCACTCTTAACCTCCAGGACAATTTCGTCGTGCACCTGCATGAGAATGCGCGCGTCCTCGGAGAGTCCCCTGTCGCGGAGATACTCGTCTATGCGAATCATGGCGAGCTTCACGATATCGGCCTCTGTCCCCTGAATCGGCGCATTGATGGCCATGCGCTCGGCGGCCGCGCGGATGAACGGGACTTTTGACTTAATGCCGTCGAAGTAGCGGCGTCGGCCGAAAAACGTCTCGGTATAGCCCGTGCGCGCGGTCTGCGCCTTCACGCTCTCGAGATACCCCGCGAGACCGTGGAACTTCTCGAAATAGTCGTTATAGAACTTCTGCGCCGCCTTGCGGTCGGTGCCAAGATTTTTCTGAAGGGCCGTCACCCCCATACCGTACATGACGCCGAAATTGATGACCTTCGCCTGAGAGCGCATAGTCTTGGTGACTGCCGCGACCGGCACGCCAAACACCTGTGCGGCAACCGCGGCGTGCACGTCCTCTCCCCTGCGGAAGATGTCGATGAACTTCTCGTCCTTCGAGAGAAACGCGGCGATGCGAAGCTCGATCTGAGAATAGTCAAAGGCCACGAGCTTCCAGCCCTTCTCCGCCACGAAGGCGTTCCTGATCCTGCGACCGAGCTCCGTCCTGTTTGGTATGTTCTGGATGCTCGGGTCCTTGGTCGCCATGCGACCGGTCACGGCGCCCGTCTGTATGAACGTCGGATGGACGCGGGAGTTCTCGTCGAGAAGCGCCGGAATAGTCTCGATATAGGTGCCAAGAAGTTTGGAAAGCTCGCGATAGCGGAGTATCTCGTCGATGATGGGATGCTCGTCAGCGAGTTTCTCGAGCTCACTCTCCTTGGTGGAAAGTGCGCCCCCAGCCGTCTTCTTCTTTGACTTCAGACCAAGCTTCACGAACAGCACCTCGCCAAGCTGCTTGGGCGACGACACGTTAAACTCCATGCCGGCCATGCGCCAGATAGACTGCTCGATGGCCGAGAGCTCCTTGCGATACTCGTCGCCGAGCGACTGAAGGTACTCCCCGTCTATCTTCACACCCACTTTTTTCATCCTGTCGAGGAGAGGGATGAGAGGCTTTTCGATTTCCTCGTATACCCTCGTAAGGCCAAGGCGCGTGATTTCTTTCGAGAGAACTGCGTAGGCGTCGTCAAAGGTCTTCGCCTTGGCGAACGAGAGGATGTCCGAGAATTTTGGATCCGATATGTTCGAGTTGACGAGCCAAAGCATGAGTGCCGCCTCGCGGAGCCTGTCTGCGGGAATGGCCGCCTCCATCTCGGCGAGCCTCTTTTCCTCGTCAGCGACGGTGGCTGATGAATGAGTCTCGGCGCCGACGCCACCAGCGCCCGAAGCCTTTGCCGGTGATTTTGTGGGAATCCTGCCCTCGATCGCTGCCTTGAGGCGTGGCATCATCGTCCTAAACTCGAGATCGGCGAAAAGCTTTGCCGTCTTGTCCATATCAATAGAATCGCGCCAACCGACAACGGGCGCCTTCCACTCGATGGGCGCGTCCCGACGAATGGTGGCGAGCACCTTGGAGAACTCGGCGTCCTCCTCGCCCGCCCGCAGAAGCTCAATGACGCGAGGCGTTATGCCCGCATCGCGGAACGCGGCGTCGTCCTCGGCGAGTGCCTTATACATATTCTCGATGGTGCCGAAGGTGGTGATGAGGGTCGTGGCGGTCTTCTCGCCGATACCCTTGATGCCGATGATGTTGTCTGACGGATCGCCCCTGAGCCCCTTGTAGTCAGGGAGAAGCTCTGGGCCAAAGCCGAAGCGCTCGCGCACCGCGGCCTCATCGTAGATAACCGTGTCCTTGATTCCCTTCTTGAGGGTGTAGACCTGGACGCTCTCGCCCGAGACGAGCTGGAGCGTATCCATATCGCCCGAGGCGATGACAATCTGAAGCTCGCCCGCCTCGCGCTCTTTCCTTGTTTTCTCGACGATGGTTCCCAGGATATCGTCCGCCTCAAAACCCTCTTTGTCGTACACAGGAATGCCGAGCGCGTCGAAGACGTCGCGCGAGCGAATAATCTGCGCGACGAGGGCGTCGTCGGTCTTTGCCCTTCCGGCCTTGTAGTCCTTGTACGCCTCATGCCTATGGGTCGGCTTCGGCAAATCGTAGGCCGCAACGATGTAATCGGGCTTGAGCGTCTCGATGATGCCGATAAGCATGGTCGCCACACCGTAGAGGGCGCCCGTCGGCTCGCCAGCAGCCGTCGAAAAGTCCGGGAGCGCGTGATAGGCCCGGTGAAGGATGGCGTGAGAGTCCAGAAGAATGAGTCTTTTCACCCCCTAATTAAACACTATTTCCCGAGTATTCTCATCTATGAAACGGAACGAAATCGTGGGGGTATTCGGAGGCAACGCGGCGCCAATATGCTCGGGCCACTCTACGAGGACGAGGTTACCCTTCCCCTTCAGGGTCTCAGACCACCCGAGCTTCTGAATCTCCTCGGGCCGCTCGAGACGATAGGCGTCTATATGTATAAGATTCTTGAAAAAGGCGTGACCGGCGAGGTCAAAGCGCTTCTCGATGACGAAGGTTGGGCTGGTTATCTCCTCTGCGGGAACACCCAGGGCGGCAGCAAAAGCCTTGGTAAAGGTCGTCTTGCCCGAACCAAGGTCTCCTTTCAGGGCAATGACGGTCGCCCCGCCCTCGCGCGACTCAAGCCCGCGAGCGAACTCGGCAGCGATGGCGAAGGTGTCCTGAATGCCTTTCGATATCATGCCGATACTATATATCAGATGCGGCGCGGACAAAAGAAAAGGGCCCACCGAAGTGGACCCTGTTAGGAGAACGATCACCAGCTCATTTCGCCGTAGAAGCGATTAAGCCGATTCTCGTAACTCGGACCGTCATAGTATTTGACCGTGAAGGTATAGTGATAGCGGTTGACGGTATCCCCCGACCTGGCGAAGCTCCGAGAGAGAACGAACTGCTGCTCGCCATCAATCTGCGCATATACCATGATCGAGTAATTCGTCAGAGACAGGTCGATTTCAGTCGATTCGCCCGGCCTCAGATACACCACCTTGTCGCTCGTATTGCCCCTGATAGCAAGGGTGAAAGGAGTCGCATTCGGAACCTTGGCAATATCACCCGCCCATATCGCAGGCTGAGCAAACACATTACCTTGCGCGGGACTCATGTTGAACGAGAGGGCGTTACCCCACTGAGACATGAGAGGAGGCTTGTCTCCGACACGGGCACCCCGCTGAAGACGCGAGGCGCATCCGCTGAAGACACTGACCACAAACAGGCTGACAATGATCGCTAGCAGTTTCTTGTGCATCGGTAGAAAATCCAGAGTTTCTGTATCACGGCACCATGCCATGTTGTTCTGTGTATATTATATCAAATAATACCGATTTGTCAATAGAAGAAAAACGGCCTTAAAGCGCTACAATAAAGGCCATGTCACTCTCATTTGACGAGGAAAAGCAGGGTAAAAAGCTCGAGGAATTCAGAAAGCGCGAGGAAGAGGATCTCGCCCAGATCATCGCCTCGCGACACGGCCTCGAGTACGCGGACCTCGGTCCGGTGCCTATTAACATGGACGCCCTCCGCGTCGTCACCGAGGCGGAGGCCCGCGACACGAAGATCGCGCCGTTCAGCCTCGTCGGCAAGCGCGTGAAGATCGCCGTCCTCTCCCCCGTCAGCGACAAGACCCTCGCCATCCTCGACACGGTCACGAACAAGGGATACGAGGTGACCGTGGCTGTCGCCTCGCTCTCGAGCCTCGAAAAGGTCTGGAGCCGCTACGCTGACCTCTCCTTCTCGACGGAGACCAAGGCGGGCGCTCTCGACATCTCGAGCGAGGACATCAAAAACTACCTCGGCCAGATTAAAGGCATCGATGACGTGAAGGCCTCGATGGCCGAGGTCCTCAAACTCAAAAAGGGCTTCCGCATCTCGAAGATCCTCGAGATCGTGCTCTCGGGAGCGCTCGCGACCAAAGCGTCAGACATCCACGTCGAGCCGGAAGAAGCGTATGTGCGGCTCCGCTATCGACTCGACGGCGTGCTCACAGACATACTCAGCTTCGACACCGAGACATTCCTTCTCCTTCTCTCGCGCATCAAGCTGCTCTCGGGACTCAAGCTCAACGTGAAGAGCGAGGCCCAGGACGGCCGCTTCAGCGTGAAGGTCGGCGAGGACGATATCGAGATCCGAACCTCGGTCTTGCCTGGCGCGTACAATGAGTCCATTGTGCTCCGAATCCTCAATCCCCGCTCGATTCAGGTGCCCCTCGAGAACCTCGGCATTCCCGAGAAGCTCCTTGGCATCCTCCTCAAGGAGATTGCGCGACCAAACGGCATGATTCTCACCACCGGTCCGACGGGATCTGGAAAGACCACGACCCTGTACGCCTTCCTCCGCAAGATTCACAGCCCGGGAGTTAAAATCATTACCATCGAGGACCCTATCGAGTACCACCTCCCCGGCATCGTACAGACGCAGGTCAACCCCGACAAGAACTACACCTTCGGGCTCGGTCTCCGCTCGGCGCTCAGACAAGACCCAGACGTGATCATGGTGGGAGAGATCCGAGACGAGGAAACCGCGAAGATCGCCGTCGACTCCGCGGAGACGGGACACCTCGTCTTCTCCACCCTCCACACCAACTCGGCGGCGGGTGCATACCCTCGCCTCATCGATCTCGGCGTAAACTCAAAGACCATGACCTCGGCGATTAACATCGTGCTCGCCCAGCGACTGGTGAGAAAGCTCTGCGCCGTCTGCAAGACGGAAGTAATTCTCGAAGGCGAGACGAAGCGACGCGTCGACGAGATCGTCTCAGGCGTCCAGGACAAAAATTCCGTAGTGGGGCTCCAGACCGAAAAGATGTGGGCCGCCGCAGGCTGCGAAGCGTGCAACCAGAGCGGATACAAGGGGCGAATCGGCATATACGAGGCCGTGGCAACGGACGAAACCCTCGAATCCGCAGTCGAGAAGAACCCAAGCGAGCGCGACATCAAGGCCGCGACGCGCATCCAGGGGATCCCCGACATGCGCGAGGACGGCATCGTGAAGGTGCTCAAAGGCATCACTTCGCTCGACGAGCTCGAGCGCGTCATCGACATCTCGGAAATCGTCTAAATTCCGTCAAGATTTACTTAAAATTACCTCTGTGCTCCCCTGCTAAAACGTAGTTGCGGGGAGTAATAGGAGTAGTACCATAGGGAAAGAAAAGCTCGCCCCTTTCGGAAGCGAGCCTCTCGCTCGAGAACATAAATCTCTAAGCAATACTTAAAGATGTGCATCTAAAGTTAAGCAGAGTTCTTAGGATAGCCCCAGTAAGTGCACCGAAGTGCAAACCAGAACGTCCCGAGAATATCAACTAGTAAACCGTAAAGGTTTAATTGCTTAGAGATTTATATTCTGGAGTACCGCCGTTTCAACCTGACTACTCTTGTATCTTAGCATAAAGCTTTACATATGTCAAGTACTCCCGCCCGCCCAGATTCGGAAACCCATAAAAAGCCTGAAAATAAGGGCTCTTTTGGAAATGATGACCTTTTCCTGGATCAAACGCTGCGCCCCTCTTCGTGGGACGAATACATTGGCCAGAAATCCATAAAGGAGAACCTCAAGGTCCTGCTCAAAGCGGCCGCGGAGCGAAAGCACCCGCCCGAGCACATCCTCTTTTACGGACCGCCAGGTCTCGGAAAGACGACTTTGGCCCACCTTATCGCGAAGGAGACCGCGTCGCAGATAAAGACAACCTCCGGTCCCGCAATCGAGAAGGTCGGGGACCTCGCGTCAATCCTCACCAACCTCGCGCCGGGAGACATGCTCTTCATCGACGAGATCCATCGACTGAACAAGGCGATTGAGGAAGTCCTCTACCCTGCCATGGAGTCAGGCTCGCTCGACATCATCATCGGCAAGGGACCAAGCGCACGCACGATTCAGCTCGAACTCCCCCCGTTCACCCTCATCGCGGCAACGACGCGTATCGCCCTTCTCTCCGCGCCGCTCCGATCTCGCTTCAGCGGCGGAACCTTCAGGCTCGAATTCTATACGGACAAGGAGATACAGGACATCATCCACCGATCGGCCCGCGTTCTCGGAATCGACATAGACAGCGCCTCGTCCCAGAAGATCGCCGAGCGCAGCCGCTTTACCCCGCGAACGGCGAACTTCCTCCTCAAGCGCGTGCGCGACCTCGCCCAGGTCGAGAAGACCCCCGTCTCCCCCGACATCGTCAATCGGGCCCTTTCCATGCTCGGCATCGACGAGCTCGGCCTCTCGCAGAGCGACCGCGAGCTTCTCAAGACCCTCATCGACAAGTTCAACGGCGGCCCCGTCGGCCTTAACACCCTCGCGGCATCGCTCGCCGAGGAGGATGCCACCGTCGAGGAAGTTCACGAGCCGTACCTCCTTCAGCTCGGCCTCATCGAGCGAACGCCCCGAGGCCGCAAGGCGACCGAGAAGGCCTGGACGCATCTTAAAATCAAGAAAGAGTAATATTCGCACCATGAGACAGCCCCCGCCAAAAGCGCGGGTTGTTTTTTGGCCAGCGTTGAGACATACTTTTCTCACTAATCAGAAAACCACATGTCCGGACACAATAAATGGTCACAGATCAAGCACAAGAAGGCAAAGACTGACGGGGCTAAGTCTAAGCTCTATTCGAAATACTCGAAGCTCATCTCCGCTGAGGCGCAGAAGGTGAAGGGTGACCGAAACTCCCCTTCGCTGCGAGCGCTTATCGAGCGAGCGAAGTCCGAGGACGTCACGAACGAAGTCATCGACCGAGCCATCAAGAAGGCGTCGGAACCGGGCGCGGCGCTCGAGTCCATCACCTACGAGGCATATGGGCCGGGCGGATGCGCCCTCATTATTGAGGCGCTCACCGCGAGCAAGAACAAGGCCGCCCAGGAGGTGAAGCACATCCTCTCCGAGAACGGATCGTCGCTTGCCGCGCCGGGATCAGCATCATGGGCCTTCACCCGCGAGGGTGCCGGCTGGAAGCCAAACACGACGGTCGACCTCTCTGACGAGGATCTCGAGGCCCTCGGAAAGCTTGTAGACGCCCTCGAGGAGAACGAGGAGGTGCAGGAGGTCTTCACCAACGTCGAATAGAAAAAAGCGGCCCGCGGGCCGCTTTTGTTTTGAGGTATGATATACGCACATGCGCATCATCGCCATCGATCCCGGATACGAACGCCTCGGCATCGCCGTCATCGAGAAGCTCCCCCGCCAGAAGGAGACGCTTGTGTATTCAGACTGCTTCAAGACCTCGGCCAAGCTCCCCCATCACGAACGCCTCGGGCTCATCGGCGCGGAAATCGCCCGCATCATCGGCGAATACGCGCCCCAGGCACTCTGCCTCGAGAACCTCTTCTTCAGCAGCAACAAGAAGAGCGCCATCACCGTCGCCGAGGCCCGAGGCGTCATTCTCTACCAGGCCGCCACAAACAGGCTTCCCGTCTACGAGTACGGCCCCGGACAAATCAAGGTCGCCGTCACGGGCTATGGCGCGAGCGACAAGGAACAGGTCATCGCCATGGTTTCCCGCCTCATAAAAATCGACAAGGACATACGGCACGACGACGAGTATGACGCCATCGCCGTAGGTCTCACCTGCTTCGCGATTGAACGCTTCTAATTTTCTATCACCGCCGAGTACCGAGACCGTCGGAAAAAGACTAGCGAGCGCGACCGGCGCGAGCTCGAGGAATTCGCCAGCAGGCGAATATCCGTGCTTTTTCCGACGGTCTCGGTACATGTACTTATCCACATATTGCGTCAAAAAACTACATCTGCTAAAAATAGAGGACTCTAAATTTCAAAGGAAATGCCAAGCAAGAAAATCGCACGAAAAGAAGACGCGGAAGAGGTAAAGAAGCCCATCGCTGCACAGAACGAGGAAGAGGAAACCGACGAGGAAGAGGGTGACGATGATCCGAGCCCAAAGAAGGTCGCGAGCGATGACGACGAGACCGCGGACGAGGACAGCGACTCTGACTTCGACGACGACTCGCTCGACGAAGACGGCGAGGGCAGCGAGGAGAGCGATGACCCAGTCAACGACTTCCTCGTAGACGAGGAAGAGAGCTGGTAGAAAACGAAAAGCGCCCCAACGGGCGCTTTTTTCTTTTGCTATTTCCTGACGCGAACCTTGAGGAACCTGTGCTTGCCTATCTTGAGATCGGCATCCTCGGAGATTGTTGCGTCAAAAGCCTTGATGGCCTCACCCCCATTCTTCAGGTTCTTGATCGCCCCCTCGGAGGCAAGCCTCCTGAAATCAGTTTTCGACGAGACGACTTCGTTCTGAAGGAGGACATCCACGAGAAGGGTCCCGGAGACAACGTTTGCCTCAGGTGCGTCAGCGGGAATGGTGCCTGCGCTAAAGGTTGAGAAGAAAGACTCGCGCGCCCTCTGTGCGGCCTCGGCGCCGTGGTGAAGGGCGACGAGGGCCTCGCCGAGGCGAACCTTCGCATCACGAGGGTTGCCACCGCTTGCGAGAAACGCCCTCTCCTTCTCAATATCAGTATCAGAGACAGGGGTACACAGCTCGAGACCAGAGACAATAAGATCATCTGACCAACTCATGACCTTTCCAAACATATCCGACGCACTGTCCTGAAGGGTAATCATGTTTCCCTCGGTCTTACCCATCTTCTTGCCCGTTGGGTCGACAAGGAGCCTTGTCGCCACGACAAACTTCTCCCTTCCCTGGAGCGACTTAACGAAGTCTCGTCCCGCGAGCATGTTGAAAGTCTGATCGTTTCCACCCACCTCTGCGTCCACGTTCATAAAGACGCTGTCATATCCCTGCATGAGCGGGTACATGAACTCATGTATGAACACCGGCTTGCCCTCGTCCATCCTCTTGCGGAACATGTCTCGCTTGAGCATCTGGTCAACCGTCATATGGGAGGCGAGCTCGACAACATCGGCAAAGCTCATTTTTCCGAGCCACGCACTGTTGTATTTTATCTTCGCAGCGTTTTTTCCTGAGAACGAGATAAACTTTGACGCCTGCTTCTTGTAGAGTCTGAGGTTTCTCAGAACCTCCCTCCTCGTGAGTTTCTTGCGCGCGGCCGCCTTGTCGGTTGGATCGCCAATCATGGCAGTGAAGTCTCCGATAAGGAAGATAATCTGGTGACCAAGCCTCTGAAGCTCGGCGAGCTTCATGAGAGGGATAACATGGCCGAGGTGAAGCGTTGGACCAGTCGGGTCTACGCCGAGATACATAGAGAGTCGCCTACCGCTCGAAAGAGCCTTGGCAAAGGCCTCTTTGGAGGGGAAAACAGCCTCGACGCCGCGCGAGAGGAAGCTGTCTATTGCCGCCTTGTCGGTATTGGGCAGAATCTTTGAAAACATCATGGAAAATACTGTATCACAGCCGTATTTTATTGTCTTGTGAGGCCTTTTGATTGGTGTTATCGTACATGAATGCACACCAAAAAAAGCACGGTCCGAAAGATCGTACGACACTTTAAGTCCCACACCGCGAAAGACCTCTTGGTGCTCGGCGCCTCCCTCGCCTTCCTGGTCGCCGGCGGCGGCATACTCTGGATCTCATCGTTCAGGCTCCCCGACCTCACCTCCTTCGACCAGCGCAGAATATCGGAATCAACCAAGATATACGACCGCACCGGCGAAGTGCTTCTCTTTGACCTGCACGACACCGTGAAGAGAACCGTCGTGTCCGGAGACGACGTCTCCCCCTACATCAAGAAGGCGACCGTCGCCATCGAGGATAAGGACTTCTACGAGCACGGAGGCATCAAGATCTCGTCAATCATCCGCGCGGTCTTTGCCAACCTCACGACCGGAGGCTACAGCCAGGGAGGATCCACCCTCACCCAACAGGTCATCAAGAACACCGTGCTCACCACGGACAAGACAATTTCGCGAAAGCTGAAGGAATGGGTTCTCGCCATCAAACTCGACAGACAGCTTCCCAAGGACAAGATTCTTGAGCTCTACCTCAATGAAACTGCGTACGGCGGCAACATGTACGGCGTCGAGGAGGCCGCACAACAGTTCTTCAACAAGTCTTCGAAGAACGTGACCCTGGCGGAGGCGGCGTATCTTGCGGCCATTCCCCAGGCGACGACCTTCTACTCGCCGTACGGAAAGAACACCGACAAGCTCGAGGCCCGCAAGAATCTCGTGCTCAGCCTCATGCTCGAAACGGGACAGATTACCCCCGAGGAATACGAACAGGCGAAAAACGAGAGGGTCACATTCTCCCCTCAGACCAAATACGGAATAAGAGCCCCCCACTTTGTGTTCTTCGTGAAGGATTACCTCGAAGGCATACTCGGCGAGGAGGCGCTCGACAACAACGGCTACAAAGTCATCACCTCGCTCAACATAGACCTCCAGGACAAGAACGAGGCGCTTGTGAAGGCGACCGCCCTCAGAAACGAAGAGGACTTCACCGCCGAGAACGCGGCGCTCGTGGCAATTGACCCAAAGACCGGAGAGATACTTTCCATGGTTGGGTCGCGAGACTACTTCGACAAGGACATCGACGGCCAGTTCAACGCGGCCATCGCGCCGAACAGACAGCCGGGATCGACGATGAAGCCGATTATCTACGCCGAGGCTTTCACCAAGGGATACACTCCCGACACCGTCGTCTTCGACCTTAAGACCGAATTCAGCTCGCAATGCTCGCTCGAAAGCGAGCCCCTCACGCCTGACGCCGTCTGCTACAGCCCCGGAAACTACGACGAGACGTTCAGAGGGCCAATCAGCCTCAGGAACGCCCTGGCCCAATCAATCAACATTCCAGCCATCAAGACTCTCTACCTCGCCGGCATCAAGGACTCCCTTGATCTCGCCAAGGACATGGGTATTACGAGCCTCACCGATGGTGACCGTTACGGCCTCACCCTCGTGCTCGGAGGCGGCGAGATCTCCCTTCTCGAGATGACGAGCGCCTACGGCGTGTTCGCGAACGACGGCACAAGAGTTCCTTACAAGTCTGTGCTTCAGGTTTTTGATTCGAACGGAAAAGAGGTCACTCTCCCCTCCCAGCGATCAAGCCAGGTTCTCGACCCGAACGTCGCACGAACCGTCTCAGACATCCTGAGCGACAACGAGGCGCGAACACCGGCCTACGGGCCGAACTCCGTGCTCAACTTCTCCGACCGAGACGTCGCGGTGAAGACGGGAACCACCAACAACTCGGTCGACGCATGGACCGTTGGCTACAGCCCCAACATCGTCATCGGCGTATGGGCAGGAAACAACGACAACGCGCCCATGGTAAAAAAGGTCGCGGGGCAAATCGTTGCCCCCCTCTGGAACGCAGCAATGAAAGAGGCCCTCGCGATCGTACCAGACGAGCGCTTTGTCGAGCCGAACCCAATCGACAGGACAAACCTGAAGCCCATCATGTACGGCATGTGGCGCGGCGGCGAGACATATTTCGTAGACACGATATCCGGAAAGCTCGCGACCGATCTCACCCCACCAGAGACCCGCGAGGAGCGAGAGGTCCAGTCGGTGCACTCAATCCTCTACTGGATAGACAAGAAGAACCCGCTCGGTCCACCGCCAGAGAATCCCGCCGACGACCCGCAGTTCGAGCGATGGGAGACGCCTGTAAGGAAATGGGCCCTCGAGAATGGGTACGAGGACGAGGATGGCTCTGAGATACCGACCCAAACGGACGACGTGCATGTAATAGAGGGCAGACCAACCATACACATCCAGAACGTCGACGGGTCGAAGCTCTATGGCCCTAACGAGAGCATCTCGCTCTTCGTGTCATCAGCGGGCAGATACTCACTCGCAAAGGCATCCCTCTACATAAACGGCGCCTTCATCGAGACCATCGACAAACAGCCGTTCATCTTCAGGTTTAGCCCCAAGGACATCCCGAACATCAGCGAGAAAAACGATATCCGCGTCATAGGAACGGATACCGTGTACAACAAGGCGGAAGCCTCATCGAGTTTCCAGGTACAGCTCGACGGCTAGCGGATATCGGAAATCCTGGACTGAGGAGAGGTTCTCGAGAGATGCTCGAGAACCTCTTTCTTTTTCATGAACACCATCGACTTGATGACAGGGTGACCCTTCATAATCAAAACACCTTTCTTAACCTCAAAATCAGCCTTCCCCACCCCGCACACCTCAAGCAGCGCCACCCGTATCGAATCTCTCAAGGCGAGGCTCTCACCCTCTATTTTCGCGAACTTCTTGAAATAGTCGGCGACGTTGAACATGCTATCTGTTCATTGGCATCACAAGACACATGAACGACCTGTCGGAGACACCCCTGATGACGAGAGGCCTGTTCATGCCCGCGATCGAAAGGGAGAGGCTGTCGGCGTCGATCGATTGGAAGCAGTCTGAGATGTACTTGTAGTTAAAGTTTATATCCACGTCCTCGCCCGTGACGCTCGAATCGATGGTGTTTACGTACTCACCCACGTCACTGTTCTTGGTTGATATGGTAAAGGTTTTCTTCGAGGGAAGGGCCTTGATGTTCACGAGATTGAATTTGTCCGCAAAGATATGAGACGTCTTGAGAGAATCAATGAAATCCTGCTTAAGCACGACAACCTCGGTCACGAATGCCTTGGGGATGATGTTCTTGTAGTCTGGGAAGGTGGCGTCAATGACGCGGGACATGAGATAGGTGTCCTTCGACTCGAAAGCGATCTGATTCTTGTCGAAAATGACGCGCACGTCGTCAGTCGCTGCCTCGAGAGACCTGACGATGTCGGTCACATTCTTGGCGGGAATGATTACCGACGGGAAGTCGAGGGTCTCTTTAATCTTAAGCCTCTTCTCCGCGAGCCTGAACGAGTCGGTGGACACGAACACAAGGTCAGCCTCGTCCTTGTAGACGTACACGCTCGCAAGCTCAGGCTTAACAGTCGAAACAGATGCGCTGTAAACAACCGACTTAAATCCCTTGAGGAGGGTCTTCGGGCTCAGCTCAAGGCTCTTGAAAGCCTCAATCTTGGGAATCGAGGGGAAATCCTCGGCGGGAAAGGCCTTAACCAGCGTTCTATTGGAAGAGGTGGAGACGAGCACGTTCCCCTCCTTAAGCTCAAGGGTCACGTTCTTCTCCTTCGGGAGGCCAGAGAGAAGAGAGGTGAGGATGCCTCCCTGAACGGCAATTTCGCCCGTAGCGTCGACTTTGGCGGGGATCCTGATCTCGATACCGCAATCAAGATTTGTCGCGCGTACAAGGAGGGAATTCTCGTCGGTCTTGATGCTGACGCACGAGAGCACGGGAAGAGAGAGGTTCTTCCCCGTCAGTCTGTCAGCCTTGGAAACCGCCTCAATCAGTTTTTCCTTGATGCACTCGATTTTCATGTTCCTAGTATATCTCTCTTATATATTTAAAGAATAACTACTATTTCTATAATCACTGGGGATATGTGTATAACCCATAAAACGTTTATCTGTAAGGGTTTGATGGCATTATAAGGACGTGTTCCTGTGGAGTTCTCGCGAATAGAAACAGGGGCTATTCCCCATCCTTCAAAATCATCCACAGTTTGTTAGATTCCATCCCCAGGCAATTCACAGTCTGTGTATAAACTTACCCACAAGCTTATACCCACTTATTAACAAGTTTATCCCCAGTTATGAGATGAGGGATCGGATGTGATTGACCTCCTGTATGAGCGTTTGGTCAGACTTTATATCCTCCTTTATCTTTTCGCAAGAATGTATGACGGTGGTGTGGTCGCGGCCTCCCATTTTCTCGCCAATTGAAGGGTATGAGATGTTCAGGTCCTCCCTGAGGATGTACATGATGACCTGTCGTGGCTTAACGACCTCCTTTTTTCGGGTTTTCTCGTATACGGAATTCTCGTTTATGTTGTAAAAGTCGCAGACGACCTTCACCACGTCCTTGATAGACACAGTTTTCTTCGGCTTCGTGCTGTTCTTGATGAGATTCTTGATCTCGATGAGGTTGAGCTCCCTTCCCCGGATATGGGTCTGCATGGCGATGGAGTTCACGATGCCTTCGAGTTCTCGCACGTTTCCCTCCACGGTCTTGGCGAGAAATTCGATGGTCTCGTCCGAGAGGTTGATTCTCTGCGTGAGGGTCTTGTTTCTGAGGATGGCGAGGCGTGAGTCGTGGTCTGGGGCGGACACGTCGACAATCATTCCCGCGCTGAAGCGTGATTTTATGCGGTCTTCGAGGTCGGGGATGTGGTTCGGGTGCTTGTCCGAAGAGCAGATGAGCTGCTTGTTGTTCTCGTGGAGGGTGTTAAAGAGATGGAAGAACTCCTCCTGTGACTTCTCCTTGCTCGAGAAGAACTGCACGTCGTCCATGATGAGGACGTCGTACTTTCGGTACTTTTCCTTGAACTGGTTCGCCTTTCCAAGCTGAAGCGAGTTCATGTAATCGACGGCAAAGCGCTCTGAGGTGATGTAGAACACCTTCTTTGAGGGGTGGTTGTGCTTGATGTAGTTGCCGACGGCCTGGATGAGGTGGGTCTTCCCTCTTCCCGTGTCCCCGTAGATGAAGAGTGGGTTGTAGGCGATGCCGGGATTCTTCATTACCGCCTGCGCCGCGGCGTGGGCGAGCTCGTTAAAGGGACCGATGACAAAGGTGTCGAAGGTGTATTTCGGGTTGAGGTTGTCTTCTTTGCTTATATAGAGATCCTGGAGGGGTAGCTCGTAGGTCGGTGCCGGCTTCTTTGGTTCCTCGACCTCCTGCTTTTTCTCGGGGGCCTTGGCGATGACGTATTCGAGCGACCTCACGTCGTTGCCGAAGTCCCTGAGGCATTTGAGGATAACCTTGTGGAACTTGTTGGAGAGCCAGTCCTTGGCGAAGATACTCGGTACCGAGAGGTAGATGACGCCGTCATCCTGTTTGTGGATGTGGGTCTCTCTCAGCCAGGTGCTGAAGGTTGCCTTGGATACCTGAAGTTCCAGTGCACCTAACACGCTTTCCCAGAGTTTCTTGTTGTCCATGTGAGTTACCGGATCGTTATGGTTCCTGTAAGTATATAGCGTGGTACGAGGCGCGCTACTTGTGAACAGGCGCTAAGTATGTTAATAATATGTGAACATATCTTTTAGAAATCCCAATTTATGGCAATCGTATACAAAACAAAGAACAGGAAGCGCGCTCGAGCCCATGGCTTCCTTGCCCGAAAGAACTCCCCTACCGGCAAGAAGGTGCTCGTCCGACGACGACAGAAGGGTCGAAAGAAGATTGTTAAGATCTAACCCATGCTCAGGAAGGCTGACCGTCTCACCACAAAAGAGGTAGCAGCTCTCTCTCAAGGAAAAAGCGTCTTCGGGACGCTTCTTTCTTTGCGCTTCGTTCCCGCCGAGAGGGCGAAGTTCGCCGTGCCTGTGTCCAAAAAAGTGGCAGCCAGGGCCGTCGACAGGAATTCCGTGCGCCGAAAGGTGTATCTTGCCCTCAGGTCCGCAAAGAAAAGCCTTAAAACACCGGTATTTGCCATGATTCTCCCTAAGAAGGAGTGTCTAGCCGCTTCCCCTGAAGCGGTTTCCTCTGATATACAGGCTACGTTGAAAAAAGCTGGTCTCGCGTAGATTGAGTAAGGGTCTGAAATAGGCTACTATGGCTTAGCCCGCACAATAATCATATGCATTATCTTTATACTACGTTCATCTACGAGCCCCTCTATAACGGTCTTGTATTCCTCGCCGGCCACCTCCCCTTCCTCGACGCAGGCGTCGTCATTATCCTCTTCACGGTTATCGTTAAGGTCATCCTCTTCCCTCTTTCGAGAAAGTCTGCCCGCACCCAGGTTGCCCTCAAGATGTACGAGCCCGAGATGAATGCCATCAAGGAGAAGTACAAGGACGATCGGCAGGCGCAGGCGCTTCAGGTCATGGCCTTCTACAAGGCAAAGGGCATAAACCCGTTTGCCGGCATCTTCCTTATCCTTCTCCAGCTTCCTATCTTCTTCGCCTTGTATCGAATCTTTTATTCGTCAGGCATTTCGGCGCCTGACCCGAGTCTCCTCTACTCGTTCGTTAAGGTTCCTGAGGTTGTTAACATGAACTTCCTTGGTCTCATAGACATGGGTACCAAAAGCTTCGCTCTCGCGGTTCTCGCGGCGGTCTCCCAGTACTTCCAGATAAGGCTCTCGATACCAAAGGCTGCCCCCAAGACCGGCAACGGCAACTTCCAGGAGGACTTCGCCCGCAACATGCAGACTCAGATGAAGTACGTCTTCCCTATCATGATCCTCTTCATCGCCTACCACGTGGCCTCGGCCCTCGCCCTGTACTGGGTGACGAGCAACCTGTTCATGATCGGGCAGGAGCTGTACATCCGACGGCAGATGGCGCGGGAGAAGGAGGCGAAGGAGAATTTGGCGGTGAAGGTTAGATAGAAAAAGAAAGCCGCATCGATCGATGCGGCTTTCTTTTGGGGCTTTCTTATTCCTCGATCCTCAGCAGCCACTGGCTCATGTCCTTCTTGTTGGTGAATGTAATGTACTCCTCCCCGCTGTCCACGCTGATTTTCATGATGTCCATGCTCTGGCCGGTCTCATAGGATGGGTCCATGATGAGATCGGTCTCCCCTGTCGAGAGGTCGACGGTCCAGAGTCGATCGGAGAAGCTCGTGTCGCCTCGATACCAGTCATCAGGATATGTTCCCGACGGAATGTTTGAGGGCACTGCGCAGTATGCCATCTCGGCCTTTTTCCTGCTCCACACGCATTTGTCGGAAAGGGTTTTGATGGAAAGGGTGGAGGCCCTCTTTGACGTCATGTCGTAGCCTGCCGTGACGATGCTTCCGCCCTCCTGCGCTGACATAAGCGCTCTGTCCCCTGCTGGGTTTATGGTTCCGGTGAGACCGAGTATGTCACCAGCTATTTTTGAAGTCGCTCCCGTGGCGAGGTTAAGGGCGTAGCCGAATCCCTTTACGAGACCGCTTGGCCTGGTTTCGAGGAATGCGGTTTTTGTGTTGGTGTATGAGAGAGACCAGTCTCGTGCCTCGGAGCTCATGACCACGCGTCTTCCTGTGCCGTCGACGCGTGCGTCGACGAGGCTTCCGATCTGAACGGCTGGGTTGAAATAGAGAATCCTGTCGCCTGATACCGAGATGTCGCGGATGTTTGCGGGCAAGAAGTAACCTTCCACCGTCATGGTTGTAGTGGCGCTCGATGTGGCGAGCGTTCCATAGAACGACTGTATCGTCATCGAATCGCTCCTGAGGTAGCGGAAGATGAGCTCGTTTCCGTTTGATGCCCAAAGCGCTTCGTGCACCTGTGGGATGGTGACGTTCGATATCTTGGTCTCCCCCGTCGCCTCGATAGGAGACTCGTAGATGTGACCCGTTGCTCTGTCGACGAACCTCACGCTTGTCGTGGTTCCCGTGCCTGGAAAGAACGTGGCGCCTGCGGTCTGGTCTCGCCAGATTTGTCTTAGTCGAGGAAGGCGTGGGGTGTCACCCGAGATGTCTATCTGCCCCGTCGAGCTGCCCGTTTGCCCCGTGTTGTTTCCATCAGGGGTTGTGCTCCCCTGCCCAAAGGGAAAGAGGTCGGTCGGCTGGTTGGGGTCACCGGGAAGCGTTGACTCATTCGCGCGGAAGAAAAAGAACCAGCCGAGGAAGGCGATGATTCCCAGGAGTACTATGATGAAGAGCGTGAATGTTTTTTTCGACATGTTGTTTTATGCGTTTGAGCAGAGCTGTGCGTAGTCGGCCGGGAGCACATCGGTATTTGATGCGCAGTCTTCCTGTACCTCCTCAGACATCGAGAATGCGGTTATGAGATTGGTTCTGTCGCGTTTTACGCGCTCCTCGATGAACTCGTTGCTGAAACCCGCCTCCTTGAGCTTCTTTGTGTAGGCATCAGTCCTGTACTTGATGCTGTTCGCTAGATCCGTGAGATCGAGGCCGTTATTGTCATAGCTGTTCTGCCAAATGACGTACGTAGCGGCGAGGGCGAGATATTTTTTCTCGTTCTCGAGGTCTCTGATGGTATCCGTCTTTTGTTTCAGGATCCCGGCATCGTTCGTCTGTACGGCTTTTATGGCGACCAGCTGTTTCTCCACGCCGTCGATTGAGCTCTTGTATGCGGCTGAGGCTGCCTGAAGGAATTCGTCGAACTCAAGCTCCCCCTGACCGTTGTCCTGTCTGAGCTTGCCGGCGAGCTCCCAATACCTGGTTTCGAGGAGTTCGTACACATAGGTCGAGGCAATCCCCTTTCCCTGCTCTATTTGCGTTGCGGCGATGTTGTCCGTGTTCTCTTTTACTCGCGTTTCAAGCTCGGCGATCTCTTTCTCGATTCTCTCGCAATCAGCCTTATCCTCGTTCTCGCAGTCGTAGCCGCGCATGGTGTCCTCTTTCTGCTCAATCAGCTTCTCCATTTCCACGCCATTTGCCTTGAGCTTGTTGATGGCGGTCTGATCTTCCTGCAAGGCCTTCTGCCTTTCCCTTAGATCGTCATATGCCTTGTCGGCAATCAGTCCCTTGAGTCGATTGCTGCCACCCTGGAGTGTGAGGTTGAAGTCTACAAGTGCTGGGTTGATAGTTCGGAGGAGTATGTACGATCCAAGGATGACCAAGAGACCGAGAAACGCATTGGTGATGCGCTCCTTTGCCTGTGACTTTCCCGTGATTGACTCCTGGTACATATACTCGAAGCCGGCGATGATGAGCATGACAGTGGCGATGACGCTGCCGATGCCGATGGCCAGTCCGTAGATTCCCTTGATGATGGTGACGGGGTTGGTCGAGCTTCCCTGCTTGAAGAGGCCGGGAACCGTCGTGAGGGGAACGTATTCGGTTGTCTGTGCCGACGCGACAGTTGCCCAGCCCGCGAAGAGCGTGACGATGCTTGCTGAGGCGATGGCGAGTGCTCGGGTTTTATTCATAGAAAATGGTTAGGTTCTGCGAGGCGCCCTGAAGGAGCTTCATGTTGTTCTGCAGGACGACGCGAAGATCAGCCCTTCCCGCTTCCCCGCCCGCCTTTCGGAGCGTCATGAGACTCTCTCCCGAGAAGTCAGGGAGGGGGCTGCCGTTGAGGGTCCAGGTATACGAGAGGTTCGAGGAGTCTCGGTTTGGAATTGAGAAGAAGAATGGCTCGGCGATGATCGAGACCTCCTCGTTGGTCAGGCTGGTCCTGTTGCGAAGGCTCTTTTCGTAGATGATTCCGTAGAGAGGGCTCTTCTCGTAGAACGATACGTAAGGCACCGCTGGCGTGATGAGGATGCTGTTTGAGGCGACCACGTTGTCTCGCGGCGCTGACACCTCAACGGAGATATCCTCCCCTTCCCTGAGGTAGCTCGTCTGGCTGCCGATATAGGTGTTCTTGCCGTATCCAGATGCGGCACCCTGAATCTCACCGTTCTTTTTCCAGGTGTAGATCAAGTCCTTCGCATCA
Organism: uncultured bacterium; assembly: GCA_966243015.1. Lineage (GTDB taxonomy): Bacteria > Patescibacteriota > Minisyncoccia > Phycocordibacterales > UBA6065 > UBA6065. Next base: position 139,563 of record CBIMES010000002.1, on the reverse strand, counting down.
ATCTTTGCGCCCGCCGAAGTGTAGAGCTCTGGCAACGCGGTAACTTTGAAGGAGCCGTTGTAAGAATGAAGAGCCTTTCCCTGGTAGAAAGGAGGGGTGTAGGTGTCAGATTCCCAGAGGAGGCCAACGTCTGCCGGCCTGATGACGACGGTATCGGAGAAGGTTCCTGTGCCCACGGTTGCCACCTTTACGTCGACCGTCTTGGTCGAACCCGACGGTCCGGCGAGTACCCTGAATTCCTTGAGGCCGACCCCGCTCGATGTTTCCTTGCCGTCTACGTACCAAGTGATGAGAGCCTTGTCGAGATCAAGGCTGTAGCTCTGAATGCCGATATAGACCGTCTGATTGGCCCTCGGTTCGGTCGGTATGACGCTCACGACGAGAGGATTCTGTATGCCTGGAATAGACTGAGCATGGGCAAAGGAGCATGAGAGGAGTACACCGACAAAAGCAAAGATAAGAGATATCCTTTTGAGAAGCATGACGAGTATATTGTAGCACGAAACCCCGCGCGCCAATCCACCGCTCCCCTACCCCTGAAGGTTTCTTTTCGCTTCCTTGATGGCGAGAATCTGCGAAGGGTCAGAGGTGATGATTTGGTCCTCGGTGTACGAGGCGATAATCTTGATGGCCACGTGCTTAAGTCCCACGAAGAAGATTCCCTCTCCCACGTCTGACTCGAGAAGGAGGTATTTTTCCTCTTCCGTGAGGTTGAAGACCGTCTGAAGCTTGTCGATCGACGATGGGGACTGCTTGAGCAGCATCTGTATCGACGAGTTGGTGATAATCGGCATTCCGTACGGCGACTTGAGGAAGTCGTCCACGTCCTGGGTAATGGTCGCCAGTCCGAGGAAGTACTTTCGGCCTCGCTTGGCGAGTCCGAGGAGGAACGACGCGGTGTCGTCCGACTTCATCATCCACCACGCCTCGTCGATGACGAGCAGGCGCTTCTTGAGGTTCTTGCGCACCGCGTTCCAGATGTAGTGGGTCACGATGTACATCGCGACGGGCTTGAGCTCCTCCTCCATGTCTCGGAGCGAGAAGACGATGAACTTCGCGTTAATGTCGACGTTTGTCGGCCTGTTGATGAAGCCAGACCAGGTTCCCTTGGTGTATTTGGTCAGCCTCTGCACGAGCGACTCCCCTCCCTCCATGCCGGCAAGCACGAGCTCGAAGTCAGACAGGAGCGGCGGTTCGGTGTTCCTGAAGTCTGAGTCAGGCGTGATGTCCTTGAGCGCGTAGGTTTCGGTGATCGCCTTATCGATGAGCGCGTCTTCCTCGGGGGTCAGGCCTCCCATCATTATGCGGAAGAGTCCTACGAGGTTGATGATGTTCGAGCGAAGCACGTCGGCGGTCGACTCGTCCTCGCGCGGGATTGGCAGGTCGAACGGGTTGATGTGATGCTCGGAGTTGAGGGAGATGTTGAAGTACTTTCCTCCCGTTGCCTCGGCAAGGTACTCGTATTCCCTCTCCGGGTCGATGACGATCACCTCGGTGTCGAACATGAGCGTTCGGAGAATCTCGAGCTTGGTGGCGTATGACTTACCCGAACCTGACTTCGCGAAGGTAATCGAGTTGTAGTTCTCGAGCGAGAAGCGATCGAAGAGCACGAGCGACGAGTTGTGCCTGTTGATGCCGTAGAGGATTCCCTTGTCAGAGGTGAGGTCGAAGGATATGAACGGGAAAAGTGACGAAAGAGGGCTTGAGTTAAGCTTGGAATGGACAAGGAGCTCGTCGTTTGCCGTCGGTAGGTTGCTGCGGTACCCCTGTTCCTGCTGGAAGAGCGCCGGCTTTACGTACACGAGCTTTGACTCGAGAATCGACTTGATCTCGCTCTCAGTCTTATCGAGCTCTGCGTCGCTGTCGGCGTAGATTGAGATGTAGATGCCCACGTCAAAGAGCTTCTCCTGCGCCTGCTGGAGCTGGTCGCGCAGGCCCTCGAGATCCTGGTACGCGGTGTCGAGCATCGGGTCGCGGACGAGGCCCTTCTGCTCCCTGATGGAGATCTGGCTCTGCACCTCGGCCACTTTCTTCTGGAACTGGCGGAGAACTCGAGCGGTGTCGACGGGGTGGACAAATATGGAAATGTTGAAGACCTTGTCGAGGTTGATGATCGGTGCGAACCATGACTCTGAGAGATATCGAGGGTATGAGATGACGAAGAAGCTTCGGACGATTTTGTCTCCGAGATTAAGCTCGCGCGGCGTGACCTTGAGGGCCGACGGCGCGATAACGTCCTTGAGCTCGAGCACGCCCGCCTCGTAAATCTCCTGCGGAAGAACCGGGGAGATGTTGATGTTATTCTCTTTCTTTTTTAGAAAATCGAAGATTCCCATGTGTTTAGTTGAGAGGTATAGGCTTCTCGGTGTCGCCCGGATTGAAGATCTTGTAGAAGAGCTCGACGATCTCCTCCGTTCCCAGCTCGACGCTGCGGATTCCGCAGCGGCTAAGACCTTGGGTGACGACGCTGATACGCTGCTCGAGCTGGCTGCGATGCTCCTCGAAGAGCTCGAGTCTTCGCTCGGCGGTCTCCTCCCCCGTCTTCTTCTTGCCGAGCGGGTTCGGCACGCTTCCCTTCGAGACGACCGTCGGGCTGTACGGTACGACGATGAAGAAGGTCTTTGTCATGATGTTCGAGTTCTCGGTGAAGTTCTTCACGAACTCGATGTACTCGCGCGTCTGGATCTTGAGGAGATCGCTCATCTGCTCGCGAAGCCTGTTCTCGAGAAGGGCGATGTATGGCCTGATGTCGAGCTTACGAGACTGGATAAAGATCTGCACCGAGAAGTCGAGCGAGTTGATGAAGTTCTGGAATTGAAAGATGATTGACTGCTGCTCGTCGGCCGATTTGAGGGCGAAGTTGAGCGATGACGCCATGACGACGCCTCGCAGAGAGTCGTCGCGGAGGATGACGATTCCCTGTCGGATTTCCTTTATCGGAACGAACTCCTGTGTTGTCTTCGCGTTAAGCGCCATGAGCTATAGTATACCGCCTAAAATGTTTTCTTGCCCTGTTGGTTCTGCGCTGGGTTCGCGCTCTGCTTGATGTCGAGGCTCCAGGTGAGATCCTTGAGCTTCGAGTCAGACAGCTTTGGTATGTAGAAGTTTGAGGTCAGGTCCCCTGCTGGGTTCTCCCGGGCCTTATTTTCTATTGGCTTGTCGATTTTCTTCCAGATATAGAGCTTGTTGCTCACGAAGTAGTTGAATGCGGCCTCGATGACGTTGATGAGCGGCTTGTTGTTGACCTTATAGAACGCCAGGGCGAGCGAAAGGCCCATGATCGGCAGGATGAAGATGACGCTGATGAATATGTTGCCTATGAGAGTGTAGGCAATAAAGGAAAGTCCCGCGCCTCCAACGAGGTAGATGAACTGCTTGATGGTGAGGGGGCCGAAGATCTTGTCCTCCACCTCGATGAACTGAGGAACCTGGAATCGCATGAGTTCATTATACACAAAAATAAAAGGCTCAGTGGACTGAGCCTTTTATTTTCGCCTAGTTGAGCGGTTCCCTGTAAGGGTCTGCGCTGTATTTCTGAGGCGGCATATTCACGGTCTCGGTCATCTTCCCCGCTATGAACTCGTTGGTGACACTGGAGCTCTGGGGTTTTGGTGCCGGAGTCTGGAATGTCGGGGTCGGTTTCGGCTGAGATGCGGTGGTTGGAAGATGTGACGGTTCAATTGTCGGGAGTGCTGTGTTTACGGGGGTTGCGGGGGTTGGTGCGGGTCGTATCGACGATATAGGCTGAGCCACCGGCTTCGGATCCTCTATCTCGGCGAGGATGTCCGCTTTCATGGGGTGTTCGTCGACGGTCGGTTCGTTGCTTATTGCGGGGGTTTCTGTTCCAGCGGCCTGCATTTTCATGAGGGATTCCCTGACGGGGAGGAATATGGTCGTGTTTACCTCCGTCGCTATGTTTATGGCATCATCCGTCGTTACATTAAGGTTGTTTTCAATGCTCTCGACAAAATCATCGGTCTTATCTATGCCGAGCATGATTCTGCTCACACATGCTTCCAGTCCCCCAAGCTGATCGGTGTGCAGATCATGGGCTCTTCCGATGGCCTGGAGTTTCTCGATGATGTCAGTCGACTGAAGCGCCGTCTGTATGTCGGCAGGGAGCGAATCAAATCGGGTTTGAAGTTCTTTGTCCATGATTATTTCTTTTTGCTATCCCCTTCTTCTTTCTTCTCCTCTTTCTTTTCCTCCTTCTTCTCCTCTTTCTTTCCTTCTATCGCATCGAGTTCCTCCTGGGCCTCCTTGAGGCTGGTTTTCTTCTTGTCGAGTTCCCAGTTGAGGGTTCCCTTAGGGGCGACTTTCTTTTTCTTCCCCTCCTCATCTTTGAATTCCTCTCTCTCGCCAATCCTCTTGGTCTTTATGACCCCGATGACTCCCTTGGTGAGTTCCTTCTTTGCGACAGGGTTTGACTCCTCAATCGCAGACTTAACGGCATCGACCTGTTTCTCCTTGTAATCTTTGTATGATCTGAGTTTTTCCGCCTCCTCGCTTGCCTTATTCTTTTCGTCTGCGGTCATATTTGTCCTCAAATCAGCAAGCTCTTTTTCAAGTGATGTCTTGGTTGCCCTTGCCGCTTCACCGACTGGACCCGGCTCCGCAACCCTCTTCTCCACCTGAGTGAGGCTGTATTCGATATGTGCGGCCTTGTTTTTCTCAAGGGCATTTTTCTCCATCTCGGACCAGATGCCCTCGATTCTATTCTTCTCTGTTTCAAGAGCGGCGTTAATCTGGTCGTTGTTATTTGACTTGATAGCCTCCTCCATCTGGTAGATTGCCATCTGTTCGTCCACGATCTTGTTGCTGATGTCCTTGGTGCCCTTCTTTGCATCCTCAAGTGTCTTCTTTCGGAAGTTGTCTCGAGCGGCCTTCTCTATATCCCTATAGGCATCCTTGTAAGCGTTCTTGCCAACACCAGCATTGGCGAGCTTGTTGTAATTCGTGAGAAGGGTTCCCTTCTGCATGCTCTCAGAGAATCGCATTCGATTGATCTCCCCTGCTGCGCCCTTGCCGAGATTTTTCTCCGCCCAGTCCTTCTCTTTCTTGGCGAATGCCTCTGCACCAGCTTTAAATCCACCGCTTTCGGTCTTTCCAACCTTAGAGGCGTCAACAGAGATACCGGCAACGCTTATTTTTGGATTGAAGGCACCCAACGCTTTTCCTCCGACGGTTGTGGCTCGAGCATCAAAGCTCGATGACGCGCCCTTGGTAACTGCGGCAAGCTTCACTTTGCCGAACAGGCTTGTGGCCGCCTCTGATCGAAGTGCGCCCATCTTCTTGTCATCTTGAGTGATGTTAAATGCGGCCCTTCCGAGGGTCTGTCGGCCGATGACACCTCCCACAGCGGTTACGCCACCGAGGGCCACGCCCACGCTGCTCTTGAACAGCTCACCTATCTTCCCTGCCATTTCGCCGCTGTATTCCTCGGTTATCTCAAGTACCTTGAGCAGCATGGCGATGATGATCGCGAACATGATGTAGTTCGTCGGGGCGAAGCTCGATCCGGTCACGGGGTCTGCCGATCCCGCTCCTCCGAACACGAAGGTGTCCACCTGATCGATAATGAACAGGGTGATATAGAGCATCAGGAAGAACATTGGCGCCATTATGGCCATCGAGTTCAGTTCGTTCCACCACTTCTCGGCGTATTTCTTGAGCTGAGGCAGAAGGGGGCCGACAAAGCCGATTGGTGCGGTAACGAGGAGGAACATGAAGGTGATGAGCCTTCCGAGAAGGAGGAAGAAGACTTTGAACATCACGTATATCGCCACGCAGTTGAGGACGGTCATCGCCAATCCCGCCACAAAGGACTCCTTGGTCATCGCTCCCCTGCCGTAGTCCTTGTTCTGGACGAGTTTCTTCATCTGAAGCGATGCGACGACTGCATCGCTGATGCTTTCCGTACCCCCGACGTTCTTAACGCCCTGTATGAACCATGCTGCGGTTATGTTGCTGACGTCGATAACGACTTTGGTCGCGAAGAGGCTGAAGTTGATGAATACGGCCGCAAGGATGACTCCTGCGATGGTGGTCTTCACGCTCACCATGTTGCCGAGGTTAAGAATGGTTCGTATTCCCTCGTAGATGAGGATGAATATGAACAGCATGTTACAAACGTCGCGGACTATCCCCCATGACGCTGATATGGCGGGCGCGTTGTAGAAAGACGGGTCAGAAGACAGGGCGATGATGCCGTCTATCATGACTCCCACGAGCCAGAGCACCCAGCTGGTCAGAGGAATGGTTCCCCACCAGAACACCTTGGCGATAAGGCCGTAGAACCAATTTGCGCCGAAATTGAGACCGTTGAGGATGCCGTCCCAGATTGCCGCATGGGCAAACTGGGGCAAGGCAAACACACTCACTCCAACGAGCAAGACCGTTATAAGGTTGTATGGAGAGAGGAGCTTTCTCATCCTCCTTATTCTACTACAAAATCAAGTGTGCCAGTACTGATCGGGTCTCCGTCCTTGTCCTGCGCGGTGATGGTTATCTCGTATCGAGCCCCCTTCTGGTCATCTCGTATCTTTCCTGAGAATACGAGGCTTGTATTATAGGATTTTCCGGCGGCGAGATTGGTGAGTTTGACCGCTGGGACGTTCCCGATGGATACGTTGCCAGTTTTTCCCGAGACATTTATCCCCAGGTTTGCGTTAAGAAAGACGTTGCTGAAGTTTGCCGGGTTTCCGTTTGAGGTGATCCGAACCTCGACGCTCGGTATGGTCGTATTCTGAGGTGCGTTGACTGCGACGCCGAGGACGGCGTCCTTCCCTGCCAGCACCGTCTGGGTCATTGAGGGCGTCTGAATCGTTACCGTGCCTCCTCCCGTTGTCTCCTCTTCGTCATTATTGTTTCCTGTTGTCGGAGTTGTTGTCGATCCAGTTGGTGCGCTTATGAACTGAATGGCCTTAACCTCTGCGAGCTGGAGAGGGTGGTAGCAGGTTTGAGGGAATCGCGTGTTTCCGCACGAGTAGCTGTAGGCGTTCTTCTCGATGCGAATATAGCGACCCGTCTGCCCTACCGTTACCTTGGTTGGGTTTGCCGTCGATGCGCTGTTGATAGAAGTGCTGGTCCATCGGTTTCCGTTCTCTTTTTTGACGATGACACGGAAGGTTCCGAGCGTGTATCGCGTATCCTTGCCGCTGAACTTCCAGATTCTCACCTCATCTATTTTCTGGTCCTTGCCGAGATCAACCTCCCACCACGGGTTCGCGCTGTCCTGGTTCGAGGTCGCTGTTCCGGGCTTGTACTTCGAAGTGTCGTTGATGCCGTCAACCGCATGCGACCCATCGTCTCCCGATGACTGAGTTGTCTTTTCGAGAAGGGCTATGTTGAGCTCCTGCTGCGTGTTGAGGTTTGCCTTGTTGTTTATCGCGTCAATCTGCTGTTTCTGACCGTCAATTCCGTCGTTTACGGCATCGTCTGTCGTATCGTAAATCTCCTGAAGCCCCTCGTCGTCTGGGTTGTTGAGAATGGCATTTGCCTCGTCATAGTTGCTTACTCGATAGTCGTCGAGTGCTGATGACGCTCCTACGTCTACGGTATAGATGTCCTCGGCCGTGTCGACTCCCGATGAGGTTGACCCACTGTTGCCTGAATAGTACTGGCTCCTGTATCGGTTTATGTATGAAGAGCCCGAAGAAGAGCTTTTCTTCGAGAGACCAAGAAGTCCACCTGCTCCCTGAATCGCCATGGTAGCGAGCTGGTTAAGGGTGGCTGCGATAACCTCGTCGATCTCGTCTGCCACTGCCGCCTGGATTTCTCCCTGACCAAGTACGGAGTCGAGTTTGCGCGCGATTACCCCTCCCGGGGTCTTTGAGGTCATCTTGCCCGGCTTACACTGAGGCGTCGCCGTTGAGCTGAAGCTTGAGTCGAAAGTCGCTGATGACGGCGACGATGGGATGTTTACTCCCGAGGTGTCGAAGGTGTTGCTGTTAATGCTGTTATTGCCGCTACCGTCGTCAAATCCGGAATTTTCGAAGCTGTTTATGTCGGTGTTTACGTTGATGCTTGAATCAAAGGCGTTGTTTGAAGAAGACGTGTTGAGAGACTTCGTCTCTTCGAGGTAGCGGGTCTGGGCCTCGGTCGGAGTCTCGTACTCATCGCAGGTTTCGAAGTCGAGGAAGCCCTGCCCTATCGTGATCTTCTTGTCCTGAAGTCCCGTGGCCGTGAGCGCTCGCTGCGCCAGCTCGCTGTCTGCCGCGAGGTATGCACCGTATACGTTATTGTTTGGCTCGGTGGTGAGCTGCAGCCAGTTGTTCCAGCCTGCTCCACCGTTGTTTTCGACGAAATTGTTTACGTTGTCCCCTATTCCCGAAAGCGTACACCTTATCTCCTCTCGGTACGGCTTGCTGTATTTGAGCGCGAGGGCGATGCGAATCTGGAACGAGAAGTCGTTACAGAGAAAGCCTAGCTCTGTTCCCTCGATGAATTTTCCGATTGCCTGGTCTGCGGCGTTGAGGAGGGTGCCTCCGAAGTCGGTCACGAAAGACGGCTTTCCCTGAAAGCCGCTGTTCACCCAGTCGACGATGCTTGCTCCGATGTTTCGGATGAGGGAGATAACCATCATCTGGCCAAGGGGCTTGAGTATGCAGTTATTGAAGGACATCGCGTTCGTGCTGCCTCCGGTGACTGCGTTCTGGGCCGTATCTCCAGCTTGCGACTTTGGTACTCCGATGATGTTCTGGGGAACCGCCATCAGCGCAGCGAGTCCTGCCGCAACGTAACCTGCGGTACACGAGGCGGCGGCGCCCTGGGCTTCGGCCTTCTCGGGGAGTGCGAGGAAGAGATTTGAGCTTACAAGCGAGAAGATGATGAGAGATGAGCTTATCTTGATGAGGAGGCGTTTCATATGTGTCTCGTGCTTATACATTAGTATATCTCACTTTATTGCATGAAGATGTAACCCGCGTCGCGCGAGGAGAAGCTGACACCGCTTTTCAGGAAGTACTGCTGAAGTCTCAGGGTTCCGGCGCTGAGCAGGTCGACGCCGTCCTCATATTGGGAGATTCGTGGCAGTGAGCTGATAGGGTCGGTCTCGAGGTTCTGAACGCCGATCACCACACCCATCATGAGCTCGATTCCCTGCGCGAGTTGGGCGTGGGCGGCTTTGGCCGCGAGCGGCACCTTGAGCGCAACTACGGAGTCTCGCATCTTGGTGTATCGAGCAAGCAGCTTTGCCAGGTCTTCCCTGTTGGTCTTGGTCGTCGACTCTCGGGCCGTTATCTCTTCGAGGATGAAGAGCTCGTTGGGTGTCTCTTCGGGAAGCGGCACTGACACGATGGCTCCGAGCGCGTTTCCGTAGTTCTTTATAAAAGAGGTGTCGTTCGTGGACACGGTGACGAGGACACTATCGTCAAAGGCCGGAGTCTCCGACTCGTAGCTCTTTGCGAGGACCTCGTCTGCTATTATTTTGCTCAACTCGGGCGTAATATCCTTACCTGCCTGCTTCGCCTCGACGTAGCGTATGAAAAGCTCCCTCGAGAATCTGTCGGTGGCCGTCGGCGTAGATGAGCTTGTCTCACCTGTCTCAGAGGTTTCCGCCGATTCGGTTTTGAGTTTCTCGATCTCTTTGAGATCACCCGCGCCATTCCCTTTGGTGTCTGGATTGTTGATGTCGAATCCGTAGAGCGCCTCTTCCCAGTCTTTGAGCCCGTCGCCATCAGTGTCTTTCTCGAAGACCTGCTCGGTCGCGCTCTTTTCCGCGACAAGGGCTGCTGAATTCTTAGACGCTCCGCTGAAAATATTGATGTCTTTGAAGGCGAATGCTGCGACGACTATCACGAGTGCCGCGATAAGTGAGAGTCCTATCTTCGTGCCAAGAAAAGAGAGTGTCTTTCGAAACATATGTGGTCACAGTATATCACTTATTTTGTTATACTGTTGATGTGAACAAGAAAATTTTTCTCGCCTCCCTTCTCATCTTGGCAGTCGCCTCTGTGGCCGTATGGTTTTTCCTCAAAAAGGAAAAGATTCAGCCAGTCGACACAACCCCGATGGTCGACGGGGCGTGCCTTGTCTTCCAGTCGGAGGACTCAAACAAGCCTTGTTTTTTCGCCTCTCGTCCTTCCTTGCCCCAGACGTCGCCTTCGCCTGTCGAGTCAGCGTGTCCACAGGCCTCTCTTTTCGAAAAAAATGACTGTATTACAAGGCTTGCTGAGGAAACTGGAGATGAAGGGCTCTGCTCTTCAGTCGAGGGTGCCCTTGCCCGAGCCTCCTGTCTCCGTGGCACGTCTGACGCGCGTGTCGAGACCTTGGTCCCCCCTGCCCGAAGCGCTTATGAGTCATTTGTGAGAAGCTATGGGGCTCAATCAGTTAGTTCGCCCCCCTTTTTTTCACCTGTTTCTTCTTCGGACGGCCTTTCTTCGTTTCAAACGAGCCTTTCTGATGAGGAAATCGCGAAAACGAGCGTTGAAGGGTTTTATCAGCGCAGCGCGAATGAGGCCCCCCTTACTCTTTACTCAGTTCAGCCTTATCAGAACAAGCCGGGTAGCCTAGCAAGGCTTCAAGGTTGGGGTTTTGCTCTCGACGCTACCAATGTCGTCCATATCGGCGGTACCACGGTCTCGGGTCTGGCAAGCGAGGACGGTATAACCCTCGCCTTTACTGTTCCGGCCGTATCTTCAGGGACGTATGCCGTCTCTGTGTCGAATGCCAGGGGCTCATCCCAAGTATCCGAAAGGCCTATATACATGGTTATTTCGAACAATCCCGTGGCTGCGCCTCGCATAATCTCGGTGTCGCCCGAGAATCCCTCATACGGAGATGTAATTACGCTCTCTGGAGAGAACCTCGGCGGATTGAAGGGCGTTTATACGACACTTGGTCCCTCAAAGAGCACCTCTCTTTCATTTCGCATCTCTGATCTTGAGTATGCAAGGCTCGTTCTCGAGGATCCTTCGGTCAAGGGTATGAAGATTCCGCTCTACGTGTACGTTCTCGCCGATGGCGGCCTTAACGCCGAGCCGTTTGTTTTTGATGTACAATATTAGTTATCTATGAAGAAGCTCGCCGCAATCGCCGTCTCCCTCTGTCTCCTCGCCGTGCTGTTCTTTCCTGTTCAGAAGGCCGATGCGCTCGTTCCCCCCATGCTTCCCTTTGGTGGCTGGCCCGTTTTTATCTTTCCCTGCATCTGCAGTGCTTCTATTTGGGCTTGGTTTGCGCCTCTTTATCTCGGAGGCCCCGTTATCGCAACAGGGCCACTCGTATATGTGCCCTATGCGACTGTTCCTTTTGCCAATTTTCTTCCCTCGATTCCTTCCGTGCCCCATGATGGTGCGTATATCCCTGGCGTTCAGGCGTGTTGGATTTACGTCGGTATCGCCTGCGTTCCCCTTCCCTCGCTTGGCGTGATGGGGTTCGTCGGTACGGGATTGCCCGGAGGTAAGTAACTCGAAAAAATCACCGCCCCGAGGCGGTGATTTTGTTTTCATTCTACTGCGTTAGTTTCTGCGCGAGCGCGATCCACTGATTCAGCGACACGTCCTCGGCACGTGCGTTGTCGTCGAGGCCCAGCTCCGCAAACGCCCCGGAGATTGCCTCGGCGGGCGCGGCGCTCTCGAGGTTTCGCGCGAGCTTCTTCCTCTTTTGTGCGAAGCCCGCCTTCACGACTTCGAAAAATCTCTCTTCCTCGGCTGGGTTCGCAAAGGGGTTTCGTATCTCGCTGAGCTTAATGACCGCCGAGTCTACGTTTGGTATCGGAAAGAAGTTTCCACGGGCGACGTTCACGACGAGCTCGGGTTTCGCGTACGCTTTCACGGAAAGAGACAGGATGCTCTCCTTCTCGTCTCGGGCGATGATGCGGTTCGCGACTTCCTTCTGAACCATGAGTACCATGTTCTCGGGCTTCTGCGGAAGCGAGAGGAAGAGCCTGATGATTTGACCGGTGATGTAATAAGGGATGTTCGCGATGAGCTTGTAGTTTCCCGAGACGTGGGCGGCGAGCTTTTCAGGGGTAATTTCCATGACGTCGTCATGGAAGAGCTCGAAGGCGCCACTTGCCTTTTCGGACGCGAAGGTCTGGTCGAGTACGGGGATGAGTCGATCATCCTTCTCGATTGCTTTTACGTGTGCGCCGGCACGAAGAAGCGCCGCGGTGAGCGCACCCTTTCCTGGGCCGATCTCGATGACGGTCTCACCCTGGCGTATCTCCCCTGCCTCGACGATTCTGTCGATGATGCCGGGTGATATCAGGAAGTTCTGGCCGAGCGATTTCTTTGCGAATAGCATGTCGGCTCTTTATATATCGAAATAGATAACTTTGCCACCGCCGGTCGTGCGCACTTCCTCCTCAGTGTAGGTGTCTGGTACGTCGAAGATGAACTCAGACGGCACGGCCACCTGTCGCTGGCCGAAGATGGTTCTGATAGAGGTGTGTGACAGGAAGATCTTCTTTTTCGCCCTCGTGAGCGCCACATAGAAGAGGCGTCTCTCTTCCTCGTCGTCCTTCTTCCCGCCCTTGCTTTCCATGGCCTTGTGCGGGAATAGGTCCTGCTCGAGGCCGACAATGAAGACGTATTCGAACTCGAGTCCCTTTGAGGCGTGTATGGTCATGAGACGCGCCGCACGGGCCTCCTCTTCCATCTCGTCCTGGTCGCTCGCGAGCGCGGCGTCCTCGAGGAGCTTCTGTACGCCCTCGCCCGGCATCATGAAATCGTATTTCGTCGCGAGTGTCGCGAGTTCGCGCACGTTTTCGATGCGCTCCATCGCCTCCTCCGTTCCCTCGGTGCGGAAGCTTTGCTCGAGCCCCGTGGCGTTGAGAACGTATTTGACGAGCTCCGACGTCTTTTCGGTCTCAGCCTTGTGCTTGATGCCGTCGAGGAGGGCACTGAACTGCCGCCACTTTTCTTGATGTGCGGATGACATGCTGTCTATCATGCCCGAGAAGATCTTGGCGATGCTCGCCTTGCCGATGCCTCGCGGCGGAACGTTGATGATGCGCATGAGGTCAGAGAGCGAGTCGCGGTTGAGAGCGCCTCGGATAAAGCAGAGCACGTCCTTAACCTCCTTTCGGTCGAAGAACTTGGTGCCGAGCACCTGGTATGCGATGCCTCGCGAGAGCATGCCTTCCTCGAGGGCTCGCGACTGGAAGTTCGCGCGGTAGAGCACGGCGATTTCCCGTGGGTCGACGCCCTGCCCTATCAGCGTGTGAACCTTCTCTGCGACAAAGCGGGCCTCGTCGTTCTCGTCGAATGCCGGGTAGACGGTAATCTTCTCGCCCTCGCCGTTTTTGGTGAAGAGGTTTTTCTCGAATCGGTTCTTGTTCTTCTTGATGATATGATTCGCTACCTCGAGAATGGTCTGGGTCGATCGGTAGTTCTCCTCGAGCATGACCATGACCGAACCCGCGAAGTCTCGCTCGAAGTTGAGGATGTTCTTGATGTCCGCCCCTCGCCAGCTGTAGATGTTCTGGTCCACGTCGCCCACCACACAGATGTTCTTGCGTTCGCCGGTGATGAGTTTCGCCATTGAGTACTGAACTCGGTTCGTGTCTTGGTACTCGTCGATGTGCACGTAGTGCCACGTCTCCTGGTAGTGGGCTCGTACGGCCGCATCGTCGCGAAGGAGTTCCATGGCTTTCAGCAGCAGGTCATCAAAGTCGAGAGCCTTCTCTTTTTTGAGGGCGATTTCGTACTTCTGCCATACTTTATATATAATCTCGCGCATGTACTCGCCGTTCACGGTCTTGGCGAACTCCTCGATGCCGACGGCATTTCCCTTCTCTCGCGAGATAATGGATAGAATTGTGTTCGGGTCATATTGCTTCGGATCGAGCTGAATCTCCTCGATGGCATTCTTGACTGCTCTCTTCGAGTCGCTTCGGTCGAATATGGTGAAATGGCGGGTCAATCCGAACTTCTGGGCGTTTTCCCTGATGATGTGCACGCCGAGGGCGTGGAAGGTGCTCACGAACGGTCGCTCGTTGAAGGAAACCGGCATGTTTATCTCGGCATCCTGCTCAATAAGCTTGAAAAGACGTTCTCTCATCTCCTTTGCGGCCTTGTTGGTGAAGGTGATTGCCAGGATTTTGTCTGGGCGCACCCCTTTTTTGACCAGGTGGAGGATTCTGTAGGTTACTGTTTTGGTTTTTCCCGCTCCGGCGCCTGCCAGGATGAGCATCGGTCCCTCGGTTTTGTTCAAAGCCTGTCGCTGCTGCTCGTTGAGATGGTTTAGATAGGTCACAGGAGACATTCTAGCATGGGGGATAAGTGACCGTTGACTTGGGGATTGGCTTGGGTATAGTTATACCACACCGAACTTCAGATGCCTTCATAAACGGCTTAACAAAGCCATTTAATAGAAGGACATACCGCAAATCCCGGATAAGTTAACGTTATTTTTAAGACCCCACACATAGCTTCCGCCCCTACTCCCCAGAAGGATGGGCTGAGGTTCCAGATATGGCTCAATGTAGCGCTTTACTCCGTAAAGCCTCTTTTTGTTTTTGGGGCCATGTTGAGCCCTTTGAGCGCTTCCGCGGGCGTTTTTTCGTTTGTGGGAGACCTCATTTCCAATAAGCAGGCGGATGCGGGCATCACTACCCTTACCTCTCAGAATATGCCCCTCCTTCAGTCTCGGCTCAATCCGAACGCTACAGGTGGTCCCGATGTAACCATTGTGGACGGCTCAGCCCTTGTCCAGGCTTCGGGGGTTACGGGCACTCCAGCAGACTTTGCGGAGACTAAGTCGACTGAAATCAGTCTCTATGTGGTTCGCGCTGGCGACAATCTCTCTCAGATCGCCGATATGTTCGACGTCTCGGTCAATACCATTGTTTGGGCCAACGACATCAAGAAGGGCCTCATTCGAGAGGGCGATGAGCTCGTCATTCTTCCTATCACCGGTGTTTCGCACGCGGTCGCCAAGGGCGAGACCATCCGCTCGATTGCGACAAAGTACAAGGCGGACATGGACGAAATTATGGCTTACAACGGCCTCAAATCAACTGACGTGCTCGCCGTCGGATCGACCGTTCTTATTCCTGACGGCGAAATTCAGGCGGTTCCCACCGTTGCTTCAAACGGCAAGCTTACTGCACCTCTCCGCAGCACGGGCGGCCCTCTCTATAAGGATTATTACATGAGGCCTATCGACGGCGGTCGACGAAGCCAGGGTCTTCACGGCAACAACGGCGTCGATCTCGCCGCGCCAACTGGTACGCCTATCCATGCTTCCGCTGACGGCGTCGCCATCATCGTCCGATCGTCTGGCTATAACGGCGGTTACGGTTCCTACATTGTGGTCTCGCATCCGAACGGAACTCAGACCCTCTACGCTCACGCAAGCAAGGTCCTTATCACCCAGGGACAGGCTGTTGCCAAGGGAGACACTATCGCCCTTGTCGGTTCGACTGGAAAGTCTACGGGCCCTCACGTCCATTTCGAGATTCGAGGCGCGGCAAATCCGTTCTAGGTTTTCTTTGGGGCCCTACTCTCTTTTTCTATACTGAAGCGCCTCAAGAATATGGGGCGCTTCTACGTTTTCGCTCCCCTCGATATCTGCGATGGTCCTCGCCACGCGGAGGATGTTTTTATGCGACCTTGCTGAGATATTCCCTGCTTTTGCGTAGGCCAGAAGCGTCTCCCTCCCTTTGTCGGATATGCCTGCTCTGTCGGGCTCGCCGCCTCGCGCCACTCTTTTTTCCCTTGCCTTTCTTGCTTTCTCGACGAGTGTCTTCGCCTGGAAGGTTTCGTGTCCTGAGGGGACAGGAATCATGAGTGCCTCGTAATCCACCTCCGCTACCTCAACCCACAGGTCTATTCTGTCGATTATGGGGCCCGAGAGTTTTCTATCGTATCGATTTCTGTCGCTTGCAGTGCATGTGCATTTTGCCGTCCTTGATCCCCTGTTGCCGCACAGGCATGGATTGAATGCGGCGATGAGCATGAAATCAGCGGGAAAAACTGCCCCGCCCTTCGCTCGCGATATGCAGACACGCTTGTCCTCGAGTGGCTGCCTGAGGCATTCGATAGTTCTCCTGTCGAATTCCAGGAATTCGTCGAGGAAGAGGATTCCCCTGTGTGCTAACGTCATCTCCCCTGGGAGCGGAGGTGAACCACTACCTATAATAGATGTGTGCGATGACGTGTGGTGAGGAGATCTGAATGGTGGCCTGGTGATGAGTCCGGAGTGGAAGCGTCCCGACACCGCGTGGATACCAGAGACCTCGAGGCTCTCCTTGGTCGTTAAATCGGGCAATATGCTTTGTGAGGCTTTGGCGAGCATGCTTTTGCCTGTACCCGGAGGTCCAAAGAACGCGATTGGGTGCATTCCCGCGACGGCAATGATGAGTCCTCTTTTGGCGCTATTATTGCCTGCTATGTCATCGAGCGTGACGCTGTAAGGCATCTCCGCTGTTGCTCGTTGAGACAGCCTTGCGGGCTTGATCATCTTTGTACCCGATAGGTGTGAAATGAGCTCGTCGAGTGTTTCGAATCCAAACACTAGGGGTCCCTTGATCGTTGCCGCATCGCCAGCATTCTCTTTGGCCACGTATATTTCCCTTACCCCCTTCCGTGCGGCCATCTCTGCTATTGAGAAAATACCTCGAACCGGCCTTATCTTTCCATCGAGCGAGAGCTCGCCAACGAATATCTTCCCCTCTGGATCGCACGAGAGGTGTTCGGATGCCAAGAGATAGGCAATGGCGATGGGTAAGTCAAACACGGGGCCCTCTTTCCGGAGATTTGCCGGCGCAAGCGAAACGGTCACCTTTGCGTTTGTTTGGGTGACTTAAATCCGGAGTTCTTTATGGCCGCTGACACCCTGTCTCTCGATTCCTCGACTGCCTTATTAGGAAGTCCAACGATTGAGAACGAGTGAAGGCCACGAGATATGTCTATCTCTACGGATATAATGTGCGCCTTGAGCGCGTGATTCTGGGCACTGTATACTCGGGCGAATGGCATGAGACAACCATAGCAAACGACCATTCAAGGAAATATAAAAGGGCGCCAGTTCTGGCGCCCTTTTATATTGATGCTTTGCTTACGCGACTACGGAGTCCTTGTGCGCAAGGCAGGTGCGCGCCGCGGGATTTGCCTCGAGCCTCTCCGTCTCAATAGGGTGGCCGGAGACCTCGCAGACCCCGTAGGTTCCCTTCTCTATCTTGTCGAGCGCTCGCTTCACGTCGTTGTACTGGGCCTCGAGCTGCTTGAGGATCGCGGTGTTCGATTCATAGCTCTCGATATTGTCGGCGATGTCCGCGCTGTCAGATGCGTTCACGTCAACCTCGCCCGAAGACGGCTCCCAATCCTTTGGGTTGTCAGGGTTGATGTGGCCGACGCTCTTAAGCTCGGCCTCGAGGGTCGAGAGCTCCTTTTCGAGGAGTTTCTTAAAGTGTGTGGTGTTGAGCTGTGCGGTGTGTGACATGTGTTTTTTTGCTATGTGACCATCATATTATTGAACAATCCTGACCGCAAGGAGCTTGTCGAGCACTGTCTTGAGGGTTTCGACCGTGGTTGCGATGACAATGGTGTCCTTGTCTGCAAAGGCGTATGCGACAAGGATTCCACCCTCCTCGTTCCTGAGGACTCGCGCGTCGATGTTCGATATGACGGTATCCTCGAATACGTCTCTGTTTACGAGGGTGATTTCATCCTGGGGTCGGGAGACTCGGATGAGAGAGATGAGATCGTTTCTGAGGTCTTTTTCCCATTCAAGCATTCCCGCGAAGGCGTTCTGGAAATACGTATTCTTGAGAATGACGAAAGGGTCTTTCGTGGTCCCGTTGTAGGCCCCTACCATGTACTGCGAAGCTAGGGATCTGCTGAGCATGCTTGGTATCTTGGTATCCCTGAGAAGGGAGGTTACTGGCGCCGCGACGGTTGTGGTTCCCTGTGGGACAGGAATGAGCGCGTAGACGCTGTTCGGCTCAAGCTCTGCAGCGCGAATTGCCCCGCCGATTGTGTCCATAATGTTGCCCTGGCCAATAATGACTGTGTTCGCCTTTGCGTACGGAATGATGGTACTTACTCGAAGCTCCTGCGGGAGGGCGCTCGCAGGGTTCTTTTTCATGACGAAGAACCAGTAGTATGCGCCGCCTGCGCCCACAAGGAGGATTATGAGGGCGAGCGCAAGAATCCCAACTGACGAGCTCTTCTCCCCCTCTTCCCTTTCGACTGGCGTGGAGGCCTGCTTTTTCTTTTGCTCGGCGATGGCGATTTGCGCCGCTGAGATATTCTGATAACGCACGGCCTCTTCCGCGTCGCTTTTGAAGGTTCGGAGGGGCTTTATCGAAGGGTCATTGTGTACGGTCGGCTTTGCCATCGGCTCTGTACCGTAGGAATCTCCCCATGCCGCCTGCATTTCCTGCTGCAGGGCTGTCTTTGGAAGGGCTGACTGAGGAGGGGTCTGAGGTTTTGGTGCAGAGGGGTTTGGTGTTGAGCTCGCCTGGGTTTTTGCGGGGCTTGCTGACGGTGCCGTTGGTCGAGGTATGAGTGATTCGACGTGAATCTGAGGCTGGGGTTGCGATGCGGCGCTTTTTTCTAAAGTGGGCTTTTCGGCAGACTCGACGTCAACGTCTAGGGTTCCCTCTGTTTCTTCCGTCTGGGCACCTGTCTCTGAACCCATCGCGATTTCATCTGGCTCTGATGATCCCTGGTCAACGATATCGACGCCTTCGTCATGAAGGTCGCTTACCGTCTTCGTCATGTCAGGTGCTCCGTTTTTCGCTGCCTGATTCTGGGGGTTAAGAGCGTTCGGTTCCATGTCCCTTTATTCTACCTCATTTTCCTGACGATTTTGGTGATTTTATTCTGTGGATTTGCTGGTCGCTCTGGGCGCTGGCCTCCCTGCTGCCTCTGGCGGTTCTGCGTGCGCTCAGCTCGGTCGTTTTCTGGCTTTGGCGGAAGCATTGATCCCGCTATGGTTGGGACGCTAGCCTGTTGGCTGGGGCGTGGACCCTTGTGCGCTCTCGCCTCGTCGTGCCTCTTGTCGTACCCCCTACCCCCGTGTCCGAGGACGTAGAGATTGGGTTTCTCGTCGAGGTCGACAAAATCATCGGCGGCCTCCTTGAGCTTGCCTGACGCGGATTTACCGAACGTGATCACTTCAACCTGGCAGCCATTCATTTTGAGATACTCGACAAGTGGCACAAAGTCGCCGTCGCCCGATGCGAGCACGACCACGTCGAGCTTGTCGGCCAGCTTTACCGCATCGATGGCGAGACCGACGTCCCAGTCAGCCTTCTTTGATCCACTCGAGAAAATCTGCAGGTCCTTAGTCTTGGTTTCAATACCCACTTTGTTGAGGGCGTCGAAAAAGTTGCTTTCCTCGCCCGATTCCGTCGTGATGACGTAGGCGATGGCGCGGACGAGCTGTCGCTCCCCCACTGCCGTGGCGAGAACCTCGCCGAAATTGACTCGGCCCTGATGGAGGTTCTTCGCGCTGTGATAGAGGTTCTGCGCGTCGATGAATACGCCGACTCGTTGATTCTTGTGTTTGATTACGCTCATAAAATATAAAGTACTAGATTATAAAAATACCGTCTAAACGTGTGAAATAAATGCCATGCCGCCCGCGAGTGTTTGCTCTCGGCCGAAAACCGTCACGGGCTCTCGCGCCATTGTATCGCGAAGGTTATCAAAAACGAATCCGCCTTTTGAAGGCGGATATCGTTACTTACTTCTTGAGCTCGAGCTTCTTTGCGATCTCGCTGTATCGCTTCGGATGCTTTGCCTGAAGGTACTTGAGATGGGTCTGCCTGTCAGCGACCATCGCAAGAAGACCGCGGCGCGAGTGTCGATCCTTTGAGTGCTTCTTGAGGTGCTTTGCGAGCTCCTCGATCTTAGAAGTGAGAAGGGCGACCTGAACCTCCGGAGAACCGGTGTCCTTGTCGTGGATTGCCGCTGTCTTGATAACTTTAGTTTTCTTTGTCGTTGAAAGCATGGTGTAGTAAGGATAGCACATATCTTCTTAAATTGCAAGCCCTTTCCCGGCCTTTTTATAGGACGGCATGCTGGTGGCTTATTTGCTATAATATTGTGCGACATGGCTTCCCTCAAAGAGCTCAAACAGCAGTTTTTGGAGTATATAGAGATAGAACGAGGCCGTAGCGTAAAGACGGTCGAGAATTACGATCGCTACGTAAGTCGCTTTTTCTCCTTCATCAAATCGGATAGCCCTTCGGCCATAACTGACACCTCTGTCCGTGAGTTCCGTCTCTGGCTCAACAGGCAGAGTACGGGAAACAACCGTTTCACGGCCCAAACTCTCAAGAAAAAGACCCAGAACTATTATTTGATTGCCTTGCGAGGTTTTCTCAAGTATCTCGCTCGACGGGGTATTCCCTCTCTGTCTCCTGAGCGAATCGAGCTCGCAAAGGTCGGCGAACGACATATCGATTTCATGTCTGACCAGGAATTGCAACGCCTTCTCAAGGCCCCGGACGGCGATGACCTAAAATCCCTTCGTGATCGGGCTATTCTCGAGATGCTTTTTTCCACGGGGCTTCGAGTCTCTGAGCTCTGCTCTCTCACCCGAGACATAGACCTTTCCGTGGACGACCTGTCTATACGCGGTAAGGGAGACAAGGTGCGTGTGGTATTCGTGTCGGAAGACGCAAAAAAAATCATCAAAAGATACCTCGATAAACGCGATGATATTGATAACGCTCTCTTTGTTAAGGTCTCCCACGAGAAAAAGAATAAAGGGGAATCTTTGCCTCTTACCACCCGGTCTGTCGAGCGCATCGTGAAACACTATGCGGCGAAGGCTGGAATCATGTCGAAAAAGGTCACTCCGCATGTCATTCGCCACTCATTCGCCACCGATTTGCTCTCAAATGGCGCTGATTTGCGCTCGGTTCAGGCTCTTCTTGGCCATGCAAATATTGGCACGACCCAGATTTACACCCATGTTACCGACAGTCACCTGAGAAACATCCACAAACAATTCCACAATAAGAAGAAATCTTAGGCTGGTCGGTTTCACATTGTGCCGCTGTCGCCTTGCGGGGTTCGTCTTGAGACGGACCCTGTTGTATTATGGGTTTCATGAAAATCATCTCTTGGAACGTGAACGGCCTTCGTGCGGTTATCAAGAAGGGTTCGTTTGATTGGCTCGTCTCCCAGGATTTTGACGTATTCTGCCTTCAAGAGACGAAAGTCCACCCAGAGCAGCTCGAATCAAATATAGTCTACCCCGTCGGCTACTATTCGTATTTTGACCATTCAAAGGCCCGGAAAGGTTACAGCGGCGTAGCTATTTACACGAGAGTTAAGCCCGATAGTGTCGAATACGGCTTCGATATTGCCGAGCTTGATCAGGAGGGGCGTCAAATAACCTTGTTTTTTGAGAGTCGGTTTGGGGCCCTTTCCAAGGTTGCTCTTATTAACACCTATTTCCCCAACGGTGGCGGCGGTCCCGAGCGACTTGCATACAAGATGAAGTATTACGCTGCCTTTCTTGAATACGTCGATAATTTGAGGAAAAAAGGCTATTCAGTAATCTTTACGGGCGATGTAAATACGGCGCATATGCCAATTGACCTCGCCCGACCAAGGGAGAACGAGAAAAATACAGGCTTCCTTCCCGAGGAGCGCGCCTGGATAAATATGGTAATCTCTCACGGATACGTCGACACGTTTCGACATCTCAATCCTGATCGAAAGGATGCTTACTCTTGGTGGGATATGAAGACGTTCGCGCGGGAACGAAACGTCGGGTGGAGAATAGATTACTTTTTCGTGAGCGACGACATTGTCGGCAAGATAAAAAAAGCCGACATCCTCTTTCAGATTATGGGATCGGATCATTGCCCGATTCTTCTGGAGACTCTTAACTAGGCCGTTTTTTCAGGAGTGTCTTTTATAAAGGACACTTATCCACATGTATGTCCTTTACATGTCTTTAATGATTGCTACAATGTCTTTGTGAGTCGCAGAGAATTTCTCTGACGGGACCACAAGTTCTTTCACACATGCCGGTAAAAATCGTTTAAGGTTTGGTCAAAGGGTTTTCAGTGGGCGGTGATGATTCTTGGCAATGTGCGCTGGTTCGGAACGAGCGTAGATTGCCAGGCGTCATGAGTTCACTCTTACCCTGGTAGGGCTTAGGCCCAAAACTAGTGAGACGCCATTAGGCGAGTACAGAGTCGCACCGTCAAAAAGCGACATATACAATATTTTGCGCGCTTCCCTTCTCGGACCGCGCTCTGCACTCACCCCAAGGGCATTTCACAAACCGCTTCCGCAAAACCGCGAAGCGGTTTTTTGTTGGCTGAAAGTGGTAATCGGCTGCGAATAATCAAAAAAACGGCTCAATTGAGCCGTTTTTTCTATTTTACTCCGTGTTTTCCACGTATCTCAGAAACTATCTTCTCGTCCGCTTCTGCCTTCTTTGTCTTGCCTTCATCCCCCAGTTTTTTAAGTTCAGTCTCATCGAGTTTTGCGAGTTCGAGAGCTCTTCCCTCAAGATATTCGGCCGTGTTGAGCTTAGGGTTTTCGAGGACCTCCTCGAGGAGGGCGTGCAGTATGAAGCCAATTTTTGGGTTTGGAGGCATTTGGGCGATTTCCATAAGCCTTGAGCCATTAATCTTGAGCATTCCCACAGAAACGGGGTCTCGAAGCGCCTCCTCGATCATCGCCTTGTATTTCCTCAGGCGATAAGGGTTCTCCTTGGGCCTACCCGTGCCAATACGATCGCAGATGCGAACGTTCATGAGATCCCAGATGTGGTCTTTGCCCACATTTGCCACCATGCGGCGCACTGCCGAAAGCGTAATTTGCTCGGTGTCCGAGAAAAACATGTGCCATCGTACGAGTTTCACGACGGAATCTATAGTTTTCGTAGGAAAATTAAGGGTTCTGAGGATCTTTTCGGTCATTTTTGCTCCAACCACCTCGTGTCCGTAAAACGTAAACTGATTTGTTTCACGTGAAAAGCGTCGAGTCGCAGGCTTGCCTATGTCATGAAACAGGGCCGCGAGACGGATTTCAAGGCTATATTCCTTGTCCGCCGCATGCTGAACCGTCCTGAGTAGATGTTCCCATACGTCATAGGCGTGGGCTTGGGTCTGTGTAACACCAACTCCCTCCCCTAATTCTGGGGCTATAAATGGCAGCACTCCAAGTTCATGGCTCAAAATAAGGGCATTCATAGGGGTATCCGACATGAGAATGCGCACGAACTCATCGCGAATGCGTTCTTTTGCGATGTGTGAGAGAAGGGGTGCGTGGGTCCGTAGGGCCTCCAGGGTTCCTTTTTCTATCGTGAAACCCAGTTCCGCTGAAAGGCGTATCGCCCTCATGATACGCAGGGCATCCTCAGAAAGGCGTTCGTCAGCGCTTCCCACGGTCCTTATAATGCCCTTATTAAGGTCACGGAGGCCATTAAAGAGGTCAACTACGTTTCCCGTGAAACCAGAGCCCTGTGGCTCAATATCGAGCGCAATGGCGTTAATGGTGAAATCTCGTCGGTGGAGGTCGTCCTCGATATTCTTGCTAAAGGATACCGCGTCTGGACGTCGTTTGTCCGTGTATGTTGATTCGGTTCGGAATGGTGTCACCTCGATGACCTTGAGTTTCTCGTTTTCCGTTGTTTCACTAACTACGCCGACGGTCCCATATTTGTTTTCGTAAAATGTGTGTGGAAAAAGTCTTATGATCTCTTCCGGAGTGGCATCGGTTGTTACGTCCCAATCTTTCGGTTCCCTGTGCAACAGTATGTCCCTGACACAACCACCGACCAAAAAACCCTTAAATTTAGCCTTTTTAAGGGTTTCCGTTACATGTGAAACTTCCGCTGGAATCTCGAGAGAAAGGATTTTTGTATCCATGTTGTGTTGTATTTTACTCTATTTTTTTGATTTTTGCGTGAATTAACGTATATTGTATGGACTGCTCTCGTGGTGAAATGGATATCACAACGGTCTTCGGAACCGTCGTTGGGGGTTCGAATCCCTCCGAGAGCACACAAAAGGCTTTGTCCCATAGACAATTTCCCTCATCTCTTCCCTGTTATTTTGTGTTTTAGCGAGTCTCGTGTATAGTATTCTCTACATGCGGGTATCGTTTAGTGGTAGGACACGTCCTTGCCAAGGATGAGGTGAGAGTTCGATTCTCTCTACCCGCACAAAGACAAGTTAATCTGTTTTGCTTTCCTGAAAACATAAAAGTCGCCCTCGGGCGACTTTTATGTTTGAACCCAGATGACCGCGAGCAGTCAAACAGTCCTTGAGGGTTATCCCTAGTAATTAACGGTTTTGTGGAAAACTGTGGATAACTCTGGGGATTGTGTTTAAAAGACAGACCTTTATATTCCTTCTAAAAAGACGTCTTTTGTCTTTGCCGTCTCTCAACAGGGCCATTTATGGACAAAATGGCTGTCTTTTCTGATAATCCCCACATATTGTTTCACGTGAAACAATATGTTCATGTTTCATGTGAAAACACTATTGCTAGAACCTTCTGCTTTATGATTATTTAAGGTTTTATTTAGCCCTACGTGAGTGTTCTTGTGCGATGCTGTTTGTATGAAGATATTTTCATCACCAGCGCAAAAGATTGGAGAAATGGGCGAACGTGTGGCCTGTCGGTTCCTTGAAAAGAGGGGATTTAAGATTGTTGAGCGCAATTACACGAAAAAATGGGGAGAACTGGACATTGTCGCTCAATTTCATGGCCTGACTCACTTTATTGAAGTTAAAAGTGTTTCATGTGAAAACGTAGGTTCGGTTATCGAAGATAACCTTGATTTATATAGGCCAGAGGATCATCTACATGAACTTAAGCTTAAGAGACTCTCAAGGACAATAGAGACATATGTGTCCGAAATGGGTGTAGGTGAATGGCGGTTTGATATTCTCTGTGTGTATCTTGATCACGGAAAAAGATTGGCCCGTGTCAAAATGATCTCGGACGTAATTCTTTAGCTTTTGACGGGTCTTTGCCTGTAAAAAGAAAACGACCCTTAGGCCGTTTTCTTTTCTCAGTCTTTGTCGGGGCGCCGGGATTCGAACCCGGAGTCACTTGATCCCAAGTCAAGCATGTTAGCCGTTACACCACGCCCCGTTACCGCTGAGGTTTTGTCATGGTATCACAAGCCCTTTGTTTTTGCTATATTTCAGGTGATGTCAAAGAAATTCACCCGAACTATAGAAGACTTCTCCTGCGAGCATTGCGGCGCCGCGGTTGTGGGGAATGGATATACGAATCACTGTCCTGCGTGCCTTTGGTCAAAGCATGTGGACAAAAATCCGGGTGATAGGGAAGAGGTGTGCGAGGGAATGATGGAACCCGTTTCTGGCTATAAGGAGGGTCAGCGCTTCATGATGAACCATCGCTGCGTGCGCTGTGGATTTGAAAGGAGGGCAACTCTTCTGCCGGAGGACAATTTCGACGCTTTCATCGCCTTGTCTGGCGAGGGTCTTTAGGCGCAGTCTGACCTCTGCGGTTTTTCATTGCTTAAGGCCGTATTTTTTGCTACTATCGTTTTTACCACTCTGTGGTATGCGGGCGTAGTTTAATGGTAGAATGACTGCCTTCCAAGCAGTAAGCCCGGGTTCGATTCCCGGCGCCCGCACATTAGCTGGTCTTAATGAACTTCACATATGCACATCAAGAAAATATCAGCGTCTCTCGCCCTCACGGCTCTTGTTCTTGGTTCGGCGGCATATCCTTCGATATCTCACGCCTGCTCTTGCATAATGCCTATTCCGGCACCCGAGGCGGCCGCTCAGTCTGATGCCGTCTTTGTTGGAACTGTCACCCAGATAGCGACAAGCTCCCTCGAGTACAGGCTTGACGTGTCTATTGACGTGGTCGGGTCTTTCAAGGGTCTTGAAGGGAAGGGGAACCAGCTCGTGATTAATACTGCAAAGGACTCTGCTGCCTGTGGCGTTTACTTCGAAATTGGTAAGGCTTATGTCATCTATGCCCACCAGGACGAGGAAACTGGTGCTTTGGGTGCGAATTCCTGTTCGAGGACTCACGTTATCGAGGGGGCCATTGAGTCTGACGAGGATGTCTCTGCCCTTGTTGCGGCCGGAATGAGCCTTGCGATGCCTAAGCCAATACCCTCGACTCCTTCCGAGGGTCAGAATGGGGTAATTACGCTTATCTTCGGTGTTGTAGCGGTGGTTGCGGGCGTTGTGGTGTTCAAGATCCGCAATAAGAAGGCCTAAACTGAGCTTCATTAGGAAAACAAAACAGTAAAACCGCCCAGGTGGGCGGTTTTACTGTAAGAGAGGGAAGGGTAGATTATTTTACCGCATCCTTGAGGGCCTTTGCCGCTCGGAACTTAGGAACCTTCATTGCTGGGACCGAGATGGTCTCACCGGTTCGAGGATTTCGAGCCTGTCGTGCCTTTCGAGTCTTCACCGAGAAGATGCCGAGACCTGCGATTGAAACCTCGTCGCCCTTCTTGAGGCCTGCTACGATGCTGTCGAATACCTTGTCGACAACCTGCTCTGCCTGGACCTTGGTGGTGTTGAGAACACCGTGTACTGCTTCTACGATTGCTGCCTTATTCATATTGTATGAAATTATTCTGATAACAGACTTTTCGATGCGTTCAGCACGCATAGGTACATCCCGTGTGAATCGAGAGGTTTGGTCTCAGATAAGTATATAATAAGCCGTTTTTTCGGCAACTCACGAAAAATGGCTCTGTTGACAACTCGAATTAGATTTTTGCCTTGCAACAATAAAACGGCTCAACTGAGCCGTTTTATTAGGTTATCTATCGGGCGTATTCGGTGATTCTTGATTCGCGAATAAGCGTGACTTTAATTTCTCCCGGATACTTGAGGTCCTTCTCGATTTTATCGGCGATTGCTCGTCCCATGTTCTTTGCTTCGATGTCGGAAACATCTTCTGGTTTAACGAAAACCCGTATTTCTCGTCCGGCCTGAAGCGCGTAGACTTTGTCGACGCCCTTGAATCCGGTCGCGATCGCCTCAAGATCCTGAAGTCGCTTGAGATAGTTCTCGACGCTGTCCTTGCGGGCCCCCGGCCGTGCCCCTGAGATGGCGTCCGCCACTTGGACGATGATGGATTCAACTGTTTCGTAGGGGTATTCCTCGTGGTGTGCCTGCATTGCCTTGATGATCGCCTCGTCGGCACCGAATTTCTGCAGAATTCTGCGGCCAATTTCGACGTGGGTACCCTGGACTTCGTGGTCGAGGGCCTTGCCGATGTCGTGGACGAGGGCACCTGCCTTGGCCACCTGCACGTTTGCGCCGAGCTCCTCGGCAATCATTCCCGCAATATGTGCCATTTCCACGGAGTGCTGAAGCACGTTCTGGCCATATGAGGTTCGGAAATACAGTCGGCCGAGAATAGCTATGATGCGCGGGTCGAGGTTGAGCACCCCACATTCGAAGGCGGCCTGCTCGCCCTTCTCCTTCATGATCTTTCCGATCTTCTGCTGCGCCTCCTCGTAGAGTTTCTCGATCTTGGCTGGCTGGATGCGACCATCGGCCATGAGGGCCTCGAGGGTCATGCGTGCCACCTGTCGGCGAACGGGGTCGAATGACGAGAGGACAATTGTGCCCGGGGTGTCGTCGACGATGACTTCGACGCCGGTCACGCGCTCGAAGCTCTTGATGTTTCTGCCTTCCTTGCCAATGATCTTTCCCTTGATCTCCTCGTTCGGGAGGTGGATCGTGGTGGAGAACACGTCGGAGGCGACCGAGTTTCCGAGTCGGTGAATGGCAGTCGTGATAATGTCCCGTGCTCGACCCTCGAGCGTCTCCTGGTTGTTGAGTTCGAGCTTCTGCATGCGCGCGACGAGGTCCTCTTGGTATCTAGTCTCAGCTGCCCTGATGATTTGCTCCTTGGCCTCGGCCTCGCTCAGGCGAGCGGTCTTCTGAAGAAGGGACTCTCGCTCGGCGAGCAGCTTGTCGGCGCGCTCCTTGATGTCGCGGACCTCCTGCGCTTTCGCCTTGAGGCTCTCGATTTCGGCATCGAGATCAGCCTCCCGCTTTTCAAGAGAGTCCTCCTTCTTTACCACGCGCTCCTCGGCGACCTTCAGCTTCTCCTCTTTTTCCTTTGCCTCTCGCCTCAGTTCCTTGAGGGTGTCGGCCGCGTTCTGTTCTGCCTCGAGGAGAATTTTTTTCGCGGCCTCCTGCGCCTTTAGCTCCATCTCTTTGATCTCGATCTCGAGAGAGTTTCGCTTGCGACTCGAGACGAGAATTCTCGCCCAGTATCCGATCGTGATGCCCACCGCAAGTGAGATGAGCACGATTGTGTTAAATGACATGTTCGTGTGGCTTGCCTGTCTTTCAGTTCGCGCGAGGTTGAGTGCGGGGAGTGGGTGAGGGAAGTTCCGAGAGGTCCTCGGGAGAGAGCTTTGGGCAGTCGAGCCGTAATGTAAAAATGATAACGATTTTATACTACAACGCAAAATTTGAAATGGCAAGAAAAACCACCGAGACTGCCTCGGTGGTTTTTCTTGGTGGGAAATTTCTTTTTCTATTTCATGCTCGGCGCGATCTTGTCGATGATTCCGTACTTCTTCGCCTCCTCGGCATCCATGAAAAAGTCTCGGTCGACGTCCCTCTCAAT
Organism: uncultured bacterium; assembly: GCA_966243015.1. Lineage (GTDB taxonomy): Bacteria > Patescibacteriota > Minisyncoccia > Phycocordibacterales > UBA6065 > UBA6065. Next base: position 111,043 of record CBIMES010000002.1, on the reverse strand, counting down.
TTGCGAGAGAGGCTTGCCCGTGTTCTCCGAAAGCATCTTGTTGAGCTTCTCCCTGGTCTTGAGAATGTGCTTTGCGGTGATTGCGATGTCCGCTGCCTGACCCTCGACTCCTCCGAGCGGCTGGTGAATCATGACCTCCGCGTTTGGGAGCGCGTATCGCTTTCCCTTCTTTCCAGCGGAGAGGATGACCGCACCCATCGAGGCTGCCATGCCAACGCAGACAGTCGAGACGTCGTTCTTGATGTGGTTCATGGTGTCGATGATGGCGAGACCCGCGGTCACCGATCCTCCCGGCGAGTTCACGTAGAGCGAGATGTCTTTCTTTGAGTCCTCTGACTGGAGGAAAAGGAGCTGCGCGATGACGGTGTTGGCGACGTGGTCGTCGATGGGGCCCGAGATGAAGATGATGTTCTCCTTGAGGAGTCGCGAGTAGATGTCGTACGCTCGCTCGCCGAGGTTTGTCTTTTCGATGACGGTGGGGATGAGTATGGACATGGTTTTTGTCTGTTAGTGATACTGCGAAACAATATAAGAAAAGGCGGGGAAGTGCAAATTGCCTTGAACCGTGTAGACTGTTCCACATGAGGTTACACAGATTTTTTGTCGATTCAAATATAGATAAAGATAAAATAAATACTCTCTCAAATGATGCGCTCCTGCATCAGATGAAGTCGGTTTTCCGGTTTCATGACGGGATAAAATTTATTTTATTCAACGGTGGGGCCGTCGACTATATATGTGAGGCCGTTTCACTTACCCGCAAAGAGCTTGTGTTTCGGGTACTCGAAACATCAGATGTGAAACGTTATTCAACGTGTAACCTAAGCCTCGCTTTCTCTCTTATCAAAAAGGACAATGTTGAGTGGGTAATCCAGAAGGGGACCGAGCTGGGTGTCCGAGAGTTCATCCCGCTCGTGTCCGAGAGGAGCGAGAAGAAGGGGTTCAATATGGATCGCGCACGGAGGATTGTCATCGAGGCATGCGAGCAGTCTGGTCGCGCCGAGCTTCCCGACATTCGTGAGCCCCAGTCTCTCGACGAGTTTCTCGCCGCTGAGTCGAGGGAGATGATCGTGCTGCACACGGGAGGGGTTGAGACCAAGGATGCGTTTTCGAATGCCTCGGGTGATCTCGTCGTGTGCGTTGGTCCCGAGGGTGGTTGGTCAGAGAGGGAGGTGGCTGAGTTCGAAGGGAAGGGAGCGACGATCGTCACTTTGCCGACGCCTGTGCTCCGTGCCGAGACTGCGGCGGTCGCCGTCTCGACGCTCGTGCTCGCGAGATAATTTTTTTCGAAACAATTTCTCAAGCAAACCTGAAGGAAAAATAAAATCCGCATCGTATGATGCGGATTTTATTTTTGAGTGAGGTTCTCTTGAGAAGAATTTTATTTTTGGCTCTCGAGGAACTCGAACACTGCCTGATTGAGGAACATGTTCGAGAAGTAGCTTTTCGCTCGGTCAGCGTCGATGTCCTTGTAATGCTCCTGAGCGTGCTTCACCTCCTTCTCGACTTTCTCCGCATCCGGCGAGAGCTTCTCCTTCTCGGCGACGTGGGCGATGATGAGGTCGAGCTTCACGCGCTTCTCTGCGTCTGGTCGCCACTCGCTCCTGAGTCCCTCCTCGGTCTTCTTGAGGTGCTTGAGGTAGTCGGCGAAGCTGAGTCCCATGCGCTCGATGTCCCCGCGCATCTGGGCGATCATCTGATTGAGCTCGGACTCGACGAGCACCTGCGGGATGACAGTGTCGAGCTCTTTGGTGAGGGCGTCGACGAGCTCGAGGCGCCTCTTCTCCTTCGCTCGGTATTCCTTTGCCTTGAGGAGTGCCTCCTTGGTCACCTCGGGCTCCTTCTCTTTCTCCTTGGCGAGCTCCTCATCCGTGACCTCGACCGCGTCGACTTTCTTCTGGTTCTCGGTCTTTGAGATTTTCTTGTAGTCGAATTTCTCGATGACGGGGAGCACTGCGGTGAGGATGGTGAACTCGAGCTCGTTGCCCTCAGCCATCTTCGAGATGGTTACCTTCGGCGAGCCGATGGCGTCGATCTTCTCGTCCTCGAGGATGTGTCCGTACGCGTGGCCGATCGCGCGTTCTGCCGCCTCGGCGAGGAGGGTCGCCTCTCCGATTTTCTGGCGTACGATTTTATCTGGCGCCGCGCCCTTGCGGAAGCCGTCGATGGTAACGCCGTCCTTAAAGTCGAGAAGGGTCTCGTGGATGGCGGCGTCGAACTCGTCCGCGCTGAGCGAGCTCTTGATCTCCACCTCAGAGGTTTCAGGGAGCTTTTTAATGATTGCTTTGTATGAATGATGTTTCATATATTTGTGTGTCGACAGTCTAGCCTCAAAGGTATCTTTTGTCCATAAAAAGGCGCTCGCGGGGCATATGCCCCGCGAGCGCCTTCCGCGTCTCGCTACTGCGCGTTGAATTCTGAGTCAAAGGACGAGAAATCCTCGTCAGAGATAACTGTGGCGTTGAGGTCGCTCTCGATCGAGTCGACGTCGTCCTCTTGGGAGAGGGGCGGAAGCTCGCCTTGTGTCGACGTGGCATTTGAGTCGGTGTTGTCCGTCGAGCGCTGGGTAATGAAGTAGACTCCGCCAGATACAATGAGGGCGATGACAACGACGATGCCGATAAGGGCTCCGAATGACTTTGGCTCGCTTGCCGGCGGGGTGGTGGTCTGAAGTGGGTCCATGTTTTCTATATTATATGTGTAAGGTTGCTATTCCTGGGCTGACGACTTGAGAATCTGCACGACGGCGTTGAGACTCGCCTGCGCGTCTCGGATTGTGGCGTGTGTCGTTGCGAGTGCTGTTTTAAAGGCTTCGAGTGACGCCTGGGGGTTCGAGTTGTCTATGGTAATCTCTGCGAGTGCCTTTACCGAAGCGTCCGCGGCGTCGATTTTCACAGTCGCGGTCACGAGCGCCTGGCGGGCGTTCGCGACATCCGTTCCCGCCTCCTCGATTTTATCGATACGAGCTTCTATCTTTCCCTTGATGTCAGTCAGTCGCTCGACCACCTGCGCGGCTTTGTCGCTCGCGTTCTTCGTCGACGCAGCGAGGCGAACCTCGATTTTCTCCTGTCGGGCCTCGAGTCGCGCTTCGGTTGAAGATGCCCTTCTCTCGATGCGGCCCTCGAGCTTCTCCCTCGCCTCTTCTACGCGGGTCTTGGTCGATGACGCCCGTCCCTCGATCTGGGCGCTCTTGGTCTCGAGCTTCGCTCGCATGTCTTGGAGCTTTGCCTCGGTCGTCGAGGCGATTCGATCCTTTTTCTCCTCGAGTTTCTGCATGCCTTTCTCGACGCGGGTCTCGATGTTCGACATCCGGGCGTCAATCGCCTCGCGCGGAACCATCTTGCTTGTCGTTGCCATGATGCGGGCCTCAGCCTTCATCGGTGCCGGTCCGTTGACCGTGGCGCTCGCCCTGAGGTCGGCTCTTATTCCTGCGTTTGCCGGCTGGGGCCTTGGGCCCGATGCCGAGTTCTCCTGCGCGCTCGCGACGCTTGCCCCGAGGGCAAGAATTGCTGCGATGACAAATGTCTTCTTCATGTTGGTGCGTGTGCTTTGATTAATGTGTACCTGTGTATTGTACAACGAAAAAGGAACCCTTTTGGGTTCCTTTTTCAGGCGCGATGAGCGCGAGCGACTATCGGGTGGTGGTTCCGGTTGATGCCGTAACGTTCACCTCGACAACCTGGACCGTGGTGGTAGCGGTGCTGGTTGCGGTCGAGTCATTTGCAGGAGCCTCCTCGGTCGAAGAGATCTTGCCGCCCCATACGTAGAATGCGCCTACGGCGAGAGCGATAACGATAACAATGATGCCGATGAGGGGTCCGAATGACTTCTTCTCCGCGGTCTGTACTGGTGCCTGATTCTGCTGGTCCATTATGGTAACTTAAATTGATATGTCAGCCAGTATAGCAAAAAGGAGGCTTGTGTAAAGCCTCCTTTTTGTTTTCGGTCCCTTGACCTTTCCTTTACTTCTTTGATTCCTCGTAGAGCTTGGCCGACCTCTCGAACGCCTCCTTGGCCTCCTGTGCGCCTCTGAAGCCCTTCACCTCCACTACCTTGTTCTGGATCTTCTTGTAGGTCGCGTAGAAGTGCTCGATTTCCTTGAGGGTGTGCTTGTTTACGTCGCCGAGGTCGCGGATGTCGTCGAATCGAGGGTCATCAGAAGGAACCGCAATGACCTTGTCGTCAGAGTCGCCTCCGTCGATCATGCTCATGATTGCCACTGGTCGCACGCGGACGAGGATTCCTGGGTGAAGCGGGTAGGTCGTAAGGACCACTACGTCGAGCGCGTCGCCGTCGTCCCAGAGAGTCTGGGGAACGAAGCCGTAGTCGAAAGGGAAGTCCTGGGCGGTGTGCGCCACTCGGTCGAGGGCGATGATGCCGGTCCTCTTGTCGATTTCGTACTTGTTCTTCGAGCCCTTGGGAATCTCGATGATGACATTGATCTCGTCGGCGGTGCCGCGGGAGATGTCGTGGAGAAGATTCATGCTCATGGTTGTGTGCGTTATTGGTTATTAGGCGGTCTCATCCTCCGACTCCTCGGCGGACTCGTTGGAATTCTTGCTTGCGGGCGCGGTGCCGGCCTTGATGTCAATCTTCCAGCCGACAAGCTTCGCGGCAAGTCGGACGTTCTGTCCGCCCTTGCCGATGGCAAGAGACTGCTGGTCCTCGCTGACCTCGACTACCGCGGTCTTGGTTTCCTCGTCGAGGGTGATATTGGAAACCTCCGCAGGGGAGAGGGCGTCGGTGATGAACTTCTTGGCGTCTGATGACCATTCGATGATGTCCACCTTCTCACCTCCGAGCTCGGAGGTGACGGTGTTGACTCGGACTCCCCGCTGTCCGACGAGCGAGCCAATAGGGTCGATATGCGCGTCGTTTGAGGTCACGGCAATCTTCGAGCGGGAGCCTGCCTCTCGGGCGATTGCCTTTACCTCGACGGTGCCGTTGGCAATCTCGGGAGCCTCGATAGCGAAGAGCTTCTCGAGGAACTTAGGGTGCGACCTCGAGAGCTTGAGGAGGACGCCTCGAGGGGATTCCTCGACGCGGAAGAGGTATGCGCGGATGCGCTCGCCCTGCTTGAAGTGCTCGCTCCTGATCTGCTCCTCGAATGGCAGGATTCCCACCGCTCGTCCCATGTCGACGAAGATGGTGCCTCGCTCGATACGCTGGACGGTGCCTGACACAATCTCGCCCTCGCGCTTGCCGTACTCACCGAGAACAGAGGTTTTCTCGGCTTCGCGGATCTTCTGGATGATAACCTGCTTTGCGGTCTGTGCGGCGATGCGGCCGAAATCGTCCTTTGGCTCGAGAGGGAAGAGCATCTCCTCCTCGAGCTGGACGTCCTTCTTGATCTTTCGCGCATCCTCAATCCAGATGTGATGCTCTGGGTTGAATCGCATGCGATCGTCGTCGGCCGACATCTCAGGAATCTCCTCCCCCTCAGGAATGTCGATGACAAGGGTGTCGTCGACGGCGATTTTCACCTGGAGGAACTCGGTTGCTCCGGTATTGAGGTCGAAGGTCGCCCGGACAATCTGTCCGCGCTTGCCGTACTCCTTCTTGTAGGCTGTAGCGAGTGCCGCCTCGATGGCCTCGATGATTTTCTGCTTCGGAATGCCGCGCTCCTCTTCGAGCTGTCCGAGCACCGAATGTATTACTTTAAGGTCAAACATGGGTTTGGTTTTTCAGGCTTATAACAACAAAGTCCGCCGGGAGGCGAACTTAGTGATGTCATAATTCTAGCATATGTCAAAGTCAGCGTCAAAGGTTCCTCGCTTGCGCTTTGTGCTGTAGAATAATGATGCTTCGGCACACTATATATGCTCATTGGCGACGCACAGCTCAGGGACTTCATCATCAGCTCGGGTCTCGTGTCCCGCAGGGACATTTCCGAGTACCAGAGGGATGCCCAGGATACGGGCAAGAGCCTCGGTGAGGTCCTCGTAAGCGAGGGTCACCTTTCGGAAGATGACTTCCGCCGCGTTCAGTCATACATTCTCGGCATTCCCTTCGTCGACCTTTCTTCGAAGAAGATTGATTTTGAGACGCTTTCTCTTATTCCTGAGCCTATTGCTCGAAACCACAACGTCATCGCCTACAAGAAGGGAGAGGTCGCTCTGGAGGTTGCCCTGCTCGATCTTCGGGCTCTCTCGTCCATTGATTTCTTGGCAAAGAAGGTGGGTCTCAAGGTTTTGCCTCGCTTTACGGACGCTGAGTCAATGAAATCGGCGCTTCTTCGCTATCAGAGAGGCCTCAAGTCAGAGTTTGGAGACATTATAAGGAAGGAGACGGGCATTCTCAGGAATCAGGCGGGCGTTAGCTCTCTCAGGCTTGCCGACGATTTGTCGGTGGTCCGTGTTCTCGACACCCTTCTCAAGCACGCGATTGTTCAGAACGCTTCCGATATACACATAGAGCCTCTCGAGAGGGATCTGTTGGTTCGCTACCGTATCAACGGCTCGCTTCACGATGCCATGGTCTTGCCTAAAGAGACCGAGATCGGTCTTGCCGCGCGCATCAAGTCGCTCGCCAAGCTGAGGGTCGGGGAGAGGGATGTGCCCCAGGACGGTCGCTTCAAGGTTGAGATGAATCACGAGAAGGTTTCGCTGCGCGTATCGATCGCTCCTACCGCGCATGGCGAGAAGACGGTCATCCGCCTCATGCGTGAGAGCGCCTCGGGATTCACCCTCGAGCATCTGGGCCTTCGTGGCGAGGCGCTCGAGCGTGTGCATGGTGCTCTCAAAAAGGGGTCGGGCATGATTCTCGTCTCTGGCCCGGCGTCTTCTGGCACTTCGACCACTTTGTATACGATGATTGATATTGTCAATTCTCCTGATACGAGCGTCTCGACGGTCGAGGACCCTATTGAGTACCAGATGCCTCGCGTCTCTCAGACCCAGGTTAGGCCAGATATCGGCCTCACGTTCGCCGCGGGTCTTCGCTCTGCCGTCAGGCAGGACGCTGACGTGATCATGGTGGGGGAGGTGCGCGATGCCGACACTACGTCGCTCGCCGCTCATGCCGCCCTGTCCGGCCGACTCATCCTCTCTATGGTGAGGTCTCACTCCGCTTCCGCCGCTGTCGTTCAGATGCTTGAGACGGGGCTTGACCCATTCATGCTTTCGTCGACGCTGTCGACGGTGGTGAGCCAGAGGCTCGTGCGCAGGCTCGCTGACGCTCGCAATCGCAGGCCCCTTACCAAAGCGGAGCTTGCCGCGCTGGGTCGGGTCGCCGATCTCGACAGGCTGCTCTCACTTCTTCGCTCGGAGAAGATCATCGGCTCTCGCGATGGTTGGGACAAGGTTCTCTTCGGCACGCCGAAGGCTGCTGCGGGCACTGACGGGTACGCCGGACGCATCGGCCTCTTCGAGGTCCTCAGAATGTCGCCCGCGCTCAAGGAGCTCGTCATGAAGGGTGCCAAGGCTGACGCTCTCGAGGAGCGCGCCAAGAAGGAGGGGATGCTCACTCTTATAGAGGACGGTGTTCTCGCCGCAGCCCAAGGTCTGACGAGCATCGAAGAGGTCATGACAGTCGCTTCGCGGCCATAAACAATTAATCAATATGTGCCTGGAACGGATTTGCCCTTGCGCGAGTCCGTTTTACATTGCAAACATGTTGCATCTGGGATAGCATGGACGCATGAACACTCACGACAAGAAGCTCCTCAATGACGCAAAGCTCAAGGCCACCCCTGTGCGCCTGCTGGTTCTATCGACTTTGCGCTCGGCACCCAAGCCTCTTACCGTCAAAGACCTTCTCAAGGCGCTTTCCAAGAAGGACTCGTCCATTGATACGGTGACGGTGTACCGAACGCTTAAGTCATTTGAGGATGCCGACATTGTAAGGTCTCTCTCCCTCGGCGCCGACGCTCTTTCGTACGAGCTTGCCGACGATCACCATCATCACATTGTGTGCCTCCGCTGCGGCCTCGTCGAAGGATTTGAGCTCTGCGCGTTCACTCGCCTGGGCGATGAGATTCTCAAGAACTCCAAGAAATTCAAGACTATCTCGAAGCACTCATTCGAGTTGTTCGGAACCTGCTCATCATGCGTAACCTCTCGATAATCAAGGCGTCGGCGGCGATCCTCGCGCTCTTTGTTATGTGGGGCGCGTCTTTCGTGTCAGCGCAGGAGCTTCACCAGGACGTTCAGGAAACCGTGAGGGCTCGCGTCGAGTCCGTGCGCGAGGACGAGGATCGTGTCGTTCCGGGCACCAAGGTCACCGCTCCGTATCAGAGACTCCTCATCGAAATCCTCGAGGGTGCGGCAAAGGGGAAGAGCGTCGAGATCGAGAATGATTATGTTCGCGTCGACGCGGGTGACAAGATATTCGTCCATCGACTTCAGACGGTAGAGGGTCAGGAGTTGTATATGTTTGGCGAACCCGACAGGTCTCCGTCACTTATCTTCTTCACGGCCCTGTTCCTGCTCGTGATTATTGCCTTTGGCGGATGGCAGGGTATTCGCGGCCTCGTCTCGCTTGCGGGAAGCGTCCTCCTTATTATCTATGTTCTCCTGCCGGCGGTGCTTGCGGGATATTCGCCGATTTTCGTCTCGATCGCGGTGGCATCGCTTATCATTCTCGTTGGTTCGTACATTACCCACGGCATCAACAGGTCAACCACCTCTGCCGTCCTCGGCATGATCTTTACCGTCATCATTACGGGAGTCCTGGCGTATGTCTCGGTTCGCTGGGGAATGCTCACGGGCTATGGAGACGAGCACGCCATGTACCTCAACCTCAATGCGGGCGGGGCGATTAACCTCTCGGGCCTTCTTCTTGGCGCCATAATCATCGGCCTTCTGGGAGTGCTCTACGACAGTGCCATCGGTCAGTCGGTCGCCGTCGACGAGCTTCATGCCGCGGGTCCCCATCTCACCAGGCGGGAGATCTTCAAAAAGGCCACGCGCATTGGCCGTGAGCACATTGGTGCCCTTGTCACCGCCCTTGCTATTGCCTATGTGGGCGCAGCCCTGCCTCTTCTTCTCTTGTTCTATCAATCAAGCGCCGACATCCTTTCCATATTGAACAGGGAGATAATGGCCACCGAGATCATGCGAACTCTTGTGGGCTCTATTGGCCTCATTCTGGCGGTTCCCGTGACCACGATTATCTCGATTTTGCTTATAGTGAGGCCCGGATCGACCTCTTCCCACCAGGGTCACTCTCACTCGCATTCCCACCATCATCACCACTGATTTGGTGATATACTTCCTTGCATGAAATCAGCCAAGAAGAAGTTCACCATTGTCGGAAACTGGAAGATGAATCCTGATACCCTGGAAGATGCTAAAAAGCTTGCTTCGGCGGTCGAGCGTGTCGCCCAGAAGTCGCCGAAAGTCTCGGTTATCGTCTGTCCTCCGGCCCCGTTCATCGAGGGCGTCTCTCGTGGCAGGGAAAAGGCCATTTCGTTCGGCGCCCAGGACGTAGATCATCGCGATCGAGGCTCGTTCACGGGCGCAGTCAGCGCCTCTCAGGTAGCGAGCGCCGGCGCTGAGTGGGCGATCATCGGCCACAGCGAGCGACGGGCGGCAGGGGACACGGACGCTGTTATTGCCGAGAAGGTGAAGATGGCCGTCGCCGCCGGCCTCGGCGTCATTCTCTGCGTCGGCGAGAAGGAGCGCGACAATCACGCGCATTACCTCCGTACGGTGCGAGAGCAGGTGCTGGCCGCCATCGCCCTCATCGACAAGAAGCACCTCCGATCGATAACCATTGCCTACGAGCCCGTCTGGGCGATCGGCAAAAGCTATGACACGGCTCTCTCGCCGGTCGATATTCACGAGATGTGCATCTATATAAAGAAAATCGTCGCCGAGGCGGCGGGCAAGCAGGAGGGTCTGAGGACTCCTGTGCTCTACGGCGGTTCGGTCAATTTCGAGAATGCCCAGAAGATTCTCTCGGATGGGGAGGTGAGCGGCCTTCTTATCGGCCGACAGAGCCTCGACATCGAGGGGTTCGGTAACATCATCACCTATGCCAACGGAAATTAAGAAAATCGCTGACGAGAAGGACCTTCGCGGCAAGCGCGTGCTGCTTCGCCTCGATTTCAATGTTCCGATCGTCGAGGGTGAGGTTCGCGACGATTTCCGCATTCAGCGATCTCTTCAGACGCTTCGCTTCCTCAGGGAGGCTGGTGCGAGAGTCATCATTATGAGCCACCTCGAAAGCGAGTCGGTGAAGACCCTTGCTCGTGTCGCCACGTATTTGCAGCAGTTCGTCCCTGTTAAGGCGTTCATCTCGAATCTCGATGACGCTCCAAGCGTGGTTTCCTCTCTGGCAGAAGGGGAGATTGTCATGCTCGAGAATCTGCGTCTCAATCCGGGCGAGAAAGAGAATAATCCCGTGTTCGCCTCGAAGCTCGCGAGCCTTGCCGATATCTACGTGAACGATGCCTTTGCCGTGTCGCATCGAGCCCACGCTTCGGTCGTGTCTGTGCCAAAGCTCCTCCCGGCCTTTGCCGGATTCCTCATGGCGCAGGAGATTGAGCAGCTTTCGCAGGCGTTCAACCCTCCGCATCCGTTTCTCTTTGTGCTCGGCGGCGCGAAGTTCGATACCAAGCTTCCTCTCATCGAGAAGTTCCTTGGCATCGCCGACTATGTGTTCGTCGGAGGGGCGCTCTCGAACGACATTTTCAAGGAGAAGGGCTACGAGATCGGTCAGTCCATGGTTTCCAAGGTTCACGTGAACCTCAAGCATATCGAGGCGAATCCTCGCCTCATTGTTCCGACTGACGTCGTTGCGGCAAGCGTGTCCGCACGCGAGGTGAAGGGTGCCGAGGGTATTAGTCCTGATGACAAGATCATGGACGCTGGCCCAAAGACCATTGGCGAACTCTCTGACATCCTCACTGACGCGCAGTTCGTTCTCTGGAACGGCCCTCTCGGCGATTACGAGCACGGTTTCTCCGAGGGAACCGAGGGTCTCGCCAAGGCCCTTGTCGAAAGTGGCGTAAAGACCATTATCGGTGGTGGAGACACCATCGCCGTTGTCTCGAAGGCAGACCTTCTCGACAAGTTCTCCTTCGTCTCGACGGGCGGCGGCGCCATGCTTCAGTTTCTTGCGGACGGCACGCTCCCTGGCATTGAGGTATTAAAGCGATAATTTCACATACATGTTTCTCAGGCGCGGCTTCACTCTTATTGAGCTCTTGGTCGTAGTATCGATCGTGTCCCTTGTTTCGAGCGTTACCATGTACTCGACCGCCTCGGCGCGTGCCAAGGCCAGCGACGCAAACAAGAAGTCACAGGTTCACCAGGTCGAGACGGCGATCAGTATCAAGAAGAGCGCCACGGGAAAGGTGCCACGCAATTACAACTGTGGCGGCAATTATTGTGCGGGTGGCACGGGAGACTCAATCGCACTTGAGGGTACCCAGGCTTTCAATGCGAGCATGCAGGAGCTCGTGAGCGGGGGATACATCTCCGCTATCCCTGACAGCAAGGATGATTCCTACGTGTACTACGCCGACTCGTCCGCCGATCAGTCCGCGTTCGGAGCCTCTCTCGTCACGGGTCAGGCCCAGGCCTCGAAGAACAGCTGTGCGATTATGCCTGTTCAACAGCCGTATACCACCTGCATATCTTCATATACCACCTCAACTCCTTACACTGATCCGAATGCTGTCTATTTCTCCTATCCGATGGGTACGGTTAGTTTCTGCACAACGTACGGAAGGCCAGAGTGCGGCGGAGGAAACGGCATGTACGGAAGCGTGTGCCCTTGGAAGTTTACGGGTCCGAGCGGTCCTTGTTTTGTCGAGCCGGGTTTCATCAGCTGCATCCCGAATCCCGCCGCCGTGTCTGTGTGCTCTGGATCGGGCAATGACTACTGCGCTTGCTCCTAGGATATAAAGCCTTAACAAGGCCATATTAAACGGCTCACTACGGTGAGCCGTTTAATATTTATTGATGTCGACTGTGTGAATGTGAGCCGAGTCACTTGTCTACACAAGTGCTGCTTTGATTGCTTCTGCATGAGCCTCAAAATCCTTCGCATCGAGCTTCGATATCGCCGGATTCTGATACACCCAGATATGCGCGTGGGGAACCTCCTCGCCGAATACCTTCGAGAACACTTCGTCGGTGCCGAAGGCCTTCTTCTGGGCGAGCGCGATCTTCTTGGCTATCTCGAAATATGCGCCTGCATTTGGCACGTCCCACACCCAGCGATGATGGGTTTTTGGTATGACGAGGGTATGACCCGCTGAAAGCGGCCTGATATCGAGAAAGGCGAGGAAATCGCCGTCCTCGTATATCTTGTGGCAGGGGATTTCTCCGACCACTATCTTGCAGAATATGCAGTTTTCCATACGGAAAGAATATCACGAAATCAAGGGCGGGCGCATGATAAAATACCTGCCATGCATTACACCGTCCGAGAGAAAAAGGGGGACATTGTCTCGGGTCTCCTCTACCATCGCGGCATTCAGGACGAGAAGGCCATTGAGTCCTTCCTCTCGCCTAATTACGACGCGCAAATTCACGACCCGTTCCTCATGAAGGACATGGACAGGGCCGTCGATCGCGTCTATCGGGCCGTGAAGGCGGGGGAGAAAATCGTCGTCTTCAGCGACTATGACGCTGACGGCATTCCGGGGGCAGTTGTCCTTCACGATCTTCTCAAGAAAATCGGCTACACCAATTTCGAGAACTATATACCGCATCGTCACGACGAGGGCTTCGGCCTCAACATGAAGGCGATTGATGGTTTCAAGGAAAAGGGCGCGTCACTCATCATCACTATTGATTGCGGCATCGCCGATATCGAGGAGGCGGCCCGCGCCAAGGAGCTTGGCATGGATCTCATCATTACTGATCATCATATGCCGCACGGCACGGTTCCCGATGCCTACGCCATTCTCAACCCAAAGATGGAGGGCTGCGCCTATCCCGAGAAGATGCTTTGCGGTTCGGGCGTGATTTTCAAGTTCGCCCAAGCGTTTCTCAAGAGGCATGGCGAGGAGTTCAGGGTTCCCGTTGGCTGGGAGAAGTGGTGGCTCGACATGGTGGGTATCGCCACGCTTTCTGACATGGTGCCGCTCACGGGCGAGAACCGCATTTTCGCTCATTATGGTTTGAAGGTTTTGCGCATGACCAAACGCCCTGGTCTACTCGAACTTTTCTTTAGGCTGCGCGTTAAGCCAGAGCATCTCACTGAGGATGACATCGGCTTCACCATCTCGCCCCGCATCAATGCCGCGTCGCGTATGGGCGAGCCTGAGCATGCCTTTCTTCTGCTCTCGACTGATGATCGTGAAGTGGGCGCGAAGTGCGCCGACAAGCTTGAGGCGGTGAATGCCGAACGAAAGGGAACCGTGGCTGCTCTTGTGAAGGAGGCGAGAAAGATTCTGTCAGAGCGCGATATGGAAAACCGTCACGTTATTGTGCTCGGCAATCCGACGTGGAGACCGTCGCTCATGGGTCTCGTTGCCAACACGCTTGCCGAGGAGTACGGTATGCCCGCGTTTCTCTGGGGCAGGGACGGCGAGGGCGTCATCAAGGGATCGTGTCGCTCGGGCAATGCGGGGAACGCGAGCGTGTTCTCGATCATGGAGAAAGCCGCTGACTCATTTATTGGTTACGGCGGCCACGCGGCCTCGGGCGGGTTCGAGGTGAAGGAGGACGCGGTGCATTATCTCGAGGATGCGCTCGAGAAGGCGTGGGCGTCCCTCGACCACACGAACAAAGAGATTATCAAGTACGCAGACGCCCTTATATCCGTCGACGAGGTGGTCTGGGATCTGTATAAGGACATAGAGAGGCTCTCGCCGTTCGGCACAGGCAACGAGCGCCCCGTATTTCTCATCAAGGGAGCGACGGTCGACGGGGTGAAGCAGTTCGGCAAGGAGGGTAATCACACGGAGATCACCTTCCTCGACAGGAAAGGCCGAAAGCTCACCGCCATCCAGTTCTTTCTGACGAAGGATATGCTGCCGAAGCACGTCGTGCCACAGGCGATTATCGACGTCGCCGTTCATCTCGAGAAATCAATGTTCAAGAGCTATCCCGAACTCAGATTGAGAATTGTTGATATACTCTAGGTCATGTCTACGCTTATCTATACCGACGGTTCTTCTCGAGGAAATCCCGGCCCGGGCGGCTGGGGCACGGTTATTCAGACGGGTTCTCGCGTCGTCGAGCTCGGCGGGCGGGAGGCAAGCACGACCAACAACAGGATGGAGCTGATGGCCGCCATCAGCGCCCTTGATTGGGTGAGGGCGTATGCCGACAGCTCCGATGACATCACGGTGCGTTGCGACTCCAAATACGTCATCCAAGGCATCACCTCGTGGGTTAAGGGTTGGCAACGTAACGGCTGGATTACCGCAGGCAAGCAGGAGGTCGGCAATAAGGATCTTTGGGAGGGTCTTCTCGCTGCCACGAGGGGTTTGAAGGTTACCTGGGATCATGTCGACGGTCATGCCGGAGTGCCTGGGAACGAGCGCTGCGACGAGATTGCGACTGGTTTTGCCGATCAGGACCCGCCCGCCCTCTATGTGGGCGATGCTTCTTCATACACAATCGATCTCTCTGTCCGCGCGTCTGCCGCGGGTTTAGCCCAGAAGAAAAAGAAGTCGTCATCGTCGTCGGTGAAGGCATACTCGTACCTCTCTGTCGTCGACGGCAAGTTCCAGCGGCACGCGACCTGGGCCGAGTGTGAGGCGCGGGTGAAGGGCGTGCGGGGCGCCCGCTTCAAGAAGTCGGTGAGCGCCGAGGATGAGCGCGAGATCGCTCGTTCATGGGGATTTTAAATAATCTTGAGCTTGGTTTCACTCTCTGTCGGGTAGCGTAAGGGGCTATGAAAGGTCCCTTATTCTATTCCCTAACCCTCTCGTTTTTCATGGGCACGCTTTTCGCGTCACACGTGCCTGTGCCCCGTTCTGTTTGCATGGGGTTTATGTCAGTTTGTGCTTTCTTGTATGCGTACGCACGATGGGTACGTGTTGGTTGTCGATCGGCCCCTCCTGCGGTGTTCACGATTGTGTGCTCGATTTTTATCTGCGCGTTTGGCATGGAGAGAATCTCTGCGGCCGGTATCCACGACCATGTTCTCGACCCTTCTCTTGGCTTCACGGTCGTGCTCGAGGGAGTTGTCTGCGCCGAACCGGAAATGAAGGAGGTGACGCAGAGATTCTGCTTCCAGCCTGATGGCAGTATTGATCGGGTGTCCGTGTCGACTGACAGGTATCCCGAATATGCGTATGGAGATCGCCTGCGCGTCGAGGCGACACTCGAGCTTCCCGAGAATTTCTTCACCTACGAAGGAGGGCCCGAGTTTGATTACGTGTCATATCTCGCCAAAGACGACGTGAGGTACGTGATGAAGAGGGCGAGGGTCGAGATCCTTGCTCGTTCCCAAGGCAACACGCTTGTCAGTGCCCTCATTACCCTCAAGTCAGCGTTCATGGAAAACATCGAGGTGACCATGCCCGAGCCGCATGCGTCTCTTGTCGCGGGCATTCTCTTGGGCGAGAAAGGGTCTCTGCCCCAGGATGTGAGTGATGACTTTCGCAGGTCGGGTCTCACGCATATTCTCGTGCTTTCGGGGTCGAATGTGTCCGTTGTCGCCGAGAGTCTGGTGAGGGCTTTCTCGTTTCTTCCACGCTCTCTTGGTCTCGGTGCGGGCGCTGTCTCGATCGTGCTCTTTGCCCTCATGACAGGCGCTTCTTCGACGACGATTCGTGCGTCGGTCATGACGCTCGTTGTTATTTTGGTGCGTGGCGTGGGCAGGAGATACGACGTGGTTCGAGCGCTTACCTGCGCCGCCTTCATCATGGTGTTACAGAATCCGCGCATTCTTGCGTTCGACATTGGATTCCAGTTGAGCTTTCTCGCGACGCTCGCGCTTATCTATGTGTCACCTATCGTGGCCGAGTGGATGACATGGGTTCCCGAGAGATTTGGCCTACGCGAGATTCTTGTGACGACTGTCGCGACGCAGATATTTACCCTGCCTTTTATTCTGTATGCCATGGGCGAGATATCTATCATCTCGCTCGTCACGAATGTCCTCGTACTACCGTGTGTGCCCTGGGTCATGCTCGGCGGTTTCCTTGTCGGTATGATGGGTTTCGCGAGCGCGTCCCTGGCGATGCCGTTCGTCATGGCGACGAGCTTGCTTATCTCCTATATGCTCGAGGTCGTCGCGTATTTTGGCCCACTGCCGTTTGCAGCAATAAGGCTCTCCATCGGAGAGCCTCTGCTTGTACTCGCTTATGCGTCCTATGTCTATTTTATCGTCCGCTGGCGTCGGAGAAATTCTTCTCGGCAGTTGACCAGTTAAGGTTCGCGAAGAAGTCCTCGACGTATGCCTTCTTGCCCGATGGCTTATAGTCGGCCACGAACGAGTGTTCCCAGACGTCGAGAGCGAGAACGGGTTTGAGGCCCGTGAGGTGGCCAAGATGCTGCTCGTCGATCCAGGCGTTCACAAGGCGATCGCTGTGTGCGTCGTAGTAGAGGATTGCCCAGCCGATTCCTCGGGTGAGGGCGAGGGCCTTGAAGCGGGCGAGCCATCCGTCGAACGAGCCCCATTCAGACTCGATAGCCGCCTTGAGCGAGCTTCCGTCGGCAAGTGTCTGGGCCCCACCCTCGAGGTGCGCAAAATAGTACTCGTGGTTGCGCATGCCGTCGAACTCGAAGCCGAACCGTCGCTGCATCTCGTTAATTGCGTAAGCATTCTTGTCGGCGCTTTCGGCGGTGGCGGTGAGTTCCGCGATTTTCTCGATGATGAGATTCGCGTGCTTTACGTAGCCCGAGTAGAGCTTGAGGTGCTCCTCGATGTTTCCCGCGGATATTCCTTTGAGTGAGGGTATGTTGAATGTCTTTTCTTCAAACTTCTTCATATATGTGTTTCTGTGAGTGATTTGATAATGATTTCATTATACATTGATGGGCTCTTTATCACCCGCATGCAATCATGGCCTGATGCAACGGTTTCGACGTTTCACTCTTATCGTTTCATGCATGGTGTGTACTGTCTCATTCATTGCGTTTCACGCCGCCGTTTCACCTCGTCCGCTTGATGTCTTCTTTCTCGATGTTGGTCAGGGTGACGCAATATACGTTCGCACCCCGTCCGGCCGCGATATGCTTGTCGACGGCGGCAGGTCGGTCGGCGTGCTGCGCAGGTTATCTGAGGTCATGCCGTGGGACGATCGTCATATCGATATATTGGTAGAGACCCATCCTGATGCTGATCATATCGGTGGCTTTCCTCCCGTTCTCAATCGCTATTCGGTCGGTGTTTTTATGGAGCCGGGTATTGAATCGTCCAATGCTATCGATGACGAGATTCGTCGCATTCGCGCTGGGAAGGGGGTTCGGTCTGTCATTGCCCGACGCGGCATGCGTGTTGATTTTGGCGACGGTGTGGTATTTGAGATTCTGTTTCCGATAGCGGACGTATCTGATCTCAAGGATCCGAATGACGCATCGATCATGGGCCGTCTTGTCTATGGGGGTTCGTCTGTCATGCTTACCGGCGATGCGCCCAAAGCTGCCGAGGGCTCTGTTCTTTCTTTGGGTGGTACGCTCATCCGGAGCGATATCTTGAAGGCAGGTCATCATGGCTCCCGCACATCTTCTGCGGAATCTTTCGTGCGTGGGGTTGATCCACGCTGGGTTATTTTCTCGGTGGGTAAGGACAACTCGTATCACCATCCGAATGACGAGGTCGTGTCGCTTTTTGATCGCTTGGACGTAAAGGCGCTTCGAACGGATGAAGTGGGGACCATAGGATTTGAGTCTTATGGGGAGTCGTTCAGAATAAAATAAAAGGCGGGAGTTTCAGACTCCCGCCTTGGGTCGACGTCAGGAGAAATCGTCGACAAGGTGTATCTCGTAATCGGTGATGTTCCTGTTCTCGTCGTATCGTATCAACCCCTCCACTTTCTCGCCTTTTATGATGTGGGGGAGCACGAGCTTGTCCCCAGACGGCATCTGGTCGTAGGGGATGTTCTCGGTCGAATACCAGCGAGGGTCCGTCATCTCGTTCGAGTTCCTTGGTTCCCCCTTGTGCTTGGTAGCCTTAAAGACGTGGACGAGCACTTGGGTGTCACCATTGTTGTCGTAGGTGATGCGGGCGACCTCTTTGAGGTTTCGGCTTTCCACCGCGATTCCGGATTCTGCGCGAAGCTCGCGGATGCAGCACCTGCGAACCGTCTCGCCGTCTTCCTTGTGCCCTCCATAGCCATTGAGGCGATTGGCAATGCCGTATTTAACGGCCTTTGGCGTTCGAGCTTTCCGGGCGAGCAGGATTTTCTGCTTGCCGCCCCTGATTTCTATGAGGTAGCACAGGGTCGCTACGATGGGTTTTGTTTGGGAGCTCATTCTTTTTTCACCTTACCCCTCCTTCGATCAAACGGCAAGTCAAAGAAAAAACCGCCTTGCGGCGGTTTTCGTTTTAGATGAGGCCTGCCTTCTTGAGGGTTGCGAACGCGCCGTTCTTGTTGATGGTCTTGATCGCTCGGGTAGAGAGGGTGAGTCGGATGCTCTTCTTGAGCTCAGGGATGTAGACCTTCTTTGACTGAAGGTTGAGGTATCGTCGAACCTTGCCCGTAGGATTGTACTGGGTTGCTCGGGTGGCGTTTGAGTATCCGCCGCCGACGAGTGAGGTTCGCTTAGTGATTGGACAAATCTTTGCCATAAATATGATGTCTAGGAAGTGCTGGCCATGCTATCATGAGATTATTGCTTTAGCAAGACTTTATGGATCTACAACTCATTTTCTCCCTCGTCATCCTCCTGTTTTCGGTCATTATCCATGAGATAGCCCATGGATACGCAGCCCTGGCTCTCGGCGACAAGACTGCCGCCTACGAAGGCAGGCTCACCCTGAATCCGCTCAGGCACATAGACATAATGGGAACAATCGTGTTTCCCGTCATAACCCTTCTTTTGCCAGGGGGTATTGTCTTCGGTTGGGCGAAGCCTGTTCCGTATAATCCCTACAATCTCCGTAACAGGCGATGGGGAGAGGGGCTTGTTGCCGCCGCGGGGCCTCTGTCCAATATCATCATTGCCCTCATCTTCGGCACGTTTATTCGCCTTTATGTGTGGCCACAGGGTCTTCTCGAGAGCCCTCTCGGGGTGTTGTCTCAGATTATCGTCATCATCAACCTGACGCTTGCCGTTTTTAATCTCGTCCCCATTCCTCCTCTCGACGGATCGAAGGTGCTCACGACTCTTCTGCCTCAGCGCTTCGTGGCGTTCCGCGAGAGGGTTGAAAGGCTTGGTTTCCTCGGCGTCATCATCTTCCTCGTCTTCTTCTGGCAGTTCTTCTCGCCGCTCGTGCCCCTCCTCTTCAGGGTGTTCACAGGGCTTTAAGTTGGGTACACTGTACTGTATGAAAAGGGGATTCACCCTCATCGAGCTTCTTGTCGTCATTGCCATTGTCGCGCTTCTTTCGAGCGTTGTTATATCGAGCGTGAATGCTTCTCGATCGAAGGCCGCTCTTGCTGCCTCTCGGCAGTTTGCCGCAAATGTGTATCACGCCGCGGGTGACGAGGCTATGGGTATATGGGAGTTCGACGAGTGCAGCGGCACTGTCGCCAACGACCTCTCTGGCAACGGCAATACGGGCACCTTGACTGGCGGCGCGGCGTTTTCGACCGATACGCCTACTGGTAAGGGCTGTTCCGTCTCCTCGTCTGGGACCACCCCTTACGTAAACGCAGGGTCGAACGTCTCTCTTTCCTCAATGGCCGGGAGCATTACCGTCATGGGTTGGGTCAAGTACACGACGTCGGGATATAACTACATTTTCTCGAACGACCGAGACTGTTGCGGCGCCTACAATGGCTACAGTCTCCAGGTGACTGGCGGGGGAAGGGCGTCCTTTAGGATCTGGAATGGATCGGCAGTGTCGGTGACTGGTTCTACTGCAATACAGTCTGGACGCTGGTATCACCTGGCGGGGACCTATGATGGCTCCACTCTTAAGGTGTATGTCGACGGAAAGCTTGATGGCACAACCCTGTCTTCAACCAACTCAGGTGTGCCCGCGTCATTTAACGCCACGCTTGGTGCCCTGGCCGCGTGTACCAATGGGTGTGGGCGAAACCTTCTCATCGATTCGGTCTACGTTTTCGCCAAGTCTCTTGTCGCCGCTGAGATAGAGAGTGTCTATGCTCAGGCGATTTCTACGCGACCGTTCGCCACACGATAAATTTCGGGGTCTCCGCGACCATTTCGGTTGGCCCGATGCGTTCGAGCTTTTCCTTGTAGGGGAGGAATGCGTTTGCGACGAGGTATATTTCCCCGCTCTTATTCAAGTGCCTGCGCGCATTTGCCGCGAAGTTCTCAATAAACGAATAATCGGTTTTTACTCCCGTGTGGAATGGGGGATTTGCCACCATGAGGTCGAACGTGCCGCTTATGCGCGAGAACCCGTCCGAGAGTACGACAGATCCATCGATCGTGTTTTTTGTAAGGGTCTCTTTGGCGGCGGCAACAGCAAGGGGGCTCACGTCAGAGAGCGTGAGGTCGCTTTCAGGTGATTTCTTTTTGTATATTGCGCCGATAATTCCCGCGCCGCAGGCAATATCAAGCACGCGCTTCGCCCTTTTCTCGTAAGGGATGGTGTCGAGGAGGAGTCTGGTTCCCTCGTCGAGTCCGTCTGCGCTGAATACGCCGGGGAGGCTGGCGACGTCTAGATCGGTGTCTTTATACGAGAGCTTCGAGAATGAGAGGAAATCAGCGATTTTCTTGCCTGCGCCGAGCTTCTTGTTCTTGCCCACATAGAGGGCCGAGTGATTGCCCACGAATTTCTTCTCGACAGGGCCCACCTGCGTCTCGTAGGCGTTGTTCGCCGAGCGAATGCCCGCATTGTTCGTCCCTGCAAGGACGATGATGCCGTCCTCTTTGACGATTCCCGAAACCAGGGCGAGGGTCATATTAATGAGGGCTTTGCTCTTGGGTAGGAAGACAACGGCGCTCTCTACAGGGGAAGGGTATTCCGCGAACAAGGCTGCCTCACCCTCGACCATGAGGGGGTTCTTGAGGTTAAGCTCGTCCGCGTTTCGCTGGATGAGCTTGAGAGGGAGGTTTTCTTCGTTGGATGCCATAGATTTCCCTATACTAGGGTTTTTCCCTCCGTAAAGCAAAAACAGTCTGGAAATTTGCCGAAAACCTTCTTTTGTAGTAATCTCTGACCTGCGTCCCAGACGCTATTTATTGAGGGACAGGTGAGTAACAGGACGGTGGCGCGGCCATAGGCCATCTCAAGCCCCGAGCCTGCGAAGCGAACACTCTGTCTCACGGGAAATATTTATATAGTTAGCCATATAATTACGAATGCCAACCATTCACCAGCTGGTAAAGAGGAAGCGCAGCTCAATCAAGCGCAAGTCCAAGTCGGTCGCTCTCACCAAGAGCTTCAACGTTCTCAAGAACAAGCCACGATACTTCTTCTCGCCGTTCAAGCGAGGCGTGTGCATCAAGGTGACCACCAAGACCCCAAAGAAGCCAAACTCAGCAATCCGAAAGATCGCGCGAGTTCGACTCTCTAACGGCATGGAGGTTACCGCCTACGTTCCAGGCATGGGCCACAACCTTCAGGAGCACTCAGTGGTTCTCCTTCGAGGTGGACGAGTCAAGGACGTCGGTCTCCGCTATTCAGTGGTTCGAGGAGTGCTCGACGCAGCGGGCGTTGAGACCCGACGAAAGGGTCGAAGCCAGTACGGCACCAAGAAGCCAAAGGCGGCTAAGTAAGGCCATTTTTTCTCATCTAACAACAACTATCTATGCGACGAAAAATTAAGGCAAGGAAGCCGATTGGCGGCGACATCAAGTTCGACAACGATCGAGTAAACAAGCTCATCAACTACGTCATGTACGACGGCAAGAAGAACACCGCGCGAACCGCCGTGTACGACTGCCTCGAGGTTATCAAGGACAAGGCAAAGGTCGAGAACCCTATCGAGGTTCTCGAGGCCGCTCTCAAGAACACTGCCCCTCAGGTTGAGGTCAGGTCGCGACGAGTCGGAGGCGCAAACTACCAGGTCCCTGTCGAGGTTCGACCTGAGCGACGCCAGGCTCTCTCTATGAAGTGGATCGTTACCGCGGCTCGAGCGAAGAAGGGGCAGCCTATCGCCGTTAAGCTCGCCGAGGAGATTATCGCCGCTTCGAAGAACGAGGGCGAGGCGGTCAAGAAGCGCGAGAACGTGCACAAGATGGCAGAGGCAAACAAGGCCTTCGCTCACTTTGCTTGGTAATTTGGTAATTACTGAATTGTTTTAAACAGCAAAAGCCACCACATGGTGGCTTTTGCTGTTTCAACGGTGGTATCATCGATTCATATGAATCGCAGAGAGGGCTTCACACTCATTGAACTTCTTGTTGTCATTTCGATCATCGCTTTGCTGTCGAGCGTCGTGCTCTCGAGCCTGAACGCGGCGCGACTTAAGGCGAGGAACGCAAAACGCGTTGCCGATATGGACCAGATATCGAAGGCCCTTTATCTCTATGCCTTGGATCATGGGGGATCGTATCCTGTTACAAAAGGGGCCTGTCTCGGTATGACGTCGAGTCAGACGTGTGCCGTCAATCACAAAGGTAATGATGCTTTGAACACCGCGCTCGCGCCTTATATGGCTAAGGTTCCAATTGATCCTGTGCCTACGCGCGAGGCAAACGCTTACATTTACGCATCGCCCGTGGCGCTCATCGCAGGTCTCGTCACAGATAAGAATGGGAACGTGGTTGATGTGAGTTCGTACGGCACAGACAGCTTCCAGATCGGATATATCCCTGAAGAAGCCGCAGGCCAACCGACGTTCGCGCAGTGCGCAGTACTGGGAGGTTATTGGGGTAAATTCTACTGGGCTGACCCTATCAACACAACAGGTGACGGGGCTGCGTGCGAGATAGGATCATGTCGACAGTGTGCCAAGCTCTACAAATAGCTGACATAAAGGTTCTTTCTTGATTTTCGGCGTCTTTTACTATACTCTATCCCTACCTAGCAAGAGTCTCCTCTTGGCTTTTTATTTAAGGAATGGGGGTTCCAACATCGTTAGCCACTAATTTATGAATAGAGATTATCCACTCGACAAAGTACGTAACTTCGGAGTCATCGCCCATATCGACGCGGGAAAGACGACCACCTCGGAGCGAATCCTCTACTACACCGGTATGACCCACAAGATCGGTGAGGTTCACGAGGGTGAGACCGTCACCGACTGGATGGAGCAGGAGCGAGAGCGAGGCATCACTATCACGGCTGCTGCCATCACCTGCTTCTGGAACCCTACCTATATGCCAAAGGGCGACAACAGCATGAAGCACCGCTTCAACGTTATCGACACCCCGGGCCACATCGACTTCACCGTAGAGGTAAAGCGATCGCTTCGAGTGCTCGACGGTGCAGTCGTCGTGTTCGACGGCGTTGCGGGAGTGGAGCCACAGTCAGAGACAAACTGGCGATACGCGGACGAGTCTAACGTTCCTCGAATCTGCTTCATCAACAAGCTCGACCGAATGGGAGCTTCGTTCGAGAAGTCGTACAAGTCTATCCTCGACCGACTCAACAAGAACGGCGTTCGAATCCAGATCCCTGTGGGAGCAGAGGAGAACTTCAAGGGAGTCATCGACCTCCTCAAGATGAAGTTTTACACCTTCGAGGGCGAGATGGGCATGAACGTCATCGAGAACGAGATTCCTGCCGACATGGTAGACGAGGCAAAGAAGTACCGATCAGAGCTCGTCGAGAAGATTGCCGAGACAGACGATGCGATGATGACCGAGTACCTCGAGGGCAAGGAGTTCGATGTCCCAACCCTCAAGAAGATGCTTCGAAAGGCGGTTCTCGCCTGCAAGATCTTCCCGGTCATGACCGGTACCGCGCTCAAGAACAAGGGCGTTCAGCTCGTTCTCGACGCTGTCGTTGATTACCTCCCGTCACCGCTCGACATCCCGGCGGTTAAGGGTATTAATCCTAACACCGGTGAGGAGATTCTCCGACACGCTGACGACAAGGAGCCGTTCTCCGCGCTTGCCTTCAAGCTTCAGAACGATCCATTCGTCGGTCAGCTCACCTTCTTCCGTGTCTACTCGGGTAGCGTGGAGGCAGGTTCGTACATCTACAACTCAACCACCGGCAAGAAGGAGCGACTCTCGCGAATCGTCCGACTTCAGGCGGACAAGAAGGAGGAGGTTCAGCGCGTGTTCGCTGGAGAGATTGCCGCTGCGGTAGGTCTCAAGGAGGCCCTCACCTCACACACCCTCTGCGACGAGAACAACCCGATTGTTCTCGAGGCCATCAAGTTCGTTGAGCCAGTTATCTCGATGCGCATTGAGCCAAAGACCAAGGGTGACCAGGAGAAGATGGGTAGCGCTCTCCGCAAGCTTGCGAACGAGGATCCAACCTTTAGGATCACTGCTAACCCAGAGACCGGCGAGACCCTCATCGCGGGAATGGGTGAGCTCCACCTCGAGATCATGGTCGACCGAATGAAGCGAGAGTTCGGCGTCGAGGCAAACGTCGGTAAGCCTCAGGTGGCATACCGAGAGACCATTCAGGGCACTGCCGAGGCTGACTATAAGCATGTTAAGCAGTCTGGAGGTAAGGGTCAGTACGGTCACGCCCGAATCACCCTCAAGCCCATGGAGCCATTGCCAGAGGGCGAGAAGGTTCCGAAGAACGTGTCTCGATACGAGGAGTTCGAGTTCATCAATTCGATCAAGGGAGGAGTTATTCCAAACGAGTTCATCCCAGCGGTCGAGAAGGGTGTTAAGGAGGCTATGGATCGTGGCGTTGTCGCAGGATTCAGGATGGTCAACATATCGTGTGAGCTTACTTTCGGTTCGTACCACGACGTTGACTCGTCTGAAATCGCCTACAAGATCGCGGGATCGATGGCGTTCCAGGACGCGGCAAAGCGAGCTAAGCCAGTTATCCTCGAGCCAATCATGAAGGTCGAGATCATCGCCCCTGAGAAGTTCATGGGAGACATCACTGGATCGATTGCTTCGAAGCGAGGACTCATCGAGGGAACCACTATGCGAGGACAGGCCCAGGTCATCACCGCAAAGGTTCCTCTCTCAGAGATGTTCGGATACACGACCGCCCTCCGATCTATGACCTCTGGTCAGGGATCATCGACCATGGAGTTCGACCACTACGAGGTTGTTCCGCCAAACGTCGAGAAGGAGATCGTTGCCGCTCGAAAGTAATTTTGACCACGACTTACACAAAAGCCACCCGAAAGGGTGGCTTTTGCTGTCTGCGACATCTTGACTTTTTCAAAATTTCGACTATACTTATGGAGTGAGTTTAGAGAACTCGCCCAAACACTTTACGAATCAAGAGTAGTTGGGCGAGTTTTTTATTTATCAGCTCTTTTTATCTTTTCATGAAGAACGTTATTGCGGTCGCGTCGGTCTCGGCGGTGCTTCTCGTGTGTGGTCTCTCGGTCTCGGCAACCTCTGCTCAGACAATGATCCGGGGCAATGTGCTGCCAACCAAGGTGTCTACACCCGCTAAGGCGACCGTGGTGGCGAAGCCCGTGCTTAACAGTACGGTGGCCAAGCCTGCTCCTGCGCCGTCCTTGAGCGCAAAGCCGGTCATTAATTCGCTGGCTCCCGCAGGAGGAGAGGCTTACAAAGTTGGCGACACGGTGACTATCTCGTGGGAGGTTTCTGGTCTCACGACTTCGAATAACAGCCTTGGCCTCGCGGTGTATCGAAAATCAACGGGCCCAACCAAAAATGTCCTGTCCAAGACTGTGGGCAATCCAGTGGCGAGCGGCAAGGTCTCAAGCGCGGGATCGTTTTCTTGGAAGATCGCGACGTCGACTCCTGTGGCGAGTGACTACATCGTGTATCTGAGCACTGCCACGGGATATAAGCAGAGCGGGTCTTTCTCGATTGTCGAAAGCGCCCCAGTCGCAACATCTACCCCTCCGCAAGCCCAGAACAAGGCAGCCACTGATCTTGCGGAGACTTTTATAGGCGTAGGCATCATTACCCCCGCCAAGGCTCAGCAGGCGCGGGAGATAGCCCTGGGCGCGCCCGCAAACATGAGTTTGTTTAACCTTGTCGAGCTCTATATATACATGGGTATTGTATCTGCGGACAAGGCGCCTGCTGCGAGGTCTGCCGTGGCTCCCGTGCCGAACAGCGTTGGCGCGGGACCGGAGTTCTCTCTTGTCGGCACCCCGTCGATTGAAAAACACGTCGGTATGTCTACACAGTTCGGCGCTACCACGACGGTAAGGGCAACCTTTAACGTATCGATTCTTGCCAGGGAAGATGATTATTCGTTCTCGCAGCCGGGCTCGTTCGTGTTCTCGGTCTATAGGAATGGCGTAAAAACCCCCGTTGATGGCGCGCTCTCGTATTTCTCGGTGCCGTCAGTCGGTGTCGTGACGTCAGGTTTGCCAAGCGGCGTCGCCTTTAAGGTGCAGGAAAACAATCAGGTGAAGGTTCCTGTGTATCACACGTTTTTCCTGTCTCCGGGCGCGAGCGGTATCTATCAGGTTGAGCTTGAGAAGATAAACTACATGGATTCTGACGGCAGGGCCCAGGCGACGGTTCTTGCATCGTCTTCCCCAAACACCGTCTGGAAGACCCTGCCGGTGACATCAAGCGTCGAATCACATTCCAGCCTCGCCTCGGTTGCGTTCGCCATTGAGGATCTGGTAAGGCTGGTTAACGCTCTCAGATAGCTCACGTTGACCACATTCAAGCCAAAAGCCGCCTCGGGCGGCTTTTGGCTTGTCGTCGGGAAGGGTAATGTTTGACTTCCTCTCTCACTTTGCTATGATACGGGGTACGCATTTTGCGCGCTTTTTCAATTGGTTTCAGTTGGAAAAGCATTATTTAACAGCTTAGAACATTAATTTGTAGGTCATGAGGATGTGCCAATCTCGCGCGTACATCTTCATTACTTACCAAAAATACTATGGCAGGTGAATTCACACGAACTAAGCCTCACGTTAACGTAGGTACTATCGGCCACGTTGACCACGGCAAGACGACCCTTACCACCGCGATCCTCGCGGTACAGGCTCGAGACGGTCTCGCAAAGAACAAGGCGTACGCAGATATCGCGAAGGGCGGTACTGTTCGAGACGCATCGAAGGTCGTTACCATCTCTCTCGCCCACGTTGAGTACGAGTCAGATACCCGACATTACGCTCACATCGACGCCCCAGGTCACGCTGACTACATCAAGAACATGATCACGGGTGCCGCTCAGATGGACGGCTCTATCCTCGTGGTATCCGCTATCGACGGCCCTATGCCTCAGACTCGAGAGCACATCCTCCTCGCAAAGCAGGTTGGAGTACCTCGAATGGTCGTCTTCCTTAACAAGTGCGACGCAGTAGAGGACAAGGATCTCATTGATCTCGTCGAGGGCGAGGTTCGAGACCTCCTCACCAAGTACGGCTTCGACGGAGCAAACACTCCTGTCATCCGCGGCTCAGCTCTCAAGGCTCTTGAGGCTGCCGACAACACTGACGAGTGGTCAAAGAAGATCAAGGAGCTCATGTCTACTCTCGACACCTACATCCCTCTTCCAGAGCGAGAGACCGACAAGCCATTCCTCATGCCTATCGAGGACATCTTCTCGATCGAGGGTCGAGGAACCGTGGTTACCGGCCGAATCGAGCGCGGTACCATCAAGGTTGGCGAGGAAGTCGAGATCGTTGGTATCAAGGACACCACCAAGACCACCATCACCGGAATCGAGATGTTCAACAAGCAGCTCCAGTCTGGTATGGCAGGTGACAACGCGGGAGTTCTCCTCCGAGGTACCGCAAAGGACGCCGTACACCGAGGTCAGGTTCTCGCTAAGCCAGGCTCAGTAACTCCACACACCGAGTTCGAGGCTGAGGTTCTCATCCTCAAGAAGGAGGAGGGCGGACGACACACCCCATTCTTCAACGGATACAAGCCTCAGTTCTACGTTCGAACCACTGACGTTACCGGTGAGGTTACCCTCGCCCCTGGCGTAGAGATGGTTATGCCTGGAGACACCGTTACCTTCAAGGTAAAGCTCCACGCTCCGATCGTTCTCGAGGACAAGCAGCGCTTCACCATCCGAGAGGGTGGAAAGACCGTCGGTGCAGGCGTCGTAACCAAGATCATCGCGTAATACTTGCTAAAAAGCAGGAAATACGTAGACTAGCACTTATATGGCAGTAGCAGAAACAAAGAAAACAACTAAGAAGAAGGCGGTGGCAAAAGCGGACGCAACTCCGCGACTCCGAATCCGCGTCCGAGCGTACGAGAGCAAGATTCTCGATGCGTCGGTAAAGCAGATCATCGACACCGCTCTCCGCTACGACGTAGAGGTGCTCGGTCCGGTGCCACTCCCAACGGAGATCAAGAAGTACACGGTGAACCGCTCGTCGTTCGTCTACAAAAATGCGCGAGAGCAGTTTGAGATGCGAGTTCACAAGCGACTCATCGATATCTTGAATCCTAACCAGAAGATCATCGAGGCCCTCACCAACATGTCATTGCCTTCAGGCGTGAACATCGACGTGAAGATGATTTAGAAAATAAGGACCACCGCTTCGGCGGTGGTCCTTATTTTCTCGTGTCTCTGAACTTATTCGAAAGACAGAAAGAACCACCGAAAGGCGGTTTTTTTCTTGCGCGAATTGACTTTGTGCTGGTTTGTGGCAAATTCGATTCCAGAATCATTCCCAAAGCTCTTGGCGCGGGTGCGTCGAGGGTGGCATATGCCCTGGGTGTTTAGAACCTCATGAAATCGGTTATAAAAAAGTTCCACTGGAAGTGTGATGGGATTCCTTCGCTCGTGCTCCTTCTTGTCCCGGCGTCCGTGTTTTTCACCGCATGCGCGAGCCGTCCCGAGTCGAAGCGGGATTATGAGGTCCAGTTGCGGGTCCCGACGTCGGTTGCGGTTGAGAAGGGGTCGCTCGCGCGTTCCGCCATTTCGCCGAAAGGCGAGTCGTCGCCGGTGTTGTCGTTTAGCGTGGAGGCTCATGGTCTGGACATGGTGCTCACGAGCGTCAGGATAGATGTTGGCCAGGACATGTGGCGATTCCTCAGGGCATTCCACTCCGTCTCGCTGGTTGATGCCGACGGTCGATTCGTGTCCGAGACGCCTGTCGACGACACGTCGTTCCGGACGGAAGGGGACAGGCTCCTGCTCGACTTTAAGGGTCTCAAATACATGATTCCCAAGGATGCGAAGCGATGGCTCAGTATCCAGGCGAGCCCGCGTTATTCCTTCATCTCGAATCCCGATGGCGCCAGTTACGTCTTTGAAATGTGTCCCGAGGGCGTCGTCTGTATCGACAGTCAGGGTAAGGAGGTGTCTGGCCCTGGGCTGCCCTTCAAGCAGGTGGTTACTATCATCTCCGAAAAGGTCAAGAAATAAGGACTGTGGTCCTCGGCCGCTAGCTTCAAGCTGGCGGCTTTTTATTTGGCGGGTGGGGTGATTATGTCATTATTGACTTTTAATAGATTTATGCTATAATTAAAGACAGGAAAGCCGCACCAGAGCACTTCCGCTCTGATGGCCGAATATCTACATGAAACTACTGCCCGTCCTGTTCTTTGCCATTGTTATCAGCGTCACGAACGCTTTTGCCCAGCTCAAGGTCTCTTACAGCGTCCCGTCTTCGGGCGTGGTCGTAGGTGGTTATCCTGCGGGCTATTTCAAGCTTCAGGAGAACAATGAAATCACGCTCCCCGTCTCGGTGTCGTATGAGGTCGTCAATCCCGGCAGGGAGGTTTATCGGGTTTCGTTTGAAGGCGCTGTCTGGTCTCCGACCTGGCAGCTGCCCGATCCGTTTCTGGAAAGCCGTCACGCGACTGGGGTCAATCGAATCAGTTCAGCCGTCCGGCTTCCGTCCAAGTTCTGGAAGAAGCCTGTGCCCGTCGATCTCTGTCTTTACGCCTCGCAGCAGACTGGTCCCAGTTTTGCCGTGGCCTCTTACGGCGCAGAGGATGATGAGGTTGACCTGGTTCCGATTCTGAACTTCACGCTTTCTTCCCTTAAAAAGAGGACTGTCGATGATGTTCGGATTCTGGTTAAGACTTCGGGCGGTTCCGCGATGGTAACCAGGGCTTATCTCTACCAGGGTAATGATTTCATTGCCATGGCAGACGTGATGAATGACGAAATCGTATTTGAGGACGTGGACTGGGAAATCCCCGCCCGTTCCAAGCGCGATTTTGTCGTCAAGGTTGATGTTCGTAACGCGAAAAGCTCATCGACGGTCATATCCGCCAGCCTGCAAGGGGAGGGGGTGACCACGGTAAATGGCGGTCGGGCTGCAGGGTTGGTAAAGTCAAAGGACCTAGCTGTTCGGAATGTTAATGTCGAAACGACGATTCTGGGCTCACCCACAACGCGAGTCGAATCAATCGGGACGGCGTCAGAACCCAAATACCGGGTTACCGTGACCTATCTGCTCAAGCTTGAGGCCGTCGGCACGGACGCGGTATTCGCTCCGCATTACGACTACAAGAAGACCTTCCTTTTCACCCTTTTAAAGGATGGCATTCCCGTCAGATAACGCACCAAGGGTTCGGGCCGCTAGCTTGCGCTAGCGGCCCTTTTCTTTGGTGGACGCGCTTCAGGCGGCCCAATTTGCATAAATCGACCTTTTAAGGTAGTATCATGCCCACGAGAAGCAAGGGCTTCTTTTTAATTTAATAGGTTGGTTAAGAGAGCCTCTGGGTCCCCCAGACCCATGCTCGCGCATAACATGAAGTTCATACTCGGCACTAAGAAGAATATGACTCAGGTCTTCGATGCGGACGGTCGCGCTTTTCCCGCGACTATCCTCTCGGCAGGCCCTGTTGTCATCACGCAGGTCAAAACCGAGTCTACCGACGGCTACAACGCCCTCCAGGTAGGCTACGGCGAGCAGAAGGAGGCTCGCATCAACAAGGCCCAGAAGGGTCTCGGCAATTTCCTTCACCTCAGCGAGTTCTGCGTATCCGCAGAAGAGGCCGCTAAGTTCAAGAAGGGCGACAAGGTAGATCTCTCAACCTTTGCGGAGGGAGATGTTATCTCTGTGCGATCAGAGTCAAAGGGTAAGGGCTTCCAGGGTGTGGTTAAGCGCCATCACTTCAAGGGAGGTTCCCGAACCCACGGTCAGAAGCACTCTGAGCGAGAGGCGGGTTCTATCGGCGGAGGCGCACGAGCGGGCGGACGCGTTGCCAAGGGCATGCGCATGGCCGGCCGCATGGGTGGCGACATGGTCACCGTCAAGAATCTTAAGGTTCTCCAGGTTCGCCCTGAGACCAACGAGATTGTTATTCACGGTTCTCTTCCTGGTCGAAGGGGAACTCTCGTATCTATCGTTGCATAAATAATTTCAAATATATGGACGCAACAATCTACAACAAGGAGGGTAAGTCGGCAGGAAAGATCGCGCTCTCGGCAGAGGCATTCGGTCTCTCGTGGAACGCCGACCTCGTTCACCAGGTAATGGTATCGATGATGTCGAACGCTCGACAGCCTATCGCTCACACCAAGACCCGAGGTGAGGTAAGCGGAGGAGGCAAGAAGCCATGGAGGCAGAAGGGAACCGGTCGCGCGCGACACGGATCGACCCGATCTCCTATCTGGGTTGGTGGAGGTGTCGCACACGGTCCTCGAAACGACAAGAACTACGCCCGAAAGGTCAACAAGGCCGTAAAGGCGAAGGCGTTCCTTACCCTTCTCTCGAAGAAGTGGAAGGACGGCGAGGTTCTCTTCGTCGACTCTCTCTCATTCGACGCTCCAAAGACGAAGGACGCAAAGGCGGCTCTCGTTGGCCTCTCAAAGGCAAAGGGCTTCGAGACTCTCGCTACCAAGCGAAAGAACGCTGCTTTCATCGCTCTCGCGAAGAAGGACGTGAACACCGAGAAGAGCTTCCAGAACATCGGCTCGGTCGTAGTTGACGAGGCTCGAAACCTCAATCTCCTCGACCTCCTTAACAGCAAATTCGTTGTCTTCGAGAACCCAGCCGAGGCTCTCAAGGTTATCGAGGCTAAGCTTAACTAAACTTCTATGGCACTATTTTCACGAAAGGAGAAGAAGGATCAGGAGGTAAAGGCAAAGGCAGAGGTTAAGACCGACAAGCCTCTCAAGAAGGCCGTCAACAAGAAGGTTCCTGCAAAGGAGAGGGCTATCGAGAAGGCTCCAAAGGCCGTTGCTCAGGCCGAGAAGAAAGCCGACGCAAAGACCACTGTTGCATCGAAGGGTGCCGTGCTTAAGGGTCCTCGCGTTACCGAGAAGGCCGCGATTCTCTCTGAGAACAACAACGTCTACACCTTCAACGTCGCCGTATCGGCGAATGCCCAGCAGATTGCTCAGGCAATCAAGGACACTTACAAGGTGACCCCGGTAAAGGTGTCTGTCGTATCGATCCCTGCAAAGACCATGTGGGCTCGCGGTAGGACCGGCAAGACCACTTCTGCCAAGAAGGCGTACGTCTACCTCAAGAAGGGAGATGTCATCGAGTTCGCGTAATCCCTCATAAATTAACAACAAGGCCATGAAAACATATAAACCAACGAGCCCGAGCCGAAGGCACATGCAGACGATTAACTTCAAGGAGTACATCACCTCGAAGGATCCTGTTAAGGCCCTCACTCACGGCGGCACCCGAAAGGTAGGACGAAACCACCACGGTCGCATCACTGTTCGCCACAAGGGAGGCGGACACAAGAGGCTCTTCCGAGACGTCTCCTTCTCGTACGACAAGCGAGACATCCCATTTACCATCAAGTCTGTCGAGTACGATCCAAACCGATCGGGCTTCATCGGACTCGCGGCATACCGAGACGGCGAGCGACGCTACGTCCTTCTCCCTAAGGGAGTTAAGGTCGGCACGACCCTCGTCGCAGGTGCAGCGGCAGCGGTAGCGGCAGGAAACGCGCTCCCTCTCAAGAAGATTCCTGTAGGAACCTTCGTTTACAACATCGAGGTCAAGCCTCAGGGCGGAGCAAAGATCGGCCGAGCGGCTGGAATCTTCGCCCAGATCATCGGTAACGACGCTGGATATACCCAGATCAAGATGCCGTCTTCAGAGGTACGAAAGGTGCACGAGGAGTGCTTCGCGACTATCGGACAGGTATCGAACGATGAGCACTGGCTCGTCAACTCGGGTAAGGCAGGACGATCACGATGGCTCGGCATTCGACCGACCGTCCGAGGTACTGCACAGAACCCAGTAGACCATCCATACGGTGGAGGTGAAGGACGACAGGGACGAGGTCTCCGAAGGCTCAAGACCCGATGGGGTAAGCCAGCAGGAAAGGGCCAGAAGACCCGAACTCCAAAGAAGTACTCGAACGTCTTCATTGTCTCCCGCCGAAAGGTCGGAAAGGCAAAGGGGCAGAACTAGTCTTCTCGACTCATTCAACCAAGAGAGAAACCCGCCGAAAGGCGGGTTTTTCGTTGCCCGTGATATCATGAAGGCATGGCATTCATCCTCAATCTGTCAGAAAGGGTCGGCAAGTTCGGCTTCTGGCGCGGTTTGGTCAACTTCTGGACGGTCGCTTTCTTTGCTGCAATTATCTATGATTTTCTCAATCACAACATTCTCGACGAGAATCACGTAATCCTGACAATCGCGGGTATCTATTGCGCCTCTTTGGCGATTTACAGTGCCGAAAAGGAGTTTCGTCGATGGCACAGGGTTCACGAGGGCTTTCACCCGGGCGAGCTCTATGCGATCCTCTGGACGGTTCTCATTATGGGCATGATCACGGCACAGGCCCTCACCGATATCGAATACAAGATGCCGCCAGAGGTAAGCGCCTCGTATATTGCCGTCATCTCGATTCTCGCTATCACCCGCGAGTCAAAGGCGAGCTACAGGAGAAAGAGGGGGTAGGACAATTAAACGCCTTAAAATAAAGGAACCGTCGCTACTAAAATTGCCGTAGCAACGGTTTTGTGTTATAAACCATGCAAACATCCGCTCTTTCACCATGAAACAACTACTCTGCCTTATCGGGCTCTTTTTCGGAGCCTTTTGTTACGCGCTTCCTGAAGAACATCTGTCCGTTCGCAAGGGTGAATTGTCGAGGACCAGCATTTCCGTGGGGACAAGGTCCAATCCCGTGTTCTGTCTGTCGCTTCGTGCGTTCGAATCGGGTGTGACGGTAAGTTCGATCATGTTCCGGCTAGACAAAAAGCCCGAGGTTCTCAAGAACATGTCGAGGTTTTCCTTGGCGGATAAGGACGGCAAGGCTCTGGCCCGAATCTCAATCCCTGACGGCATCGTCGAGAAAGACGGGGACAGCTTCCTCGTATTCAAGGAACTTGGCCTCTCGATATCGAAAGACGAGGCTGTGATTCTCACGCTGCTCGCGGATGCCGACCGGGACTCGAATGAAAGGGGAGGGTTCATTTTCATTATGCCCTCCGAGGGAATCGAGGTCGTTCTGCCTTCAGGCAAGATCGCTTTGGCGCCCCTGATGTCCTTCCGACAGGAGATTGTCTTTAATAATTAGGCCCTTTGGCCATCAAAGCCCCAGAAACGGGGCTTTTTCTTGGCCGCGCATGAAAAGCCGCCCTTGAGGGGCGGCTGCCAGGGTCAGGCTTGGCCGTGTCTTTGAAGGATCTCCTGTCGGGCGAAATGCCAGTGTGCCAGGGCTTTGACGCCGCTAATCATGTGGCATATGCATGTTCTGGTTGATCCGTCAGGTAACACGATTTTGTCTTCCCATTGGGTCAGGGGTCTCGGGCCAAGGGCCGCAAGCTCCTGTTCGAGGGTCGATGGACTCATAAAGATCGATTGCTCCTTGAAAATACCTCACAAAGCGCTATTTTTCAAGCATCAGGCTCGTCTCTCCCTATCCGGAAAAGCCTTGCGCAGGCCGACCGGGCCGAGCAGAGCAAAAGCCCAGCAGGGCTTTATGCGTGCTTTTCCGGGGAGGCGAGAGCGAGCCCATTGACTTAGTTTTGTTTTCTGCTAGGATAGCCCTTACTAGCTTCGGAATGGACACTAAGTAAAGGAATCTAGGTTTAAGCCTAGTTTTTTCATTTAATAAGTCGTGTTAGCGACTATAGTCCAAACGCCCGAGCTGTAATTTATCGTCTATACATGACACGATCACTTTCAAAAGGCCCATACGTTGACGAGCGAGTTCTGAGCAAGATCGCCGGCAAGAAACCACAGGAGACTGGGGTTATTAAGACTTGGTCACGAGCCTGCGTCATCTCCCCGGAGATGGTGGGCTTCAAGTTTGGCGTTCATAACGGTAAGGACTTCGTCGAGGTACTGGTGGCAGAGGACATGGTGGGCCACCGACTCGGCGAATTTTCTTTGACCCGCAAGTTCAACAAGCACGGCGGTAAGATGCAGAAGGACCTCGAGCAGAAGAAAAAGGAGGGTGAGATCGCCGCTGCCCAGGCCGCCAAGGGTGCTGCCACCGACAAGAAATAATCGTCTTCTTATAACTAAAACGTTATGGTAACCGCATCCCTCACAAACTATCGACAGTCCCCACGAAAGGTCCGCCTCGTCGCGAACCTCATCAAGGGCAAGTCAGTCACCGCCGCCATGGACATGCTTGGCGTGACCACTAAGCGCGCTTCCGACCCTCTCGCGAAGCTCCTTGCCTCAGCTGTCGCAAACGCAAAAAACCTCAACATCCCACTTGAGGGCCTCGTCGTTAAGGAGTGCCGCGTAGACCTCGGCCTTACCATGAAGCGACACATGCCAGGCGCTCGAGGAACGGCTTTCCCGATCAAGAAGAAGACGAGCCACGTTCACCTTGTCCTTGCCCCAAAGGCAACCAAGGCGATCAAGGCGCCGGCCAAGACTAAGAAGGTAGCTGCAACCAAGTAAACCATATGTCACACACCGTACACCCATATTCTCACCGACTCGGCATCATCAGGGACTGGAAGTCCAGGTGGTTCGCCCCGAACGGCAAGTACCAGGCCTTCCTCAAGGCCGACGTTCTTCTCCGCGAGTTCCTCGACAAGCGATTCCGCGGCGCTTACGTAAGCGACGTGCAGATCGAGCGAAGCGAGAAGGCTATGCGCCTTATCATCAAGACCTCTCGACCAGGCATCATCATTGGCCGACAGGGTGAGGGTGCTCAGAAGCTCCGCGCGGATGTTCTCGCGTTCCTCAACAAGACCGGTTCAAAGCTCGCCAAGAATCAGGAGCTCAAGATCGACATCGAGGAGGTTCGATCTCCTGAGTCTGACGCTGCCATCGTCGCTGACATGGTTGCCGAGGGTCTCGAGAAGCGCCTCCCATTCCGACGCGTCATGAAGCAGATGATCGAGAAGGTCATGGCTAACCGCGACGTGAAGGGAGTTCGAATCTGCCTTGGCGGACGACTCGGCGGCGCCGAGATGGCCCGCGTCGAGGACATGAAGAAGGGCCAGATCCCTCTTCAGACCCTTCGAGCAGATATCGACTACGCTCGAGAGAAGGCCCACATGACCTATGGTGACATCGGCATCAAGGTCTGGATCTACAAGGGCGAGGTATTCAATAAGTCAAAGAATTAATAAAACACCTGTATGTTGCTTCCAAAAAAAGTTAAGTACCGAAAGTGGCACGTGATGCGAAAGAATCCCAAGAAGATGGGATTTGAGACTCGCGGAACGACCCTCTCGTTCGGTTCATACGGCATCAAAGCCCTCTCTGCGTACCGCATCACCTCGCAGCAGATTGAGTCTGCCCGAAAGGTTCTCTCCCGAGAGATCGGAAAGAACGGAAAGATCTGGATCCGCATCTTCCCGGACATGCCATACACCAAGAAGCCTGCCGAGGTTAAGCTCGGAAAGGGTAAGGGTGATCTCGAGGGCTACTGCGCTCCTGTTAAGCCGGGTCGCGTCCTCTTCGAGGTTGACGGCGTTACCGAGGCGGTCGCGCGCGAGGCCTTCCGAAAGGCGGGAACCAAGCTCCCGGTAAAGTCTGTCGTAATCTCACGAGAGCTCACCGCGTAATACCACTACTTATATGTTTACAAAGAAAACCACAAAAGCAGCAGTCGCCGAGACCAAGGCCCCATCAAAGGCCCGAGAGCTCACCGGCGTCGTCGTCTCGACCAAGATGAAGGACACGGTCGTCGTAAAGGTTGACCGATTCGTGAAGGTCCCTAAGTACGAGCGATACATGAAGGTGTCAAAGAAGTTCAAGGCGCATGACGCGGGCAACACCCGAAAGGAGGGTGAGACCGTCACCATCGTCGAGTGCGCACCTATCTCGAAGGACAAGCACTTCAAGGTCGTAACCGCATAACACAACTACCATGATACAGCCACGCTCAATCGTAAATATCGCGGACAACTCAGGTGCCAAGGTCGGCCGCATCTTCAAGGTGCTCGGCTCTGCCGCCAAGCGATACGCAATGGTGGGGGACATCGTAGTGCTCTCTGTCCAGAAGGCCGAGCCTCGAAAGTCAGTAAAGAAGAAGGACGTGCTCCACGCCGTCGTCGTCCGATCGGTCAACGCGACCCGACGAAAGGACGGATCGTACATCCGCTTCGACGAGAACGCAGTCGTCGTTCTCGAGAAGGGGAAGAAGGAGCCTCTCGCAGGTCGAGTTTTCGGCCCTATTCCGCGAGAGGTCCTCGAGAAGGGTTTCAAGACCATCGCTTCGCGAGCCCCTGAGATCGTCTAATACGCATAACTAACATTACTACCATGCACGTAAAGAAAGGAGACAAAGTCATAGTACTCGCAGGCAAGGACAAGGGCGTGACCGGCGAGGTCGTTCGCTCTCTCCCTAAGCTCGGCAAGGTTGTCGTCTCAGGCGTCAACAAGGTCAAGAAGCACCTCCGCGCAACCCGATCGAACCAGAAGGGACAGATCGTAGAGAAGGAGATGCCACTCGACGTATCGAACGTTAAGCTCGCAAGCAAGAAATAAAACACCATGAAAACCCTTAAAGCAAAGCAGAATGATGCATTCGCGGCTCTGAAGTCAGAGTTCGGATACACCAACGTCATGCAGGCGCCTCGCATCCTCAAGATCGTGGTCTCTGCCGGCGTGGGCTCATTCAAGGACAAGAAGAAGGTTGAGCTTGCGGCTGACCGCCTCGCCAAGATCACCGGCCAGAAGCCGGTGCTCCGCGGCGCCAAGAAGTCAATTGCTTCTTATAAGTCCCGAGAGGGCGACCCAATGGGTTACCAGATTACCCTCCGAGGCGACAAGATGTGGAACTTCTTCGAGAAACTCGTTCACATCGCCCTCCCTCGAACCAAGGACTTCCGAGGCCTCCCGTCGACTTCCGTCGATAACATGGGTAACTACACCCTCGGTATCCGCGAGCACTCGATCTTCCCTGAGGCTTCCGAGGAGGAGCTCAAGGACGTCTTCGGCCTCGGCGTGACGATTTGCACTAACATTAAGAACAAGGCCGAGACCAAGCGATTCCTCCAGCTTCTCGGTTTCCCGATTAAAAAGGATTAAATTAACGGTCTTTCCGCCAAATATCATCGTTGACTAAGCAGGATCATGATGATAGTATGGCGGAAAGCTTCAACAGAGCTTTTTTCTTTATCTAAAAAATTCAAATGGCGAAAACATCAGTCATAGCGCGATCACAGAAGAAACCAAAGTTCTCGACTCGAGTCGTGAGGCGATGTTTCCGCTGCGGACGAAAGAACGGATTCATGCGAGACTTCGGCGTCTGCCGAATCTGCTTCCGTGAGCTCGCTAACGACGGCCTCATCCCAGGCATCAAGAAGTCATCTTGGTAATTAGATACCCATTCACACATCCCATGAGAGATTCAATTTCAAACCTCGTAACCCAGCTCAAGAACGGAAGCGCCGTCAAGAAGGACGTCGTAGTCGTTCCGCTCTCGAACTTCGTCGCTGACGTCGCCGAGGCTCTTGCTCGCAAGGGATACGTGAAGCCGGGCGTCAAGAAGGGAAAGAAGGTCCAGAAGCTCCTCGAGATCGGACTCATCTACAACCCAGACGGAACCCCTCGCATCAGCGACGCCGTTCGCGTATCGAAGCCTTCAAAGCGCGTCTACAAGGGATACGCAGAGATCTTCGGCATCAAGCAGGGCCACGGCTCAACCTTCTACTCAACCTCAAAGGGCATCCTCAGCGATGACGAGGCTCGAAAGGAGAAGGTCGGCGGAGAGGTTCTCTTCAACATCTGGTAATTTCATATTATTAAAAATCCCATGTCACGAGTAGCAAAAAAACCAATCGTTATCCCTGAGAAGACCGAGGTAAAGGTCAATGGTCTTACCGTAGCGGTCAAGGGACCTTTGGGCGAGATCGCTCGCGATTTCAAGCCGGGCATCGAGATCAAGGCCGAGAACGGCGCTGTAACCGTGGCCCTCAAGCGAAACGAGGACTACATGCTCACGGGAACCTACGCATCTCACATCAAGAACATGATCGAGGGCGTGACTAAGGGATTCACCAAGAAGCTCATCGTCGAGGGAATCGGCTTCAAGTCTGACGTAAAGGGAACCGAGCTCGCTCTCTCCCTCGGCTTCTCTCATCCGGTAAGCGTGGCTATACCAGCCGGCCTCAAGGTTACCGCGGACAAGAACCTCATCACCGTCACCGGAATCGACAGCGAGCTCGTCGGCAGCTTCGCGGCGAAGGTCCGATCTCTCAAGAAGCCTGAGCCGTACAAGGGTAAGGGAATCCGATACGAGACCGAGGTTATCCGCCGAAAGCAGGGTAAGAAGGCAGCGTAATAACATCTACGCATAGAACACATTTATGGCAAATCCAAACATCAAAAAGCAGAAGAGGGTACGAAGGCACGCGAAGATCCGCTCGAGGATTTTCGGCACGAAGGAGCTTCCTCGTCTCGCCGTATTCCGATCGAACCGATACGTCTACGCTCAGCTCATCGACGATGAGGCTGCGAAGACGCTCGCCTCGGCGTCGTCTCTCGAGACGACCAAGGGCAAGAAGGTTGATGTTGCCTTCTCGGTAGGAAAGGAGCTCGCAAAGAAGGCTGTGGCTCTCAAGGTTGAGGCCGTCGTCTTTGACCGAGGCGGTTTCGGATATAAGGGTCGCGTCAAGGCACTCGCCGACGGCGCACGAGAGGGCGGACTTAAATTCTAATACGTATGAATCCAGAAAACACAACAGAGAATAAGGCTACGACCGCTGCACCTGCAGCAGCTCAGGGAATCGCTCCTCGCGGTCCTCGAGGCTCATTCCAGGGCGGCCCTCGCCGACCGGGTCCACGACGACCTGACTCTCGCGCCCCTCGCGCAAAGCCTGAGTACGACAGCACTATGCTCAACATCCGACGCGTGTCTCGAACCGTGTCTGGCGGACGACGCTTCGCGTTCTCTGTCGCCATGGTTGCGGGTAACAGGAAGGGAATGGTCGGCGTTGGTCTCGGCAAGGCCGGAGACACCGCTCTCGCCATCGACAAGGCGTTCCGTGACGCAAAGAAGAACATGGTCAAGGTGAACGTCACCAAGGACATGTCTATCCCTCACGAGGTATTCGAGAAGTACGCTTCGGCTCGCGTCTCGATTCGACCTGTGAAGGACCGCGGCCTCGTCGCTGGTTCGTCCGCTCGAACCGTTCTCGAGCTCGCAGGCATCAGCAACGTTGCGGCGAAGGTTGTCTCTCCTTCAAAGAACAAGCTCAACATCGCTCGCGCCACTATCGCGGCACTCCAGGGCCTCAAGCTCTCTCGACCTGCTTCTTCGAAGAAGGCGTAATTAACACAATCACCATGCAGCTTCACAACATCAAGCGAAAGACCCCTAATATGAAGATGGCCCAGATTGGCCGAGGCGGAAAGCGCGGCAAGACCTCGGGACGCGGCCAGAAGGGTCAGGACTCTCGAGCCGGCGCCAAGAAGCGACCGGAGCTCCGAGACTTCATCAAGCGACTCCCTAAGCTCCGCGGATACGCCTTCAAGTCAATCGTGGCAAAGCCAGTAACCGTCACCCTGAGCGCCATCGAGAAGAACTTCAAGGCAGGGGATCGAGTGGAGCCAAGGACTCTCGCCTCAAAGGGAATCATCTCAAAGATCGACGGAAACTACCCTCGAATCAAGATTCTCACGAGCGGCGAAATCACCAAGAAGCTCATCGTCTCAGGCGTAGAGATCTCAGCATCGGCAAAGGCAGTATTCGAGAAGGCGGGCGGTACGGTTCACGCTTAAACACACTACAGAACAACCATGAATGCATTCATAGACAAGATTTCTCACGTTTT
Organism: uncultured bacterium; assembly: GCA_966243015.1. GTDB lineage: Bacteria > Patescibacteriota > Minisyncoccia > Phycocordibacterales > UBA6065 > UBA6065. The sequence goes on along the minus strand of CBIMES010000002.1, from coordinate 69,937 downwards.
CAGAGACAAGGGCCTTAGAAAGAGAATCCTCTTCGTTGCGTTCATCCTCGTAGCCTTCAGGCTTCTCACGGCGATTCCTATTCCGGGAATCGACACCGTTCGACTGGCGTCTCTCTTCGAGAACAGCCAGTTCTTCGGCCTTCTTAACCTCTTCTCGGGAGGCGGTCTTTCGAATCTCTCGATTGTCATGCTCGGAGTCGGTCCGTACATCACGGCGTCGATCATCATGCAGCTTCTCACTATAATGTCTCCTCGCCTCAAGGCTCTCTACCAAGAGGAGGGTGAGGCGGGTCGCGTTCGATTTGCCCAGTACTCAAGGCGCATCGCCCTTCCTCTTGCCCTCATCCAGGCGTTCAGCTTTATCGTAATTCTCCAGCGACAGGCGATTATCCCCGACCTCAGCGCCTTTGGACTCATTCTCAACGTCCTCGTCATAGCCGCTGGCTCCATGTTCCTCATGTGGCTCGGCGAGCTCATCACTGAGTTCGGCCTCGGCAACGGAACCTCTCTTATTATCTTTGCCGGTATCGTCGCGGCGTTTCCTCAGCACCTCGTCGGCGCGTTCGCGGCGTACGATCCTTCGATGCTCCCTATGTATATCGGTCTCGGCGTTCTCGCTCTTGCCGTTATCTACGCCGTTATCTTCGTGACCGAGGCAGAGCGATCGATTCCAGTCACTTACGCAAAGCAGGTGAGGGGGGCGAGGGTCTATGGCGGAACCTCGACCTACCTTCCGCTTCGTCTTAACCAGGCCGGTGTGATTCCGATCATTTTCGCCCTCTCGATCCTCCTCTTCCCTCAGATGATCTTCAACTTCCTTGCCACCTCGTCTAACGCGGTGCTTGCCAACATCTCGAGCGTGGGCCTCTCGTTCATCAACAACCACCTCCTCTACAACATCGCCTACTTCCTCCTCGTCTTCGTCTTCACCTACTTCTACACGGCGGTCACCTTCGACCCTCAGACCATCTCTGAGAACCTCCAGAAGTCAGGCGCCTTTATCCCAGGCGTTCGACCGGGACAGTCGACCGCAGAGCACCTCTCGAAGATTGTCACTCGAATCACTCTCGTGGGAGCCCTCTTCCTCGGTGTCATCGCCGTGCTTCCGCTCATCCTCCGAAGCTATACGGGTATCACCACCCTTGCCATCGGCGGTACCGGACTTCTCATCGTGGTCTCAGTGGTACTCGACGTCGTGAAGAAACTCGATGCGCAGGTATCGATGAGGGAATACTAGTCGCAAGGCCGCCCGAAAGGGCGGCTTTTGCTTTTGGGGCCCGTTAGGATAGACTGATGCCATGAAACCAATCACATGCGTCTTCTTCGGGAGGTCGGGATCTGGCAAGGGTACACAGGCCGCGCTTCTTATTGAGAAGCTGAAGACCCTGGACGCGGGCGTTAAGACTATCTACGTCGAGACGGGCGATCGATTCAGGAGGTTCGTGAACGACAGCGGAACCTACTCTGCCCAGCGGACCAGGGAGGTTATGGGCGCGGGAGGCCTCATGCCCGCCTTTATCCCGATCTGGACTTGGACAAGCCTCCTTGTCGAGGAGTTTACCGGCCCAGAGCACCTCGTGTTTGACGGCGTCTCCCGAAGGCCTGACGAGGCTCCGATCCTCGATTCCGCGCTTCAGTTCTACGGTCGCGAGAAGCCGACCATTCTCTTCCTCGACGTGCCTGTCGCCGAAGTTACCACCCGCTTGCTCAAGCGCGGCAGACACGACGACAAGGAGGAGAAGATCGCCGAGCGTCTGCGCTGGTTCGAGACAGACGTCATGAAGGCCGTTCACTACTTCGAGACGAATCCCTATTACAATTTCGTGAATATTGACGGAGACCAGACCATCGAGAACGTGCACAAGGACATTCTCAAGGTTCTGGGCATTCAGGGGTAGCACCCATCGCATTTACCTATGGCCGTACAGATTAAAACAGCAGCAGACATAAAGATTCTCCGCGAGGGAGGGAAGAGGCACGCCTTCATTCTGAGGGAGGTGTCTCGCGCCGTCGCGCCAGGAGTTACGGCGAAGTCGCTTGATGATCTTGCGGCGCGTCTCATCGCCGAGGGTGGTGATACCGCGGCCTTTCTCAACTACACGCCGTACGGCGCAAAGAGGCCGTATCCGGCGAGCCTTATCGTGTCCGTGAACGATGCCGTCGTTCACGGCATCCCGAATGAGAAGGAAATTGTGTTCAAGGAGGGCGACATTGTCTCGCTCGATCTCGGCCTCGTGCACAAGGGTATGATTGTCGATGGCGCGGTCACGGTGCCGGTGGGCAGGGTGAGCAAGGAGGCCAAGCTTCTTTTGAAGGCGACCAAGCAGGCCCTTGAGGCAGCCATCAAAGAGGCGAAGCCGGGCAATACTACGGGACATATAGGTCATGCCGTCGAGGCGGTCATAAGACCCCTTGGCTTCGGCATCGTTGAAGAACTCGCGGGTCACGGCGTTGGTTACAGCGTCCACGAGGATCCGTATGTGCCAAACTACGGCGACCCGGGTGACGGAGAGCTTCTGGTGCCGGGCATGGTTATTGCCATCGAGCCTATCATCAATGTCGGTTCGCCGAAGGTGCGCCTCGACAAAAGCGACGGATACACATATCGAACCGCTGACGGCTCGCTTTCGGCCCATTTCGAGCACACGGTCGCTATTACCAAGCGGGGTCCGCAGATACTTACTAAATTGTAATCACATTCCATCATGAAGCACCCAAAGAACGAGCGAACGCTAGTCGTTATCAAGCCTGACGGAGTGCAGAGGACCTTGGTGGGGGAGATTATCCAGCGCTACGAGCGCATTGGCCTTAAGATCGCCGCCATAAAAATGCTCGTGGTGTCCGAGGAGCATGTCGAGAAGCACTACACGCTTGATCCAGAGTGGCGCGTGAAGACGGGCGAGAAGTCCATTAAGGCCTATACGGACAGGGGTCTCAAGCATCCTCACGGTGACAATCCGATTGACGTCACCAACGTCATTCTCCGCAAGCTCAAGAAGTACATTACAAGCGGGCCTGTCATCGCTATGGTCCTTGAGGGGGCCCATGCCGTGGCCATTGTGCGTAAGCTTACAGGGGGAACAGAACCGCTGACCTCAGATGTGGGAACTATCCGCGGCGATTTTGTCCTCGACTCGTATGAAATGAGCCACCAGGATGACCGCTCGGTCAGGAACCTTGTTCACGCGTCTGGCTCGGTGGCCGAGGCGGAGCAGGAAATCCCTCACTGGTTCTCACCGGATGAAATCGTGGATTACCGACACGTTCAGGAGGCAATCCTGTACGACGCTAACCTGGACGGTATTTTGGAATAGGATTAGACCGTTCTCTTTTTCTGTTTCGCTCTGAATGTCCCCAATTGCGCGGGAAGGGGGCAGGTCTATAATGGTTACAGGGTTATTCGAATATTAACTCTATAACATTTTTTTAGGGAGACCTATATTGCCTCATGCTCTGGCATGCCGCTGCGGTCACCCACCTAGTTCACACTAGGGACAATATTCGGATGACCCCATAGAGAACCCCACCGCATCGCCGCGGTGGGGTTTTGTCTGTGCGTGATATACTTTGCTCATGCTTTGGAACAGATACTTCTTTCCGTCTTTCGTGCTTCTGGTCGTGGTGGCCGCCCTGCACTGGATCGCCTCTGACCTCTTTTATTACTGGACCGTGCCGTGGTTTGACATCATGATGCATTTCCTCGGTGGTGCGTGGGTCGCCTTGGCGGCGCTGTGGCTTCTCGAGATGCCGTTCTCCCGCTTCTTCAAGGCTCGCATGTCCCTTGTGTCAGTCGTGCTTCTCACCATCGTCGTGGGCGTGCTGTGGGAGGTGTATGAAATTATTTTCCGCTTCTCTGATCCGGCGATGGCGGGGTACGCGGCCGACACTCTTCTCGATCTCGTTATGGATACCCTCGGAGCCGTGGCGACGGTGGGCGTTTTCGGTCGGCTTATGAAGGCGTCTGAATCAGAAAAAATCAATGAGTAACTATAGCCTGACATGTTGTAGTGGGGTGGGTAACGCCACGGGCGCCAACTTCCTGCTCAAGACCCCGAAACTCTTGATTCTCGTGGACTGCGGCCTTATTCAGGGCTCTCGTTACGCCATGGAGGAGAATCGTGCCGAGTTTGCCTATGATCCGGCGAAGATTGATTACCTGCTCGTGACCCATGCGCACATGGATCACATTGGCCGCATACCCAAGCTCGTCCGCGCTGGCTTTGCGGGCGTCATCTACTCGACCGTCGAGACCAAGGAGCTCGCTGCCCTCATGCTTGAGGACGCCCAGGCCCTTATTGCCCGCGAGGCTCGTCAGTCTGGTCTTGATCCTATGTACGAGAAGGAGGATGTTGCGCGCGCCCTCTCGCTCTGGAAGACGATTGAGTATCACGAGACGTTCCAGCTCGCCCCAGAGGTGTCTCTGTACTGGAAGGACGCGGGGCACATTCTCGGCTCAGCCATCATCGAGGTAACCCTCGGGGAGGGGGATAAGAAGACAAAAATTGCCTTTACGGGCGACCTTGGGAACTCGCCGACGCCGCTCCTCCGTGACACGGAGTTCGTGACGGACGCCGATTACATGGTCATGGAGAGTGTCTATGGCGACAGGAACCACGAGCCGAAGGATGTGCGCAGCGCTCGCCTCAAGTCGATCGTCCTCGAGACCCTTCAGAAGGGCGGCACGGTGGTGATTCCGGCCTTTTCCATCGAGAGAACTCAGATTATTCTCTACGAAATCAACAATCTCATTGAGTCGAACGTCCTGCCGCGTGTGCCGGTGTTCCTTGACTCGCCGCTCGCCATCAAGGTCACTGACGTGTATCGCGCCCATATCGAGGAGTTCAACGATAAGACTCAGGGCGTTATCAGGGCAGGGGACGACATCTTCAATTTTCCTGGACTCAGAATCGTGCGGGACCATCAGGAGTCTCAGACGATTGATCGCATGAAGGGGCCAAAGATTATTATCGCCGGTTCGGGCATGTCGGTCGGCGGCAGGGTACTTCATCCCGAGACTTCGTTCCTCGATGACCCGAAATCGACAATCCTTCTCGTGGGATATCAGGTTGCCGGTTCTATTGGAAGACAGATTGAGGATAAGCGCCCCAGCGTCACAATCGACGGCGCAAAGGTGCGCGTTCGCGCCCGCATCGAGAAAATCAGTGGTTACTCGTCTCACAAGGACTCTGATAATCTCGTCGATTTCGTAGGCCACGCCCTTCCCAAGATCAGGAAGGTGTTCGTGGCGATGGGGGAGAATAAGTCCTCGGCTTTCCTCGCGCAGAGGCTTCGCAGCGAGCTCGGTGCGAATGCCGTGGTTCCCGAGAGGGACATCGAGTATTTTCTCTGATACAATTTAGGCCATGAGAAAAAGTATTTTGTTCTTCGCCCTCGCCCTTCTTTTCTCCCCTTTTCTTGCGAGTGCGGGCAGTGAGCATAACCTCTCGGGTTTTGCGTGGTCTTCTAATATCGGCTGGATCAGTTTCAACTCGACGAACGACCATGACGAGTCTGCTGCGGGCGTGCAGGCGTCGCCGGTTAATTACGGCGTTAATATAAACCCGAGCACGGGCGATCTCTCTGGATACGCCTGGTCCCCGAATATCGGCTGGATTCAGTTCGGCGGCCTCTCCGGCTTCCCGACGGGTGACGGAACCCAGGCCGTCAATGCCAAGTTGGTCGGCTCTGACATCGTTGGTTGGGCAAAGGCGACGTCCGCGAACGGCTATGGCTGGGACGGCTGGATCAGCATGGCTGGTACAGGATACGGCATAAGCCAGTCTGGTCCAAGTCTCGTCGGTTTTGCGTGGGGCAGTGACGTCGTGGGCTGGGTGAACTTTGCCGGCGTCGGCGGCGTGCAGATAGCCACGGGATTCCCCGGTGTCTCGTTTGACGCGCTTCTGGGCGGACTCAGCATAAAGGATAGGACCGACATCGAGTACGGATCAAACGTCTCCCTTGCCTGGACGGTGTCTGACCTGCCTGTGGGCACGTCATGTACGCTTTCAAAGACCTCTTCGGGCGGAACCGCCTTTACCACGGTCACGGGCATCGCGACCAGCTCGTCCGCGATGACGGGTCCTCTCACGAACGGTTCCTACACGTATCAGTTCAGCTGCCAGAACGGCTCGGGCTATTCAAATACGCAGACCGCCTCATTCACGGTCCTCATCCAGCAGCCAGGCTTCAGCATCGGAGGTCCCGAGGACATCAAGCTTCAGACGATTGGCGACGCGGGCTCTGATTCCGAGACCAAGAAAATCACCGTGGTTTCCTACGGCGGATACACGGGCGATGTTGATATCTCGTTCGGAGGTCTTTCCTCGGCACTTCCGGCGAGCACGACGATAGAGTACGCCCTCGGAACCTCTGGGTTCACCGAGACGCCGGGTTCGATAACCCTTCCGTACAACGGGGTAACCACTTTCAAGCTCAGGGTTAACAGGAAGATCGTGAACGCATGCTCGGCGGAGAATGTCCCTATCAACTGCACGTGGTATTACGTAACCTTGAACGCGACAGGGGACGGGGTGCCGTCGAGGACGAAGGTGTACAGGATAAAGCAGTCGCCAGTCAGCGCTCGATTCGAGGAGATATAGAATCCCGATCGGTGTTATTATTGATACAAGCAAATTTAAGGAAATAAAGATGAAAACAAAGAGCTCGATATTCTACGCAATGTTCTGCCTCTCGCTTCTTCTGGGAAGCGCAATCTCGATTCAGGCATGGACGGCACCCTCGTCAACTCCTCCGGCGGGTGACGCACCGGCGCCCATCAACGTGAGCTCGATCACACAGACCAAGTCGGGCGGCCTTGTGACTAACGGCTTCCGATCAATGCTCGATGCGTTCTTTGATGGTCCTGTGAAAGTGGGTTCCTCGTCGATGCCGTCGACTCTCGCTATTGCGGGCGACATATGCCTTAACGAGGTCTGCCTCGATGCGTGGCCAGTTTCCACTTCCATAACGTGCCCTCCAGGCGAGTTCCTTCGAGGAATTGACGCGAATGGTCAGGCTGTCTGCGAGGACCCTACGACCGAAATCGAGTACTACTTCGGAGGCATGTACGGTGGCGGATCTTCAAACTACACCAACCCGCTCGCGGGCAACACCAAGGCCTGCCCGACGGGATATGCCCCCTATAAGGTTCTCGGAAGGACTGATTACGACTACAGCGTCTGGGTTTGTGTAGGATCTTCGGCCAACGTCTCAAAGGTCGCTGAATTTGGTGGTATGTACGGATACGGTTGGACTAGTGGAAACACATACAACTCGTCAACGTACACCAACCCGCTCGCGGGCAACACCAAGGCCTGCCCGACGGGGTATACCGCAAAGCAGGTTGCGGGAAAGACCGACGTGGATTACCCACTCTGGTATTGCTATACGACGAATCTCTCTATACCAGTGCAACAGCAGTTTTATGGCATGTGGGGCGGAGGTTACAACCCTTATAGCAATCCTGTGACCGGAAATAACGGTGATTCGGGTTGTGATGCGGTTAACGGGGTTCTTCAGAAAAGAGTCTATTACAGCGGAAACGGAAGTTCTCTCGTCGACCACTCGTTCCTGTTCTGCTACAAGCCGTAATACGACTCTTTCATGAGGAAAGTAATTATACTTATAGTTCTCGGTCTTGTGGCGGCAGGTATCTGGGCCTATTCCTGGTCCATGACCAAGAGGGTGGAGGTGGCGTCCGAGTCGTTTGCCCCGGACAAGCTTCCTCAGTCACCTGAGAGGCAGCGCGTGGTGGGCGAGCTCGAGGCGGCCCGTCCGACCACGACCCCTGAGGACCGAGCCCGTATTCTCAGGGAGATGGGAATATAGGTCAAAAGGCAAAAGAAAAACCGCCCCATGGGGCGGTTTTTCTGTGGCTTACGCCGTTACCTTCTTTACGATGCGGTCGAAGGTCTCTGGGTTGTGCTCTGCGAGAATCGCGAGGATCTTTCGGTCAACGATGATGTTCTGCTTCTTGACCATGCCCATGAACTTGCTGTACGAGAGGCCCTGTGCGTCGAGGGCGGCGTTGATCTTGATGATGTTGAAGCTTCGTCGATCGCCCTTCTTGTCTCGTCGGTGAGCGAAGGCGTATGCGCCTGCGTGTGAGAGGGCGTCGTTTGCCGCTCGCTCGGTCTTCGATCGCTGGAATCGGTAGCCCTTTGCCGCTCGAAGGACGTTTCGTCGGGTCTTGAGGGCGTTAACTGCTTTCTTTACTCGTGCCATGGTGTTGGTGTAAGGGGATTATAAAAGGGGACTAGATAAGGTTCGAGAGGAAGCGAGCCTTCTCCTTTGGGGTCATGTGGAAAGGGACGGTGCCGCTCTTCTTGAGCTGCTTTCGGCCGCTCTCTTTAGCGTTGAAGTGGTTCTGACCAGTCTTTCGGCCAAGAATCTTGCCGTTCCTGGTTACCTTGAGCCTCTTTGCGAATGATTTGTTGGTTTTCATAGCTTGCTTCCCGTGTTCTGGGAAAAATTAAAAGCCCGAAGGCTGTTAGGGGACAGTCTACCAGATTATGGCTTTTTGTCCAGTATTCATCAGCTTTTTTCCGGATGAAAGTAAAAGGCCGCCGGTTTTTGTTCCAGCGGCCCTGTGTGAGGGGGTTTTAGGCCCTTCTTCTGTCCCTGACGCCTACGGCAATCATGGCGGCCAGGATCCCTGCCAAGGCGCCCGCCGCTGAGGGCTCGGGTATGGCGGTTGCCGACGTGAGGGCTATCGAACCTGTCGCCGAGGCGCTTTCCCAGGTGTCCTGGTCTACTGCCGCGATCACCAGGGTTCCGCCGGCGAGAAATTCGCCAAGGACGAGGCTTTGGGGAATCTCTCCTCCCGATACGTAGGAGAACGGCTCGGTTGCACCGGGGAGGGTGAGCCCCGAGTCTCCGGTATCCCTGAACCCGTCAAACCGGAGATCAGGGTCAGCCGGTCCGAAGTATATCTGGAAGCTAAACCCCGCGGAGGCGACGATAAAGTCGTAATCGTAGCCGCCGACCGTAAGATCTCCCCCGGTTATGGTTGCCTGTATCGACGAAGCCGCATCATTGAAGAAGGTTATTTCCGTGAGGAGGTCCCAGTCAACGGTGATGTGCCCGGAGAATAAGGTGCCCGTCGGGAGGCTTGTCGGGTAGCTCGATTCCTCGATAGTCCCCGAAAAGTCATAGCGGTATGCCTGCGCCGATATGAGGGGCAGGGCAGTGGCGACGAACGCCACGATAAGAGCGATTACGCGTTTCATCCAAACCTTTCGTTTTTGTGGGTTGAGAGGTCTTGGCCGGAATGGCGAAGATCTTTTGCCTTATTAATACAACACTCTTGCACATTATGCAAGAGTGTTGTATTTTTGCGAACCTTGGAGGCCTAGGCTCGCTCGATGATGGTGGTGAGGCCTTTCGGGCTCTTCTGGGGCTTCTCGGCGATCTTGTACTCCTCGCTGATGAGGGTCAAGATGCGCTGAAGGCGCTCCTCGAGGAACTTGGGGTCCATATACTTTGACCTACCAGGGAGGAAGAGGTCGATTTTGATTCTCTGACCCTCCTTGAGCCACTCTGAGGCTTTTTTTGCCTTGAGGGCGAGGTCGTGGTCTCCGGTGCCGATCTTAACCTGGAGGCTCTTGATCTCGACGGTGTGGGACTTTGCCTTTGCGGCCTTCTGCTTCTTGCTCTCCTCGTACTGGAACTTGCCGTAGTCCATGATCTTGGCTACGGGTGGCTGGGCGTTAGGCGAGATCTCGATGAGGTCGAGACCCGCTGCGTGGGCCATGGAGAGGGCCTCGCTGATAGAAATTACGCCAACGTTCTCGCCCTCGGCGCCGATGACGCGGACCTGAGGTGCCTTAATCTGGTGATTGACGCGAATTCTGTCTTTAATCAAATTGAGTGAATGCTTAAATGGCTAGGACCCCATTAAAGCACGTTCCCCGGCCTTCGGCAATTCGTCGGCGTGAGTGTCTCCTTCCTCGTGGGAGTGGGGTGCGAGGAGGGTTACGAGGATCATAATGGCCGCTCCCAGGATAAGGCTGCCGAGGTGGAGGTGCGGTTTGCCGTGCCTTTGTATGGAGCCAACGGTGTGCGGCACGAGGTCTCGAAGGACGACGTAGAGGAAGCCGCCCGCGGCAAACGGCACGAGCGCGTCGGCAAGGCCGTCTACAGAAGAGAGGGCCAGCGAAAGGGCGACTCCGACGAGAATGGTTGACGATACGAGGAAGTTCTTGGCGAGCGCCTGCCCGGTTGAGTACCCTGCCTGCTTGAGTACAAAGAACTCTGAGGTTTCCTGCACGAACTCGTGGAAGAAGATGGCGATGGAGGCGGCGATGCCCGCGTGAAGGTCGGCGGCAAAGGCGGGTACGAGGAGCAGGCCGTCCCCTATGTTGTGCACCGCGTCGCCGAGGAGCATGCGTCGGGCGTCGATGGGGGAGTGATCGTGGTCGCCGCCCTCGTGATGGTGGTGGGCGTTGGGGATGAGCTTGACGGTGATGCTGATGGCCGCAAGCCCCGCGAGGGCGTAGAGGGCGACGTTCCACGCGCTCTGGTGCTCGAGGGCCTCGCCGAAGAGCCCGACGATGATGACCGTGAAAACTCCGATAGAGCAGGTGGCGAGATAGCGGATGTTGCTCTCCGTCCATCTGCCGAGCCTCTTCCACACAAAGAGGATTCCCGAGAGGGACGCGAGCATGATGACGAAGGCGGCGATGAGTACGGGTATCATAGTTGTTCGTTGTTGTGATGACGAGTATAGCGCGACGCAGAATTATATGCAACTCATTTGCATTATAGCCCGAGGTCTGAAGTGCGGGACAACGACAAGAAAACCGCCTGGCGGCGGCTTCCTGAACTGAGTGACTGTTCCTAGAGAACCAGGAAGTATGAGTTTTCCTCCTCGTACTTCTGAATGCTGAGCGTGCCCTTCTTTCCTTTGACCCAGGTGCCGTCGATGGTCGCCTCCGGCGTCTTCCATTCGGTCTTCTCGAGATCGATCGGCTCGAGATCGAAGGTTATTTCCGCGAGAATGTGATTGCCGTCGCGCGTGGTGGTCGCGATCGAGGCGAGGTTGTGGTTCTTGATCCCGGCCTGAGGGCACTCGGGGACGCTCTTGTACTTGTCGAAATAGTTGGTGAATACGGCTCGCGTGATGTCCTCGTCGGTCTTGAGAAGCATCTCGGGGTCTTTGACGATAAGCGCGCTCACGTCGACCGAGCAGGGGTTAACGTTTGCCACCTGGACGTCGTCCTTGTCCTGGACGAACCAGACGACGTAGGCCGTGATTCCGGCGATTGCCGCAAATGCGGCGGCAGCTATTGCTATTTTTTTCTTCATGCGGACGATTATACCACGGTCTATGGGAGCTCTATGCTTGAACCGTAGGTGGCGTCGGTGACCATCTGGGTGAGGGAGAGGCTGGTTGCGTCAACGGAGCTTCCGTACGACGCGACGATGGTTCCTGTCGCGGCCGCGCCGCTCGCATCAACCCGCGATCCGTTGCGCGCCTCGATCGTGATTTCTGGTGCCGTCACTGACAGGATTCCCCGTGACCCGTTGTCGAACGAGAATGATACCTTCGACGAGCTTGTGAGCGATCGAACGTCGGCGCGCGACCCGTTGCCCGCGGAGAGGGATTCGAGGGAGGGAAGGGTGAGGGTTGCCTCGATTGGCGCCGAGGGGCAGAAGATGCAGAACGAGCTCGGTCGGTCCCTGCGGATGACGATGGCGTCTCCCTCCTCCAAAATTCGAGCGCTTTCCAGTGACTTTGTTTGACCGGACACCGTGAGCGCCGCGTCTGCGCCCTGAACGAAAGTGAGGCGCATGCCGTTCTCGACTCGGACGTTTTTTGTCGCGGCGCTCACAGGCATCTCTTTGACGCTTTTCTCGTACAGCTCGTGCGTTCGGGTGTACGAGTCAATCCGCTCGGCTGACATGAATCCCGACACCGATCCGCTCACGAGGGCCGCGCACCAGAGGAAGAGCAGGGCAAGGGCGATGCCCGCGGTCATGACGGTCTTTCTCCTCATGATGTCTATCGAGAGAATAAAGAGCGTCGCGAGCGGGATAACGAGGGCAAAGTAGGCGCCGACGACCGTGACGGCTATAAGAGAGTTCGACGTGATTTCAGAGAGCGGCAGGCCCGCGTACTTGTCGGCATCGATGAGGAGCAGGGGAGCGACAAACGAGAGAGCTAGTATGCCGATAAGACTTGTCGCCGCGAGGATTACTCCGACGATAACCCTGATGAGGGGAAAAATGCGTCGCCTGATGAAGCGAACGACGTGGCCAGCAAAAACGAAGGGCGCGCGCAGGATATCCTTTACCCTCGACCCGTGCTTCTCGCGCACCTCCTCGACCTTCTCCTTCACAGACTCGCTCAGGGTCTCGATGGTGACGGGGCTTCCCGACATCTCGAGCTTCTGGGCGGGTGTTTTTGCCTCGGGCATGATGATCCAGAGAACGATGTAGGCGATGATGGTCAGTCCCGTGCTGAAGGCGAGGATGATGAAGGCGATGCGGACCCAGAGCGCGTCGATGCCGAAGTACGCCGCGAGTCCCGAGCAAACGCCCGCGATAACGACGTCTTCAGAGCTGCGGTAGAGCTTCTTTGGCCTGGTTTCTGTCCTTGCCTCGGCTGCGTCGCTCTCCTCGCCGCCAAAGTCCTTGATGCTGCCCATGGAAGTGATGACGCTTTCGACGTCCGCGGCTGTAATGGCCGCGCGCCCCGTCTCCGCGAGCTGCTCGGCGATGCGGCTCTCGATGTCGCGGATGATCTCGTCGCTCCCCGAGGTTCCCTCGAAATGCTTCTTGATTGACGATATATAGTCGTCGAGTCGCGTGTATGCGTCGTCCTCGATGGTGAAGACGGCCCCTCCGATGCTGATCTGTAGTGCTTTTTTCATAATGGTTGTAAGTGTTGTTTCTAATTCATGAGCGCGCTGAGCGATTCGACGAGTGACTTCCAGGTTGCTTTGAGTTGCGCGAGATGCTCCTTTCCCTCAGTTGTCAGGGTGTAGTACTTGCGCGGAGGTCCTGACTTTGACTCCTCCCAGGAATAATTGAGGAGACCCTCGGTGCGCAGGCGGTTGAGGAGGGGATAGAGCGTTCCCTCGACCACGATGAGGTCAGCCTCCTTGAGCTTCTTGAGGATGTCGGTCGCGTATATCTTGCCGCGGGAGATGATGAGGAGAATGCAGTACTCGAGCACCCCCTTTCTCATGTCCGCCTTGTTCTTCTCTATGTTGAGGACGTTCATGGCTTGTAATGGGTTAGGCGATTAGGCGCGGAGCGCGCGGACTTTCTTGTTCTCTATGAAGATGTCGACGGCGAGGGCGACGATAAGGATGTTCTTGATGATGTACTGTCCCTCGAGGGTAGGGGAGAGGAAGCCGGTCCAGGTCATTGGCGCGAGGAGGAAGAGCGGCGCGACGGTCGTGATCATATGCGGCACGAGCAGGACCAGGGCGAATCGTTCCATGCGGGGAATGACAAAGAGCACGCCGATGAGGATTTCGAAGACGCCGAGGATGACGATGAACTCCCCGAAGCTGAGGAAGGGGAGGGTCTTCTGGAGAAGGGCGTCGACGAGCGGGTTCGCCGGGCTCGCGTTGATGAGCTTGAGGGCGCCGAACCATACGTAGACGATACAGAGCGCGAAGCGAGAAAACAGATACGTGAATTTTTCCTGGGTGTTCATGAGCGTAGTATACATTTAGGTACTATGTGATGCAAGGTACCATGTGAATAACACACCCTCTGCCAAGACACGCATAAAGCCCTGGTGGGCTTTTGCTCTGCTCGGCCCGTCGGCCTGCGCAAGGTCTTTTCAGAGGGTGTGTTATTCACATGGTATGCTGAAAAGACATAGTGCCTACATAATATGAATACTCAAACTGAAAATAAGCTGTGGTTTAGGAGGAAGCGATACGGCTGGGGCTGGTATCCGGCGGGGTGGCAGGGGTGGACGGTCATTGCCGTGTATCTTGCGCTGGTACTCGTTGGCGCGTTTCTCTGGGAAGGTCAGACGCTTAGGCTTGGCATCATGCTCGCGGTGCTGTCCGTGGCCTTGGTTACACTCTCATATATAAAGGGAGAGACGCCGAGGTGGCAGTGGGGAGGGGAGAAGAAGGCTGCGAAGGACGAGGACAAGCTAGAGGCACATAAATAATAAAAAGCCCCGCATCACTGCGGGGCTTGAGGTGTCGGTGTTCTGGTTGGCATGTGAGGGCCGCTAAACCTTCGGCGTCCCGTTAAACTCGCGAACGAGCTCGACAATCGGCTTGAGCGACTGCGCGTCGCGCACATCGACGTCGATGAAACGGTCAATGCCTGCACTGCTGCTCCGGGGGATGCCTATGACGGTCACCGAAAGAAAGGCGTTCTTTTTCTTCAGCTTGGCAATTAGGGTCGTGAGCTCCGTGTCCTCGCTGGGGTCGATAATGAGGAGTTGGCTCTTCCCGGTGTTGTGGACCCAGTTGGTGATGATGCTCTCGTCCGTGCTGGCCGAGAAGTGTTTGCCGTGACTGAGGCCGGCGACGAGGAGGGCGTTACAGAGGGGTTTGACACCCTTGTCTCCTTTGCGCAAGACGAGGACGTTTCGTGGCGGTGTGCTGGGTTTTCGCATGTGATGCTGTGAGTTTCCAAAGAACAGTATTCCCCTCCAGCGGGGAACGGGTTCCGTGGCTGGTTGGGTATATCGACTGGCTGCTGGATGTCGGACTGGTTTTGAAGAGTACGGTATCTTTATTGTCGTGTCAATGTGATCTCTTTGATTATTCTTTACCACACAAGCATATAATTACAGCATGAACACGAAACCTTGGTTCGCGAAGAAAAGGTATTGGCTTCTGGGCATCTTAATTGTGCTTACCACTACGTTTGATGGTTCTGCTCCTTCTCAGCCTTCGCCTGTTCAGAATAGTGCTGTTCCGATATATGCTGTAGAATCTGCCGCTACACCGCGTATCGTTTCTCCTGGGGACCAACCGTCAGAAGTTAGTGGCGGCGCGTTGTCGAATAATAACTATTACACCAATGTGGATGGGCAAAGGGTTCATTCTCCAGCTTATTCGGCGGATAATTCGGTGCCTTCGGGCGCAACCGCAAAATGTAAGGACGGTACGTTTAGCTTTAGCCAGAATCGTCGCGGCACGTGCTCTCATCACGGTGGTGTCGCTGAGTGGCTTTAGACAAAGCAAAAGACTGCCGAAGGGGCAGTCTTTTGCTTGTTGTGGAGATGGCGCGAGTTGAACGCGCGTGCACATGATCTTTCCCAATGGTTCTACGCGATGTAGTCAGTTTTCGCCCGTAAGGGCTTTAGGGCGGGGCGCTGTAAAAGAGACAAAACGCGCCTCGTCCGATTTCCATCCCGCCTTTCGGCGAGTCTCGCTAGACGCCCTGGAACTGGGAGTTAGCTAGTCCGGGTATATAACACCGCGGTCTCCCGCGCCGGACGCGCAGAAGGACGATGTCGCTTAGGCTATTGCGTAAGCGAATGAGAAATCTCGTGCCGCGAAATACGGCGAAACGGAAGATTTTGCATTTGATGGTTTGAGCAGTTTGCAGAGGTACTCAAGCTCTATCGCGCGCAGAGGGAAGGGAATCGTGTGTCGAAGCCCGTCATCCCCATGTGTGGTGTGCCGGAGGGCCGTGGCCCGTCCGCGCTATTCCTGTCCGTATTTCAATGTCCTTCGCGCGTCCCTGTTGGTCTCGCGCTTCAGGATGGTCTGTCGCTTGTCGAACTGCTTCTTGCCTCGTACGACGGACACCTGTACCTTAATCACCCTTCCTTTATTATACACCTTGACAGGTACTATTGTCAAGCCCTTACCGGCCTCAATATCCGCGAGCTTTCGTATCTCCTTCTTGGCGAGGAGGAGCCTGCGGACGCGAAGGGGGTCGTATTCCTTCGGGGTGTTCGAAACTTGGTAGGGGGGCACGTTCATGTTCACGAGAAACGCCTCTCCGCCGCGGACCGTGACGTAGGCGCCCTCGAGGGAAGAGGTGTGGGTGCGGAGCGACTTGACCTCGAGCCCGGTCAGCTCGATGCCGGCCTCGAAGCTCTCGAGGGTCTCGTAATCGAAGTTGATTTTCCTGTTCTCGGCGAACGCCATGCGCGTATGCTAGCACATCTTGCGTTTCTGCTATACTGGGAATATGCCTAAAACACCTCATCACAACGACCATAATTCACAGCATCAGAAGAAGGGAAACGGTCCTCGCATGCCGGCTGGCATGGGCTTTCTGGGCAATTTTGGCACGGGATTGATTATTCTCTTCCTCGTCGTTTTCGCGTACTCGTCTCTGTCCGAGCGGAAGCAGGAGGTGGCGCGAATATCTCTCTCCGAGCTCTCGTCTGACGTGTCGAAGGGGGCCGTGGCGTCCATAGAGATCGACGGCGACACGCTCGTGGCCTCGTACGCCGACGGCACCAAGAAGGAGTCAAACAAGGAGGGCTCGACCGCCCTCACCGAGACACTCACCAACTATGGCGTGACTCCGCAGCAGATCACGGCCGTGAAGATTGACGTGAAGCAGCCGTCGGGCTTTGGCTATTGGTTCGCGAACCTCGCGCCGTTTATCGTGCCGCTCATCTTCATCGGCTTCCTTGTCTGGATCATGACCCGACAGGTGAAGGGAGCGGGGGTCCAGGCCATGACCTTCGGCCAGTCGAAGGCTCGCGTCATCTTCCCAGACGACAAGAAGCAACGCGTCACCTTCAAGGACGTCGCCGGCGCCAAGGAGGCAAAGCAGGAGCTTATGGAAATTGTCGACTTCCTCAGGAACCCAAAGAAGTTCCTCGACGTGGGTGCCGTCATCCCAAAGGGCATTCTTCTCATGGGCGCGCCGGGAACGGGAAAGACCCTTCTGGCGCGTGCGGTAGCAGGTGAGGCGGGCGTGGCGTTCTTTTCCATATCGGGTTCCGAGTTCGTCGAGATGTTCGTCGGCGTGGGTGCTTCGCGCGTGCGCGACCTCTTCAAGATGGCAAAGCAAAACGCCCCAGCCATCATCTTCGTCGACGAGATCGACGCCGTGGGCCGCAGTCGAGGCGTGGGCACGGGCGGGGGCAACGACGAGAGGGAGCAGACCCTCAATCAGATCCTCGTGGAGATGGATGGCTTCGAGCCGAACGAGAAGGTCATCGTCATGGCCGCGACCAACAGGCCCGACGTGCTCGACCCCGCGCTTCTGCGACCGGGCCGATTTGACCGTCGCGTAACCATCGATAACCCTGACCGAAACGATCGCGAGGAGATTCTTAAGATCCACTCGAAGAAGAAGCCGTTCGCCGAGGACGTGAACCTCAAGGTTGTCGCCGAGCGAACGCCGGGCTTCTCGGGCGCCGACCTCTACTCGCTTATGAACGAGGGTGCCATTCTCGCTGCCCGCGAGAATCGCACCAAGGTCGCCCAGTTCGACCTTATCCGTGCCATCGAGAAGGTCATGCTCGGGCCCGAGCGCAAGAGCCACCTCCTCTCGAAGGCTGAGAAGAAGATCACGGCTTACCACGAGGCGGGTCACGCCATCATCTCCTCCGTGCTTGAGTATGCTGACCCTGTCCACAAGATTTCTATCATCTCCCGAGGCCGCGCCGCGGGATACGTCCTGCACCTTCCGCTCGAGGATCGCAAGCTTCAGTCAAAGAAGGAGTTCCTCGATGACATCACCGTGTCCCTCGGGGGCTATGTCGCCGAGCGCATGATATTCGGCGACCTTACCACGGGCCCGTCGAATGACCTTCAGGTGTCCACCTCGCTCGCCCGCGACATGGTCACCAAGTACGGCATGTCGGAGAAGATGGGGCCTGTTGCCCTTGAGGGGGCCGGCGGTCGCGTGCTTTTCGGCCGCGGGGTAGAGGAGGGCGCGTACTCTGAGCGTGTCGCCGCCGACGTCGACGCCGAGGTCTCAAAGATCATGTCCGAGAGCATGGCCCGAGCCGAGAAGGCGATTTCCGAGAACAAGAAGGCATTTACCGCCATTGCGGAGACCCTTATGGAGGTCGAGACTATCGAGCGCGAGGACTTCGAGAAGCTCCTCGTCGCTCACGGTATCGTCCCGAAGAAAAAGAAGGACATCGAGCATCAGGCATAGGAAAGCGGCCCGCGTAATGCGGGCCGCTTCTATCGACAGTTCGAAATTTCCCTCTGCTAATATTGTTTCGGTGAAGCGTTTTGCCCAAGGCGAACGTACTAATGTTCAGAGAGAAGTGCCACGCATAACTCTCTTGGTTGCGGTAACCCTCTACAAGGCCTCGTGTGCGACCACGGGGTCTTTTTGTTTCGTGGCGTGACTGTCTGGTGTGCGCCCACATGGATTCGAACCATGGACCGCAGAGGTATAAGCTCTGTGCTCTAACCAACTGAGCTATGGGCGCGTATGGCTATACTAAACCAGCGTGGCCGAGAGCACAATCTCGGGACGAACTGTTGATTTCGTGCACCGCCCGGCGTATTTGTGTCGTAGAATAAGGAGTGAGGGTCACTCGCTCATGGGTAATCCCTCGCTCACATATGAACAAAACACATTTGAAGCTTGCGGCTCCTGTATTTCTCGTCGCCCTCTGCCTTCTCGCGGCGCAAGGCGTTTCTGCTCAGGTTGGTGCAGGTGTCGGCGTGAACGTTCGCGCTGACATTGACGCCAAAGTTCCGTCCGTAAAGGGCGAATTCCGCGGCGAGGTCCGCGCCACGAGCTCCCGTTTGGAGATGGGCACGTCGTCGCGACCTGACAACGGTCGCAGGGACGGTCCGAGAGAGGGTTGGGAGGGGAAGGCTCGCGGCAAGATGATTGTCGGTACCGTCGCCTCCGTTGGCACGAGCACTGTTGTCGTCACTGACGAGGACGGCGTCGCCCATACTCTTACCGCGTCTACGACCGTGTTCTATGCCGCCTCTGGCACGAGCACCGTTGCATCGGCTGACCTCGAGGTCGGCGACAGCGTCCGCGCCGTTGACGCGAAACTCTCGGCGAACGTCGGCTCAAAGGGCGTCTTCGGCCGCATCTGGGGGATGTTCAGGTCATTCTTCGGCGGATCGCGTGGGGACAACTAGGAGGGGCTCTCCGTGGGTCGGAAAACGGGCGCATGATGCGCCTGTTTTTCTTTTATCTTTTCTTTATTTACAATTTTCCTTTCATGTGGTATTAAGAAGACGTGAAGCTCTTTGCCATTCCGGCAGGGGATTCCTAACCTCAACCAAAGGAAAGCACGATGAAACACATCATCGCACTTGTCATGGCGTTCTTCCTGGGCGCCCTTCCGTCCACGAGCCTCGCGGCTCCTGTGACGTTTTCGTTCTCGGGCAAGGTTACGGAGAGCAATCTTCCCATGGTCGCCGTCGGCACCGACTATTCGGGGACCTTCATCGTGGACTTCGATCTCGCCGTTCCTGGTTTCCAGGAGCATGGTGAGCTCACGCCCCTTGTTCCGACGTTTGTCGGGGGGAGTCTGATGGTAGGGACGACGAGTCTTGTGTTCTACAAGGACGCCACATTCTACGGGCCTGATTTGTATGTCGCCTTCAAATCGGTTGATGAAAATGGGCAATTCGATGAGCTGTATTTTGCCCATCTCCCGGTTCCGGATGCCCCGTATTCGTTTACTCTCGGCGATGGTTATGTGCCGTCCTACTTCTCTTCGGGCCTTTGGGTCCAGGAGGTGGGTCTGTGGTATACCTCGTCTCTTGATCCGAATATGGCGTGGGGACAATCTGCGCCGTCGGCATCTGTCCCTGAGCCAGCCTCGTTCGGATTGTTCGCCGGCCTCGTCGCCCTCGCGCTCCTTGTCGCGGTTCGCCGCAGAAAGGGACATGCGTGAGCGACCCGCCGAGCCGCCTATCGACCACAATCGATGAGGCGGCTTTTCTTTTACCTGTGCGCAGAATCGTTGACATGGCAATTGCTTTGTAAGATTATGTGAAGACAATGTCGCTTCTAAAGTTTTCCCGCGCATTCACCCTCATTGAGCTCTTGGTTGTCATCTCGATCATCTCTTTGCTTTCAGGCGTTGTCCTCGCAAGTCTTAACGCTGCTCGTGAGAAGGCACGCATCGCAGCTGGAACACAGTTTGAGGGCTCCCTGTATCGCGCTGTTGGCGCAAGCGCAGGCGGTTTCTGGCGTTTGAGCGAAGGGGCCGGATCAACAATCGCTGACGCATCGGGAAACGGTTTGACGGGAAACATCGCCTCTGGCGCTACGTGGTCGGCGGTGGGCAATACTCCTACGGGCAGTGGGTACTCTCTCGTTTTTAACGGAACGTCGGGTTATGTCGATATGCCCGTCACATCGAGTCCCGGAGCGGCCCAGATTACTGATCCTGGTGATGGTTACACTATGGCAACGTGGTTCAAGGCGACTGGCCTGCCTGGTTCGACGTACGACGGTTATATGATTCTGAGGCCTGGATATCACTCGGGGCTTTATATGACCAAGGATTCTGGAGTTTTCACGGGTGCCATTTGGTTCACTGACAACACGTCTATCTCAATCAATAGCGGCGTCAACGTGAATGATGGCAAGTGGCATCATGCCGCCATGTCGGTTAATGACTCGGCCAAGCGCTTCTCGTTGTATCTCGACGGCAAGGAGGTCGGTTCGGCGACATACACAAAGACGTTGAAGTCGTATAATATGGGATCGTTCCGTCTTGGGGGATCTGGCACATACATGTACACAGGCCAACTCTTTAACCCCATGATTTTCGGCGCTCCGTATCGATAGGAAAAATCCCGCGTGATATGCGGGATTTTTCGTTTACTCGAAATGTATCCTCTGTTTCTCCCTTTTCTTGAGCTCGTCGCGCACAAGGGGGAGGGTGGCGAAAGTGTCATCCTCGTCGACGAGTCTGATTGCCTCGGCTCGCGCCGCCTCGACCATCTTGAGATTTTGGATCGCCTCCATGGCCACGTCTGACACGCCCCACTGCTTGCGGCCGTACAGCTCGCCGGTGCCGCGGAACTTGAGGTCAAACTCGGCGAGCTCGAAGCCGTTCTTGGCGGTGGTGAGGGCCTTGAGGCGCTCGAGGGTCTTCTCGCCCTGGCTCTCGGAGAAGAGGAAGCAGTGCGCCTGGTGATTAGACCTCACGACGCGGCCGCGGAGCTGGTGCAGCTGCGACAGTCCGAATCGCTCGGCGCCCTCGATGAGGATGACGGTTGCGTTCGGCACGTTCACGCCGACCTCGACCACCGACGTGGCGACGAGGATGTGAATCTTGCCCGCCTTGAACTCGCGCATGACGCGGTCCTTGTCCGCATCCTTCATCTTGCCGTGCAGCACGCCGACCTCGTAGTCGGGGAATACGCTCTTCTTGAGGCGCTTGGCCTCCTCGATCACTGACTTTGCGAGGACCGTGTTCTCCTTGGTTGGGTCCGGCTCGTCGATGCGGGCGCATATGACGTAGGCCTGCCGCCCGTCGCCGAGTTCGCGGCGCATCTTCTCGTACATGGCCTCGCGAGTCGCGGGGATGATGACCTCGGTCTTGATGGGCTTGCGGCCCGCCGGCATCTGATCGAGGAGGGTGAGGTCGAGGTCTCCGTAGATGGTGAGGGCGAGGGTGCGGGGGATCGGCGTCGCCGTCATAGACAGCAAATGCGGGTGAATGGTGTCCTTACGCACGAGCTTCTGCCTCTGGGCGGTGCCGAAGCGATGCTGCTCGTCGATGATGACGTAGGCGAGGTTCTTGAACGAGACGGTTTTCTGGATGAGGGCGTGGGTTCCGATGAGGATCGATATCTCGCCTGACGCGACCCACTTCAGGAGCTGCGCACGCGATATGTCGGTCCAGTCATGGCGCTCGCCGTTCCTAATCGTCGAGACCTTGGCGGGGAACTTGCGACAGCCTGATCCGGTGATGAGGGCGATGTTAATGGGGAGGTGCCTGAAGTACTCGATGAAGGACTCGAAGTGCTGGGTGGCGAGGATTTCCGTCGGCGCCATGTACGCGACCTGGAGGGTACCGTAGTCCTGGCCCTTGGGTTTGGTCATGATCGCCGCGTACGCCGTGGTTGCGGCGACCGCCGTCTTGCCCGAGCCCACGTCTCCCTCGATGAGACGCGACATGGCGTGCCCGCGCTTGAAGTCGGCGAGCACGTCGCCGATGGCGCGGTTCTGGGCGTCGGTGAGGGGGAAGGGGAATCGCTTGGTAAAGGACTCGAGCGTCTGCGCGGTCGGCTCGATGACGAAGGCGGGATTCTTCTTCCACTCCTTCTTCTCCCGCTGGCGGTCGAGCTGTATGAAGAAGATCTCCTCGAAGGCGAAGCGCTTGCGGGCGGCGACGGCGTCACTCTCTTTCTGTGGCGCGTGTATCCAGACGATGGCCGTGGCGAGGGAGGGGAGATTGTACTTGGCGAGTATTTTTTCGGGGATTGGGTCGCGGAGGGTGTCGAGTATGCCGCTCTTTAATATTCTCTGAATGCCGTGATAGATCCAGTTCGAGGTGATGCCCTTTGACTCAGGGTAGACGGGGTATAGAGTCTGCATCGAGCCGTCGTCGCCGAAGAGCGAGTCTGCCGTGGCGTTTGGCACTCTCTCGATGCGTTCGATTTGCGGGTTAGAAAGGTAAAGTTCGCCGTCCTTCTTGCGCGAAGACACCTTGCCCTCGACGCGGACGAGCGCTCCTTCGGGAATCATCTTGGCGAGATAGGGCTGATTGAACCAGACGGCCTTGATGTGGCCAGTCTCATCCTTGATCTGGCCCTCGGCCATGGCGATTTTGGTCTTGAAGCCTTTTGATGTCTTGAGGCGCGAGACGGTGCCGTAGATGACGGCACTCTCTCCCTGGGACAGCGCGGCAATGCTCTTTGACGCGGATGCGTCGCCATAGCGGGCGGGGAAGTGATAGAGCAGGTCCTCGACGGTCGCGATTCCGAGCCGTCGCAAAGCCTCCTTCTGGGTGGACTGAAGGCGGAAGTGTTCCTCGAGGCGAGAGTGCGGATTCATGGCCTGTATTCTAGCATTTAAAAGGCTCAGTCCACTGAGCCTTTTAGGGTGGTGTATCATATACGCATGAAATCCCTGACGAACGCATTCCTCATAGCGGTCATCGCCGGCTCGGGTTACTACTCGTACCAGACTTTGACGAGCGTGCCCTGCGACGAGCCTATCGAGTACTCTATAGGCGACATGAGCGCGAAGTTCGGCCTCACTCGCGCAGATCTTCTCTCTGCCATAGCCGACGCCGAGAAGGTCTGGGAGGATGAGGCGGGCAAGGAGCTGTTCGCGCCCCGCGAGTCGGGAGGTCTCACCATCAGTCTCGTCTACGACGAGAGGCAGGCCACTTCGGACAAGATCGCCTCGACCGAGAGTCGCGTCGACAACGGCAAGGAGTCTGCCGAGGCTATCAAAGACAGGCTCGATAGCGTGAAGGCGAGATACGAGCAGGGTTCTGAGGAGTACGACGCCATGCTGGAGGCCTTCAAGAAGGCCCAAGACGAGTACGCAGCGCAGGTGTCGTACTGGAACGGCAGGGGCGGCGCGCCGAAGGCTGAGTACGAGAAGCTCAACCGCCAGAAGGCGGAACTCGACCAGTCGTATCGCACCCTCGAGTCAAAGCGTCTTTCGGTGAACGGCCTCGCCGATCAGTCGCAGACTCTCGTCGCCCAGTACAACGCGCTGGTCCGCACGATCAACTCCGACATCGACGTGATCAACTCGTCGTCTGACAGGGAGTTCGAGCAGGGCGAGTACATACATGACGGCAGGGACGAGACCATCGTCGTCTATGAGTTCGAGAACCGCGAGCGGCTTGTTCGCGTCCTCGCGCACGAGCTTGGCCACGCCCTCGGCATCGAGCACGTGAACGACCCGTCGTCGGTCATGTACTATCTGAACGAAGGAGAGGGCATTGTGCTCTCGCAGGCGGACACGGCGGCGCTCAAGTCGGTGTGCCGCATGGAGTAGGTCGCGTCAGGAATGAGAAAACCCCGCACGTGCGGGGTTTTCTTTTTTTGCCGATGAGGTCTTACTTCGCGATGTCTGCTGGGTAGTAGACGTTTGCCCCGGTTCCGGCGTTTGAGCCGGCGGTTCCCGTCGAGGTTCCGGCGGTAGGGCAGACGAACTCACAGTTAGGGCCGGTTCGTCCGACGTAGGTTCCGTCTGGGCACATCTTTGCGTCCATCGTACAGATGACGCCCGCGGTGCTCGTGGCGTTCTCGTCGGTGGCCTCGCTGTCGCCTCGGCTCACGAAGAAGGTGATTGCCGCTGCTCCTACGAGGATGATGCCGAGGATCCACAGTACTATCTTTGTCGTCGATGCTGATGTTGTTGGGTTCATATAAGTTATTACGCAATGCTGATAATGTTTCTTTTAGTCGAGACAAAACCCTCTTTCTCGAGCTCCCTCAGGTTCCGCTCTATCTGGGCCGGGTCCTTGCCCGCGGTCGCGAAGTGCCTGATGACGGCCTCTCGCTTCCGGGGAGCTTCCAGTATTAATTGTAGCATCTGGGAGCGCAGCTCGCGATTCGAGCCCTTGAAGGGGCTCTGGCGGACGTGATGGGCGCTGCGGCGGGATGGGTTTGGCATCGTCGCCTTCAGATGGACGCCGTAGTCCATAAGAGCGTAATACCATGTGCGCGGGTCATCAGCAAGGACGCTTTCCTCGATGAGGGGGATAAGGTCTCTGTCGTGCACGGCCGTCTTTCCCTCTGCTTCCTTAAAGAAGTGATGGATGTAGACTGCTCGGATGTTGGTCTCGATGAACGCCGTCGGTATGCCGAAGGCGAAGGCCATGATTGCTCCCCGCGTCGATTGGCCGATTCCCGGCAGGGCCTCGAGGGCCTTGGCATCGCGGGGGAACGAGCCTCCGTGGTCGCGGACGATTGCCTCGGCAGCTCGCTTGAGGTTAAGGGCCCGGCGATTGTAGCCGAGTCCCTTCCAGACAGCGAGCAGCGGGGCCGTCGACGACTGGGCAAGGGCCTCGGCGGTTGGGAATGCCCTGAGGAACTCGTCGTATTTAGAGAGCACGCGGGCGACCTGGGTCTGCTGGAGCATGATCTCGGAGACCATGATGCGGTAGGGGTCTCGCGTCTGTCGCCAGGGCAGGGAATGGCGTCCATGTCGGGCATGGTGGTCGAGCACGGTTTTCCTGAAGGCCCTGAGCCTTTGAGAATTCATGGAAGGTACTATATCCTTAAGTATCTATGAAGCACAATCTCTTCTCCGTACTCCGGCCGTACCGTGCGACGGTCGCCATGCTTGCCCTTTTTACCCTCGTGGCCAACGCCGCGAACCTGGCCGTGCCGAAGCTCATCTCGAGCGGCATCGATGCCTACGAGGCAGGCACTTTCGTCATGGGTTCGGTGGTCACGTGGTTCTCGCTCGTCGCCTTTGCCGTGTTCCTTTTCACGTATCTTCAGGCGATCGCCCAGACCTATGCGGGCGAGAGGGTGTCGCGCGACCTGCGAAACAGGCTTGCCGACAAAATCGCGGGCTTCAGCTTCGCACGCCTCGAGCAGGAGACTCCCGCCAAGCTCCTCACCAACCTCACCTCTGACATCGACGCCGTGAAGGCGTTCGTGGCGCAGGCGATGGTAATCATCATCTCGTCCTTCGTGCTCATTGTCGGCGCTTCCGTGCTTCTCCTCACGATTGACTGGAAGCTCGCTCTCGCTGTGCTGGCCATTCTGCCGCTTATCGGCGTAGCCTTCATGCTCGTCTTCAAGCGCCTGGGACCGCTCTTTGGCAAGGCCCAGATGATTGTCGACAGGCTCAACTCGACCATCAATGAGAGCATTCTCGGCTCGGCCCTCATCCGCGTCTTCAACTCGGGCAGTCTCGAGAACAACAAGTTCCGCATCCAGAACAGCGAGGCTCGTGACAACGGCATTGCCATGCTCAGGCTCTTCTGCGTCATCATCCCGTTCGTCGGCCTCATCGCCAACCTCGCCTCGCTCATCATCCTTTCCCTCGGAGGCCATTTCGTCATCGCCGGGGACATGACGCTCGGAGACTTCACCGCGTTCAACAGCTACGTCATGCTTCTCATCTTCCCGATCATCATGTCCGGATTTGTCTCGCAGATTATGTCGCGGGCCCAGGTCTCGTACGGCCGCATTGCCGACATCTTCGCCATGCCCGAGGAGGCGGAGAGGGGGACTTTCGACGGGGAGATTCGTGGCGACGTCGAGGCTCGCGGCCTGACCATCATGTACGGCGAGAAGCCTGCCCTCAAAGACGTCTCCTTCAAGGCAAGGGCGGGAACCAAGACTGCGATCATCGGTCCCACGGCTGCAGGCAAGACCCAGCTGCTCTACGCGCTCATCGGTCTCCTCAAGACCGATTCGGGCGAGGTTCGCTACGATGACAGGCTCATCACTGATTACGCCAAGAGGGCGATTCACGCGCAGGTCGCCATCGTCTTCCAGGACAGCGTCATGTTCAACATGACGCTCCGCGAGAACATCGCCTTCAGCCTCTCCGCAAAGGAGGAGGACGTGAATCGGGCGATTGAGACCGCCGAGCTCGGCGACTTCGTGAGGTCCCTGCCGCAGGGTCTCGAGACCATGGCGAGCGAGCGCGGCACGAGCCTGTCGGGAGGCCAGAAACAGCGCATCATGCTCGCGCGGGCGCTGTCCCTTAACCCGAAGGTCCTGCTCCTCGACGACTTCACCGCCCGCGTCGACAACGCGACGGAGAGGAAGATTCTCGCGAACATCGAGAGAAATTACCCGGGCATTACCATGATCTCGGTGACGCAGAAGGTGGCGTCGGCGGAGCGCTTCGACCAAGTCGTCCTTCTCATGGAAGGTGAGGTCCTGGCGGTCGGTACGCACGCCGAGCTCGCCGAGACGTCGCCGGAGTACGCGCAGATAGTTGAATCACAGAAAAGCACCAATGAACTACACTCTTAGAAAGAGCGATGAGGATAAGGTAGAGAGGGGAAGGACCAAGACTGCCCTCAAGAGGATTCTGCCGCTCGTCCTCGAGGAGAAGAAGAGGATGGCAATCACCATCGCGGCGGTTATCCTTACGTCCGTGCTCAGCCTCATCGGCCCTCTTACCGTCGGATACGTCATCGACAAGTACATAAGCGTGGGCGACTATCAGGGCGTTCTCGTGTTCTCCGCGATACTGCTCGTCGTCTACGTCACGTCGTTCGGCTCGAACTACGTGCAGATGCGCGTCATGGGAGGCGTGGCACAGCGAACCCTCTGGAGGCTCAGGAACATGCTCTTCGAGAAGCTCCAGGAGCTTCCGCTCGCGTTCTTCAACCAGAACAAGGCGGGTGACCTTATCTCGCGCATCAACAACGATACCGAGAAGCTCAACATGTTCTTCTCCCAGGCTCTCATGCGATTCATGGCGAACTTCTTCCTCATCGCCGGCGCGGGAATCTTCATCATCTTCCTCAACTGGAGGCTCGCGCTCGCGTCCCTTGCGCCCGCCCTCGTCATCGTTGTCTTCACTCGCGTCGTGGCAGGCTGGACGCGCCGCAGAAACGCGGCGAGCGCCGCCGCCTCGGGCAATCTCTCTGCCGAGATACAAGAGTCAATCGGCAATTTCAGGATTATCCTCGCCTTCGATCGCAGGGACTATTTCAAGTCACGCTTCTCCGCCGCCAACGACGGGAACTTCAAGTCAGCCGTCAAGGCGGGTGTGGCGAACGAGCTTTTCACGCCGGTGTTCGAGCTTGCGGGCAACGTCGCTCTCCTTATCGTGCTTGCATACGGCGTGACTCTCATCGCCAAGGGGGAGCTTGCCCTCGGCTTCCTCGTCTCGTTCGTCATCTACGTCACCCGATTCTACGATCCGCTTCGCGAGATCGCCCGACTCTGGGCGAGCTTCCAGACGGCCCTCGCCGGCTGGGACCGCGTGACCGACATCCTGTCGCTCACCTCAAACCTCGAGGTCGTCGAGAAGGGCGACACCGCGCCGCGACACGAGGCGGGGAAGGCCGCTCCTGTCATCGAGTTCAAGAACGTCTCGTTTGGATACCCGGACGGATCGACCGTGCTCAAGGGCATCAGCTTCTCGTTTGAGCAGGGCAAGACGTACGCCCTCGTCGGCCCGACCGGCGGCGGCAAGACCACGACCGCGTCCCTCATCGCGAGGCTCTATGACCCGACTGCGGGGCACGTCTTCCTCGACGGTCGCGACATTCGCTCGTACGAGCACGCCGAGCGAACCAAGAAGATTGGCTTTATCCTCCAGGACCCATTCCTCTTCACCGGAACCGTCCGCGACAATATCCTCTACGGCAATGCCGAGTATGCGAATCTCACCGTCGCCGAGCTCGAGCAGAAGCTCGCGGAGTCTGGCCTCGACCAGCTCATGAAGCGCTTCGACAAGGGCCTCGAGACGCCCGTCGCGTCCGGCAGCGCCCTTTCCCTCGGTCAGAGGCAGCTCATCGCCTTCATCCGCGCCGTCCTCCGCAGGCCCGAGATCCTCATCCTCGATGAGGCGACGGCAAACATCGACACTATCACCGAGGAGCAGCTCGAGCTGGTCCTCGAGAGGCTGCCCGCGACAACCACCCGCGTCATCATCGCGCATCGTCTCAACACCATCGAGAACGCCGACGAAATCTTCTTCGTCAACGGGGGAGAGGTCGTTGAGGCGGGATCTATGGAACACGCCGTGGATATGCTGCTACACGGGAAGAGGAAGAGCTAAGGCGGGAAAAAGCCCAGGAACCAGTCGGCTAGAAAATATAGGGCCGATATGATATGGTTCTAGGCACTGGAGACGTGTCAGAGTGGTCTAACGTGCATCTTTGCTAAAGATGTGTACCCTTTAAAAGGTACCGAGGGTTCGAATCCCTCCGTCTCCGCTACAAAAAACTTTCTTTCGGAGTGACCCGAGTGCCTCGGATTTCGGCTATTTCATTGGCCAGGAAAAGACGTTCGAATCCCAGGTGGGCGAGTGGACTAGATACAGGGACGGGTTTCGGGTAAGGTGGGACCAAAACGTATATTTGACTTATGTCTGTATCAGATGTATAATATAAATAGATACAGGTATTGAAAAGCTAGCCATAGCCAAGAGAGTCTCACGGGCTTTGTTGGCTGTGGCTACCATTCTGGTTGTCACACGGACGTTCTGTTTCGTCTGGGGTAATTCCAGAAAAACACGTATAGCGACAACGATACCGCTCATTGAATAGTGAATACCTACAAAAAAGTCCTCGCGTTCTACCAAGGCCTGACGAAGCTGTTCTGGTCCTGTAACTATCAGGAAGAAAAGGATGGCTTCGACATGGCCTTAGCCCAAGAGCTTGCGAGTCTGTTTCAGGAAATCAAGGCTGTTCTCTCGATTAAGGGCTTCTCTGCGGGATTGGCGAAGAGGATCAGTGATGCCAGGACGTCAGGTGATATGCCGACTGACTGGATGCTCTGCGCCTTTAAGGATTTAGCCCCTCATATTCGTGATCCGAAGGCCCGGCAGGTTATTGATGACTTTCGGAAGATCATCGAGGACGATGGGCGTAAGCACCTCTTCGTTCACGTGAAGAATGTGCGTTGCCCTGGGGGAGATGACAAGGGGCCGTCAGTCGTGACACTGGTCGTTAACGACCATGCTCGTCTCATGGACCTCCTTGCAGGGAGGACGGAAGATGCGCGCATCAAGGAATCCCATAGCACGATGTTTCTCTGAAGTTTCTTGGGTCCGTTGCTTCACCGTGACGGACCTTTTATTTGTATATACAACATGATCTACTCGGGATTCGAACGGGATTTTTTTGGAATATTTTTATATTTAAGGCCACGCAATCCACGCTGTTCGAATCGCTTCAGACCCGCAGCAACGTTAGTTAACTGGTAGTTTTGATGACCCAAGTGCCTGCGGTAGCAGGACGACCTGATTACCCAAATTTTAATATGTAATCTAAAATATACATACAATGGCTACGATCAATGAAAAAACATTCTTAGCAGAACTTCTTCAAGCCTTTCCTGAATTTAAGGATTTGCACGAAAGTAATAAGGAATATCACGATATTGGTATTCATTTAATATTTGGTGACTTCAGACGCTTTGCCGAAGACGCTATTGCTCGCGATGAAAAAAATCTTTTTGCGCGAATTAAGGATTTTATATTACGCTGCGATACAGAAAATGAAGACGAGGTCAAAAATGCGGTTTTTGTGTCTTTCTTTGAGAACATGAACAAAAAGCCGCTCCAATATTTTCTTAATAACCTACCCGATGATTTTGCTGAGGAAGTAAGAAAGTTCATAAATGCCTTTGATGAAGCGAGTGCGCGCTAGCGATCCACATGCCTCATTCCAAACTCAGAAACTCTACTAAAATACCCTTATGGCGCCTCATCACTCTGGTACTGAACCCACGATGCCCGCTACAAAAACTTTCTTTCGGAGTGACCCGAGCGCCTTGATTCGCCGATCATGCCAGCGTGGGTATATACTGTGTTCATGAATTGGGTCACGTACGCGATACTGTCTGCCGTGTTTGCCTCGCTCGTCGCCATACTCGGCAAGATCGGGCTCAAGGACGTCGACTCGACGCTCGCCACCACCGTGCGCGCGATTGTGATGGCGGTCTTCCTTGTGGCAGTATCCCTTTCGCTCTCGAAGTTCAGCCTCTTCGAGACATTCAGCGGCAAGGCCTTCGCGTTCATCGCCCTGTCGGGCGTCGCCGGGGCAATATCCTGGCTCTTCTATTTCCTCGCGCTCAAAACCGGCCCAACGAGCGTCGTCGCGGCCATAGACAAGACAAGCATTGTCCTCGTGTTCGTCCTCGCGGTGCTTTTCCTGGGCGAGTCGTTCACGTGGGCTAAGGCAATTGGCGCGGTCCTGGTGGGCGCGGGCGCGCTCCTCATGGTGCTCTAATGTTCCGAGCGGGCCGCTTTGATTGGCGTGTTGGGCGCAGGGTGGTATCACTCATTGGTGAATCGGCATTCGGAAATCAGGGCTGATTTTTTATTGTGCCTTCTTCGTCTGTTTCAATAGCCACCCCAATCCCTCGAAGCAGCACACGCGCTTCTTCCCGCGCGACAGCATGTCGATGCCTTTCTTGATGCGCTTCGCCCTCGTCTCCTCGAGCCTTCCCGAAATGACCCACAGTATCCAGTCGCGTCGCGCGATGTCCGTGGTATCGTTCCACGTCTTCTTCGCCTTCGGGGAAGAGGAGAGCGCTTTGCGGAGGTCCGCCGGCGTGTTGATCTTTCCCGTTTTCTGCACCTTGAGGAGGATTGCGCGAAGTTCGCTCGGTTTCATGGTTCCATTATATACCCAGGCTGAGCCCCAAGCTCTCTCTTTTTTTCTTTATTTTTATTTTATCTCTGTGATACGATGGGTCTGCAATGTACTACGCACCACGCGCATCCGGTTCACGGGGATTCACCCTCATCGAGCTTCTCGTCGTCATATCGATCATCGCCGTGCTGAGCTCCACGGTCTACGCTTCGCTCAACAGCGCTCGCTCGAAGGCACGCGACGCGAAGCGCGTCTCCGAGGTCAAGCAGCTCAAGACCGCGCTCGAGCTGTACGCGACTTCGAACAATCTTCAGTATCCCGCCTCTGGCTCGAACAACACCGTGCAGTCAATCTCCGTTCTCCAGGCGGCTCTCGCCCCCTTCATGTCCAGAGTGCCGACAGAGCCCCTGTCTGCGCCGGGCAACTATCTCTACATTAGACAGGGCACGGATTCTTACGGCATCCGCGTCTGGCTCGAGAGGTCGGGGACCTACTGCAAGACGGGTCAGAACATAGACACCACGTGGTGGGGTTCCGACACTCCGCTCTGTAAGTTCTAGCCTCATTTACCACAAGAGTCTATTATCATGAAAAAGGATATACAAAAGAAGGTCGCGCTCGCCGTCATACTGCCGTGTGTCGTGCTGCTCGCGCTCCCGTTCTTCGTGAATAACGCCGATGACGTTCTCCGCGCCTTCACGAAGATATTCGCCGGTGAGAAAAGCTACGTGAAGACGACCCTTCTCCTTGCCTATCTTATTCTCCTCGGTCTCGTAACCGTCTGGCTTGCCGTCCGCAAGCCCAAGTCGTCGTCCCGCAGGAAGTGGGGAACGGTGTTGGCCTCGTCCCTCGGCGTGTCCTACGCCCTTAACGTTGCGTCCCTCATCTGGTTCATGGCTGTCTACAGGTTCCCGTTGAGCGAGTTCGTTATCACCATGAACAACGGCGACATGTCCTCGTCGCAGCTCATGCATAGTCATGTGCTCAAGGGCATCGTGGGTGTCTTCTCGCAGTTCTATCGCGGGGGAGTGTACGAAGGCGTCGACGCGGGCGTGGCGTTCGTTGGTCTCATGCCGACCTGGCTCTTCGTGCTCGCCGGCGTTTCCTTTGCGGTCGCCCTCGTGGCCTCGATCATGTACTTCCGCCAGGTGGTCGCCGAGTACGCGGCGGGCAAGAAGGCGGGCGTCGTCCTCTTTGTCTTTCTCTACGGTCTTACGAGCTTCGTCCTCCTCAAGAACATCATCGACGGCGGGCTCTTTGACTATGCGGTGCTTCCCGCGGCGCTCTTCCTCATGCTTGCCGCCGGGGTAAAGAGGGGCGTCGTCGTCAGGAACGGCTTTGCTCTCGGCGCGCTCACGTACGTCGCGCTCTCGTGTGCCTTCGCTCACGCGACAATAGCGGAGGGAAGCATTGCGCCCCTCGTCTACTTCTACCGATCTCTCGTCGCCTTTGTCGTGCTCTACGCGATGTATTTCGCCCTTCACTCGACAAGGCCGAGGCGTTTGAAGATCTTGGTCGCCCTCGGCGCCGCGTCGGTGCTGTGGTACCCGGTCCAGACAAACATCAGCGTGATTCGCTACGAGAAGGTGGCCATCACCCAGGAGGAAGGGGCAATTGTATCCTCGTACAGGGCGCTTTCGGATGATGCCTATGTTGAGCTCGGCAGGGTGGGAGGGCTCAAGGTGTACAGGTACACGCCGCCGACCGAGGCGGGCACAAGCGTCGACTCCGTCATCAGGGAGAATCGTCTCGTCAGCAATTTCTATCCTGTCTCGGTGCCGTGGAATACCTGCGTGCCCCTCGACAACTCGATTGATTATACGTTCCGTGTGACGACCCTTCGTCCCATAAGCGTTACCGGCAGCGAGCTTGTCACGCTTCTCGACTTCGGCCTCGAGTCAGTGGCCAGGGGTCTCTACTCGTACCGAGTGACTCTTCGCACGAACGGATGCCTGCCACGTGCGCTCGACGTCATCCACGAGTTCTTCAGAAGCCAGGGTGTCGAGAGTCTCTTCATCTCGGACGTCGAGACAAGCGAGTACATATACGAGCTTCAGTAAAAATATTTCCCACCGCGCGGTGGGAAATATTTTTTTCGCGCGCAATCGAGAAAAGTGAATAACTTTTGTATGAATATCGCGCGAGAGAGTTTACAATGATGGTGTACCTTGAGAGAAATTTTTTCGACCGAGGTGCATGTACCCCGACGGTCGATGAGGGGAAAGTGTCTATCATTTATTTTCGCGGATCGGTTCCGTGCATACACATGGCAAAAACCAAGAAGAAGGTCGTCAAGAAGGTGAAGAAGGCGGTAAAGAAGACGACCAAGAAGGCTTCAAAGAAGAAGACTTCGAAGAAGCGATAGCCCTCCCTCTAGTACGCTACGGCTACGCACAGAACGGCGCGCGCTCCGGCTTGCAGGAGCGCGCGCCTTGCTTCCTCGAGCGTCGATCCCGTCGTGACTATGTCGTCGATTACGACAATATTCCTGCCGCGGACGGCTGATTCGTCGGCCACGCCAAAGCACGAGGCGAGGTTATCGCGGCGCTCGGCGCGGCCTTTGCCCACCTGGTCGTCCGTCTGGCGCGTCTTCTCGAGCGCGTCGTATCTCGGCTCTACAAAAGCGTCCCGGTCAAGCCTCGACAGCTCTCGCGCCAGAAGCTCGCACTGGTTCCAGCCTCGCTTCCTCCTGTCCCTTCCAGTCATGGGAATGGGCACGAGGAGGGGATCGGAGAAATTCTCGAACAGCATCAGGTCGGAGAGTTCCTCGACGAGGTGCTCGTACGTCAGCGCGGCAAAGAGTTTCACTATTCTTACGTTTTTATACATCTTCAGTTCGACGAGCGCCTTTCGGACTTCGTCTGTCCTATAGGGTAGGAAGGCCCTGACGCCGTCGACCCGTTCAATATGTCCCCGCGTCGATACGACGTCGCGCAGCATTGATAGGGTCATGTCCTCGACTGCCCGCACCTCTGGGTCGGGCGGGGCCAACGTGTCGAGCACGTATCGTGCGGCTTTCCGTAGGGCTTTGGCGAGTGTCATGGAACACATGATATACTGATGACATCTCACTGCCATGTCATTTTTTGAAAATCTCTTTAGCAAGAAAGGGCAGAGCGTCATCGGCATCGACATTGGCTCTTCATCGATCAAGGTAGTTCAGCTGCGCAAGAAGGGTGGCAAGGCGATTCTCGAGACATACGGCGAGCTTGCGCTCGGGCCGTATTCCGGCGTGGAAATTGGAAGGGCGACGAGCCTCTCGCAGGACAAGCTCGTCGAGGCGATCAGGGACCTCATGAAGGAGGCGAACGTGACCACCAAGTCCGCGGGCATCTCCATCGCCGCCGCGTCGAGCCTTCTGTCGTTTATCCGCATGCCGGACATGGACCAAAAGCAGCTCGCCACTATGATTCCGATCGAGGCGCGCAAGTATATTCCCGTGCCGATTACCGAGGTCGCGCTCGACTGGTGGATCCTGCCAAAGGACGAGAATGCCTTTTCTTCTGATTTCGAGAAGCCTGCCGCCCCGGGGCAGGCTGCCCCGTCAGGAAGGTCTGTTGACGTGTTGCTCGTCGTTATACACAACGACGTGCTCGGTCGTCTCAGCCAGATCTCGGGCACGCTCGGCCTCAGCACCAGCTTCTTCGAGATTGAGATCTTCAGCTCGATGCGATCGGTCGTTGACCAGAGTCTCGAGTCCCAGCTCGTCTTTGACATGGGCGCCGGCTCGACCAAGCTCTATATCATCGAGAGGGGGATACTGCGCAGTTCGCACACCATCAACCGCGGGTCGCAGGAGATCACCCTCGCCCTCTCGAGGTCTCTCGGCAAAACCGTCGGAGACGCCGAGCACATCAAGCGAACTGTCGGTCTCTCCGCGGAGCCTGACTACAAGGAGGTGAAGGAAATCACCATGCTCAACCTCGACTATATCTTCACCGAGACTAATCGCGTTATCTCCAACTACCAGCAGAAGTACAACAGGAGCATTTCCAAAGTCATCCTGACGGGAGGGGGATCTCTTCTCAAGGGCTTGCTCGACGTCGCTCGCACGAGGTTCCAGACCGAGGTTGTCCTTGGCGACCCGTTCTCGAAAACCGAGGCCCCGGCCTTCCTCGAGCCCGTGCTTCGCACCGCGGGGCCTGAATTCGCCGTCGCGATCGGCATTGCCCTCAGAAAACTCCAGGAATCAGAGTAGGTGTGGATAGCATTGACTGTCCGGCGGTAGTATAATAAGTCAACAACGAAGATGGATCCTCGATTTCAAACATCATTCATACCAAAGAAGCCTATTGTCGCGCAGTCGAGCGTGCGAACTCCGGCCAATATTAATCTCTTCGCCCTCATCGCGACCGTTATCTTCGTCACGACCCTCGCCGTTGGAGGCGCCGCGTTCTTCTATGAGCGCGTCCTCGCAAAGCAGATCGAGTCTGACAAGGCTTCGCTCGAGAGGGCGAGGGGTGCGTTCGATCCAGAGCTCATCGCCCAGATCGTCAGGTTCGACACTCGCATCGAGACGGCGCGCAAGCTTATCGAACAGCACGTTTCCGTCGGCCCTCTCTTCCAGTTCGTCGCGGACATAACCCTCCCGAGCGTCCGCTTCAATAATTTTGAGTTCTCGTACCTCAGCCCTGAGGAAGTCGAGGTTTCCATGACGGGCCAGGCGAAGAGCTATGCATCGGTTGCCCTCCAGTCTGACGTGCTCAACGATCAGAAGAACCTGACCGAAGTCACGGTGGGGGACATGGATCTTGGCAACGCGGGCGACATCTCGTTCAGCGTGACCGGCAAGGTGAATCCAGCCCTGCTCCGATACTCGTCGACTCTGACTCAGATCCAGCCGGCTTCTACAACACCACTTCAATGAGCAACATAGTCTCTATCATTCTCATATTGGCGTCTGTCGGAGCGTTCTTCGGCTATATTGACCCTACCTACAAGTCAATCAAGGGGCTCGGCGAGGAGAAGCAGAGCTACACCCGCGCCCTCGACAACTCGAAGCAGCTTCAGGCCGAGAGGGACAGGTTCCTCGAGAAGTACAATGCGGTCCCGGCGTCTGATAGGGACAAGCTCCTCAAACTCCTCCCGGACAATATCGACAACGTCAGGCTTATCATCGATATCGACGAGATGGCCCGCAAGTTCGGCATACCGATAGGCGGCTTCAACGCGAGCGCGACTGACGAGAAGTCGGCGGTCATCGGCGAAAGCGAGGCTCCGTACGGGACCCTTACCCTGTCGTTTAACGTCACGGCAAGTTACACCACCTTCCTCGCGTTCATGAGGGATCTTGAGAGAAGCCTCCGCATCCTCGATATCTCGTCGATCAAGTTCGGCGCGAGCGACACCAGCCAGGTGTACGATTACGAAGTGACGATAAAGACCTATTGGCTCAAATAATTATGAAAGAACGAGGAAACACACTCAAAAGCCTGGTCATAGTCATCGGAACCCTCGCCGTCGTGGGCTTTATCGGCTACACCTATCTGAGTCGCGACGCGGCGGTCGATGACACCTCGCTTCTCATTGTCGAGAGCCCTTCGGCCACAGGCGTCGACGGCGACCTTCTCAAGGCCCTTCAGGAGCTGAGGACCATCAAGCTCGACAGCGCCATTTTCTCCGACCCGTCATTCCGAAGCTTCGAGGATTTCGGCACGAGGCTCACTCCCCAGGATCCAGGCCGTCCTAACCCGTTCGCGCCTATCGGGGCATCTGCCTCTGTCGGCGTTCTCCCAGGCTCGGCCAATCAGTCTCCCGCGGTCTCTCAATAACACATAACGCACCATGAGCGTCATCGACATACTTGTCAAAAACGAAAAGCTGGACAAGAAGGAGGCCGCGTCGGCCGCGGAGGAGATGCGCCTTACGGGCGAGTCGACTGAGCAGGTGCTCAAGAAGCACGGCGTGAGCTCGGAGGACATCCTGAACGCGAAAGGGGAGTACCTCAGTATCCCCGTTCGCTCGCTCAAGAATCAGAACATCCCGTTCGACATCCTCAAGTACATTCCCGAGGAGTCCGCGACGCACTATAGGTTTGTCCCAATTTCCGTAAAGCAGAACGTCCTCGAGGTGGGCGTCGTTGACCCTGACAATATCGAGGCGCGCGACGCTCTCAACTTCATCGCCTCCAAGATCAGCATGCCCTTCAAGGTCTTCCTCATATCCGAGGAGGATTTCGCGCAGGCCGTCGATCTCTACAAGGGTCTCTCGGGAGAGGTTACCCGCGCCCTCGACGAGCTCGAGACCGACATCGCTGACGTCGACGCTGACGCGGGGGACAAGCCGGTGGCGGGCGAGGAGGGCAAGACCCATATCATCGAGGACGCCCCCGTCACCAAGATCGTGGCGACGGTTCTTCGCTATGCCGTGGAGGGCGCCGCGTCGGACATCCATATCGAGCGGCTCTCCGACAAGGTTCGCGTGCGTTTCCGCGTGGACGGAGACCTTCACACGTCACTCGTGCTGCCGATCAAGGTGCATGACGCGGTGATCGCGCGTATCAAGATTCTCTCGAACATGAAGCTCGACGAGAAGCGAAAGCCCCAGGACGGGCGATTCTCGGCCCGCATCGAGGGTCGCAAGATTGACTTCCGAGTCTCGACCTTCCCGGCGTACTACGGCGAGAAGGTGGTGATGCGAATCCTCGACCAGGAGAAGGGCGTCCGCTCACTGGAGGACATCGGCTTCAGCCAGCGAAACCTCGACGCCATCCGTCGCGCCATGCAGCGACCGTACGGCCTTATCCTCATCTCGGGACCTACGGGATCCGGTAAGTCGACGACGCTTTACGCGATGCTTAAGGAAATCAACGACGAGTCAAAGAACGTGCTCTCGCTCGAGGACCCGGTCGAGTACAACATGGAGGGAGTGAGCCAGTCGCAGGTGAGGCCGGAAATCGGCTACACATTCGCCTCGGGACTGCGAACCACGCTCCGACAGGACCCGGACATCATCATGGTGGGAGAGATCCGAGACAAGGAGACCGCCCAGCTCGCCATCCAGGCGGCACTTACCGGTCACCTCGTGCTTTCTACCATCCACACCAACAACGTCATCGGCGTTGTGCCCCGACTCGTGGATATGGGCGTCGACCCGTACCTCATCGCTCCTACGCTTATCCTCTCGATGGCCCAGCGACTCGTGTCCCGCATCTGCGAGGGAGGGGAGGAGATTCCCGTCGAGGGAAACATCAAGGCTGTCATCGACAAGCAGTTCGCTGACCTTCCCGAGGAGTTCCGCAAGGAAATTGTCATACCGAAGGTCGTCCTCGAGCCAAAGCCGAGCGGCACCTGCCCGAACGGAACCCGCGGCCGAATGGCCATCGCGGAGGTTCTCGAGAAGGACAAGGACCTCGAGCGCGCCATCCTCGCCAACGCGAGCGAGCAGGACATCTACAAGATGGCCCGAGCCAAGGGCATGCTCAGCATGCGCGAGGACGCCATGATCAAGGCCTTCAAGGGGGAAATCGCGTTCAGCGAGGTCAATAGACTCTAGTGTCCGTGATATACTAAACACGTTACCGAACTCATTCACATGGAAAAGAAAAACATCAAGGTATTCATCGTAGACGACGACAAGTTCCTGCTCGGCATGTACTCCCTCAAGTTCTCCAACAACGGGTACGACGTAGACACGACCCTCGGTTCTCTCGCTGCTCTCGAGAAGCTTCGCGCGGGCGCGAAGCCTGACGTGGTTCTCCTCGACATCGTCATGCCACACATGGACGGCCTCGAGCTCCTCAAGGTCATCCGCGACGAGAATCTCGCCCCGGGCGCCATCGTCGTCATGCTTACCAACCAGAGCCAGTCCTCGGACATCGACAGGGCAAAGGAGCTCAACGTCGACGGGTACGTCATCAAGGCGGCGACGATCCCTTCGGAGGTGCTTCGCGAAGTAGAGAAGATCCTGGCCGCAAAGAAGAAGACGGTCTAACACGCACAACGTATCATGCCACTTGATTACAAAAAGGAATTCGAGGATCTGATCGAGACCGTGACCAAAGAGTCTGCGTCGGACCTCCATCTCTCAAGCGGCCGCTATCCGACCATCCGCGTCGGAGGCTTTCTCATACCCCTCATGAATAGGAGGGTGCTCACCAAGGAGGATACCCTCGGCTTCGCCGCCGCTGTTCTCACGCCGGCCGACCACGAGGTGTTCCTCAAGACGAAGGAAATCGACTTCTCCTACGATCATCACCAGGGCCAGGCGCGCTTCCGAGGAAACGGATTCTTCCAGCAGGGGTCTGTGTCGTTCGCGTTCCGTCTCATTCCCAAGAAGATCAGGACCTTCGCCGAGCTTAACCTCCCGCCGGTGCTCGAGACCTTCATCGAGAAGCAGCAGGGCTTCTTCCTCGTGGTGGGACCTGTGGGTCACGGCAAGACCACGACCCTCGCGGCCATGGTCGAGCGCATCAACGAGACGCGCGCAGACCACATCGTTACCATCGAGGACCCGATCGAGTACGTCTACGAGCAGAAGAAGTGCATCATCGACCAGCGAGAGGTGCGTCTCGACACCAATGACTTCCCGACGGCGCTTCGCAGCGTCTTCCGACAGGATGTCGACGTGATCCTCATCGGCGAGATGCGAGGAATCGAAACCATGGCCACTGCCGTGACTGCGGCAGAGACGGGTCACCTCGTGCTCTCGACCCTGCACACTAACAACGCGGCCCAGACTATCAACCGAATCATCGACTCGTTCCCGGCAGCCCAACAGGACCAGATCCGCATCCAGCTCGCGGCGACCCTTACGGGAATCTTTTCCCAGCGTCTCATCCCTCGCGTGTCGGGAGGCCTCGTCCCGGCGTACGAGCTCCTCATCTCGAACGCCGCCGTGCAGAACCTCATTCGCGAGAAGCGCGTGCACGAGATCAATACCGTCATCGAGACAGGTCTCGAGCTCGGTATGATTGACATGAACCGGTCTCTCGCTGACCTCGTGCGCAGGGGAGAGATCACCGCCCAGAACGCGTACGTATTCTCGCCGAATCCGTCGATTCTCGAGAGGCTCTTGTAACCATAGACACACATGCTTTTTAACTACGAAGCGGTAGACCAGACAGGGGCAGAGGCGAAGGGCAGCATCGACGCCATCTCTCTCGACGTGGCAATCTCGTCCCTCCAGAGAAGGGGGCTGACCATTCGAAACGTCGAACCTGCCGAGAAGAAGTCGTTCCTCGAGAGGGACTTCGCCATCTTCTCCCACGTCTCCTCAAAGGAGGTCGTGGTGCTCTCGCGACAGCTGTCGACGCTCTTCGAGGCGCAGGTCTCCGCGCTCCGCGTCTTCAGGCTCCTCGCGGCCGAGTCTGAGAACGCGCTTCTCAACAAGGCCCTTACCGAGATCGCCGACGACCTTCAGGCAGGATCTTCCATATCGAAGGCCCTCTCGAAGCATCCGAAGATCTTCTCCGACTTCTACGTGAACATGGTGCGATCGGGAGAGGAGTCCGGAAAGCTCGACGAGGTCTTCATCTTCCTCGCCGACCATCTCGACCGAACGTACGAGGTGAACGCCAAGGCCCGAAACGCCCTCATCTACCCGGCTTTCGTCATCTTCACCTTCGTGGTGGTTATGATTCTCATGCTTACGGTCGTGATCCCGAAGATCTCGACGATTCTCACCGAGTCGGGACAGGAGGTTCCTGTCTACACAAAGGTAGTCATCGGCCTCTCGAACTTCATGGTCGATTACGGCATCTTCGGCCTCATTGCCGCCATCATCGCGGGCTTCGTCTTCTGGCGCTTCACCCTCACGGACGCGGGCAAGGCGTCCCTCGACGAGGTGAAAATCAAGATTCCGTTCGTGAAGAACCTCTACCAGAAGCTCTATCTCTCGCGCATCGCGGACAACATGAATACCATGCTCGTGTCTGGCATCCCGATGGTGCGCGCCCTCGAGCTGACCTCGAATATCGTGGGGAACAGGGTCTACAAAGGCATTCTCGACAACGCGACCGAGTCGGTGAAGGGAGGAAAGTCCGTTTCCGACGCCCTCGCCGACAGGTCGGAGATCCCGGGCATCATGATCCAGATGATCAAGGTGGGAGAGGAGTCAGGAGAGCTCGGCAAGATCCTCAAGACGCTCTCGGCCTTCTATCGTCGCGAGGTGATCAACGCTGTTGACACTCTCGTCGACCTCATCGAGCCGGCGATGATTGTGCTCCTCGGTCTCGGCGTGGGATTCCTCCTCGCTTCGGTGCTCATCCCGATCTACAACATCTCCTCGAACATCTCGTAGGGCGGGGGAATGGTCCAAAACCGCCGAAAGGCGGTTTTTCCGTTGAGGGCGTTATCCCCATGCCCCTTTGCAACCGAAAATATTTGTTCTGTATAATTGGGGAGCCGGTACCCGCCCAAGCGCTTGGAGAACATCGAGCATTTGAGCGGGTAATTCCGGGAATCAATTTAATATTCGGTTTAACACTACAATATGAAAAACAAAGGCTTCACCCTGATCGAGCTCCTCGTTGTGATTGCGATCATCGGTATTCTCTCCTCGGTCGTCCTTGCCTCGCTCAACAGCGCCCGAAGCAAGGGCGCCGACGCGGCGATCAAGTCGAACCTCGCTAATGTTCGAGCGCAGGCGGAGATTTATTACGATGACAACAACAATAGCTACGGAACCCAGGCATACGGTGCTACCGCCTGCACCTCAGCCGCGGGTGCGGGAGTTTTCTCGAACGCAACTGTTCGAGCAGCCATCGGTAGCGCTTTGAGCGCATCTGGATCTGCCGGAGCAGCTTGCGTTGCGATCCCTGCTTCTTCTGGCGTTGTTGCTGCTTGGGCCGTCGCAGTACCCCTTAAGACCAACTCTGCTCAGTACGCTTGTGTTGACAGCTCTGGTTCTGCTACCACTACGACGGGAACGACCCTCGGCGCATCTGACGCTGTTTGCGGATAGCTCGGTATCGCAGTTTAACAAAAACACCCGCTTCGGCGGGTGTTTTTCGTTCCCGGCAAATCGTGATACCATTGCTTGGTGACGGTATGTCACTTTTTGTAATAAAACTCTCATGATTAAATCAAAAGGCTTCACCCTGATCGAGCTCCTCGTTGTGATCGCGATCATCGGTATTCTCTCCTCGGTCGTCCTTGCTTCGCTCAACAGCGCCCGAAGCAAGGGCGCCGACGCGGCGATCGAGTCGAACCTGGCGAACACTCGAGCCCAGGCCGAGCTTGTCTACGACGGTGCCAACAGCTACGCGGGAGTCTGCTCGAATTCCACTATAACCGCGGCTGTCGCGAGCGCTCAGAGCGCGGCAGGAACCACGGGAACCCGCTGCTACGCGGACGCTAACGAGTGGGTTATCGCGGTTCCGCTCAAGACGACCTCCTCGGTAT
The DNA here is from genome assembly GCA_966243015.1 of uncultured bacterium. Classification (GTDB taxonomy): domain Bacteria; phylum Patescibacteriota; class Minisyncoccia; order Phycocordibacterales; family UBA6065; genus UBA6065. Next base: position 27,484 of record CBIMES010000002.1, on the reverse strand, counting down.
ACGCATGCGTCGATTACAAGGGCGCGGCGACGAGCACCAACTCGAAGGCTGGGCTTGCGACTGTCACCACTCTCGTCGACGGAAACATCGACTGCGACTAGTCTCTTCTGGGGGAACACCCGCTTCGGCGGGTGTTTTTCTTTGCTATAATGGGCGTATGAAATTATCGTCACGCGGATTTACCCTCGTCGAGCTTCTCATCGTCATCTCGATCATTGGCGTGATGACCGCCATTATCTTCGGTTCGACGGCCCTCTCCCGCTCGAAGGCGAGGGACGCCCGCCGGGCGAGCGATGTCGCGCAGGTTCAGCTCGCCCTCGCGCTGTACTTTGACGTGAACAGGGCGTACCCCTCGGGCACCGACACGAGTGGCCTCAACATTCTGGTGACCCAGAAGTACCTTCCCGCCATTCCCGCTGACCCGCTGCAGGGTCAGGCCTACGAGTATCTCTCGTCCAACGGCAACGCAAACTACTGCTTCGGCGTGAAGTTCGAGGGAACCCCTCCTTCGGAGCTGCAGACCTCGTCATCGTGCACGAGCAAGACGACGGGCTCGGTTGCGAACTATAAGGTCGGAAGATAAAAACACATATGCTACCCGTCATTCTCATCCTCTTTCTCTTCGGAATCATTATCGGTAGCTTCCTCAACGTCGTCATCCTGCGCTTCAACACGGGGATGTCGATAGCGAAGGGGAGGTCAAAGTGCTTCTCCTGCAACAAGCTGCTCGCCTGGTACGAGCTCGTCCCCGTTTTCAGCTTTCTCATCCAGCGGGGGAGGTGCAGGTCATGCGGTACCCGCATCTCGTGGCAGTACCCGCTCGTCGAGCTTCTCGGCGGCCTCGCCCTCGTCGTGGCGTACCTCTATACGCCGACGGTGTCGAGCGTCTTCTTGAGCATCACGCTCTTCGTGCTCCTGGCGAAGATTCTCTTCCTGTACATCGTCATCGGCGCGTACGACCTCCGGCACAAGATCATCCCTGACTTCTTCTCGTATTCTGCCGCGTTTCTTGCTTTGGCTGCCATTGGCGTCGAATGGCTCGGCACGGGCTCTCTCGACATGTACCGAGTCATCGCCGGTCCGGCGCTCTTTGCCTTCTTCTGGTTCTTCTGGGCAGTCTCGAAGGGGAAGTGGATGGGCTTTGGCGACGCCAAGCTCGCCCTCTCGGTCGGCTGGATTCTCGGCCTCTCGCAGGGAATCGTCGCGATTCTCTTCGCCTTCTGGATTGGCACTCTCGTCATGCTGCCCGTCATGCTCTACCAGAGGCTTCGCCACGCAAAGCATGGCCTTGGCATGAAGAGCGAGATACCGTTCGGCCCCTTCATCATCGCGGGCTTCCTCGCGTCGCTCCTTATGCACATTGACCTGCCTGCTCTCGCGTCCTATTTGGCGCTATAATAGGGAGGCATGAAATCGACATCCGCCTCTGGATTCACCCTCGCCGAGCTTCTCGTCTCGGTGGCAATCTTCACGGTCATCACCACGGTGTCGGTGTTCAATTACGCCTCCTTCAACTCAAGCGTCGCCCTCACGAACCTCGCCTACGAGATCGCCCTCTCGGTGAGGCAGGCACAGTTCTACGGCATCACCGTCAAGCAGAGCGCCTCGACCGGCAACTTCGATTCAGGATACGGCGTCCATTTCCAGGCGAACTCGACGAGCTACACGCTCTTCGAGGACATAAACAAAAACCACCTCTACGCGACGGCGAACGAGACGCTCGATACCTATGCCATTCGCAGGGGAAACAGGATTGGCAAGCTCTGCGCCGGCAGCACCACGATTGAGTGTAACCTCACGAGCCTGACCCTCTCGTTCCTGCGACCGAACCCCGACACCTTCATCTCCCGAGACAACACGACGCCGATCTACACGGGGGGCACGACGATCATCTGCCTCGTCTCGCCGAAGAACGACTACCGCAAGGTCATCGTCGAGGCCACGGGACAGATATCCGTGTCGACTGATCCGACTAACTGCAACTAAGCCATGACGTCACGAACATCACACACGGTCGCCCGAGCCTTCACCCTCATCGAGGTGATGGTGGCGGTTTCCATATTCGCCACCGTCATGCTCGTCGCCACGGGCGCCATCTTCAGCATCGTCGAGGCAAACAAGAAGGCCCATTCGATCAAGTCGGTGATGACGAACCTTAACTTCGCCCTCGAGAGCATGTCACGAGACATGCGTGTGGGCTCGAACTACCAGTGCGGCGGCGGGGACTGCGCGAGCGCGGGCGGAGACACCTTCAGGTATCGGGCCAACAGGGACGTGAACGGAAACGGTTCCTACGGCAGTGACGACGAGGTTCGCTACGGCCTCTCCAACATGCGCATCACCCGCCAGATTCTCGGCGGCGGACCAATGGGCAACGCCTCTCCCGTGCCTATTACTGCCCAGGAAATCTCTATCACGAACCTCAGGTTCTACCATGATCCGTCGGTGGGAGGCCAGCCGAAGGTCATGATCGTCATTCAGGGCTATTCGGGAACGTCGACAACCCGATCGGACTTCAACATACAGACAACCGTGTCGCAGCGCGTGGCCGACTAAGCGAAGAACATCATGAGAACAAGTATTCGAACACAATCAGGATTCACCCTCGTCGAGGCCATGGTGGCGATCTCGATACTCTCGCTCGCCATCACGGGCCCGCTCCTCATCGCCCAGAAGGGAATATCGTCCGCCGTCTATTCCAAGGATCAGATCACTGCCTCGTATCTCGCCCAGGAGGCCGTTGAGTACGTCAGGAACATGCGCGACAGCAACAAGATAGGCGGATTGCCGTGGCTCACGGGCCTCATCGAGGATGGGGCAAACGACTGCGACTCGTCGAGCGGTTGTACCATAAGCGCGCTGTATCTCGACTCTTCGAACGTCGACGCCGTGACGCCGTGCCCGACCCTCGGCTGCCCTCGCATTCGCATCAACAAGCCTTCGGGGCTTTACGGATACAACCCCTCGGGCGCATGGGTCGACACTCCCTTCAGGCGCACCGTGCAGATCATACCTGTCGGCAGCGACAACAAGGAGGTCCTTCTCTCGGTGAACGTCGCCTGGAACACTAACCTCTTCGCCCCGGAGAAGAGCTTTCAGGTGAAGGAACTTCTCTTTAACTTCTAATCCCATGAACACCATTTCGACACAGAGAGAGGAAAGGGGATTCGCGATGCTCTTCGCCGTACTCACGGCGAGCGTGCTGCTCTCGATCGGCCTCTCGATCTTCAACCTCACCATCAAGGAGCTCGCCCTCTCCTCGTCGGGACGAGAGTCCCAGGCCGCGTTCTTCGCCGCGGACAGCGGCATCGAGTGCGCCCTCTACTGGGACGTGGTCGGTACCGTTTTCGCCTCGTCGTCGGAGTCTGGCGCGTCGCCGTCGTTCAGCTGCGCCGGCCAGGCCGTGACGGTCGCCGAGTCGAGGTCGTCCGGCGCTGCCACGACCACGTTCTCGTTCTCGCCGACCAACGCCACCACGGGCGCCCTGCCATGCGCCTACGTCTCAGTCGGCAAGTATTCCTCGGGCGGTCAGGATTTTACGAGCGTCATCTCCCGTGGCTATAATGTCGGGTACGTGGCGAGCGAGGCGGGTGCCAACAAGTGCGTTGGTACCGACAGTCTCAAGGTTGAACGAGCGCTCCGCATCACGTACTAACCCCATACGGCCATGCCAGACAACCTGAAATCACTGAAAGACCGAGCGGAAAAACTCAGGCAGACCATTGATCTGCACCGATACAACTATCACGTCCTCGACAGGGAGGAGATTTCGGCTGAGGCCCTCGACTCCCTCAAGCGCGAGCTCGCCGAGCTCGAGGCCGCGCATCCCGAGCTCCAGACCAAGGACTCGCCGACGCTTCGTGTGGCCGGCAAGCCCCTGCCTCAGTTCGAGAAGGTGCCGCACAAGGTCACGCAGTGGTCGTTCAACGACGCCTTCACCGAGGAGGACATGCGCGACTTCGACGCGCGCGTCAGGAAGTTCATTCAGACCGAGACGGGCAAGGCGGTCAGCCCGACCTATGTGTGCGAGCTCAAGATCGACGGCCTGAAGGTCGTGCTCGAATACGAGAAAGGCGTCCTGGTCCGCGCCGCGACTCGTGGCGACGGCGTGGTGGGCGAGGATGTGACGCACAATGTCCGCACCATCGAGTCGGTGCCGTTGCGCCTCAACAAGGAGGTCGACATCATCGTCGAGGGGGAAGTGTGGATGTCCAAGTCGAATCTCGCTCGCCTCAATAAGGAACGGGCGAAGGCGGGCGAGCCTCTCTTTGCGAATCCCCGCAACGTGGCTGCCGGCTCGATCCGTCAGCTCGACCCGAAAGTCGCGGCGTCCCGGAAGCTCGATAACTTTGTATATGACATTGCGGTCCTGACTGCGGGGGCGAAACTTCCCGACACACAGGAGAAGGAGCTTGGCCTTCTTCGCGATCTGGGGTTCAAAGTCAACAAGCACTTCCGCCGCGTCGACTCCATCGACGGCGTTATTTCGTATTGGAAGGAGTGGCAGAAGAAGGCCCCGAAGGAGGATTATCTCATCGATGGTGTGGTGGTTAAGGTTGACGAGAGGGCATATCAGGAGGCCATCGGCTATACCGGCAAGGCGCCGCGCTTTGGCATCGCCTTCAAGTTCCCGGCAGAGCAGGTGACGACGGTTCTCGAGGACATCGTCTTCCAGGTTGGTCGCACGGGCGTGGTTACGCCTGTTGCGGTCCTGCGGCCGGTGCTCGTGGCGGGCACGACTGTCTCTCGCGCGACTCTTCATAACGAGGACGAGATCAGGCGCCTCGACGTACGCATCGGCGATACGGTCATTCTTCAGAAGGCGGGTGACGTCATTCCCGACATCGTCAAAGTTGTCGTCGAGATGCGCACGGGCAAGGAAAGGCCGTTTGTCTTTCCGACCCATATCGAGGAGTGCGGGGGAGACGGTGCCATCGAACGCGTTCCCGGCCAGGCGGCGCATCGCTGCGTGGTGAAGGATTCTCTCGTTCTCCAGCGCCGCAAGTTCCACTATTTCGTGTCTCGCGTCGCCTTCAACATCGACGGGTGTGGCCCGAAGGTCATCGACGCCCTGCTCGACGCGGGCCTCATCTCGACCTTCCCGGATCTTTTCACACTCACCGTCGGCGACGTGTTGACCCTGCCGCGCTTCGCCGAGACGTCAGCGAGCAATCTTATCGAGGCGATCAATAAGGCGCGCTCGCAGTCGCTCGCGCGCTTCATCACAGCCCTCTCCATCGACCATGTGGGCGAGGAGACCGCTCACGCTCTTGCCGACCATTTCAGGACGCTCGAAGCCGTTATGTCTGCCTCTCGCGAGGATGTCGAGGCCATTGATGGCATTGGTCCCGTCGTGGCGTCGTCCGTGGCCGCGTGGTTCTCGGACAAGACCCATCGCAAGGTCGCCGAGCGACTCGCCAAGGAGGTTTCCATACAGGAGGTTAAGGTCACTAAGGGTACGGGCAAACTCGCCGGCCTCACCTTCGTGCTCACTGGCACCCTGCCGACCCTCGAGCGCGCCGAGGCCGAGGAGATGATTCGCGCGGCCGGCGGCGACGTCTCCTCGTCCGTGTCAAAGAAGACCTCGTACGTTGTCGCGGGGGAGAGCGCTGGCTCGAAGCTCGACAAGGCCCAGGCGTTGGGTGTTAAAATCATAGATGAGGCCGATTTTCTGGCGATGCTTGGATAATCGCGAGGGTGTTAACATCGCCCCTTGAACTGAGCGGTGAGGGGTATACCATGGAAATTGGGGGTTCTTCGGCGGTATGTCGCGTCTCACGAGAGGCGGGATGTTATGAGCTAATCTATAACTTCCATGAAAACAAAAACTCGGTTTCTCTTCGTCTCATCTATCTCCTTTGCCCTGCTATTCGCCTTCGCTTCTTCCGTTGTTCCGCAGCGGGCTCACGCGCAGGTGTATCCTAACGTGTTCGTCGGCAGGGATCTCACTCTTGGCTCATCGGGACAGGACGTCGTGTTCCTTCAGGGTCTCCTTTCCGAAATGGGCTATCTCAACGTTCCAATTTCCGTTCCCCTTGGTTATTTCGGTAGCCTTACTCAGTCGGCGCTCGCTCAGTATCAGGCTGCCATAGGTGTCTCGCCAGCAAGTGGTTACTTTGGGTCTATAACAAAGACGGCCATGACAAACGCGTTTGCCTCGAGAGGATGGCTTGCGCTCCTCGGATTTGCTCGCTAGGTAATAAGGGCCGACTTTCGGTGCGCTCTCTTGAGTGAGAATAAAAGGCTCAGTGGACTGAGCCTTTTATTGTGGCTATGTAGAGCGCCCTTTCTATGATATAGTGCTCCCATGATCACGAAAGAAGACGTACAGAAGCTGGCGAATCTCTCTCGCCTCAAGCTCTCCGACGAGGAAATCACCCGATTCCAGGGCGAGATGTCCTCGATTCTGGCCTACGTGGACAAGCTCAAGGAGGTCACGGGATCCGAGTCCGGCCCCGTCATGTCGGTTAACCGAAACGTTCTCCGCGAAGATGCGAATCCGAACGAGAGCGGCGCGTACACCCGCACCCTCGTCGACGGCGCCCCTCAGCACGAGGGTGACTACGTGAAGGTTAAGAAAATACTCTCATAGCGCCGGCGCATTTTTCACACATTTCCATGGATCTCACCAAACTCACTATCGTTTCAGCTCACGAGGGACTCGTAAAGGGGGACTTCACCACCCGAGACCTCGCCGACGCGCATCTCAAGGCGATTGCCGCAAAGGACGGCGACATTCACGCGTACCTCGAGGTCTATGACGACGTCATGGCCCAGGCGGAAGCCGCGCAGAAGAAAGTCTCTGCAGACAATATGCTCGCCGGCATTCCGATTGCCGTCAAGGACAACATTCTCGTGAAGGGAAGGAAGGTCGGCTCTGCCTCGCAGATTCTCGAGGGATACGTCGGACCGTACGACGCGACCGCCATCGCCAAGCTCAAGGAGGCGGGTGCCGTCTTCATCGGCCGCGTGAACATGGACGAGTTCGCCATGGGCGGCTCGACCGAGAACTCCGCGTATGGCGTGACCAAGAATCCGCGCGATCTCTCTCGTGTCTCGGGCGGTTCGTCGGGCGGTTCGGCCGCTGCCGTGGCGGGCGACATGGCCATTGCGTCGCTTGGCTCTGATACGGGCGGTTCCGTTCGCCAGCCGGCGAGCTACTGTGGCGTGGTCGGGCTCAAGCCGACCTACGGCTCCATTTCGCGACACGGCCTCATGGCTATGGGCTCGTCCCTCGACGTCATCGGCCCTGTTACCAAGACCGTTACCGACGCCGAGATCCTCTTCAATGCCATGAAAGGCAAGGACTCGTACGACAGCACGTCTATTGACGTCGACGCCCTTCGACCGGCGTCCCCGCGAAAGCCTGTCATCGGTGTCCCACGCGCCTTCCTCAAGGGTGACGGCATTGACCCTGCGGTTATGTCCGCGTTCGAGGCATCTCTCGAGAAATTCAAGGCCCTTGGTTTCGAGGTGAAGGATATCGAACTCCCGCATATCGAGTACTCGCTCGCCGTATACTACGTGCTCATGTTCGCCGAGGTGTCGACCAACCTCTCGCGCTTTGACGGCGTGAAGTACGGCGCCCACAAGGACGGCAAGGACCTTACCGAGGATTACTTCCTCACCCGAGGCGATCTCTTTGGCCGCGAGGCGCGCCGCCGCATCATGCTCGGCGCCTACGTGCTCTCGTCGGGCTACTACGACGCGTACTACAACAAGGCGAACGCCGTACGGGAGTTGCTCAAGGCCGATTTCGCGAAGGCGTTCGCCGGCGTCGACGCCATCATCACGCCGACCGCGCCTGCGCCGGCTTTCAAGATAGGGGAGAAGGTCTCTGACCCGGTCGCCATGTACCTCGAGGACATTTTCACCGTGACGGCAAATCTCGTGGGCATCCCAGCCATCTCTATCCCGGCGGGCGAGAAGAATGTTGACGGCATCAAGCTTCCGATTGGCATGCAGCTCGTCGCCGCCCAGGGCAGGGAGGACGTCCTCTTCGCCCTCGGCAAGGCGTTCCTCGGCGAAAAGGCCTAGAGGGTGTAGAATAAGGGAAGCATGGATGCCATAAACTTCCTTAATATCGAATACATCTTTCTGCGCCTCGGGGAGATCCTCAAGGGGTTCGACATTGTCGCCTGGCTCAACGTTCTCATCCGCGTCGTCGAGATCATCACTCCGTTCGCCATCGTCTTTACGCTCTTCCTTTTCTACGTTATCGTCTACGCCCGCATTCGACTGAAGCAGCTCGAGGGGATCCAGGAGCAGAAGTTCCACTCGCTTCGGGTGAAGGAGGCGGTGAACGAGAAGGGTGCCGCCGACCCTGTCCTCAACCAGAAGTGGCAGCGCGTCGAGGCCCACATCAACTCCGCGAATCCTTCGGATTGGAGGCTAGCCATCATGGAGGCTGACATCATGCTCGCCGACATCCTGACCAAGATGGGTTATCAGGGGGACTCGATTGGCGAGCAGCTCAAGGGCGTGGAGCCGAGCGACTTCCTGACGCTCAACGATGCCTGGGAGGCCCACAAGGTGCGAAACCAGATCGCGCACCAGGGAAGCGACTTCCAGCTGAACGAGCGGGATGCGAAGCGCATTATAGGCCTCTACAAGAAGGTTTTCAGCGAATTCTACTATATCTAGGCGGGCTGGGTCAGCGGCCGGCACTTTGCGGCCCCGAGGGTCTTGCATCAAATTTTATGCCGTTGTATACTATTAGTCTCTCTATCTGGGAGGCGATAGCGGGGTAGAGCACCGGTAGCTCGACAGGCTCATAACCTGTAGGAGGTGGTTCAATTCCACCCCCCGCAACACGTAACAGAAAAGCCAGGCGTAACGCCTGGCTTTTCTCTTGGAACAGGATGTTTATTGACAAAGTGATTATTTGTTGTAATTTCTTAAACAAGTTAGATCATTCAAACACTCAACCAAGGAAACAGATGTTTTACTGTGACGCAGTTTACAGCGCCGTCTCTCAGGAAGACTGGAAAATCCTGGAAACGGTGACAGGTCTTTTACAGTCGGTGAGGAGGCCCGAGGACGACAGGACGAGGAGATTGAAGGGTATTCCGTTCAACTGCCACTCCATTTGCAGGGCGCTTGTCTTGGAAATCCGAGACGGGTCAGTCCGTCTCGTGGACGGCGAGCTTGGAGGCATGGTCCTCAAGAAAGGCAACGAATATGAGTATTGGGTGGGCCAGCATTCCTGGCTCGAGACAAGGTCTGGGCATATCATTGACCCTTATCCCATGCACTCTCTGAGCCTGTCGGCGATCCTGCTTCCTCGTTCCGACGCTTTCACTTCGGCGTTTACGACAGGGCGTTACCGTCCCGACCCGAATGTGCTGAAGCGCGACGAGCGGTGGAAAGCCTGGAGGGACGCCTATAAGCTTCGTGGGGCATTTGACCTTGGGCTATACAAAGCCTCCCTTGCATAGCGTCACGCGAGTACAGAGCCTCTGCCTGAAAGGGCGGGGCTTTTTATTGGCGCTTTCCAGGGCAAGAGAAAAACGCCCGGCTTCAGGGCGTTTTTCGTGGGGTGGAGGGGACGCTCGGCGTAACGTCTAGTCCACTACTTATCTACACACTGATAATACGGGGCGGGGGTCCGTTTTCTTTCAACTACCCCTCGGGGCATCATTTTCCTTGGAAAATCAAGCAGATTATGATATCGTGTGGTTCACGTCGGCGTAGCTCAGTTGGTTAGAGCGTGGGACTCATAAGCCCAAGGTCGGAGGTTCGATCCCTCCCGCCGACACCGTGATTTTTTAGGCGTTTCGTGCTTAAATGGTTGCGTACACGGCATAGCTGTGTAAGTATATAAGCCCTGCGGGTGTAGCTCAGCTGGTTAGAGCGCTTCCCTGTCACGGAAGAGGCCGTGGGTTCGAGTCCCATCACTCGCGCAGGATACGAAACCCGACACGCTGTGTCGGGTTCCGTGCTATTCTGGGCTCAAGTAAGGAAGCCATGCCACACATTCACTCATGGGACGTGACGCCGGCCGAGGCGATACGCATACAGAAGGCGCTTGGGGAGCGGGTGGACCTCTCGTCCCTCGACTCGACGGTCAAAATCATCGCTGGCGCTGACGTGTCGCTCGAGCGCTTCGGCGACGAGCTTTTCGCGGGAATTATCCTGCTCTCGTACCCTGACCTGAGGCCCCTTGGTCACGCTGTTCACAAGATGAAGGTCACGTTTCCGTACATTCCGGGACTGCTCTCGTTCCGCGAGATCCCTGGTCTCATGAAGTGCCTCGAGAAGCTCAAGGTCAGGCCTGATCTCATCATGGTAGACGGTCAGGGAATAGCCCATCCGCGCCGACTCGGTATAGCCACGCACCTCGGAATACTAAGCGGCATACCAACCGTCGGCTGCGCCAAGTCGGTTCTCTTTGGTGTTCATTCAGAGCCTCGCGTCGTCGGCGACGCCTCACCTCTGGCTGATCCCGTGACGCGGGAGACACTTGGGTACGTCTACAAATCAAAGGAAAAATCGAACCCGCTTTTCATTTCCCCGGGCCACAAGGTGAGCGTGAGCGACGCTCTGAACGTGGTCACCGGATGCCTCAAGGGGTATCGCCTGCCAGAGCCGACCCGTCTCGCGCACCTGCTCGTGAACGCGTTCAGGGAGGGGGAGGTCGAAAGACAGTCTGACCTCTATTGATTTTTATACTGTCTTTATCGTCGATTTGCTATGTTTGTTGAGTGGAAATTTCGTTCAAAGAACTGAATCACCTTTATGTCGAAGGCGGTCTGTCAGCATCACAGATCGCTGGCGTTTTGAATTGTTCGAATAATAAAGTCAATTACTGGCTTGAAAAGCACGGTATCAAAAAGAGGTCTATTTCCGAGGCTGTTTACAGGCTTAAAAATCCTTCGGGTGACCCATTCTTGATAAAAGAGCCAAGGAATCAGGACGATAGTTTATTGCTTGGTTTGGGCCTTGGCTTGTATTGGGGCGAGGGGTTGAAGAGGGGCAGGGGCGGAATGAGGCTTACCAACACCGATCCTCACCTCGTAAGGAAATTCATGGAATTCCTTGAAAGGATGTGCGGGGTCGAGAAATCGAGACTAAGATTCAGTGTTCAGGTGTTTGAGGATTTGAATCCAGAAATAGCCCTTAGATATTGGGCTAATGAGCTTTCCGTGGGCCTTGATCAGTTCTATAAACCGGTGGTTTCTCGCGTAAGGGGCCCTGGGACGTATCGTAATAAGTCCCAGCACGGGGTTGTTATCGTTTACTTTAATAATGTCAGATTAAAGGAGAAAATGTGTGAGATGATTGATAAAATTCGCTGAATAGTCTATTCTTGTGAGGCGTTCTTTTGGAACAGCAATAAGCCAACGTAGCTCAGTCGGTAGAGCACGTCATTGGTGGGTTCGTAAGAAACCCTGCCCACTGGGGCGGTAACGCCTCAGTGAATCCCGAATAACGGTTAAAGACCCTCTGGGTTAAGACCGTGGCGCCCAGCGCCCGAACGACTGACAAGGGTCTCCTCGCAACAGGAGAAAGATACAGTCTAGTCCTCCCGCAAGGTGAGGTGTAAACGAATGACGAGGTCTCCGGTTCGATCCCGGACGTTGGCTCAGACAGTGGAGGGTACCTGCCACTTTAGCTCAGCTGGTAGAGCAATACTTTCGTAAAGTAGAGGTCCCCGGTTCGATCCCGGGAAGTGGCTCATGAACGATCCGCGAAAACGAATCGAGGAGATCGAGAATCTCATGAGCGACGCCTCCTTCTGGGAGAGCAAGGAAAAGGCCCAGAATATACTTCGCGAGCTCAATGACCTCAAGTCGGCTCTTGCCGAGACTGAGAAGTACGAGCGCGGCAACGCGGTCATGACCATATTCTCTGGGGCGGGCGGAGATGACGCCGAGGACTTCTCGCGCATTCTCCTCGACATGTACCTCAAGTACGCGGCGCGAAAGGGGTGGGGGGTGACCTTTATACATCAGAACAAGAACGAGCGGGGCGGCTATCGCAACGTCACCCTCGAGCTCGCGGGCAAGAACGCGTACGGCACGCTCAAGAACGAGTCAGGCGTGCATAGGCTCGTCCGCATCTCGCCCTTCAACGCCAAGAAGCAGAGGCATACCTCGTTCTCTCTCGTCGAGGTGATTCCGAAGTTCGAGAAGTTCACCTTTGTTTCCATTCCTCCCGAGGAGCTTCGCGTGGAGTTTGCCAGGTCATCCGGTCCCGGCGGACAGAACGTCAACAAGCGCGAGACTGCCGTGCGCCTCATTCACATACCGACCAAGATATCGGTGCACGTCGATTCAGAGCGCTCTCAGGCGGACAACCGCGCCCAGGCCATGGATATCCTTCAGGCCAAGCTCTACAAGCTGAAGCAGGATGAGCAGAGGTCAAAGGAGCGAGGCATGTATATTTCCAAGACCACAGACATCGAGTGGGGCAATCAGATTCGCTCCTACGTCGTGCATCCGTACAAGATGGTCAAGGACCACAGGACCGAGGTGGAGACCTCGAACGTCGATGCTGTCCTCGAGGGCGACCTCGACGCCTTCATCGAGGCGGAGAGGGGTCTCTAGGGCCCTGCATGGCCCCATCCGCTTCCGTTGAGCGCCTATTCCTTTCTTGGTACAATGACGAGACATGATTCATTTCGACAAAGTAACCAAGGTCTACTCTGACGACTCTGTTGCCCTCGACGAGGTGAACCTCGTCATACATCCCAAGGAGTTCGTGTCTATCGTGGGGCATTCTGGAGCGGGCAAGACCACCCTCATCAAGATGCTGCTCATCGAGGAGCATCCGACCAGGGGTTCCGTGCATTTCGAGTCCACCAACGTGCACAAGCTTCGCCGAAAGGACGTGCCGGCCTATCGCCGACGCATAGGCACCGTCTTCCAGGATTTCCGCCTCATCCCGAACAAGACCGTGTTCGAGAACATCGCCTTCGCCATGGAGGCTGCGGGCCGCACTGACGAGGAGATTGCCTCCGACGTGCCGCACGTGCTTGAGCTGGTCGACCTCGGCAGGAAGATCTGGAATTTCCCTCACGAGCTCTCGGGAGGGGAGAGGCAGCGCGTCGCCATCGCCCGCGCCATCGTCAATCAGCCGGACATCATCATCGCGGACGAACCGACGGGAAACCTCGACCCGGTGAACACCTACGAGATCGTGCAGATTCTGAAGAAGATTAACGACCTCGGCACCACCGTCATCCTCACCACCCATAACAAGGGCGTCATCGAGTCCATCGGCCGCCGCGTCATCACCATGGAGAAGGGAAGGATTATCAGGGACGACAAGGACGGCAAGTACGCGCTCTAACAACACCCATCATGTTCTGGATCAACACCAAGAGAATCATAAAGGCGGGCTTCATATCATTCGCGCGAAACAGCTTCGTGTCGCTCTCGTCGGTGCTCATCATCACCGTCACGCTCTTCGTGCTCGGCGGCATTCTCTTCTCGGGCGCCCTCCTCAGGTCTTCGCTCAAGGAGATTCAGTCCAAGGTGGACGTGAACGTCTACTTCGTCACTACCGCATCCGAAGAAGACATCATCAGCCTCCAGAACAGGCTGGAGGCCCTTCCCGAGGTCGCCGAGATTGAGTACATCTCCCGCGAGCAGGCGCTCGCCAACTTCAAGGAGCGGCACCAGAACGACGAGATAACCCTTTCGGCCCTCGACGAGTTGGACGAGAACCCTCTCGGCGCAATCCTCAACATCAAGGCAAAGGAGACGTCTCAGTACGAGGGCATCGCCGAATTCCTCGAAGACGAGAACACTAACCAGGGCTCGTTCATCGATCGCATCAATTACTACCAGAACAAGACGGCCATCGATACGCTCTCGAAGATGATCGCCGGCGGCACGACCATTGCCTTTGGCATCACGGCGGTCCTCGTGCTCATCTCGATCGTCATTGCCTTCAATACCATACGTCTCGCGATTTACATCGCCCGAGAGGAGATCTCGGTCATGCGTCTCGTGGGGGCAAGCAACAAGTACATCCGCGGCCCGTTCGTGGTTTCGGGTGTCATGTACGGTGTCGTCTCGGCCCTTATAACCTTGACCCTTCTGTACCCGGCGACCTATTGGGTTTCGTCGATCACCAAGACCTTCTTCAGCGGATTCGACGTCTTTCAGTACTATCTCTCGAACTTCCCGCAGGTCTTCGGCGTCATTCTCGGCACCGGTGTTCTCCTCGGCGCGTTCTCGAGCTATCTCGCGGTCCGCAAGTATCTTAAGCTCTAGGTCCCATGAAGCGCAGAACACTCATCGCCCTCGGCACTGCAATCGCGGCCGGGGCGATTGCGCTTTGGGCCTCTCCGCTCCGCCTGGATCGCGCGTACCATTCGTCAGTCCCTGTGCCTGACATCCCGGTTGACGCGGGCGCCGATTCCGCGACGCTGCTTTTCGTCGGCGACATGATGTTTGACCGCACGATTCTCGCCATGTCAGAGGAGGAGGGGAGTGATCACGTCTTTTCGTGCATGGCTGACTATCTCAAGGAATTTGACCTCGTTGTCGGCAATCTCGAGGGTCCCATCACCGAATACCAGTCAGTGAGCAGGGCGACCGTGCCGGGCGACGCGGGTAACACGACGTTCACGTTCCCGACCTCGACCGCTGCCACGCTCTCGCGCAACAATGTCCGCGCGGTCTCCCTCGCCAACAATCACATCTTCGACTTCGGCAGAAAGGGTGTCGAGAGCACGGGGCGGTACCTGGGCGAGAGCGGCGTAGGGTATTTCGGCGACCCTCTCGATTCCTCCCGCATGAGTCTTGTCAGAGACATCAAGGGGACAACCTTTGCTTTTGTCGGCTTTACCGAGTTCTATGGCATCAACACCGTCGAGTCGGTCGTCGCGGAGGTCAGGCGGGTAAGGTCGCTTGCCAATCAGGTAGTTGTCTTTGCCCATTGGGGAGAGGAGTACTCGCCCGTGACTGACGGCCAGAGAGTCGCGGCGCGTGCCTTCATAGACGCTGGCGCCGACCTTGTGGTAGGGGCTCACCCTCACATTATCCAGGAGTCAGAGAGCTACAGGGGAGGGGTGATTTATTATTCCCTCGGCAATTTCATCTTTGACCAGTACTGGGATGCCTCGGTCCGCATCGGGCTCGTGCTCGAGATGCTCGTGAAAGACGGCTCCGTCTCGTTCTCGCCGCGTCGCGTGGAGAGCTCTCGAACGGGCGGGCCCTGTCTCATCTAGGTTGGGGATAACGAAGGTGCATAACCCAGCGGGCACCCCATAATTGAATATAGAGTCGCTCTTTGTTACCAAGTAGCCTAATTAAACATGATCATGACTACTCTCAAAAAATTAGGAACATACTCACTCATTATCTTTGGAACGCTCGTGTTCGCCCCTTCCGTGGATGCCCAGGGCTTGAACGCGTCTGTCGATGTGGGCGCCGGCCTCAGGCTTGGCCAGGCATCGTCGACGTCGTCCGTAAACGCGAGCGTGAACGCCGGTGTCGGCACATCGGCGCGATCGACCAGCACCGTCGCGACGACCACAACCGCCACCTCCACAGAGGAAGACGCGGCGGAGTTCGACTCCTATGTCCAGATCACCCTCGAGCAGGACGAGAACCTCTCGGGCGTGAGCTCGGACGATGACAGCGTGTCCGTCAGGTACAGGGATCGCGCCCGACTCTTTGGCTTCATACCGATGACCGTCTCTGCCGAGGCCGTCGTCAACGCCGACGGTTCCGTCGAGGTTTCCTACCCTTGGTATCGATTCCTCGCGGCCTACGACTCGGGCAGCCTCAAGGCTGACATCGAGGCGTCGGCGGGAACCATCGCGCGCGCTGACGGTGGCGCGACGCTCTCGACGTCAACGAAGACTCGCATCGTAGACGTCGTCAGGTCTGTTATGAGGTCTCACTACGAGGCGAATCTCGAGGCTCAGGCTTCAACGAGCCGAGAGGCTGAATAATCGCTCTGCATCGGCGAGCAAAAGCCCCGCGTCGCGCGGGGCTTTTGCTTTCTCGGGTCCTTTAGATTCCTCGATCTTTCTTTACACAGTCTTCGTAGGTAGTCTCTCCATCCTGCTGGAGGAAGGCGAGGCCACCCTTTTCCCAGAAGACGATAGATTCGTCATCGTTGGCGAAACGCGCTCCCGAGGCGGAGGTTGCCTGGGGGAGGAAGACGTTGCTTCCGTCGCTCAGCGACAGGGACACCTCCTTATCCTTGTAGGCGGCCCAGATGCTCTTGTCGTCAGAGCACTCGTACACCGTGAAGGCGGGGTCGTTTGGGTTGAGCTTGGCGCTTGCCGGCATCGGCTGGTTCTTGGTCGAGCTGTATTTCATGCCGACGGCGAACGCTGCGGCGAATACGACCACGAAGACGCCGATGGCCTTCGCGCGTCTCTTTGTCGTCGTGTTGCGTGTTGTTGTCATAGGCTGAGTTTATCATGAATGCCTTCCGTGGTGTACAATGCCTCTCAATGGATGACAGGGACCTCATACGCGCCCATATGTCAGGGGACCCAGACGCCTTTGGACGCCTTGTTGAGCGTTATGCCGACAGGCTTTACTCGTTCGCCTTTCACACGCTCAGGGATGCCGCCCTCGCTGAGGACGTCGCGCAGGAGGCGTTTATCAAGGCGTGGAAGGGGATGGGGCGCTTTGATGAGTCAAAGCCCTTCAAGACCTGGCTCTTTACCGTCGCGCGCAACGCGGCGGTCGACACCCTCCGCAAGAGGAAGGATATTCCTTTCAGCGTGCTCGACGGCGACGATGGCGAGGCGTCCTTTGCCGAGTCGATTCCAGACGACGCGCCACTCGCCGATGCCGTTGTCGCGACAGGGGAGCTGAGGACCGTTCTCGACGAGGTCATGGCTGGTCTGAGTGTGATCGACAGGTCGATTGTGCTTCTGCACGACGTCGAGGGTATGACGTTCGAGGAAATAGCAGGCCTCTCTGACAGACCGACGAATACGGTGAAGAGTAGGTATCGCAGGGCTGTCTTTTCCCTCAGGGAGAGGCTTCTAGAGAAAGGGGTCGGGCCGCGTGCACCAAAAGGCTCCGTCTAAACGTATATATCTTTATGGGAATTAACGAAGTAAAAAACCCATTTGGGAACATCGGCACGGTGAGCGCTCCCGCGTCTCTTCGGGTTGCTGTTCTCGAGCGCGTGGCGAGGTCTCGCAGGAGGGCGCTCGTCATCCGCTTTGTCCTGGCGGCGGCGGCCGAGGTCGCCTCGGCCGCCGCCCTCGTCGCCTCGTTCCTGTACGTATCCAGATCTCTCGAGTCGTCTGGATTCTACAGCTACGCGCGCCTCGCCTTGTCCGAGGGCTTCGGCATTGTCGGCTACTACCGCGAGTTCGCCTTGTCCCTCGCCGAGTCCGCCCCGGTCCTTGCGACCGCTGCCGTGCTCGTCGCGGGTCTCGCCCTTGGCTGGTCCACGACCCGTCTCGTCAGGCAGTCTCGCTCGCTGGTCTCGTTCGCCTAGTCCTAGCATTTCATACTCATGAACATACACTCATTCCTTAAGCACGTAGAAAATCCCTCCAAGAAGGCGAGGGTCATCGCTATCGTCGTCTTGTCGCTCGTCGTCGCGCTGCTCGTCTTTCAGGCGGGTGTGACGGTCGGCTACAAGAAGGCGTCGTTCTCGCGGCAGCTCGGCAACAACTTCTATCGCGTATTTGACGGCATGCCGATGCCAGGTGAGCGACCTGTGATGACAAAGAAATTCCTCTTCACCGAGAGTCTTCCCGGCGGGCACGGAGCCGCGGGCCGCGTGGCCAGCGTGAGCCTTCCGTCGTTTGTCGTCGCGGGGCCTGACAATGTCGAGAAGGTCGTCGTCATAGGAAGGGGTACTGACATCCGTCGCTTCAGGGACTCCGCAACTTCCTCTGACATCAAGGTGGAGGACTTCGTCGTAGTCCTCGGCTCGCCCGATGACGCCGGCCAGATCAACGCCCGCCTTATCAGGATTCTCCCGCCTCCGTTCCAAGAGTAGGCGACTTATCCCTCATACACACAATATGATATCCAAGCTCAAACTCAGGCTCGGTTCGCTCGTCTCGTGGTCCCGTTCTCACAAGAAGACCACCTTGCTTTCTGTTCTCGCCTTGTCTGCGTGCGTGTACGGAGCCCTTTCGCTCTTTGGCGGCGACGAGGCCACGGTCCGCACCATAAGTGCTACGGCCAAGAGGGGAAGTGTTGAGTCAAAAGTCACCGGCAGTGGCCAGGTTTCGGCAATCAGTCAGGTCGACGTCACGAGCACTGTCTCGGGCGACGTCGAGTACGTCGGCGTCACCGCCGGCCAGGAGGTGAAGGGCGGCCAGACCTTGGCCCGTATCGAGAGCTCGGACGCGGTAAAGGCCGTGAGCAACGCCGAGCTCGCCGTCGCAAACGCGGAGATCGCCTACGACAAGGCGCTTAAGCAGAAGGAAAATCAGGCCGAAGGCTCGTCGGTATCAGATATCAAAAAGGCGTACGAAAAGGGGTATGACACCATCACGGGCGTCTTCATCGACCTTCCTGCGATTTTCATGGAGGTTAACGACATCTTCTACGTCCCGACCCACTCCCCGTACTTCTCGGACAAGGAGATCAGCTACCTCCTCGGCGGAGCGAGCGCGATTGAGTATAAATACCAGGCGGGTGTTTTGTTTGACAAGGCGAAGTCGCAGTATGATCAGGTCTTCTCGACGTACAAGAGCCTTTCGGCCTCGTCCGACCCAGAGGACATCGAGACCTTCCTCGACACGACGTACGGTCTTCTGAGGAACCTGTCCGCCGCGCTCTCGGGCACGTACAATACCATCGACTATATCAACGCCCGTCTCCAGACCTCACCCTCGCAGCTCGCCTCTGACAAGAGTCAGCTCGGCTCGTACATAAGCAAGGTGAACAGCGGTATATCAAATATCTCTAACGCCCAGACCTCGATCGAGGACGCTAAGGACAGCGCGACAAGTGCCGAGCTCTCGCTCAAGTCTGCCGAGCTCGAGCTGTCGCAGAAGCAGGACGCCCTCCGCGATGCGCGGGAGGCTCTCGCGAATCACACTATCAGGGCGCCGTTTGATGGGGTCGTGTCCAAGGTGAACGTCGAGGTGGGGGACAAGGCATCGTCAAACACCTCAGTGGCGACGGTCATCACGAGGAATCAGAATGTCTCGCTCTCGTTCAACGAGGTCGACGCCGCCAAGCTCAAGGTGGGGCAGAAGGCAACCCTCACGTTTGACGCTATCGACGGCCTGACTCTCACGGGAACTGTCTCGGAGATCGACGTCGTGGGAACGGTGTCGCAGGGAGTGGTGAGCTACGGCGCGAAGATCAGTTTCGACACCAACGACGCGCGGGTGAAGCCGGGAATGACGGTGAGCGCCTCGATCGTCGCTGACTCCCGCACGGGAGTCATCGCGGTACCTTCGAGCGCCATCAGGACTCAGGGCAGCCAGAGCTTCGTCGAGACGATCGACCGCGGCCTGGTTCCTGTCACAGTCGGCTTCTCCGGAGACGATATGACCGAAATCGTCTCAGGCCTCTCCGAGGGCGAGCGGTACGTCGTCTCGACGGTGACCGTCTCCGCTAACCAGTCGACCGTTCAGACGGCGGGATCTCTCTTCGGCGGCGCCGGCGCGACCAGGGCCTTCACAGGCGGCGGTAACGTTCGCGTTATGACCGCGCCCGCAGTCGGAGGGTCGACATCTCGATAACACACGCGCGCCATGATAGAAATCAAGAACGTCACGAAGACCTACGACAGCGGCGCGGCCGCGTTTCAGGCGCTCAAGGGCGTGAGCTTCAGCGTGCGCGACGGCGAGTTTGTGGCCATCATGGGGCCTTCGGGGTCGGGAAAGTCCACGCTCATGCACATCCTCGGCGCGCTCGACACCCCGACGTCGGGATCGTATTTCCTCGACGGCAAAGACGTGTCGAAACTGGCCGACGACGAGCTCGCCGATATGAGGCGCCAGAATATCGGCTTCGTCTTCCAGGCCTTCAACCTCCTGCCTCGCACGACGGTGCTGCGCAACGTCATGCTCCCGCTCATCTACGCGGGCGCGAGCGACGAGGAACGTAAGTCGCGGGCGAGGGAGGCTTTGCTCTCGGCGGGCATGGTGGAGAGCCATTTCCATCATCTTTCCAATCAGCTTTCGGGAGGCCAGATCCAGCGCGTGGCCATCGCCCGCGCGCTCGTGAACGACCCTTCGATCATTCTCGCGGACGAGCCGACGGGAAACCTCGACTCGAAGACGGGTCAGATTGTCCTCGGCACCTTCCAGAGGCTCAATCGCGAGTATGGCAGAACCATCATTCTCATCACCCACGAGCATGACGTCGCCGAGCACGCTGACCGCATCATCTTTATCAAGGACGGGCAGATTGTCTCTGACACCTCGCATCACGAGAGGCGGTCGGCGAGCTAACCACCACGCACCATGAACACACTCGACATGCTTCACGAGACGTACTCGGCCCTGTCGGCGAACAAGGTTCGCACCGGGCTCACCATGCTCGGCATCATCATCGGCATCAGCTCGGTGATAGCCATGGTGTCCATTGGACAGGGCGCCCAAAAGACCATTGAGTCAAACATTCAGTCTATCGGCGCGAACCTCATCATGGTGTCGCCGGGCGCGCAGACCGGCGCGGGCGGCTATCAGGTGAGAATGGCGAGCGGATCGACAAGGACTCTGACCTACGATGACGCCCTGGCCCTCGCCGATGGCGTGTCGGGCGCGCAGGCGGTCACAGCCGAGGTATCCGGCCGCTATCAGGTCGTGGCGAAGGGCACGAACACAAACACCTCGGTCGTGGGCACGACCCCCGACTATCCGGCGGTGCGCAACGTGAAGGTCGCCGAGGGCGCCTTCGTCTCCGACCAGCATCTCAGGACCAAGGCGAAGGTCGCCGTGCTTGGCCCGAGTGCCCGCGACGACCTGTTCGGCGAGAACGCCTCGGCGGTGGGGAAGACCGTGCGCATCAACGGCATGGAGTTCACGGTCATCGGCGTTACCGCAGCAAAAGGCGGCTCGGGCTTCAGTAATGCGGACGACACCATTTTCATACCACTCACGAGCGCCCAGCAGTTCCTCTCGGGAGGCGATCACGTCAGCTCGATCAGCATTCAGGCAAAGGACGCCTCAGTCATGGCCCTTGCCCAGGCCGAGGTCACGGCCATCCTCCTTTCGCGTCACAAGATCACGGATCCCGCAAAGGCCGACTTCAGCATCCTGAACCAGAACGACATTGTCGAGACCGCTTCGAGTATTACCGATACCTTTACCATCCTCCTCGGCGCGGTGGCGGGAATCTCGCTTGTCGTGGGAGGTATCGGCATCATGAACATGATGCTTACCACGGTCACGGAGCGAACGCGCGAGATCGGCCTCCGCAAGGCGATCGGCGCAAAGGGCGCCGACATCAGCAAGCAGTTCCTTCTCGAGGCAATTGTCCTCACTGTGACCGGCGGAACCATTGGCGTCCTGCTCGGCGCGATTGTCTCTTTCGGCATAAGCGCGACGGGAGTGCTCTCGACGTCGATATCGCTCGGGTCTGTCGGTATGGCCTTCGGCGTCTCCGCATTCATCGGAATCGTCTTTGGGTACTATCCCGCGCGACGGGCGGCGAGGCTGAACCCTATCGAGGCCCTGAGGTATGAATAAAAATACGGCCCTGTAAGGCCGCGATAAAAGGCTCACCGCGGTGAGCCTTTTATCGCGGCCACGTTCCCCGTCAGAAGGCCGACCTGATCCTGTACCAAAGAGACGGCCTGGTCGGCTCGAGGACAAGCTCCGAGGGGCTCGACGAGGCGAGCTCGGAGAGGGGCACGGTGCGCTCGGCGTAACCGTCCTTGCGTAGGGTGGCGTTGTCGTAGATACGCGGCACGAGGATTTCGTACGATCCGTTCCTCGACGTCTCGGCGCGTATGAGTGAGCCGTCTATCGAAACCTCGGCGCCGCGCACGCCCCCTCCCAGAGGGTCGACGACGCGTCCCGACAGGGCGAGGGGTGAGAAGTACGACGAGACGACGTCATAGGCCTCCTTGGGTGTCCCGTCGTCGCGTATGAGCGCCGTGGTGCCCCCGCGCATGACCCAGTAGTTCACGAGTCTCGTTCGCTCGTCCTCTTCGGCAGCGGCGAGACCGTCGAGCGTTCTCCTGACGAACTCGGCCTGCTCCCCCTCGGTCATGTTGCCGTTGAGGTCGGGGATGGGCGCGCCAAACTCGCCAATGCCCACTCGCGTGTCGAGGTCCTCGGCGATGCTTGCCACGTCGGCTGCCAGCCTGCCGGGGTCTGATAGATAATGGTCTATGAGTACGGTGCCGCCGATGTCGTCGGCTGCGTCGGGCGTGATGACGTCTCGCGCAATGTCCGCGTTCATCGACGTGTACACGGATACGTCCCTGCCAATCTTCTTGAATGAGCGCGTGGCTATGCCGTACTCGCGCCTGAGGAAGTCGTTGTGCTCGTCCCTCTCGCCGGTTTTTCGTGGGTCGCCTGGTCCACCGTTCTCGCATTCCGGACATGCGGAGAATATGTCGCCGTCCTCGAAGAGGGCGGGGTTTCCCTCGATGAACCGCTCGAGCAGGTGAGCGTGTTCGTCGGCAGTTATCCTCGGGTACCCAAACCAGCCCTCCCACCCGGAGAAGTTGCCGCGGAACCAGACTGACAGTCCCTGTTCGCGTGCCTTGCGCACCCAGCGCGAGAGCATGGGGAGGAATTCCTCGTCGTAGGGCGTACCGACGGCGACGTGAGTCGCACCGGCCTCCTTGGCGAGTCTCATTTCACTCTCGATGACTGAGTCGAACGAGGGGTCTGCCAGCTTCTCGCGGGCGAGGTCTCGCGAGTGCTTCATGGTGTCTATCGACTGGACATCGAAGAGGCGGCGATCCCCCTCGGAGACTGTCGCTACGCTGGCGCGGCCGCCGTACGTGCCCTCGGAGATACCGATGATCGCGTTGGCGGTAAAGGTCACTGTCATCGCCGCGAGCACGCATCCTATCCAGAACCTAGATTTTTCCCAGAGTGTTTTCATTGGCGTCTTCGGTCCTCCTAAAGATCATGACTTCGCTCGAGGTGTAGACTCGCTGGAAGTAGGCGAACAGGCGAGCCCTCGTGTCGGCGTCCTCCCAGACGTTCTTCCAGATAGGGTCGTGCTCCTGAATGATGATCCAGCGGGCGTACTTCTCGGGCTCCTTGAGGGACTCCTCCCAGTACGGCTTGTTTCCGATGTAGATCACGTCCTTCATCTCGATGGGCGAGTGCACGATGCTAATCGCGCGAGAGAAGTCGTCCGCGAGCAGCTTGCCGTGATCGTAGTTGTTGATGAACCAGCGCTCGGCGTCCTGGTTCTTCGCGATGAGCGACGAGAGGCCGTAGGTTCCGTCCTCGAGGGTGATGACCGGCGCCTTGCCGAGGGCGAAGATACCGACCTGGGCGAAGGCGAGCACGGCCAGCCCGACCTGGAACGCCCTGCGGTAGCCGAAGAGCGAGAGCCTGTAGAACAGGTACCCTCCCGCGATGGCGGCACACGGCATCATCATGAGCCCGTACCTTACGTTGAACAGGTTCCACTCGAACGTGTCGGGCGTGAGGTTGGGTATGAATATGACGGATTGACCGAGGAAAAGCGTCGCCACGTTGAAGATGAACGGTACCGCCAGGATGAGCAGGATAAGTGGCCTGTGCCTCATGCGCCCGTCGATGGCGAAGAGCACGAAGCCCGCGAGGGCGATGACGGTGACAATGCTTCCCGTGGTCACGGTGCTGGTCGTCGAGTAGTAGGTGAGGGCGGACCCTATGTCGCGATAGCTCGGCAGCTCGCCTCGGGCCTGCCAGCTGTTCTGCTGAGACTTTGCCGAGAACTCGCTGTGGGTAAAGTACAACGGGTCTCCGAGAATCAGGAATCCCCAGGTCAGCCAGAGGAATATGCCGAAGAACGCCATGGTCGAGAAGAGTACGAGCCTTCCCTCGAGCCTGCTCCAGCCCTCCCTGAGCCTTTTCCACGGCACGTGATAGAGGGCGAGCACGGCAGCCTCCATGAGCACGAGGCCCCAGCCGTCGTACCGCGACAGCGAGGCGCAGAACCCAAAGAACGCGGCGAAGACGATGTTCGAGATTCTCTTTGGGTCGAACAGGTACGCCACGAAGTAGTATCCCGACAAAGCGAAGAAGGCGATGAGCACGAGCTCTGTCATCGGCGTCGACTGCATATAGAGGATGTTCGGGTTCGCGGCGAAGAGCGCGGCAGCGAACACCGCCGCGAGCTTGTGACGGGTGAGGAGCAGGACGAACTTGTAGATGTAGAGCGTGCTGATGACGAAGGCGACGCCTGACACGATGGATCCCGCCAGTCCCGTGCGCCAGAGGAAGTCAGACGCCACGAACGGCACGAGCATGATGTGGGGCAGCGGCAGCCAGATTCCGCCGAGCTGCGCCAGCCCCGGGGTCAGGCTGTGGATGACGCGCTTGGAGATGTTTAGGTGCGACTCGGCGTCTCCGTAGGCGATGATGTGGCCGTTGAGGTAGCTGTAGATCGTCGCCGCGACGGCGAGGAGCGCCGAGCCGATGACGATCCAATGCTCGACCGAGAGTCTTCGGATGAATGAGGTGATTCGGTTCATATCTTTGTAGGGTTAAGCTGCTTCTTCAGATGGAGTCCGTGCACGGTCTTTGACCAGTAATGCGGCTTGATGATGACCTCGTACACGCCCTTCCACGCCGCCAGGCTCATGCCCAGCCAGTAGAACGGCGTGAGGAAGATGTACTTCACCAGGCTGTCGAAGCCTCGCTTCGAGCAGCCGATCATGTAGTTGTAGAGGTAGAGGAAGTTGCCCATGACGAACGAGACTACGCCGATGTGCAGGATGATGCCGGGGAAGAAGGACTCGATGAAGTCGCCGACCTGAAGGCGAAAGGCGAAGTAGCAGATGGTGACGAGCCAGAAGATCGGGTTGATGAACATGGAGAATATCTTGCCTCCGACGATGATCTGGAAGGCGAGGAAGTCGCGGATTCTTCCCTTGAAATTCTGGGGCGCGCGCATGTGCACGAAGTACGTCTGGATGTACCCCTTGATCCAACGGCTGCGCTGGTTGTACCAGTTAATCGGCTCCGAGTTCGCCTCCTCGTAGGTGGTCGACTCGACGACGGCGGTCTTGTAGCCTCTCTTGGCGAGACGCATTCCCAGGTCGCAGTCCTCGGTCACGTTGAAGGCGTCCCATCCGTCGAGCTCCTTGAGGACGCTTACCTTGAAGTGGTTCGACGTCCCGCCGAGCGGTATCGGCGCGTCGATGGACTGGAGGCCGGGCAGGATGAGGTCAAACCAGAGCGAGTACTCGGCCGTGAATATCTTGGTGAGTATGTTCTGGTCGGTGTTGTAGAAGTTGAGCTTCGCCTGCACGCAGATGGTCCTGTCGCTTGTCTTGCCGAAGGCGACGATTGCCTTCTTGAGCTGGTCCGGCTCGGGCATGTCCTCGGCGTCGTAGATGACGAGGTACTCGCCTGTCGCGTGCTGGAGGCCGTAGTTCATGGCCTTCGGCTTGGTCTTTGGGTTCGAGTGGGGGACGACCACGATCTTGAAGTGCTCGGGCATCGATTCCGCGCGGATCTTCTCGATGGTCTCGGTATCGTTCTCCTCGAGGAGGAAGAGGATCTCGAGTTTCTCGGCGGGATAGTCGAGCTTCGACATTGCTGACACGAACTGGGGTACCACCTGCCACTCCTTGTAGAGCGGGCAGAAGATGGTGTATCGCGGCAGGTCGATGTCCCTGAGGGTCTGGATCTCCGTCTCGGACACCGATATCTCCGGGTTGCTGCTGATGCTGCGCACGCTCAGGTACACGTTGAAGAGCAGGTCGAGGAAGTAGAGGAAGGTGATGACCGATATCGTCGCCACGAGCGTCGCGTGCCAGTTGACGAAGAGGAATACCACGAAGGCGGCGGCGATGAGGCCGAGTACGACCTTTTGGGCGCGCACGAGGTTGTAGAGCGCCGACTCGGAGTGGTGCAGGCCGCTATGGTGCACAAACTCCTTGCCGCCGAAGAGGATACTCTTGCCTCTGTTGTATATCTTCACGTGCAGGTGCATGCGCGAGTCGAATATCTCGCGCCAGAGCCTGCGGGGCACGTAGGTCATCTCGCGGAATATCTTTCGCCAGAGGGGGAGAGATTCGGTCTTCGGCCCGTACACAGGGTCGTACATGCCTCGGGCCTTGTTCATGAATATCCTGCCGAGCTCGGAGAGCGACTGGAAGTACGAGGAGAGCTTTACGGTCGAGCCGGGCGGGTTGTCCCACTGCACGGGGAGCTCCTTGACCGAGAGGCTGTGCGTCAGGGCGATGAGGAGGATCTCGATGTCAAAGCCGAAGCGCCTGATGCGCTGTCGAGGGAACACCATCTCCGCGGCGCGGGCCGTGAACACCTTGAAGCCTCGCTGGGTGTCGTAGATGCCCGGCACGGCGATCACGCGGACCATCATCTTCGACAGGGAGCCGAGGAAGCGCCGGTGCCAGCCGTTGTGCTCGACGGTGCGGGCGTATGAAAAGGCGATAGAGCCTATGGCTATGTCGTGGCCGTTCCTCTCCATGTCCGCGATGAAGGTGTCGAGCTCGTCGATCCTCACCGAGTTGTCGGCGTCCATGAAGAGACGGTACTGGCCCCTGGCGTAGGTCATGCCGCATTTCACGGCGAAGCCCTTACCCCTGTTCTTCTTGTTGTCGATCACGCTGAGGTTCGGAATCTGGGGGATGAGCTCTCGGACCACGTCTGCGGTGCCGTCGGGCGACCCGTCATTGACCACTATAATCTCGTACCGGTACTGCTTCTCCCTGAAGTACCGCTCCAGATCCAGCAGTGTCGATCGAATCCTCTTTTCTTCCCGGTATGCCGGGACTATCACCGAAAGGTAGATGTTGCTCATGAGGTCGCTTGAAGATTAGGAACTTGTAACCAAGGAAGTTCGATATCTGCGTCAGCGCCGTCCCGGCAATCGCACCGATGTTCGCCTGAGCCGTTGCGCCCATGAAGCCGATCTTTCCCAGCGCCCTGAAGACGAGGAGGGAGGTGGCCAGGTTCACACCCAGGCTGAACACGCTCACCCCGAGGAAGAGGATCTTCTCTCTGTGCGTCGATGCCTTCACCCTCTGGTTCCCGTCGGCAAAGACCCAGTACTTGTTGAGGAAGTAGCTGTTGGTTATTGCCGCGAGGAAGGAGAGGACTTTGAACAGGGCGTAGGCGACGGGCTTCACGATCGGTCCGAACAGGAGGATGAGGGTGTTGAGCACCCCGAAGTCGATTGCCGTGTTGACGATGCCTGTCGCAAGAAATCTCGCATATTGCCGAAATGAGGATAAGGTCAGTTTCTTTCGGTTCATATGTGCGCTGATGTTAACGTGAATGGTCGTTCCGCGGTTCGGTCGTGGTCTGGATTCTCTCCCGTGTCCGTATGTTTTGAGTATAGAAAAGCGGCCGGTGGCCGGGGAACAAGCCGAAAAGCGCCGTTATGTAAAAAAAAAAGCCAGGTGGGGCGGACGGCTGTGGAGAACATTTAAC
>CBIMES010000001.1:0-493814 GCA_966243015.1 uncultured bacterium | reverse complement strand
GTGTATTCCCGCCCTGGTCCGTTTTTTTTTAGTATAGCACCCCGCCGTTGCGCCTGCAAACCTGCGAACCGCCGCTTTTCTTAAAATACGAATGCCTGTAAGGGCGGACGTCTGTGGATAACTTTTCCCTCGCGTCGGGCGCGGGAGACCTTCTTAGTCGACGAACGTGAGCGCCTTGCCGGTCTTTCCGCCTCGCCCGGTTCGGCCGATGCGGTGGACGTAGTCGGCGTAGGTCGCCGGCACGTCGAAGTTGATGACGTGGCTGACGTTCGGGATGTCGAGGCCGCGCGCGGCGACGTCGGTCGCCACGAGCGCCTGTATCTGATGCGCCTTGAAGGCGTTGAGGGCGCGCTGTCGCTGGCTGTGGTTCTTGTCACCGTGGAGGGCGTCTGCCTTCACGCCGAGTCGGACGAGCTCCCGCGAGATCTTCTCGACGCCGTGCTTGGTCCTGCCGAAGATGATGACCTTGGCGAAGTCCTTGTCGGCGAGGAGGTCGCGGAGAACCTCGATCTTTGGCCTGCCGTCGACGCGGACGATGTCCTGGTCGACGTTCTTCGATGTGTCCTGAGTCTTCACCGAGATGCGCACGGGCTCGCGGAGGAAGTCCTTGATGATCTTCTCGATGTCGGGAGACATGGTGGCCGAGAAGAAGAGGGTGTGTCGCTCCTTCGGCATGCCCGCCATGATGGTGCGCATGTCGGCGATGAATCCCATGTCGAGCATTCGGTCGGCCTCGTCGAGGACGACGCTGTTGAACTCGCTCAGCCTGATCATCTTTCGGTCGATGAGGTCCTTGAGTCGGCCCGGGGTTCCGATGATGAAGTTGTACTGGTACTTGAGGTCGCGGACCTGCTTGCCGATGGACATTCCGCCCACGCAGCAGACCGAGAAGATCCTCATGCCCTTCACGAACGCGCGGAGCTCCTCGTCGATCTGGATGGCGAGCTCGCGGGTAGGGGCCATGATGAGCACCTGCTCGCGTCGGTTGTGGAGGACCTTGTTGATGAGAGGGATGAGGAAGGCCGCGGTCTTTCCGGTACCAGTGTTGGCAATGCCCACGAGGTCGGCGCCCTGGAGGATGTGAGGGATGGCGCGGTCCTGGATCGGGGTAGGGGTGACGTACCCCTTCGCGGCGACGGAGGCCTTGAGGGCCGCGTCTACCTTGAAGTCGTTGAACGAGTGCTCGGGCACGAAGTGCTCGACCTTCTCGGTGATGACGGCCTTGTTGATGAAGCGTGCGTGGTCGATGTACTCGCCCATGTTGCCGCCTCGACCCCCTCGTCGTCCGCCACCGCGGTTGCCGCCGCGTCCGCCGCCAAAGCCGCCCCGGTTTCCACCGAAGCCGCCGCGGCTGCCTCCGCCGTGATACGGCTTTCGTGGTCCGTGCGACGCGCCGCCGTGCGAGGCGTGTGAGTGTGATCCCTCGCTGCGAGGGCCTGATGAGTGAGACGAGTGCGAGTGTCCGTGCGATCCTCCGCGCGAAGGGCGGGCTGGACCATGGCTAAATCGCCCTCGGTCATAGGCGCGGGAGTGCCCCGCGGGCCTGAGATTCTTGTTGATTGGCATATATGCGTATTGATGTACCCTCTAGTCAATAACAGTAAAAAAGCGACTAGAATTCAGTCTCGTGGGTTTTCAATAGCGCGAATAGAGTACTGGCTAAAAAACCGGCAGGAGATATAGGTATGTATCAATTATATACCTAAAACAGGCCGGTGTCAATCTTACTGCGTCGCAATCTGCACGAGGGTCCATACCTGGAAGGCGACGAAGGCCGCGTAGAACAGGAGAAGTGTCGCGCCCTCGCGTCGGGAGAGGCTGTTCTCGGAGCGGGCGAAGAGGGCGAAGAAGAAAAGGCCTGCGACGAGGAGGATGGTGGTAAAGGAGGTCTCGCCTGAGTTGAAGAGGAATCCGCCGTTCACGAGGGCGAGCGCGCCGAAGATGAAGGTGTTGACCGCGGCCGAGCCGATGTAGTCTCCGAAGGCGACGTCTGAGCGCTTCTTGAGGACTGACCTGATGGCCACGACGAACTCGGGGACGTTGGTGCCGAGCGAGAGGAGGACGAGTCCGACGAGCGACGCTGGCGCGCCGAGGATGACCGAGAAGAACACGGCCTGGTCGACGAGGATGCGCGAGGCGAGGAAGATCATGACACCGCCGCCGATAATGCGGAAGAGGTCAGCAGGGAGGCTTCGCTGCTTCTCAAAGGGCTGGGCCGCGGCCTTTGCCTCGGGGTTCTCGGTCTTCTGCCTGTAGATCGAGAAGACGAGGGTCGCGTAGACGAGGAGCGAGAGCAGTCCCTCGACCCAACTCACGCCTCCGTCGATGACGAGGAGGGCGGGGAGGGCGATCGTGGCGAGGGCCAGGATGAGGTTCCTCTTGGAGAGGGTGTTCCTGAGCTCGATCTTGCCCCCGAGCACGGCGAGAAGGGGAACGATGAAGAGGAGGACGACGAACGAGGCGCCGATGAGGTTTCCGACAGACACTTCGGGCACTCCCTGAAGCGTCGCGTTGATGGCCACGGAGAACTCGCCAATCGAGGTGAGGAAGCCGAGGAGGAAGAAGGCCGTGGTGAAGCCTGTCTTGTTGAAGCGGCGGGCGAGATGGTGCACCGACTCGATGAGGACGCCCGCGAAGTACCAGACGATGGCGATTGACGAGAAGAAGACGAAGACGTTGACCAGGGTCGTTATGCTCATATGTATTTTGTTGGGACAAGTATACCAGAAAACAGAGGCCGCCCTTGCGGGCGGCCTAGGCTTACTTATCCAAATCAAGCACCTCGTCGATCCTGATCTGCGAGACGAACTCCGGCACGTGCGACACGAGGATCATCGCGCCCTGATAGTCGCTCAGGGCCTTGGCGATGACGGGGAGGTGGCGGAAGTTGATGTGGTTGGTCGGCTCGTCGAGGATGAGGAGGCCCGGCTTCTGGAGGACGAGGCTCGCGAATGCCACGAGACCCTTCTGTCCCTCTGAGAGGCTGCCGATCTTGATGTGCATCATCTCGGCGGTGATGAGGAATCCCGCGGCGCACGCGCGCATGGTCTCCTCGCTCTTCTTCTCGGTCACGGCGATGAGCGAGTCGTGCACGGTGTCCTCGAAGTTGAGGGTGGAGAAGTCCTGTCGGTAGTAGCCGACGCGGATCGCTGGGTCGATGAACGAGCCTTCGGCCGTTCCCTTGGCGATGGACTCGAGGAGGGTGGACTTGCCGATGCCGTTCGGTCCCTTGAGGAGGAGGTGCTTGTTTCTCTTGAGGGTGATGTTCGCTGTGCGCTGGGTTGCCTTGTGGTTCTTGATGACCTTGTAGCCGGTGATCCTGATGATGTCGCCGGTGAAGTCGGGCTGCGAGGGGATGGTGAAGGCGCGAATGGTCTTGTCCTCCTGGCGCACGTCGACGATGTCCTCCTCGAGCTCCTCGGCCTTCTCGCGCATCCTCTTTGCCACGAGTCGCATCTGGCCTCCCTTGTTGGCGAACATGTTGGCCTGGTCCTTCTTGTCCTGGATCTCCTTGGCGAGGCGGGCGTTCTTCGAGTTCTCGCGCTCGATTCGCGCGGTCACCTCCTTGAGCACGTCGAAGTAGTTTCCGGCGTACTGCTCGATCTTCTTGGTGAAGACGTCGAGGTAGAGGACTCCGTCAGTGAAGGAATTGAGGAACTCGGCGTCGTGCGAGATGACAATAACGGTTTTCTTATATGCCTTGAGGAAGTTGGTGAGATGCTCGATGCCGGCGTGATCGAGGTTGTTGGTCGGCTCGTCGAGGAGGAGCAGGTCAGGCTTCTGGATGAGGGCCGAGGCGAGGAGGATGCGCGCCTGCTGGCCGCCCGAGAACGAGCGGATGATGCGGTCGTGCGGTGCGCTGAAGTTAACCGCCTCGAACACCTCGTCAATGCGCGGGTCGATATCGTAGACCTTCTGGGCGAAGCACTTCTCGAAGAAGGCGCGGATGGTGAGGTCGAGGTCCTCGCGGGGGATGACCTGCTTGGCGGTGGCCATGGTCATTCCCTGGGCGCGATTGATCTTGCCCGACTCGGGCTTTGAGGCGCCGGCGATGAGGCCGAAGAGGGTGGACTTGCCCGCGCCGTTCTGGCCCATGAGCGTGACCTTCATGCCCCTGCGCACGGAGAAAGAAGCCTCGTTCAGTATGGGCTTGTTGTGGCCGTACTCGAACGAGACTTCGTCGAAACTGAGAATGGTGTCGTTTTTAGACATGTGTCCCAGATTACCCTAATAAAGTGATTACGGCAAAGATTTGACGCGAAGTCAAAGGTGCGTAGACTGTCAGTAGATGCCAGCGCTGCCCAGGCCCTCGGGCTTGTGCGAGTAATACGCGAATCAGCGACAGTGGAGTATGTCTTCGGGCATAAGGGAAGGTGTCCCGGACCTTCCCGGATCACGAGGGGCTGCGTTTCCTAACTCGCGCAGAGTTCATCGTAGTCTTTACGCTTCACGCGCAAAGAGCACTTCACAGGCGTTCGTGTCCTATCAGCTTGTTGGCGGGGTAAAAGCCCACCAAGGCTATGACGGGTAGCCGACCGCAAGGTTGGCCGGAGGCAGCATAACGGACGCATTCGACCCCTGGGGCTTTCAGCCTCCAGGGGTCTTTTTGCGCGCGCGGGGCCTTATCTCCTTAGGCGGGCGACAAGCTTCCTGATCTCCTCGGTGGCGATGACCACAAGGCTCCAGCCTAATATCACATACCAATCCTTGAGGGCGAGCGGCGCCGTGCGGAGGAGGTCCTGAAGGGGAGTCCAGTAGACGGCAAGCACCTGAAGGCCCGCGACGACGGCGAGGGCGACGAAGAGGAAGGGGTTGCCAAAGAAGTGCCTGTTGAAGACCGACCTGACCTCTGACCTGACGTTGAATGCGTTGTACCACTGACAGACCGCAAGGGTGGTGAGGGCGACGGTCGAGGCGATGACGAATCCCTGGTCGAGGTAGGCGACGAAGAGGGCGAGCGAGACGGCCGTCATGGACACGCTCATAAGGCCGATCCTGTTTACCATCGCACGGTTGACCATGGCCGTGGTATGTCGCTTGATACGGCCGAGCACGTTGCCCTCCTTGGGCTCCAGCGCGAGTGCCACTACCAGGAATCCGTCGGTGATGAAGTTGAGCCAGATGATCTGTCCGGCGAGCAGGGGAAGCGGATAGCCGAGAACGATGGCGGCGGTGATGGTGAGGACCTCTCCGAGGGATGTCGAGAGGAGATAGAGGATGACCTTCTTGATGGTGTGGTAGATGTTACGGCCCTCCTCGATGGCCGAGACAATGCTGCCGAAGTTGTCGTCGAGGAGCACCATGTCGGATGCTTCCTTGGCCACCTCAGTACCAATCTTGCCCATGGACACGCCAAGGTCCGCGGCGGCGAGCGACAGGGCGTCGTTCACGCCGTCTCCGGTCATGGCGATGATGATCTTCTGGCGTCGGTACGCCTCTATGATCTTGAGCTTGTCCTCGGGCGTCACGCGGGCGAAGATGCTGGTCTTCGGCAGTCGCGCGGCGAGCTCGCCCTCTGACAGGCTGCTGAGCTCCTTGCCGGTGATGATGTCGTCGCCCGACTCGTAGATGCCAATCTTCTCGCCGATGGCGCGGGCGGTTTCGGGATAGTCGCCGGTGATCATGACAACCTTCACGCCCGCCTTATGCGCGGCCTCGAGCGCTTCGCGCACGCCCGTGCGCACGGTGTCGCTGATGCCGGCGAGTCCTACGAAGCACAGGTCAGGGAGGTCCGTCGCGTCGACGGCGCGAGGCGCGTTGAGGTGCGCCGCGAGCGCCACGATGCGGAGGCCGAGGCGAGACATGCCCGCGAGGGCCTTTGCCGTCGCCTCACGCTCTGCGTCGCCAAAGGGCACTGATTTTCCGTTCCTGTGCACATGCGTCGCCTTCTCGAGGATAACCTCGGGGGCGCCGGCGATGTAGAAGACAACCTTGCCCTCTGACTCGTGCGAGGTGGCGTGGAACTTGATGGCCGAGCTGAAGGGGATCTCGTGGACCTTCGGCATCTCGCGCAGAAGGGCGTCCTTCTCGTAGCCAATCTTCTGCGAGAGGGAGATGAGGGCAGCCTCGGTTGGGTCGCCTGACGTTCTCTGCCACTGCTTCAGATCGTCCGCGTAGGCGATGGTCGCAGAGGCGGTGAGGGAGGCGATGCGTCCAGCGAGGAGGAGCGTCTCATGATTGAGGGGCTCGACGATGTTGCCGGACTCGGTGATCTCGCCGGTCGGCTCGTAGCCCTTGCCGAGCACCTCGTACGACTTTCCGTCCACATAGAGTCTCTCGACCATCATCTGGTTCATGGTGATGGTGCCTGTCTTGTCGACGGCTATGACGCTGGCCTGGCCGAGCGCCTCGACTGCCTGCAGCTTGCGCACGAGGGCGTTGCGCCTGCTCATGCGGTACATGCCCGCGGCGAGGACGATGGTGACGACGACGGGAAGGCCCTCGGGAATCGCGGATACGGCGACCGCCACGGCCGTGAGGAACATCTCTGCGAAGCTGATGCCGCGAAGTACGCCGATGACGAAGAGGGCGGCGCAGACGCCGAGCACGAGAAAGATGACCAGTCTCGAGAGCGACTGGATCTCGGCCTTGAGCGGCATGTCGGTGTCGAGTGAGCTGAGCTTCTCGGAGATGCCTCCGATGAGCGTCCTGGCGCCCGTGTCCGTGACGACGGCGCGCGCCTCGCCGCCGATGACGTAGGTTCCCTTGAAGACCATGTTCCTCTGGTCGGCAGGGGAGACGTCTTCTCGCGCGATGGCGTCGATTGACTTGGCGACGGGGTCAGACTCCCCGGTGAGGGCGGCCTCGTCGATCTGGAGTGACTGCGCGGCGAAGACGCGGGCGTCCGCGGGGACCTTGTCTCCCTCGCGGAGGACGATGACGTCTCCGGGTACAATCTCCTCGGACGGCACGATGGTCTCGCGTCGCTCGCGCATGACCGTTGCGTTCGTCCTCACCATGTTCTTGAGGGCGACGAGGGTGTTCTGGGCGCGACCCTCCTGCACGGCGCCGATGACGGCGTTGACGAAGAGGACGGCGAAGATGATGAGCGCGTCGCTCGCGTGGCTCATGACGAACATGACCGCGGCCGCCGCGAGGAGGATGTAGATAATGGGGCTCTGGAACTGGCGCAGGAAGAGAGCGAAAACAGAGTCCGTCTTCGCTTCCGCAAGCTCGTTGCGGCCGTGTGACGCGACTCTGTTCGCTGCCTCCGCTGCCGTCAGCCCGTGTTCGGCGGATTCGAGCCTATCGAACGCCTCGGTAGCCGAGAGGGAGTGCCACTTCATTGCCTATTTGACGGGATTCTCGCCGCGGATAATCCTGATGAGGAACATGACGATGGCGATGACGAGAAGGATGTGGATGAAGCCTCCGACGGTGTAGGAGCTGACGATGCCGAGGAGCCAGAGGACGAGAAGAATGATTGCGATTGTTGAAAGCATGGGCGTGTTTGGATTAGTGCTTCTAAACCTACTCAGCCTTGAAGTTCCGGGTGAATACCATGGTGCCCGCGTCCTTCAGGAGGATGAGCCGGAGCTCCGGACCCTGGATGATGTGGGACGCGGTGAGGCCGAGCTGCCGGGCATACTCAGCCTCGAGCGAGCCTGCGCAGTACATCTTGGTCGTGGCGAACGGCCCGAAGCTGAGGATCTCACCGTTCACCGTGAACCGGCCTGTCATCCTGTTGCAGTCGGTGCTGCTTGTGACGCTGCGGTCCTCGTTGAAGGTGATGACGAACCTGTCTCCGGCAGGGGCTGTGACGCTCCCTTCCGGAGTGTCCGAGTACTTCCATGACCACTGCGTGCCGAGGAGGGGGCTGTCGACGGTCGAGGTCGCCGTTCCCTGTGTCGTCGTGCCTGACGTGACGCTCGTCTCTGTCGACGCCGTGTCCCTGTACGAGTACATGCTCTTGTAGCCGTAGACTGCCGCCGCCGCGAGAAGGGCGACAATAAGGGCGATGACCACGGTGCTGAGTCCGCGCTGTGTGCTGATGTTCTTCATATTTTCATTGTACCCTCTGAGCACGGTGCGGGGAGTGAGTTGTCCACAGAGGCGAAAGGGCGCGGCTCCGTAAGGAGCCGCGCCCTGTTTGGCCGTCTAGCGCCCCTGACACGTCCTGATGCCGGCGATGAGCCGATGGACGTTCTCGGGCGAGATGCGGTCTGTCACGATGGTTCGCGGTCTGGTGTTCGCGATGTCGAGGCGAATCCCGTCCTCGCTGTCGGGGCGGACGAAGTCTCTCACGAAGTCCATGCCGCCGCGGGGTCGTATATATCTGACGTAGGGATCGGGGTCGTCGCTCTCTATGACGATGTCGCTTCTGAGGAAGACGTTGCAGTAGAGCGTGAGGTCCCGGAACGACGCGAACCACGTGGGTGGGTTGATGAGCTGGTCACGGATGACAAGTGTCATGTGTGTGGTGGTTTGGGAGAATGATACTCCTCCTCCCGCAGGCGTCAATTTTGACAAAGGGCCCGCGCGAGTATAGATTTTTCATCAGCATGATCTCCTCAACATACCTCATCGTCAGC
This sequence comes from uncultured bacterium, assembly GCA_966243015.1. Classification (GTDB taxonomy): domain Bacteria; phylum Patescibacteriota; class Minisyncoccia; order Phycocordibacterales; family UBA6065; genus UBA6065. Next base: position 485,283 of record CBIMES010000001.1, on the reverse strand, counting down.
ATCGCCCCGGCCGTCCTGTTCCTCTTTCTCTGGCGTCTCGAGAAGGCCCGGAGAATTCGCGTCGAGGAACGCCTCGTCGTCTTCGAGCAGATAATTAGGCTCGACGAGCAGATTGACCACACTATGAAGTGGGACCCTCACTGGAACGTGCGCTCGGAGACGAGACGCTTGGTTGACGAGCGGGCGCATCTTCATCACACGCTCGAGCTCATCGTCAAAAGGAAGATTCCCCGCGACTCAGCCTACATCCATATGCTCAGGCGGTCTCTCGCCGCAGGGGCGTTGCCCTGATAAGGGTGACCGATCGGGCCCGCGCACGAAGTGCGCGGGCCTTTTTCTTTTACCTCGTCTTTGCGATCTCCTCGAACTCCTCCTTAGTCACGGGTGTCACAGAGAGCCTGCTGCCTTTCTGGAGGATGATCATCTTGGTGAGCCTGGCGTTTCTTTTCATGTCCTCGAGCGAGACAGGGCGGTGGAGCTTTGCCTCGAAGGCGATGTCGACGCATTCCCAGATGGGTTTGTCCGGCGTTGATTTCGGGTCATAGTGTTCGTCATTTCTGTCGAGGGCGGTGAGGTCGGAATGCGGTGCCGAGGCGACGCGGGCGATTCCGTACACTCCCGACGGGTTCGCGTTCGAGTGATAGAAGAGGACGCCGTCGCCGATTCTCATGCCGTCTCGCATGAAGTTGCGCGCCTGGAAGTTCCTGACGCCGGTCCACGGCGTCTTTCGGTCCTTCCTGAGATCGTCGATCGAGTAGCAGCCGCCCTCGCTTTTCACCAGCCAGTAGTTCATGGGAAACAGCGTATCACGGCGCCTTTGCCGGGTAGTTATTGACATTTTATTATAATAAATGCATTGTCTGACATGGAAACTCTCTTGGTCCCGCGTGGGGCCGGTTCTCCGTAACTTCGAAAGCCGTCTCAGACGGCGGAAGGAACATTATGTCAGGAGCAATGTCAGTGTCACCCGAGTTGTCATGCGTCGTGGAGGCCCCGGTGGGTCTGAGAAGGATTCGTCCGACCCTCTACGAAGCTGACCCGAACGTCTTCGATTCCGACCACGCATATCTGCGGACGTGGAAGTGGGCCCTATTCTCTGATCTCGCCTCGCTTCTGTGTGGCCTGGTCATTAAAGAGGAGCGCGAGCAGCGTCGCACGGGTCCTTCCGTGAGCATGCTGTCCGAGTTTCTCGATCGGTTCGGCCTCCTGTGCGGACACACCGGCGGCAAGGAGGTGCTCACGTGGGTGACCTACGGTTCCTACGCGGCGCACAGCAGCAAGCGTCCCCCTGAGGCCGTGGGCGGTTCGGTGTTCTTGCCCTCGGGCTTCTGCGAAGCTGTCATATCTCTGGCCGAAATCGGTATCGTTCGCGTAACGTCAAAGGGTCATCCGACGGGCGCGTGCGTCGGGGGTGAGCCGGTGTTTGCCTATAATCTGGTTGCCCATCACATCGACGGCGCTCGATACGTGTTGTTACCCACGGGCGCTCGTGGTCAGTATGTTCTCGGGGGCAGGGTCGAATGGTGATTCGCCGTTTCGTCAAAAGCAAAGCCCGCACCGTAAGGTGCGGGCTTTTTCTTTCGGTGCCTTAGCTATTTCGGGAGAGAAGGTCGTAGATCGCGTCGAGCTTTCGGTTCATGCCGTCGATGCGCTCCTTGAGCTCGTCGACGCTCGTGCCCGACGCACTCGCGCGGGGCGCTGACTTGAAGGACGGTCGCGCCGTCGCCGATCCCTCGCCTCGGCTGAAGCAGTCCTTGCAAAGGACAGGCTTCTTGCCGTTTGGCTTGAAGGGAACCTCGCACTGCCTGCCGCACTCCGCGCAGGTTGCCGAGAAGAGCTCGGTCTCGCGACCGAAGCTGCCCGCGCCCGCAGGGGTTCGTCCGAATCGTCGCCCGCCGCCCTCGAACTTTGGCCGGCCAAAGCCGCCTCGTCGGTCACCGTCGCGCTTGCCCCCGAAACCGCCCCTCCTCTTGAAATCGTTCATTGATGAAGTAGTTAACAGCCTAATGTATATAATTATAGCACATTTTTAATAAGTAAGTCAATGCAACGTAAAAGGCGGCCCCACGGGGCCGCCGTACGGCGAAGCGCCTTACTGTCCCTCGACGTGCTTTTTGAGGTTGTCGAGGATGGCCTGCCAGCCGTCGCGCTGCATCTCGAGAGGGTTGAGGTTCTCGGGGTCGAAGGTCTCGGTCACTCGCACCACGCCGTCGTCCACGGACATGAAGGAGACGCGAACCGCGCGGCCGTCGTCGAGCGCGTACGAGATGCGCGAGCGGGGAATGAGCTCGGTGTAGGTGCCCTCGAAATCAAAGCCCTCGCTGCCGTCGCGCGCCTCCATGCGGTAGTTGAACCTGCCGCCGACGCGCAGGTCGTTCTCGGCTCTCGGGCACCTCCAGTCGTCCGAGGCGTGGTTCCACTGCGTAATGCCCTCGGGTTCGGTGAAGGCCTTCCAGGCCGCGTCGAGCGGCGCCTTGATGTCTGTGCTGACGGTGATTTCGTTGTTTGGCATGGTGCGTGTTGGTTGCCTTGTATTGTATCAGGAAAGGGAAGGGCCGCGGGACTCTCCGTTGACAACACTCCGGCGTGCGATAGGCTTGTCTTGGGTCAGTCACGCAAACCGCCCTTTGGGCACAACCAAGAAAGGATCGTTGTCAGATGTCATCTTTACTGTCAGATCGCTTGGCGCTGAACCTTCGTGGTCTCTCCGCCAACATGTATCCCGGGCGAGGGATCGCCATGGGATTCAACGACACCGGCTCGCATTTCGTGCAGGTGTATTTCATTACCGGCAGGAGCCCCAACAGCAGGAATCGGATTCTCGAGAACGCCGACGGCGGCGTCCGAACCGCGTTCGCGGACCAGTCCAAGGCTGGAAATCCCGAGCTCGTCATCTATGACGCGATGCGGGACGACGGCTGGGCGCATGTCGTGAGCAACGGCAGGCAGACGAGCGCAGTATACGAGCGCGTCGAGAAGACCGTCGAACAGTGTCTCCCGCTCGCGGAGCTTCTCGGACTGGACCGGTTCTCCTATGAGCCCGACAATCCGAACTTCACGCCGCGGATCACGGGCCTGTATCGGAGATTCCCCGACCGGAGCCATCTGGTCGAGTTCGTCGTCATCAGGAGGATGCGAGGGTCTATCTTTCCCGAGTTTCTCTCGTTCTCTCACGGGTGCGACGGGCCGCTCGGCATCGAAGGCGTCGGCAGGCTCGTCACCACCTACACGGGTGACGGCGATCCGCTTCCGTCCTTCACGGGCGAGCCTCTCGTCGTTCCTCTCGTGGGCGATATCGAGGAGATTGCCCGGGAATACTGGAGAGCCCTCAATCCCGAGCATCGTGTCGCCCTCGCGGTCAAGTTTATTCCGACGGGTGGCGGCGAGGCGAGCGTTCGCATCATCAACCGGCATTCCAGGACCTAGCCTGTCCGCCGGCATCGAGGCCCCGCTGAAAAGCGGGGCCTTTTCATTGACACGTCGCTCGTTCTCGGGGAATATGGCGACGGAAGCCCTCTAGACCCCTCTCGGGGTCGGTTCTCCAGAATCCTAGACAGCCGCCAGCAGGCGGCAAGGATACCTATGAAAAGAAGATTGGAAGGGATAGTGTCGTTCACGGTTGCGCGCCCGAGCGTTCGCAACCTTGCCATCAACTCGGACAGAGTCTCCGCCGAAGACCGCCGCTGCGAAAGCTGGGGATGGGTCGAGATCGGGGAGCTCGCGGAGTGCATACGGGCGCAGTTCAAGGCAAAAGGCGTCGCTTGGCCGAAGGACAAGAATGAGTTCTCCAAGAACTTCTTCTTCGGGTCATTCGGCGCTTGCTTCTACCGGCCTCACCACCACGAGAAGCCTCTCTACACCTGGTCCAACGGCTGCGGCGTCACCCTCGAGGGCGACCTGCCGTTTGGCTCGGAATGGTTCCTGGAGATATTCATTCCGGCGAGCGTGTCGAACGGGATACTCAGCCTCGTGGCGCAGGACATCGTGTCCGTCGCGCTCGAGAGGCTGCCGATACCGTCCGGTCCGCCGTATTGTCGGCTTGTCGCCACCCGTCACGACGGCGTCAGGTTCATCGCCCACGCGACCGACAGCAGGGAGGGCTCGTTCCGCCTCGAGGACTATTTCGAATTTGTCCAAGGGGGTTGAATGCAGGCAAGACAGTTCGGCCCGCGCAGTACTGCGCGGGCCTTTTGTTTCCTGTTTCGTTTTCGCTTGGACGCCTACCTTGCCGATCCGTCGGCCGACTCTCCCTCGAAGTCTGCCTGCACGATTGCCCAGCGCATGCTCTCGGGATCGAGCTTGAGGTACGCGCTTTTCCCGACGGATGGCCGTGCGGACATCGGTTCGTCTGGCGCCCGGTCCGCGTAGTTCGCGACGATGACGTTCCTGTGTCTTGGGTTCGGGCTGACGTTTATATTCTGAGGGGCGATGCGGTCGCCGAGGAGGTATGCCTCGGAGCCCACATACCCTCGCTCGGTTTCGAGCGCCGCGACGACGTAGAAGAAGGTCCCGCTGCCGCCACCGTCCTGGGTGATGATAAAGGCGACGTCCGCTCGGCCGTCGGCGTTGAGGTCGGTGCGAAGCTCGCTTCCAAAATACTTTGTGCCTGCCTCGCCGAGGGGCACGCTCGCGCCGTCGATGAGATAGCTTGCCTTTCTGTAGTCGCTCGCGGTGTCCGCCTGCTTCTCCTCGTATATGTACGCGTTGAGGGCGTAGAAGCCGATGACGAGGAGGGCGGCGAGTGTGATGATTATTGGAATTGTTTTCTTCATAAGTTGATTATAACCTCTTGCGGTCATTTATCCCTTTCGAGTATCGCGAGCAGTTTCGTCGTCGTGTTCCAGTTACGGATGGTCATGGACTTGTAGAGAGGGGAGAGCATGATTCTGTTCAGGCGGCTCTTGGTGCGCTCGGCGCTCAGCCGTTCCGAGTAGATGACGCCTTTGCCTGGCCAGATTCTGTCGACGCCTTCCTTGGGGCTGAAGGCCTTGATTGCCTGGGACACTTTGGCGTCCATGAGGAAGATGGCGTCGCTGTGATAGGTGTCGGGCTTCTCTCCGAATCCCCTCGGCTTGCCCTCGACCACCGCCTTGAGCTGTTTGTGGGTGAGAACGAGGACTTTGATGAGCTCGCTGTCGAGCCTGAAGTTCTTGGTGAGCGCTGCCTCGATCGCGCCCCGCACCTTCTCGGGGCCCTTGTCTGATTTCAGGATGACGTTGCCGCTTGCGATGAAGGTCGAGACGCCGGAGAAGCCGAGGTCCTCGAGACACCTTCGCAGCGTCGCCATTGATACTTTGTTCTTTCCCCCGACGTTCACGCCGCGGAGAAGAGCGAGGTAGGTTTTCATATGAGTCAGTCTAGCATTTCTGGCCGGGCCGATGTCACTTTCCCTCGCCGAGTTTCGGCCTCCACCATCTCCCCACGGTCACGCCGATGACCGTTCCGATAATCGCGCCCGCAACGAACTCGGAGAGCCAGTGGATGCCGAGGGAGGTGGCGATGCCCACATAGAATGCGTAGGCGACGGCCGTCCATTTCGCGACGGGCCTCTTGCGGCCGAGGAGTATGACAAAGGCGATGGCGGTGGCAAAGGCGACTGTCGTGTGCGACGAGGGCCAGCCCCAGAAGATGCCGTGCTCCCAGAAGCCGAAGTTCCAGTTAAGACTCTGGTCGGTCGACGCGGCGATGTTGAGGAGATCAGGCTGGACGCGGCCCGTGACGGACTTGTAGAGAGAGGAGATAACCCAGCCCAAGGCGGCCGCCTGCATGATCGCCCAGCCGTACACGGTCCGTGAGACGTCGCGTCGCCTGCGTCCGGACACGACCAGCCAAAGCGGCAGGACTATCGGCAGGAACATGCCGATGACGATGGCGGGGAAGAAGACCGCGTTGAGCAGCTCGCCGCGCACGTACAGGAAATATGCCCAGTCGAGTCCCGAGAGGACGATGAGTGTCGTGAGCGCGACGGCGAGCAGGTGCCACAGCGCGTGTGCGCCCGAGAACGAGCGGACGAAGTTTCGGGGAAGAGAGTTGAGGAAATCTTTGAGGCCCATATGTGGCAGGTTTACTATAATGAATAAGTGACTGCGGTAATGATACCCCTTCTTACTCCCTTAATCACCTCACATGAAATACATGAAAAGAATCTCAATACTATGCCTTCAGGCCGCGGTCATCCTCGTCGGCGTCGGAGCGCTGGTCTTCCTCCTCGGCGAGCCACATCTCGAGGGCAGGAACGTGGGTGCCACGGCGTTCGAGATCTACTTCAAGGACCCGTTCCTGGCCTATGCCTATCTCTCGTCGATCCCGTTCTTCGTGGCGCTCTTTCAGGCGTTTCGAGTGTTGGGGCTGGTTGGGCGGGGCGAGGCGCTCTCGCATCGCGTCTCGCACGGGCTTCGGATCATACGACGCTGCTCGACGCTCGTCGCCGCGCTTGCCGCGGGCGGCCTGGCCTCGCTCTTGGTGACGGTGCCGGCCGAGGAAGACAGGGCGGGAGGCCTTGCCCTGGGGCTTCTCGTCATCTCTGTGTCCGTCGCGTCCGCCATCGCCGCGGGCCTGCTCGAGAGGAAGTGTCGCGAGGGGATCCAGTCTGTCTAGTAGTCGAAGGGCGAGTGTCCGGCGTCGACGAAGTTCTGAAGCGCGTAGAAGAGTGGCTTGGGAAGTTTGTCCCAGGCGCACCAGCGCCATTCGTAACACTTGTCAGGCTCGGTGACGACGGGGTTTCCCGAGTCGTGGTCGGCGATGACGAAGAGCGTCACGTAGTGCTTGTCTCCGGGAAGGTTGGTGTCGTTCGTGATGGGGCCCATGCGGAGGCTCTTGATTCTCATCGAGGTCTCCTCGAGGACCTCGCGGCGGGCGCAGTCGAAGACGTCCTCCCTGAACTCGAGGTGTCCGCCGGGAGGGGCCCACATGCCGTCGCCGTGCTCGCCCTTTCTCTTGCCGATGAGGACCTGCTTGTACTTGATGATGAGTACGGCGACGCCGACTTTGGGGCGGAGGGATTTTTGTTCCATGTGGGGAAGTATAGCAACTTATTCTCCCTTTACATTTTCTCGGTGCGCCTTAGTATGTGCCAAATTGGAATTCCTCAGAAATAGGGGAGAACCCTTTCGATTCCAAGGCGCATCGCCTCAGGCGATGCTTCCATTAAACACCCAAAAGCAAACACCCGCCACATGTGGCGGGTGTTTGCTTTTGGGTGTTGGCCGTCTGGGACGATGTTGGAACTCTAATTAATCCCTCGGACTAGATTAGTTGACTTTAAATGATGAGAAGATCTCTCGTGCGACTGCATTCTCGGGCGCAGACTCGTTTTCCTCGATCGTGCTTGGCGCGTTGCATGGTGAGTTGCCAGGTTTGTCGGGGGTAGAGAAACAGCCGAAGTTGAATCGCACCTCTGATCTATCTTTTGGCATGGCTAGGCTAAAATAATATGAGACCGGCAATCCTGGGTTGCTTTTCAAATCTGATCGGATTGGGCCGTTAATTGACAGGTTTATGAAACCGAAATCAGCACTCGTGTCCTTAATCGTCCAGCCTGCCGGATGCGAAATCGTAAATTTGAAATCCTTATTTTCGTACGTCTGCCATGCGCTCTCGGTGACCTTGTCCTCTTTGGACATGACAAACCAGAGGCCTGCGCCCAATAGGATGATAATGAGAGCCCATATAATTTTTTTCATTCTGGAATTGTATCATAGGCAGGTTGGCAGGCATTCGTTCTCAGGCACGAAAGAAAAGCCCCGTCATATGACGGGGCTTTTCTTTCGTGTTGCCGGACTTGGAATCGAACCAAAATTTTCGCTTTCAGAGAGCGACGTCCTACCTTTAGACGATCCGGCAATGTGAAACTGTGCCCAGAGAAAATAACATACTGCGGGCAAAAAATAAAGGGTGGGTGGGGAAGGCAACGCGTCCGCGAGGGCCTGTGGACAACGCGCTTGAATTCTGTTCCCGAGAGGAATATCGTGGAATCTTCCACTCTATTTTTTTAAAGTTTTCAAAATCCCATGATTGCGTTCGCGGCCTCGGCTCTCTTCGTCATCGGTTACGCGCTTATCACGCTTGAGACGAAGCTCAAGATTCACAAGTCCGCGGTGGCGCTTGCGGTGGGCGCGGTGTCGTGGATTCTGCTTGGCGCGTATGACCCGCAGCTCGCGGGTCACGAGCTGACGGTCGTGTCGGCCGACATCTTTGGCCTCATCGTTTTCCTCCTCGCGGCGATGTCGCTCGTGGAGATCGCGGGACACTATCGCGCCTTTGACCTCATCAAGGCGAAGCTGGACTCGTACAGCCTCTCGGACCGGGCGCAGTTCACGGTGCTCTGCGGCATGACGTTCTTCCTGGCGGCGGTGCTCAACGACCTGACGACGACGATCGTCATGGTGCAGATCGCGCGCAAGTTCTTTTCGGGCAGGAACCTCGCGGTCACGGCGGTGGGAGTGGTCATCGCGGCGAACGCGGGCGGATCGTGGTCGCCGATCGGCGCGGTCACGACCATCATGCTCTGGCTCGCCAACAAGTTCACGGCCCTCCAGATCGTCTCGTTCGCCTTCGTGCCGGCGCTGGCCCTTCTCGTGGTCGCCCTCTTCCTCCTCAGGCGCAAGATCGTGAACTGCCCGCGCGTCGTGACGGGGGAGAGGCCTGCGGGCATCGTCCTCACGCGCTCGGAGAAGATCGTGCTCTCGCTCGTCGCCGCCTCGTTCCTCATGCCGGTGGCCATGAAGTCGATCGGCCTCTCGCCGGTCATCGGAGCGCTCTTCGGCCTGGGCCTGACCTGGATGGCGATCGACCTCTTCAAGCGCTGGAAGCCGTGCGACACGCACCTCACCGCCACCATCGAGCATCTCCTCCAGAAGGCGGACCTCTCCTCGATCAAGTTCTTCATAGGCATCCTGCTCTCGGTCTCGGCCCTCGCCGCCCTCGGCGTGCTCGAGCACGTCTCGGCGTTCCTCTATGGGGAGGCGGCGTCGTTCGCGCGCATGGTCGTCGGCCACAGCCTTCTCGGCTTCGCGTCCTCGGTGCTCGACAATATCGCCCTCACGGCCATCGCCATCAAGATGGTGCCGTCGACCGATCCGTATCTCTGGTCCCTTCTCGCGGTCGCCGTGGCGACGGGAGGGTCGATGCTCGCCATTGGCTCGGCGGCGGGAGTGGTGGCGACGGGAATGGTCAAGGAGCTTACCTTCGGCGAGTACTTCAAGATCGCCTTCGTGCCGGCGATGCTCGGCCTCGTCACGGCCATCGGCGTCTGGTGCGTCCAATATATCGTTCTGGTGTAAGAGCGGGAAAAGGCTCAGTGCACTGAGCCTTTTATTTTTTATGAATAATTGATGTACAATTGTACGAACGTATGAATGTACACAAAAGAATCCTGATCGAGGTCGCCGTCGGCGTCGTCGCGCTCCTCGGCATCCTCTGGTTCTTCCACCGGGGAAGCGACGTCACGAACTATCCCCCGAAGGAGGGCCCGGTCGTCCTCCTTGGCGACAGCCTCGCCCAGGGCGTCGGCGCGACTCCCGGCAACAGCCTCTCCGTCCTGCTCTCGCGCATGGTGAGTCGCGAGATCGTGAACCTCGGCGTGTCGGGCGACACCACGGCCGACGGCCTGAAGCGCCTCGACAAGGCCCTCGAGTCCCAGCCCTCGGTGCTCATCATCCTCCTCGGCGGCAACGACTATCTCCGCAAGGTGCCGATTGACGAGACCTTCCTCAACCTTCACAAGATCGTCGCCCGCGCCCAGGCGACGGGAGCCATAACGCTCGTGCTCGGCGTTCGCGGCGGTCTCCTCACCGACCCGTTTGAGGGTCGCTTCGAGAGCCTTGCGAACGAGACGGGATCGGCCTACGTGCCCGACGTGCTCGACGGACTCATCGGCAACAACACCCTTATGTCTGACGCCATACACCCGAACGACCAGGGCTACCTGAGAATCGCCGAGAAGGTGTACCCGGTGCTCAAGGGCCTTCTGCGCTAGTCGTGGTGTATACTGCGGGAATGAGCGAAGGCTTCACTCAGCCGACGGAATTCGAGGGCCTCATATCCGAGGCGTACGATCGCCTGCCTGAATGGGTGAAGGAGAAGGTGCGGAACGTCGCCCTCATCGCCGAGGAGGCGGTGGACGAGGAGACGATGCGCGACATGGGGCTCGAGACGAACATGGACCTGCTCGGCCTCTATCGCGGCGTGCCCCTGACCGAGCGGTATCACGACGCGGGCGTGATGTTTCCTGACGTCATCTCGCTGTACCGGCTGCCGATCGAGGAGGAGGCGGCAGAGAGCGGCAAGCCCGTGCGTGAGGTTGTCTTCGAGACGCTCTGGCACGAGATCGCGCATCACTTTGGCCTCGACGAGGACGCGGTGCAGGAGAGGGAGGAGGAGCGGTTTGGTGGCAGATAATAAATTTTACTTTCTCTTTATGTTTTCTTGACTCTGCGGGCAGTATGATTGCGTCAATCAATATCGCATATGAATACGAGCCTCAACTTGGAGCAGGAATTTCACTACAAACTCATAAAAGGGAAGATTGCTGAGCAGGTTTTTGAGCTGATGTTCAGGGCGGCTCACGAATTCACGGTCATACCTTTTGGATACGAGTCTGTCTTGCCAACGGTCGCTGAGTTTAGCAGTCAGGGTGCGCGTGCTGCGGTTTTGGATACGATTCGTTGTGCGCCCGATTTTGCTCTTATTGATCGAAGGCTTCGGGAGGTTTATCTCGTGGAGGTTAAGTACAGGTCTCATATCGACATGGATGATATCGTGAGGCATGCGAGTGCCATACAAGATATGTGGGCGCATGCGTGCATTTTCGTCGCGACTCCCGGTGGCTTTTATTTCGACACCTGTCTCAACGTGATTGAGAAAAGATATATTTCGCAGTTGAGGCACGATTGGATACGTCCAGAGTTGCAGGAAACGTACCTTGAATTCCTTAAGGAATTTATACCCCCGACTTATAAAAAGTGAGTCCCTGGGCGAGCCTGTAAGGCTCCTTTCGCGGACCACGCGGAATAGGGTCTCTCGTCAAGGCGCGCCGCGCCGAGCGGGGTGATACAATCTCCCTGCATGACCCAGGCCCAGGCTCTCGAAATACTCAAGACAGGAAGGAACGTCTTTGTCACCGGCCCGGCCGGGTCGGGAAAGACGCATCTCATCAATTCCTATATAAAGTACCTGCGCGACAACCTCATCGACGCGGGCATCACGGCGTCCACGGGAATCGCCGCCACCCACATGGGAGGCATGACCATTCACTCGTGGGCGGGCATCGGCATCGCCGCGTCCCTCACGCAGGCGGACCTCGAGGGCATGTTCGAGAAGTCGTACCTGTCCAAGCGCTTCGAGAAGGTGAAGGTACTCATCATCGACGAGGTTTCGATGCTTCATCACTTCCGCTTTGATCTCGTGAACAAAGTCCTCCAGAACATGAAGGGCAACATGAAGCCTTTCGGCGGCGTGCAGGTCGTGCTTTGCGGCGACTTCTTCCAGCTGCCTCCCGTCACGCGACAGGGCGAGCCGGAGTCTCTCTTCATATATAGGTCAGACGCCTGGCAGGAGGCCAAGTTCACCATCTGCTATCTCACCGAGCAGTTCCGCCAGAAGGACGACAACTACATGCTCTCGATACTGAACGAGATCCGCCGTGGCGACGTCACTGACTCGTCTCGCGAGTATTTGCAGGAGCGTTTTAAGGCAAAGCTGTCGCTCTCGATCGAGCCGACACGCCTCTTCACGCACAACGCCGACGTCGATCTGCTCAACGAGCAGGAACTCGACCGCCTCAAGAGCGAGGGCGAGGTCGAGTACTACATGGAGACCAAGGGCAGGGACGCCCTCGTCGAGACGCTCAAGAAGTCGTGCCTCGCGCCAGAGCTCTTGCGTCTCAAAGTCGGCGCGCGCGTCATGTGCGTCAAGAACAACTTCGAGGAGGGGTATGTGAACGGCACGCTCGGCATCGTCATCTCGTGCAAGGAGAATCAGGATCCCGTCATCCGCACTGCGGCGGGCCAGATCATCAAGATTGAGCGGGCGAGCTGGAAGATCGAGGAGGACGGCAAGGTGAAGGCCGAGCTCTCCCAGTACCCGCTGCGCCTCGCCTGGGCCATCACGGTGCACAAGAGCCAGGGCATGTCCCTCGACGCGGTCGAGGTTGACCTGTCCAAGTCGTTCACGCCGGGCATGGGGTATGTGGCGCTGTCGCGCGTCCGTTCGCTCGAGGGTCTGACGATCCTTGGCATGAACGAGGCGGCGCTTCAGGTGCACAACGAGGTGCTCGAATTCGACGCGGAGCTACAGCAGCTCTCGGATGAGGCGCTCTCTGACCTGGAGGAGATGGGGGAGAAGGCTCTCCGCGAGGCCCAGGAGCTTTTCCTCAAGGGCGCCCGCTCGCAGCCCAAGGAGAAGAAGCCGTCGACCTTCGAGGAGACGCTTGTCCTCATCGAGGAGCAACAGGGCCTCGCCGACATGGCGATGCATCGCGGCGTCACGGCCGAGACGGTCGTCTCGCATATCGAGAAGCTCATGGCCGACGGGTACATCTCGCCCGCGAATATCTCGTATCTCAAAAAAGAAATCAGTCCCGCGCACTGGAAGAAGATCGAGAAGGCCTTCGAGGACGAGCTTGCCCACATGGAGAAGCAGGGTCAGGTGGACGCGGACGGACAGCCCTTGTCGCAGATTCTTCTCTCGCCGCTCAAGAGCAGGGCGGGGGCGAACGTTTCGTTTCTTCACCTCCGGCTCGCGCGGGCGATACTCGGGTACGCGGCGGGGCCGAGTCTTTAATTTCTCTTTATAGGTGTTTTGCGAGCACGGGTTCATAATTTGAGTCACATACACCCATGCAAGACATCATCATACAAATAGGCTGGCCGCAGTTCATCGGGATCATTACCGCAATATCTGGTTTTCTCATGGGCATTGCCTGGTTTTCGGGAAACAGGTTCAGCGCCCTCGAGAGCGACGTTCGCTGGCTCAAGGAAAGCGTGCGGGATCTTTCCGACTCCCTGCGTTCTTTCGGGGTTCAGCTCGTAAATCTCGCGGGCGAGGTTCGTGACCTCAAGGCGACGGTCAATAGGATGGATGGTTTGCGGCGATAGGGTTTGTTGACTTTTCTCGTTTTTGAAGTATGGTTTTTGGCAGTGACGGGTTATTCCGACCCTGTCTTAAACCATCGTTCCTTGTCACCATGACTAGTTCAGCACCCAGTAAGTCTGCCTGCCAGAGAAGCGCCCTGTTGGAGTTCTTCGTTCGCATTCGCAGGGGCGAGCCCATCTGCCTCACTGGCAGGGAGTTCCCGCCCGTCGTCACCGGCGAGACCGAGGTCGGCGAGGCGTCTGACGAGCTCAAGGCCCTCGCGTCCCTCATCCACCGGCTTCGTCAGGACCGCGACGTCTTGAATGCTGCCAGCATCAGCGTCGATTCCAAGGTGGCGGCCGCGCGGCGCGTCAGGGCCACCCGGCTCGACGCCTTGTATGTCATCGCCCAGGCGATGATGGCGGAAATCGCGGCGGAAGGGGACGCTGATCACTCGGTCATCCTCCAATACCGCCTGGCCCTCCGTCGGGACTGGAAGATCGTCGCCGCTCCCACCGTCATGTCCGACGCCGAGGTGTTCAGTATGATCGGCAAACTCGAGCGCTAGCGGATCCCGTCCTCAAGCCGGCCCCCAAGGGGCCGGCTTTTTCTGTGCGGTGACGCGGTTGTGTTTTTCGCCGTTTCGCCTAATATCATCCCTGAAACGATTTGTTCATCACACGCACAGAAAACCCTACAAAACACAAGGAGATTCGTCATGGATTCGATTATCGCTCTGGGTCCCCGCGGGACCTACGGCCATGAGGCCGCGCAGATTGCCCTGAGGACGCTCGACGTCTTCGGGAAGAGGCCGGTCAACATTCAGTTCAGGGACAGGAATCAGGACGTGCTGGCGGCGGCGGTCGCAAACCGCTGCTACGGCGTCGTCCCCGTCGAGAACGGACAGCAGGGCCTCGTGCTCGAGGTCGTGCGCTGCTGGCTCGACACCGTCACGCCGCAGATTCAGGTCATCGGCGAGGTCGTTGTTCCCGTCGAGCATTGCCTCCTGGTTCACCCAGAGGCTGCCGACGACGAGATCTCCTCGGTCATGTCGCATCCCCAGGCCCTCGGGCAGTGCTCGGGGAACCTGGACGCGCTCCGGCTCATGAAGCGCATTCCCAGCGTGAGCACGGCGGGCGCGGCAGAGATGGTGTCGTCTGATCCGAAGTATCGGAACACGGCGGCGCTCGCATCGGCCTTCGCCGCCGAGGTTCACGGCCTGCGCGTCATGCGCAAGAACATGCAGGACTCGAGCAACAACGCCACGCGCTTCCACGTGCTGGGCTTTGATCGCACTGAGCCTACGGGCAAGGACAGGACGGCGGTTATCTTCACCCTCAACAACTGGCCCAACGCGCTCCTTCGGGCGCTCGGGTCATTCGAGGGTATCAACCTGACGTCCATCCATTCCATGCCTCTCGGAGAGCTCGGCCAGTATGCGTTCTACGTCGAGTTCGACGGCCATCAGACAATGGCGCACGTCGCCGCGGCGCTCACGCACTTCAAGTGCTCGACGACGGGGCTTCACGTTCTCGGCTCGTATCCCCAATTCGCGCCTGCCGCGAGGGGAGGTGAGTCGTGAACCCGAAACGGATATGCGTCGTCGGCATCGACGGCGCCTTTGGCCGCTGGTTCAAGGCCTTCTTCGCCGGTCTCGGCTGCGACGTCACGGGCTACGACGACGGGACCCATCACACGCGGATCGCCGAGCTCGTCTCGGCGGCCGACGTCGTGGTGTTCTGCGTCCCACTCATGTATACGGTGCGCGCCATAAACGACGCCGCGCCGTCCTCGCGTGACGGCCAGCTCTGGATCGACATATCGTCCTTCAAGGCCAACGCCATGGAGGCGTTGCTCGAGACCGGGGCGTCCGTCGTCGGCATTCACCCGCTCTTCGCGCCGCCGCGCGTGAGGGAGGGCGAGTCGCCGACATGGAAGGGCGAGATCGTCGCCGTGTCAGACGAGCACATGGGCTTGTCGTGGAAGGGGTGGTTCCAGTCTTTTCTCGAAGAGACCGGCGCCACGATAGAGAGGGTCGGGTGCTCGAAGCACGATCACGACATGCTCGGCTGCCAGGCCCTCATTCACGCCGTCCTCCTCGCCGAGGCGCTCGCGCTTCGCGACGTGAGGGTGTCGGGAGACGACCTGGTCAGGCTGCGCACGCGGCTGTCTCGGGGGCATCACGCGGGACTTGCCCGCCTGCTCACGAACTCGCCCGACGTGGCCGCGCAGATTCAGGTCGCCCACGGGCATTCGTCCGTCGCGGCCATAACCGCGCTTATTGCGCACCTGCACCAGCTCCGCGAGCTGGTCGGGCGCCAGGACGTCGCCGGTATCAGGAACATGTTCCTCGACGCCAGGAACTCGATGGGTCTCGCGACGCTCGAGAAGATGCTCGGGTCTGGCGGATAGGCAGACGGTCATTCAAGCCGGCACATGGGTGCCGGCTTTTTTATGGGCGGTTGCCGACGGCGAGACGGGTGATAGAATGTGGGCATGGACATAGAGATCTCAAAAAAGACGATTGGCACCCTCATGGCGGGATTCGTCCTCGTTGTCGCCTTCATCGACCCGATGCTCGCGCTCTTCTTCGCGGTCCTCACCGTCTTCTTCCTCCTCTTCTGGCACAGGCACGAGGAGCGGGGCAATCTCGACCACTTCACGCCGATCCAGGCCCGCAGGCAGAAGCATCTCCAGGACGTGCTCGACCTCGCGTACGAGAGCGAGGAGATCGCGAACAACGACGTAGAGCGGGCTCTCGGCGTCTCTGACGCGACGGCCACGCGGTACCTGCACGAGCTTGAGGCCGAGGGTCTGCTCGTCCGCCACGGCGACAAGGGAAGGGGCGTGACGTACAGGGCGGTGCGCTAGAAATAGGGCTCAATAGGGCGACGAAGAAAGGCTCAGTGGACTGAGCCTTTCTTTATCCCTCGTATGATAGAATCACGGCGTCATGGTCGACTTACCGCAAAACAACCGTGTTTATGTTTTCATCGACGCGAGCAATCTCTGGCAGGCCCAGAAGGCACGCGGCAAGATGTTTGACTATGAGAAGCTCAGGGCCTTTCTCGTCCGTGAATTTTCGGCAACTGAGCTCAAGGTGTTTTACTATACGGCCTATCCCGCGAAAGGGACCCGGGATTATGATCTCGACGGCAAGCATCGTTTTTACACGTACCTCAAGAAAGGGCTTGGCTTTACGGTCGTCAAGAAAGAGCTCAAGCGAATACCCGTGCAGGGCGCCCAAGGAGATTTGATCAAGGAGAAGGGCAATATGGATGTCGAAATTACCATCGATGTCGTGCACAACGTCTCGGTATACGATACGGCCGTGTTCTTTACCGGAGACTCAGATTTCCTCGCCCTTATCACCTATGTGAGAAGCAGGGGAAAGAAGGCCTGTGTATTCTCCTCGAGAAACAATGTATCCCAAGAGCTCCGTACAGGGTCTGATGGGTATTATGACGTTCTTCTTATAGAGGGTGATATATGGGGAAGGGATCTTGAGCGGAGGGCCTCGGTTTAGTAAGGGAAACAAGTGAGCACACATACAAAGCGGCCCTCCTTTCGGAGGGCCGCCCTTGGATGTAGTGCCCTTCTGGTCAAAATGAATAAACCAGAAGATATCATGAGTATATATAATTTTGGTCAAAAGTAAACATCCGTTTTACCCCTTGCCGAGGGGTTGATTTTGAGAAAGGCTCAGTGGACTGAGCCTTTCTTTTTGTTGTGTGATAGGGAGGGCATCGGTTTCTTTACCAAAACTTTACCTTCTTTTTATTATCCTTTTAGGACAGATTAGATGTAACGCAAACCAACCATGAATATCGTCCCTGTCGTCCTCATCATCGCTGCCCTCCTCGTCCTCGCTGCCGCCGTCACGATCATTGTCTACGTCGTGCGCAGACGGTCGACGGAGATGAGCGAGGCGGGCGTGGTTGCCGGCGTCACACCATCTGCGCCCGAGGAGGACGCTTTCGCGAGGCGCGAGAACCTCGAGCGGGTGAGAGTGCTCGTCAGGCATCGCCTCGAGGTCTCGGTGTCTGACGTGCAGGACATGCTTGGCTTCGACCGCGCCCAGGCGGAACGGTATCTCGCCACCCTCGCCGCGGAGGGCTTTGTCGTGTCGGTGGGGAGGACGGGGAGAGGGGAGGTTTTTAGGGTTAAATAGCCTCTGGGGCGGTTACATTTAGTTCTTAAAACGTGATAAATTCTTTATCAACAAATGATAAGGAAATTATCAAAAAAGAAGCCTGCGAAACGTCCGCCGACTCCCGTTTCGACAAGCATCGCGGTGAGGAACGTGATGCTCGCTAACAAGTCCAAGAATACGAAGCCTGAGCTTATCGTGCGCAAGCATTTGTCTTCGCTCGGCATTCGCGGCTACCGACTTCACTGGAAGAAGGCCCCCGGTAAGCCCGACATCGCCTTTCCTGGGCGAAAGATTGCCATCATTATCAACGGCTGTTTCTGGCACGGGTGCAGGAAGTGTACCAAGGGAATGCCCAAGACTAACACCGAGTTTTGGTCACATAAGATATTGGGCAATAGGGCGAGGGATCGAAAAAATCTCAGGGCGCTTAAGAGGGAGGGGTGGAAGACGGTGGTGATTTGGGAGCATGATATTAAGAGGAAAAATCTTAAAAGACTACCATGGAATATTACCGGAAGATTCAGGCTCGCGAAGTGAATTTTGTGTGAAATCTAAGAGATTTTCAGGTATGTTGGGTGTTAGTATAAATATAATACCTAAACAACAACCACAAAAAAGCCGTGAATCACTTTTACTCAAATACGATACAATCGTTTCTAGGTGAAGACGTCGATACTGTCCTTGGCAAGATCACCGCAAGCAGTGATTTTGATGTGATCAAAGCCCAACGAGACACGTGGATTGCACAGATCAGGTTATTGAAGGAAGCGTTAAAAAATAAGGACGGTGCTATTTATTTCGAATACTCAATTCCCCGAATGGGAAGGCGTATAGACGCCGTGGTTATTACCGGGAACACTTTATACGTTATTGAGTTTAAGGTGGGCGAATCGGCATATGCCTCATATGCACTTGATCAAGTCTGGGATTATGCCCTGGATCTCAAAAATTTTCACAGCACTAGCCATGATATATACATTGCCCCTGTTCTTGTTGCAACAGAGGCAAAACAAACTATCGTAACCCCTCAATTTTCGAAGCAAGAAGATAAGGTTTTTCAGCCCATTGCTGTCAATGCCGAGGGTGTGAAAGATATTTTTTCTCTGCTCGAAAAATTTGTTGACTCAGGGAAAATAAACCAACGTAAGTGGGAAGACGGCATATATAGCCCAACACCTACGATTGTAGAAGCTGCAATGTCGCTTTATCGCGGACATGCAGTTGAAAGTATCTCTCGTTCAGATGCGGGTGCCATAAATCTCAAAAACACCGTTGCTCGTGTTTCAGGCGTTATAGCTGATTCTAAGAAAAATGGGCGTAAATCGATTTGTTTTGTGACCGGTGTTCCCGGTGCGGGCAAGACGCTTGTCGGACTTGATGTGGCTCAAAAACACCTTGATAAGGACAGTGATTTATATAGCGTGTATCTTTCGGGGAACGGTCCTCTTGTTTCGATTCTACGAGAGGCTTTGGCGCGAGATCGTGTCGCAAGGGAAAAGGAAAAAGGAAATAGATTTACAAAAAAAGACGCAATTCGTGAAGTTAGTTTGTTTATCCAAAACGTTCACCACTTTAGAGACGATTGTCTTCGGGGGCAGAAAGCGCCAATTGAGCACGTGGCACTTTTTGATGAGGCGCAACGTGCTTGGGATAAAAAGCAGACGGTCGATTTCATGCGAAGGAAAAAAGGGCAGCAAGATTTTAATCTTTCAGAGCCAGAATTTCTTATTTCGTGTATGGATAGGCACAATGATTGGGCGACCGTTGTGTGCCTTGTCGGCGGCGGACAGGAGATTCATACGGGTGAGGGAGGTATAAAAGAATGGATAAATTGCCTCAATGGATCCTTCCCTGAATGGGAAATATATGTTTCGCCACGCCTCACTGACTCGGAATACGGTAGCGGTGAAATTATTGAGAAAATTAAAAACCAAAAAAATGTTCATTTCATTGACGAATTGCACCTTGCGGTTTCGATGCGTTCTTTTCGTGCTGAAAATGTCTCTAAATTGGTAAAAGAGGTTCTTGATATAAGGCCGTTGCAAGCAAGCAAAACTTTGGAGGGGTTACACGAAAAGTATCCAATAGTAATCACTCGTGACATTAAGATGGCAAAGGATTGGATTAAAACACATGCGCGTGGAAGCGAGCGTTACGGGATGATCGTCTCATCTCAGGCGGAGCGTCTACGGCCGCATGCCATATTCGTTAAGTCAACGGTTGATCCGGTTCACTGGTTTTTGGATGGAAAGGACGATGTTCGTTCGTCGTACTACATGGAGGATGTTGCTACTGAGTTTGACATTCAGGGTCTTGAGCTCGACTGGTCTTGTGTGGTTTGGGATGGGGACTTTAGGTATACGGGAGATGCATGGGGTCATTATTCCTTTGTTGGCAGTAGATGGCAGAATATTAAAAAAGAAGAGAGGCAGACATATCAGAAAAACGCCTATCGTGTTTTGCTAACTCGTGCACGACAGGGCATGGTTATTGTTGTGCCCAACGGAGATGCGAATGATTCGACACGTAGCCCAGAATTTTACGACGAAACCTACGGTTACTTAAAAAGTATTGGGTTTAAGGAAATTTAATGTACCACCTCTACATCCTCCTCTGTTCCGACAACACCCTCTACACGGGCATCACGACCGACCTCGCCCGCAGGGTGGAGGAGCACAACTCTGCCGCCCCTGGATCAAGGGGCGCAAAATACACCCGCAGCCGTCGCCCGGTGAGGCTCGTGTACTCGAGGGCCTTTCCCGACAGGTCGTCAGCCTCGGTCGAGGAGGCTCGCATTAAGAAGCTCTCCCGCGATGAGAAACTTGCTCTGGCGCGTTAGGTTCGCGACGAAGGTCCGTCGGAGACCGCGACGTGCCCGTCGCCCGTCCGCCGCATCTCGCGCCAGCTATCTTGTGCACAGGGAATCCGCCCGCGCCCTCGTCCACGCCCGCCTCGCTCACTTCAATCAGTTCTACGGATTCACGTACGGCAAGGTCGCCATTCGCGACCAGCGCAGCAGGTGGGGGAGCTGCTCTTCGTCCGGCAATCTCAACTTCAACTACCGCATCGCCCTTCTGCCGGCGCATCTCTCCGACTATGTCATCGTTCACGAGCTCTGTCACAGGGGAGAGTTCAATCACTCGCAGGGGTTCTGGGATCTCGTGGCCAGGGCGATGCCGAACTAC
Source organism: uncultured bacterium (assembly GCA_966243015.1). Lineage (GTDB taxonomy): Bacteria > Patescibacteriota > Minisyncoccia > Phycocordibacterales > UBA6065 > UBA6065. Next base: position 464,874 of record CBIMES010000001.1, on the reverse strand, counting down.
CGGGAATTGCGCGCCGAGCTCAGGGGCATTCGTATTGTGTAATACGGTCGTGCGCTCGCCGTGCCCAGGTGTACAATAGGGGCATATGAAAAAAGGATACATAGCGAACATCGAGAGGCTGACGGTCGGGAACGAAAAGTTCCGCGAGGTGCTGTATACGGCGAAGAACGTGCAGCTCGTCGCCATGAGCCTTCGGCCGGGCGAGGAGATCGGCAACGAGGTGCACGACGTGGACCAGTTCTTCCGCTTCGAGGCAGGTCGCGGCGCGGTCGTCCTGAACGCGGTCGACGGCGCCCCGGGCGAGAGGCACGAGGTCTCGGACGGATCGGTCGCCATCGTGCCCGCCGGCACCTGGCACAACGTCATCAACGTCTCTGACGCCGAGCCGCTCAAGCTCTATACGCTCTATTGCCCTCCGCATCACCGAGACGGCGTGGCTCACGACACCAAGGCGATGGGGGAGGCTGACTCTTCTGACGAATTCGAGGGCATTGTCACCGAGTCGGACACGGCCTAGGCCGACTTATCCACAGGATTCTCTGGGATGTCTCTTGCAGGTGAACGAGAGTTCACCTATACTTATTTCATACAGACAGCGACCGAATTTAAACGAAATAAACGAGAAACATCTATGAGCAAGACAACCCTCGCAAAGACCATCAAGAAGGAGATCGTGGCACTCAACTGGGCCATCGACATGAAGATCATCAAGGGCCAGTCCTACAAGAGGGACGCCCGCCGACACAAGTTCCTCATCGCCCAGCTCCAGTACCTCACGAAGACTCATCAGCCATCGTGGATCGAGAGGGCAGGTCAGATGGTCGCGTCGTTTACCCTCTAGGATATAATAGGCGAGACCCTTACACCCCTTACTTAATGTTCGAGAAGTACAAGACACAGATCACCGGCTTCTACGCGACGCACAAGCGCATGCCCGGCTACAAGGAGATCATGGATCTCACCGGCTTCAAGTCAAAGAACGCCGTCTACAAACTCATCAACAAGCTGATTGAGGCTGGCGTCGTGACCAAGGACGCCCAGGGCAAGCTCTCGCCGACGCGCATGATGGACGAGGTTCCACTTCTCGGTCTCGTCGAGGCGGGTATCCCAATGGTCGCCGAAGAGCACACTCTCGACACCCTTAACCTCAATACCTATCTCGTCGAGGATCGCGAGAAGACATACCTTCTCGAGGTGAAGGGCGACTCCATGATCGAGGAGGGCATCAGGGAGGGCGACCTCGTCGTTGCCGAGAAAACCGACAATGCCAAGGTTGGCGACATCGTCATCGCCGAGGTGGACGGCGGCTGGACCATGAAGTTCTACCGCAAGAAGGGCAATCAGATCTACCTCGAGCCAGCCAACAGGAACTACAAGCCCATCTATCCCGAGTACGACCTTCACATCGTCGCCGTCGTGAAGGGCGTTATCCGCAAATACTAGTCGCGCATTTTCATATGAGATTCATCAAGAGCTTTGGTTGGGCCGCGAACGGTTTCAGGACAGTGCTTCGCGAGGAGTTTAACTTCCGCGTGCAGGCCGTCGTCGCGGTTCTCGTCATTGCCCTCGGATTCGTCCGCGGGCTTTCCTCGCTTGAGTGGGTCGCGATCGTCTTCGCGGTCGCCCTTGTCCTCATGGCCGAGATCGTGAACACCGCCGTCGAGGACATTTGCAATAAAATCGAGCCGAATCAGGACCCGGCGATAGGGAGGATCAAGGATATGATGGCGGGGTACGTCCTCCTCTCGTCCGTCGCGGCCGTCACCATCGGCCTCATCATCTTCATCTAGCATGTCCTCGCGCAGAATAGAGACCGTGACCGTCCATGACCTCATGCAGGATGGGTACTCGTATGAGCTCACCGCTCCCGAGGGCAGGGACTTTGATCCCGAGTTCAAGCCCGACCTCACGCCCGCCGAATGCCTGGCCCTCGGCGTCTTCGGCGGCAAGTACATGACTGACTGCCGCGCTGAGTTTCCCGCGAGCTGGTTCGAGAACGCCAAGCTCTCGCCGGGCAAACACGATCCAAAACTCAACTTCTTTGGCGTGAATGCATCGCAGTCTTTGGCCGAGTGGGTGAGGAAGGGGTGGATCTACCCTGACGACCCGCGCGGCTGGTTTCAATGGTATTGCCGTTACTATCGTGGCCGCCGTCTGCCAGAGGAGGATGCCCGGCAGATCAAGCGCTGGAAGGCCATGCGTCGCCACGTCGCCCAGGTGGCGCACTCGTGCCGTCCCGGCGACTTCTTCTGTCACCGAAAGCAAAGGCAGGCCCTTCTTCACTGGGCGTACGATAGTCGGAAGCTCTAAAAATGGCGAGGTTTGTAGTGCGCGGCGACCAAGGTCGCCGCGCTTGCTTTCTTTCGGTCTGAGGGTATCCTTCAGGGTAGATACAGAAACGAAACTCTTGTCTGATCCTTATGAATAACACTCGCGTAGAAATCAAAGAGAACGCGGGCCTTGTCAGAGTGGGACTGGTGCGTCGGTGCGTCGCGGTGATGCCGCTGTTTAAGCTCGGCGACATCTTCGTCACGTCCTCGCTTATCGGCGTTGTCGACTGGGGCTGTATGGATGTCGCGCTTGGCAAGCACGAGAAAGGCATGTGGGGCGACGTGAGCGAGATCGAGAGGGAGGTGCACAATCCCCGAGCCTTGTGCTCGGGAGGGTATCTCTTCTCGTGCTATGCCTGTGAGTGTGGGCTCACCCTCGTCAGGATATGGATAGTCACCGAAGGCGACAGGTCGAGGACGATTGTCATGCTGCCGAGCGACCAGGAGTGCTTTCCCGAGCGCGCGGCATACCGTTCCCGTTGGCCCGTTGTTCGTTAATACGGCTCTGTGGAGCCATGCGAAACGGCTCAGTGCACTGAGCCGTTTTTTTTATTCCTTTTTCTTTGCCGGGGACTCGGCCTTGGCCTTGGGCTTTGGCTTTGCGCCGACGAACTTGGCGGCGTTGGTGCCCGCGACCCAGCCGGTGGTCCAGCAGAGCTGGAGGCTGTATCCGCCAGACGGTCGCTCGATGTCGAGGAGGTCGCCGATGACGAAGAGGTTTGAGATGATCTTCGACTGCATGGTGCGGAAGTCGATGCTCTCGAGCTGCACGCCTCCCGAGGCGACGATGGCCTCGCTCGTTTCGACGAACCCGCTGGGTGTCATGCGCATGTCCTTGAGGGTCCTTACGAATGCCTGTCGCTCCTCGCGAGTGACGACGTTGATCTCCTTGTCGGCGTCGAGCTTGGCGAGGGAGAGTACGGTCGGGGTGAGGGCAGGGGTTACCATCTCGCGGATGCCGTTCTTGAGTACCTTGTTGTTGTTCGCCCTGAACATGTCCTGAACCTGAAGGTCGAGGCTTGCCGCGTCGAAGTCAGGGAAGAGGTCGAGGGAAATCTCTATCTTGTCGCCGGGTTTTGCCCGATCCTGCGCCTCGCGCACGCTCTGGGAGAAGTTGAGGGCGAGGGGTCCGCTCACGCCGAAATGCGCGAAGACCATGCGGCCGATGCGAGAGACGGTCGCCTTGTCGTTCACGTATAGAGTGAACTTCACGTGCTGATGCGAGACGCCGGCGATGTCCTTGACCCACTGCTCGCGGATCTTGATGGGGACGAGAGCAGCCTCGATCTTCTTTACCTCGTGGCCCATGTTCCTCATCCACTCGAAACCCTCGCCGGTCGATCCAGTCTCGGGATGCGAGACGCCGCCTGTGGCGAGAATGTACGCCTTGGCCTTGATGGTACCGCGCTCGGTATTCACCCCGACAACCTTGTCGTCGTAGGCGTGGAAGTTCTTGACGGGGAGGCCTGTGAGGACCTCGACGCCGTGATTCTTCATGTTCTTCACGAGCGCGTCGTAGACCGAACGTGCCGAGTCCGAGACGGGGAAGACGCGGCCCTCGTTCTCGACCTTGGTCTTCATGCCGAGGTTATGGAAGAAGTCGAGCGTGTCGCTCACGCCGTGCTGGGCGAAGGCCGAGAAGAGGAACTTGCCCTTGCCGCGAAGCTTGTCGAGAAATGATCGGGTGTCGGGCTCGTCGTTCGTGACATTGCAGCGGCCCCCACCCGTGATGAGGAGTTTCTTGCCGAGACTGTCGTTCTTCTCGACGAGAAGGACGTCTGCGCCCAGCTCGGCCGCGCGCCCCGCCGCCATCATGCCCGCGGCGCCGCCGCCGATGACCACGATGTCGTATTCGTCCTTTTTGAGTTTTGCCATGCGCCAAGGTTACCACATATATAGTAGAATAGAAGCATATGAAGAAGGCTTTTGTGTTCGGATCGCTTGTCGCCGCCATCGCCCTGGTTTGGGTGTCGATCGGCTTTGTCCTGCGCGTCCAGGAGGGTGCCACCGGGCAAGGCCAAGTCATCGAGGAGCCGACGACCGAATGGTATTTTTCGGACAGGTTTAACCTGAGCTTCAGTTATCCCGTCTGGTACAAGCTCTCTGATCGAGACATCTCGTCGGGCTCCCGCGTCAGGCACTCGATCGTGATGACCCCTGACCTGGTTCCCGAGGTCCAGAACGGCGAGGGGCCGACGGCAATCACCGTCGACATATTCCAGAATGACCTCGACGAATTCACGGCCGAGCGCTTTGCCACGACGACGTCAGACTCGAACTGGAAGCTGGGCGACGGAAGGCTCATCCCGGCGACCGTTGATGGCAAGGAGGGCGTGTCGTACACCTGGTCTGGCTTGTATGAGGGCAAGTCCGTCGTCATCGCGCGGCCTGACTATGTCTATATGTTCTCGGTGACCTGGCTTACTCCCGAGGACGAGATTCTCGGCCTCTTCGACGACCTCCTGCGCAGCGTCTCGTTCGTTTCCTCGGACGAGGGCGCCTGGCTTCCGTATTCGAACGCCTCGTTCGGCTTCGAGGCAGAGGTTCCCGAGACCTTCTCCGTCAACGAGTCCTATTTCAACTACACCCTTGGTCCGGGCAAGGAGATTCCCGGCATATCCTTCACGATTCCCGCTGAGATGGCGACGGGGACGAATCTCTCGACCGACACGCGCATGAGCGTCGAGGTCCTGTCCCGTGCGGCCTGCACGCCTTCAGACTTCATACAGACGACGTCAAAGGGAACGCCGGTCACCGTCGGTCAGAACAGATACACCTACGCCCAGTCCACGGGCGCGGGAGCGGGGAACAGGTACGAGGAGTCAGTGTACGTGACCAAGCAGCGTGAGCTCTGCTACGGCGTCAGGTTCTACATTCACTCGACCGTCCTGGCGAATTATCCCGAGGGCACCAGAAAGGAGTTTGACCGTGCGGCCCTCGTCTCGACCTTCAAGAAGATCATGGAGACGATTCGCTTCATCTAGCTGCTGTCCCTCAATCTCTTTATAAAATTTTCACGAACATCGCATAATGGCTAACAGATCACCTTGGATTCACCAGCTCAGGCAGGACAGGCAGGTTAACACTCTTTTCTCTGATCTCTCGACTGACGTCGCTATCGTCGGCGCGGGCATCGCGGGCATATCGACCGCCTTCTTTCTCCTGCGTAATACCGACAAGAACGTCATTGTCCTCGAGAAGGGGAGGTTCGCCCGTGGCGCGACGGGTCACAATGCCGGTCAGATCGCGAGCTATTTCGAGAGGCCTTTCTCCGAGATCGCCGACGAGTTTGGCCTCGAACAGGCCGCCGAGGCACAGGCCTCCGTCGAGTCTGCGTGGGGTCTGCTCGACCAGATGTATACCGAGGCCGGGCTCACCCTACCGATGTCCCGCTTCATGGGCCACGCGGGTCTCTCGACGTACGACCAGGTCGTCAGGCACCTGAAGGACAACCAGTACCGCCGCAGGGCGGGCATACGGACGGAGGTGTTCAAGGTTTCCAAGGACGCGCCGTTCGCTGGTAGTCTGCCCGCAGAGTACGCGGATCTCTACGAGCTTGTCCCACAGGAGGAAATCTCGGAGCTGCTCCAGACCAAGAACTCGACCTATCACGCCGTCATCTCGTTCCAGAAGGGCTGCCTTAACTCGGCGCTGTTCTGCCAGGAGATCATCGGCTATCTCGAGAAGACTTACCCGTTGCGTTTCGCGCTCTACGAGCATGCGCCGGTCCAGAAGGTCGCGCTGCACGACGGCAAGGCCTTCCTCGACGTGGTGAAGCACACGGTCGTCGCCGAGCGCGTGATCCTCTGCACCAATGGCTTCGAGAGCCTCACCATCATCAACGAGGGAGGGCTGTCTATCGAGACCAAGTTCCATCATCTCGTGAAGGGTATGGTGGGATACATGTCGGCGTATCTCGAGCCGATGAACAAGCCGCCGGTCGCCATCAGCTATTTCGAGCCGTCGGCAACGGACTCTGACGATCCGTACGCCGCAGACCCGTATTTCTACCTGACCCGCAGGCATTTCGAGGGGGAGGGCGCGTCGGCCTTTAACCTCATCAGCGTGGGCGGTCCCGAGTTCTCGCTCGAGGAGCGCTCTCAGTACACGACTGACCTCGACTACCCAGACCAGGAGAAGGCCAAGATCGACAAATTTGTTAAGACCACCTATGACACTGACCCCAACAGGAAGATCGACTATCAGTTTACCTGGCACGGGCTCATGGGATACACGCCGAGCGGCGTGAGGGTGGTGGGCGAGGAACCGAAGAACCGATCGCTTCTCTATAATCTCGGCTGTAACGGCGTCGGCATTCTCCCGTCCGTGTACGGCGCAGAGCGTATCTCCCGCATCATCAGGGGCGAGAGGCTTCCGCCGAGCATCTTCGATCCGAGGGGGTAAGGGTTGGTGGCGGCACGGTAATCATGAAATGAAAAAGCCCCGGGCGATGTGTGTCGCTCGGGGCTTTGCTACGGCTGCTAGACAGCGACCGCTGTCTGGGCTTCGATCCACCCGGCCGAAGGTTCGGCGAGGTGGGAGGGAAGCAAGACGTATATCCCTTGTTGGCTGAGGACGCGGAGGGTGCCGTCCTCGAGGAGTGCCTCCCAGGGATCGACGATGCGGAATATCTCGAAGCGTTGGCCGCCAAAGAAATCCTCCCCTGCCATGACGTAGTCAGGGTAGGGTTCGACGTCTCCGCGGTTGAACGTGTGAGGTTTCGCCTTCTTGCAGGAGAGCTTGATGGTGTTGCCATCGTTGCGCTCGATCGCCTTGATGTAGGGAGTCCACTGACCTTTCGGACGAACATAGCCTGCCTCTTCGTGACGGTGCATGATTCCTCCAGTGTTTTCAGGGTTTGTTGAACGGTGCCAAAGAACGATTCTGACGGACTGTCATTCTACCACGTCTCGCGGGCGAAATAAAAGTCCGCCACACGCTTGCGCGCTGGCGGACTGAACTGACTAATGTTGAAGGAACTTACTGGGCCTCGCCCTTGATGCGGTTGTAGATTTTGCTACCCACCGCGCCGATGTCGTCAACCTTGAAGCCTGCCTTGAAGAGGCCCTGCTTCTCTCGAACGTCGACGGGACCGTCGGTGCTCCAGGGGTTATAGACCTCGCCGCCGGCGAAGATACGGGCGAGCCCGTCCTCCGTGACGTCGTAGTTCACATACCCTTCGCCTCTCGTGATCATGCCGCCGTTGCCGCCCTGGATACCCGGGTCGTTTAAGGCCGAGAAGCGCAGGTCGAGCGAGAAGCGGTTGCTGAGCTTGAGCAGGGCACGGAGGCCGATTTCGGGGATGATCCCGTTATCGTCCGTGGCCGACGTGTGCCAGTATTCCGCACGCACGTAGGCTCGGATGCGAATGTCGTCATCCGCGAACGAGAAGTTCTTGCCCAGCTCGACATAGGGCGCGTCGATGTCCCAGTCGCCGTAGCCCTCGTAGAGGAACTCGTGGCGGTAGCCAACGGTGAAGTCGAGCTCGTCGCAGAAGAAGAAGGTTTTCTCCGCGAAGAGCCTCTTCTCGTCGGTGAAGGGATCGTCGTTTCCGATGCCGCTGATGATGGTGCCGCCGAGACGGACTCCCCAGGGGACGTCGATCGCGAGATCGGTTCGCCACGAGGGATCGTCGTAGGAGACGCCGTTGTCGGTCACGGAGTTACTCTGGTAGTTGCTCTGCACGCTGAAGGTTACGGGATTTTCCTTGCCGGTCTTGTAGCCTTCGAGGCGAGTGTTCCACTGATCGCTGGCGACGGCCACGCTCGCGAGGAGCGCACCGGTGATAAGCGCGAGCGAAGCCCGCAGATTTCTGAATTTCATGAGTTACAGGACTTTCTTGGTTGAAGGTTTCGAACGGTGTGTGACGAGGTTCGTCTGTTTTTGATATTAAATAAAATCGAACTTTTGTCAATGTGAGGGGTGACAGTGCGAAATTGCCGTTTCACGGTGTTTTCTGGGAATATGTCCTTTATGTAACAAATTCATGAAACCTTTGGGAAATAAGAGATTTTATAAAGGACAGTAAAAGACATTGATTATGTCCTTTATTTAAGCCATTTTTCGGCGTTTTGAGTATTGACAGGGGAACGAAAATAAATAGTATCAAACTCAAGTCGTCAAGTATTAGCTGAAATGAATATATTCATGAAAAACCAGAGATTCTCCCAGAAAGCGCTTTCCGCGGCCCTTTCTTTTGCGGTCGTGGTGTCGCTGTTCCAGCCAATCGCTGCATCGGCCTTCACGCTTCCCGTGGTCGCTCCCGGCCATGTCGAGACTGTGGTTATCGAGACGATTACTACTCCTGGAACGACTACGTGGACCGTTCCTGACGGCGTTACTGAGATTCGCGTCAAGACGTGGGGTGCTGGCGGATCTGGCGGAAAGGGCGCGACGACCACTTCTCATGTCCTCGGCGGAGGCGGCGGCGGAGGCGGCGGATACGCGGAGAATGACGCCTTTGTTACCCCTGGTGATACCTTCACGGCCGTAGTCGGTCGTGGGGGTGTTTCGTCTGAGGAGGGCGCTGGCCGATCTGGCCAGGCTTCCTCGTTTAGCTCGTCAACTAGCACTCTTACGAGCGCTGCCGGCGGAATCGGCGGCAAGAGGGGGACTGAGCTCCAGGCTCCTGCGCCGACCATCTCGCTCAGTGCTACCCCGAAGCGATTCAACTCGGGTCAGTCAACGACCATCGTATGGTCTTCGAATCACACTGATTCGTGCACCGCATCAGGCATGATCTCTGGCGCGAAGCCGACCTCGGGCTCTCAGTCGGTAACTCGAACCTCCTCGGGTTCCGTCACTTTTACCTGTACGGGTCTTGGCGGCACCGCATCTGCGTCTCTTTCGGTCACCGTGGACAACTGCGGTCCTCGAGGCGGCTGCTACACCGGTCCAGACGAGAGCGTAACCTCGGACAGCACTGCTGCCGACACGGTCGTCACCGTGAACCCGCTTGCCGCTGACGGCGCCGCCTTCACAGGCGCGGGCGGTGCGGGCCTTGTTGGGCGCACTCTCGAGTCAGGAGAGTCCGCTACCGCGATTTCCTTTGATTCGGCGAGCAATGTCTCGTCGACTGACGGAGGCGACGGAGCTCGCGGAGGCGCTGGCGGATCCCTTTCGACCACAGGCGCTGGAGCTGACGGCGTGGCCCCCGCGGCGGGCGCGGGCGGATCTGACGTGGCTCTCGGAGGAAACGGCGCGCACGGACAGATCGTCATCGAGGCTGTCGTCCGCGGCGGCCCTGCCACCAACGACGCGCCTACCGCACCGGTAGTTGTCGGACCTACGGGCGGAGATGCGGGTGTGTCGTACTCGTTCTCGGCTCAGTCAACTGACCCCGACGGCGACTCGATCCGCTACGGCTTCGACTGGGACAACGACGGCTCGATCGACCAGTGGACCGCGCTCGCTACTTCGGGCGTGGCGATGAGCCTCTCGCACACCTTCAGCGACGAGGGCGCAAAGACTTTCAAGGTTTTCGCGGAGGACGCGAGCGGCAACCGATCCGCCGCGACCTCTCATACCATCACCCTCCAGAACTGCGGCCCTCGAGGAGGCTGCTACCCGGGAAATACCGCCCCTGACAACTTCACCGTAAACGGTCCTACGACGGGAACCGTTAACGTTTCATATGACTTCGCCACTCGCGCGACTGACGCCGAGGGCGATACCGTTCGCTACGGCTTCGACTGGGATAACAACGGCTCGTACGAGGAGTACACGGCCTTTGGCGCATCGGGCGTTTCAACCACGACCTCTCACTCATGGGGCGCGGCGGGAACTTATACCTTCAGGGTCATCGCCGAGGACAATGCGGGCGAGCGATCTTCGGCTCTCTCGCACACCATTACCATCACCTCGGGAGGTGGTACGGGCGGCAACAGCGCGCCGACCGGTCTTGCTGTAAGTGGTCCGACGACGGGAGATGTTTCGACCTCGTATACCTTCAGCGCTACCGCCACCGACCCCGACGGCGACTCGGTCCGCTACGGCTTCGACTGGGATAACAACGGAACCATCGACGCGTACACCATGTTCGTGACGTCGGGAACCGCCGCTACCAGCTCGAAGTCTTGGTCTGCTGACGGCACCTACACTTTCAAGGTGTTCGCCGAGGATGCGAGCGGCAACCGATCGGCTGGTGTGTCTCACACTATCGTTATTTCTGACAACTGTGGTCCTCGAGGAGGCTGCTATCCAGGAGGCAATAACGCCCCGGTAGTTAACTCGATTACAGGCACTACTACGGCGGCCGCAAACGTCTCTCATACCTTTACCGCGACTGCGACTGACGCAGACGGCGATGACATTCAGTACGGCTTTGACTGGAACAACAACGGGACCATCGAGACCTCGGCAGGCGAGGAGTGGACTCCGGTAACCATTTCGGGCGTAGCCGTAAGCCGATCTATGTCGTGGACGGTATCAGGCCCTCACACCTTCGGCGTGTTTGCTCGAGACGTGCACGGGGCAACTTCTACCGCTCGAACCTTCACCGTAACCATCACGGGAGGCGTCACGGGCGTTGGACTCGTTCTCGGAAACACCTCTGGCCTCACTACGAGCGAGGCGGGCGCGACCGCGGCCTTCACCGTTGTCCTCTCGTCGGCACCTACGGGTAACGTGACTCTCCCGATTGTCGTCTCTGACACTACGGAGGGAAGCACCACGGTCGCGGCTCTCACCTTCACCCCCGCGAACTGGAACGTCTACCAGACGGTCATTGTGACGGGCGTCGACGATACCGTTGATGACGGCGACGTTACCTACGCGGTAAACGTGGGCCCTTCGAGCAGCACGGACGCAAACTACAACGGCCTCCCTGCCCAGAGCGTTTCTATCATTAACTTCGATAACGATGACACGGTGACCCCTCCCGGCACTACGGGTGGCGGAGGCGGCGGCGGACGAAGCGGCGGTCCGTGCATAGGATTCGGATGCTCTACCGCGACGACCATCACGACGGTCATTCCAACTGTAAACTTCTGCCCAGCGTCTGATTTCCTCGTGTCGTATCTCCGAAAGGGATCTCAGAACGATCCTAACGAGGTGCGAAAGCTCCAGTGGTTCCTCAATACCTACGAGGGCACTAACCTCGAGATCAGCGGATTCTTTGACGACGCCACCGAGCAGGCCGTCATGCTCCTCCAGACCCGACACGCTGACGAGATCCTCGCCCCGTGGAACATCGCGGAGCCTACTGGTATCGTCTATATCACGACCTCGTCATACATCAACCGATTCTTCTGTGACGAGAATCCTATCTATCAGCCAGGTGATCTCGACTTCGATATCGGCATTCAGCCAACCGAGGAGCCTGTCATCGACAACTCGGGCGACTTCGAGGGTGCCATCGGCATGGCTACCACCTCGGCAACCAGCACATCGGGATCAATCTTCGAGAACCTCGCGGGTGTATTCGGAGCGTTCTCTGAGGGGGTAATCAACTTCTTCAAGAGCATTCCGTGGTATCCGCTTCTCATAGTCCTGCTTATCACCATCGGAACGGCCTATATTCTCAGGGGTATCTTCGCCCGAGGTCTTACCGGGGCCGCAACTCGCATGTCCTTTATCAAGGGAGCGACGGGTCTTGCGGCGGGAACTGTCCTTAATGTCCTTAACACCATGTCCTTTATGAAGGACCCTGACTGGTTCACCCAGAGCACGGGTCTTGGAATGTCGTGGGTCCTTGCCCTCGGCCTCATCAATCTCCTCGCGGTTCTCGTGGTGTCGCTCTCGTACCTCGTAAAGGCCTACGTGGAGGACCTTCAGGCTTCCAAATAGCCCTCTCTGTCGGTAGAATGGTGCGTATGAAAACATACACATCATGGATTGTGACCGTCGCGGCGGTCATCCTCATCATCGGCGCCATCGTCTGGTACTCTGGCCGACCAGGCAAGTACGACACGTTCGCCTCGTGCATCGCCGACAGCGGCACGAAGTTCTATGGCGCGTTCTGGTGCCCTCACTGCCAGGCGCAGAAGGCCCTCTTCGGAAAGTCCGCAAAGCATCTCCCGTACGTCGAGTGCTCCACTCCGAACGGTCAGGGTCAGACCCAGGCCTGTACTGATGCTGGCGTAAAGAGCTATCCGACCTGGGAGTTCGCGGACGGATCGCGCAAGACAGGGGAGGCGACGCTCGCCGAGCTCTCGACCCTTACTCAGTGCCCGCTCGTTGTTGACGCAAAATAACCCCGACTCACATGCAGCAGTTTACCTCGATATTCAACACGGTCCTGAGCTCGCTCACGGTCGCCGCTCAGATCGTCTCGGTGTTTCTCGTCGCATCTCTCTATTCGAAGAAGATTGAGTCTCTTCCCGTCATCTCGCTCATAAAGAAGAGGGGGATACTCATCGCGCTCGTCGTGTCCACGATCGCGACGGTTGGAAGCCTCACCTACTCGGATATTATTGGCTACGCCCCGTGCACGTTCTGCTGGTTCCAGCGCATCTTCATGTACCCTCAGGTGCTGCTCATGACGCTTGCCCTTATCGTCAGGGATTCTGCCGTGAAGCTCTATGGCGCGGCCCTTTCGATAATCGGCGCCGCCATCGCTCTGTTCCATTATCTCGGCCAGCTTGGTGTCACCGACCTTCCGTGCAGCGCCGTCGGCGTCTCGGTCTCATGCACCCAGCGATCGGTTTTTCAGTTCGGCTATATTACGATTCCCCTCATGGCCTTCTCGGCGTTTCTTCTCATCGCTCTTGTCCTGACTCTTTCTATGCGAAAGGGTGGGGAGGTTAAGGCTTAAATATACACTTCATGCACACCGTCGCACTTATCGCCGCGTCGGTCTTTGTCGCTGCGGGCATACCTCTCGCCTTCGTGCCTATGTTCCCGACGCTCGCGTACATGCTTGTCGTCGCGATCCTCTTTGGATTCTATGATGGATTCACGACGCTCACCCTTGGCAACGTCCTCGCCCTCGGTGGCTTTGTGGTCGTGTCGTTTGTTGTGGATAACCTCGCGGGGCTGGTGGGCGCGAAGTACGGCGGCGCCCACGCCAAGTCCCTGCTGTGGGGAGTCGTCGGCGCTTTTCTTGGCACGCTTTTGTTTCCGCCTCTGGGCTCACTCGGTGGCCTTTTTGTCGCTGTCCTTGTCGCGGAGATGAGATATAGGAGAGACGGTGGCCGCGCCGTCCGCGCGGCCTCGGGCGCGCTCGTCGGCGCGGTCGCGGGCATCGCGATTAACGTGCTTCTGGGCGTCGCGTTCCTCGTGACGTTTATTCTTGTTGCGCTCTCGTAAAGGGTGGTATCATGAGGGTATGCCTTCATCAAACAATTCCTCGTCGCTCCCTTCTTCGCTCGTCACGCTCGGCATCGTTATCGGCGCGAGCCTTCTCCTCTCGACGCTCGTCGGCGCCTTCTCCTTCTATAAGGTGAGGTCGTTCGACGACTCTCTCTCGGTCACAGGCTCGGCGCGTATGAACGTGACGTCGGACCAGGTCAAGTGGATCACGAACTTCAGCAGGCAGGTGAAGGTGTCCAGCCTCAAGCAGGGTTACGATCAGATGGCTGCTGACCTCAAGAAGGTCCAGGAATTCTACACGTCTCGAGGTGTTTCCGCTGATTCCCTTATTATCTCGCCGGTCAGCATGTACGAGGTCTACGACTACAGCCAGGGATCGGAGAACAGGGAGAAGCAGTACACTCTCGGCCAGACCGTCGAGCTCTCCTCGGCCGACGTCGGCGCGGTCACGACTCTCGCCAAGGACGCCTCGGTCCTTGCATCGCAAGGCGTCATCTTCCAGACCCAGTCGCTCGAGTACTATTACTCGAAGCTTCCCGAGCTTCGCGTCTCACTCCTCGCTGACGCCGTGAAGGACGCGAAGGCTCGCGCCGCGATCATAGCCGAGTCAAGCGGTCGGTCAATAGGCACGCTCAAGTCAGCCGCCCAGGGCGTCGTTCAGGTTCTGCCGGCGAATTCAGTCGAAGTCTCTGACTACGGGGCCTATGACACGTCCCGCATCGACAAGCAGGTCATGGTGACGGTCAGAGCTGCCTTCACGATTCGATAATCACATCACATGAAGAACTATTTCAAAATCATCGCCGTTGTAGTTGCCGTCGCGGTCGTCCTCTACGGATTCCTCGTTCTCGACATAGGCCGCAGGCCAAAGGTCGAGGACTTCGTCACGTGCGTCGCGGCGAACAACCCAGTCATGGAGTCGTATCCTCGCCAGTGTGCCGATCAGAAAACGGGCATCACCTACGTCGAGCACATTGAGACGCCGATTACGAGCGACATGATCAGGGTCGACATCGACAGCACGACCGCGATTGCCTCGACGACAGTGACCCTTACGGGGGAGGCCCGCGGCGGCTGGTACTTCGAGGCGTCATTCCCGGTCTCGATCCTTGCCCCTGACGGTACCTTACTCGGACAGGGCGTTGCCCAGGCCGAGGGTGACTGGATGACGACGGAGTTCGTTCCGTTCGTCGCCACCGTGAAGTTTGACCCGAAGGGAAACACCGAGGGCGTCGTGCGTTTTAGCAAGGACAATCCGAGCGGCCTTCCCGAGAACGACGCTAACATTGAGGTCCCCGTCAAGTTTTCATTAGAGGATTAAACGCACAATCATGCCAAACGAATCCCTCATCCACGCAGACATCTTCTTCTTTATCTCGACGGTATCGCTCGTCGTGCTGACGATTGCCGCTGGAATCGCCCTCTTCTACGTCATCAAGATACTGAGAAACGCCCGCGACATATCTGACACTATCAAGGCGGAGAGCGGCGAGATCGTCGCCGATTCGAAGAGGCTTCGCGCGGCGCTTCGCGACGAGGGCGTGAAGTGGAGGCACGTCACCCATCTGGTCAGGACCTTCTTCGTGAGGGATACTGAAAAGAAGGCGACGAGGAAGCCGAAGGCGGAGAAGACCGAGGTTACCAACTAAACACCACAATCACCATGCCAAAGAAATCATCATCACACGCCGGGACTATCGCAGCGGGCATCGCCGGTCTCACCGCGGCCGCGGTCGGAGCGTATTACCTCTACGGCAGCAAGAATGCCCCCAAGAACCGCGCCCAGGTAAAGGGCTGGATGCTCAAGGCGAAGGGCGAGGTCCTCGAGAAGCTCGAGGGAGTTCAGGACATCACTGAGTCTGCCTATTCGACCGCCGTCGACGCCGTCGCCAAGAAGTACAACGCCATTAAGACCATCGACGCCGTCGAGC
The DNA here is from genome assembly GCA_966243015.1 of uncultured bacterium. Lineage (GTDB taxonomy): Bacteria > Patescibacteriota > Minisyncoccia > Phycocordibacterales > UBA6065 > UBA6065. The sequence goes on along the minus strand of CBIMES010000001.1, from coordinate 449,363 downwards.
TCGCGGCCTTCATTGCCGACATGAAGAGGCATTGGGATGGCATCAAGAGGACTGCCGGAAAGAAGAAGACCGCCAAGAAGCCTTCTGCAAAGAAGAAGAGCGCATAGACAACGCCATGAAGACGTCCTGGGGTGGGGTTGCCGACTGGTATGACGGCGTCGTGAACGACGACGACTCGTACCAGAACAAGGTTATTCTGCCGAACATCATCCGCATCATGAATCCCCAGAAGGGGAAGCTCATCCTTGATCTCGCCTGCGGGCAGGGCGTCTTTTCCCGCGCGCTTGCCGCCAAGGGCGCGTCGATAATCGGCGTGGACATTGCGCCGGAGCTCATTGAGATAGCCAAGAAGCACGCTGGCCACAACGAGGAATATTACGTCTCCTCGGCCGACAGCCTTTCCGTGCTTCGGGACGGCATGTTCGATGGCGCCATGACTGTGCTTGCTATCCAGAATATCGAGCACGCGGCGAAGACCTTCAAGGAGGCGTCGCGCGTCCTGGGGTCGAAGGGTCGCTACGTCATCGTCCTCAACCATCCCGCCTTCCGCATTCCCGACAAGACCTCGTGGGGCTGGGACGGTGCCACCGGCACGCAGTACCGCAGGGTTGATGAGTACATGTCAGAGTCCCGCAAGACCGTCGACATGAATCCCGGCACCAAGGACGCGGGGCTCAAGGAGCTTACGGTGTCCTTCCATAGGCCGCTTCAGAACTATTCCAAGATGCTCGCCAACGCGGGCTTCGCCATCCTCCGCATCGAGGAGTGGATGTCGCACAAGGAGAGCGAGAAGGGCCCGCGCAAGCAGGCCGAGGACAAGTCCCGCAAGGAGATACCTATGTTCATGTGCCTCGAGTGCGTGAAGCTCGCGTAGGCGAGGCGTTCATCCGTGGTCTGATGGGTTTCTTTATTTTTATTTTATATTGGTTCGATTGACCCTTTGCTAGACTCATAGAATCATATCTATGAGCGGCATCTATTCCATACAGAATTCAGATCGGCTTATGACGCTCGACGGCGAGCGTCAGTACGTGTATAAGCTTCGCGACCTTCCCGAGGCCGAGAAGCCGCGCGAGAAGCTCATACAGCACGGTCCCTCCGTCCTCTCGATCATCGAACTCGTCGCCGTCATCCTCAACACGGGCACCGTCAAGGAGGACGTCATGACCATGGCCTCCCGCATCATCAGGGAGTACGGGGAGAAAAGCTTTGCTTCCTTTGACGACGCCAAGAAGCTGTCCGAGGAGATCGGCATACCGATCGGCAAGGCTTGCCAGGTCGTTGCCTCAAGCGAGCTTGGCCGCAGGTTCTTCAAGAAGTCGGGAGGAAGGAACATAAGCATCAGGAACGCCAAGGACGTGTCGGCCTATGTGCGCGACATGCATGACCTACCCAAGGAGTACCTGCGGGGCATATACGTGAACGGCCATCATCGCGTGGTGCACGACGAGGTATTGTCCATGGGTACCCTCGATGCGAACATCATCCATCCGCGCGAGGTCTTCAAGCCTGCCCTCGAATACGGCGCCGCCGCGGTCATTCTGGTCCATAACCATCCTTCGGGAATGGTCATGGCGAGTGCGGCCGACATCGAGATCACCAAGCAGCTCGTGAGTGCGGGAAAAATCATGGGTGTCGCCCTCATCGACCACGTCATCGTCGGCAAGGGCAAGTACACGAGCGTGCCCGTCATTTACGAATAATCACACATCGCCATGAGTATTCAAACCTACGTCATAACCCGGCACGTGCGCGTGCTCCGAGACATCAATCTCATCCAGCAGGAGAGGCCCATACAGGTGAGGTACTTCAACGACGTCGTGAGCTTGTTCCTCAAGACCTTCTCGAAGTTCTACGCATCCGAGACGCTTACCGACGCGGACAAGGCAAATCTCCGTCGTTACCTCGAGAAGATGATCGAGGCAAAGGACGCCATATCGGGAAGCGTGTCTCTTTAGGTAGCGAAAAGCCGGCTCGCAGCCGGCTTTTCGCTACTTCGTGTCGACGAGCGACATGCTGAATCTCAGGGCGTATACGAGCAGGAAGCCGAGGAATATGAAGAGTGCCTTGATGTCGAAGGCGATGAAGAGGACGGTTGCCGCGATGGGGCTGATGATGTAGGCCAGCGGTCGCATGATGCGGGCGAAGCTGATGAGGTGGGCGTTGGCTGCGTTCACCTGCTTGAAGAAGTAGGTGTCCGCCATGATTTCTACCATGGCCGCGCCGATGCGGCTCGTGAAGAGGATGGTTGCCCAGACGACGGCATTATGGTCGGTTACGAATGGGATGAGGAATACGCAGACGGCCATGATGACGAAGCCAATCGAGAGCATCTCCTTCTCGCCGTACTTTGAGTCCGCGAGGCGCCCGAGCGGGGCCTCGATGAGGACGAACGGCAGGAGCATGATGCTGAAGATGATGCCGATGGTGGTCCACTCGAAGCCGACGGTCTCGTGAAGGTATATCGGCATGTAGATGACCATCCAGGCGTAGAAGAACTGGAGGAAGAGCTGGGAGATGAGCACCCCTCGCATGTTCCTGTTGGTCCAGATCTCTCCGATGCTTTGCCAGAATGGGATGCGGTTATAGGTGGGGTCCTGGAACTTCTTGAGGGTTGCGTAGACGACGCCGAGGGTTGGTACGAGGAGCAGGGCGCTTACGATGTAGACATTCACGTACTGGTCCTGGCCGAGGATGAGCGGCGCGATGACCGGGGAGATGAGCCAGGCCGCGTTCACTGAGGTGAGGAAGGTGCCGCGGATCTTGCCCGTCGACGCGTTCGAGGAGAAGCTCTCCAGGAACATGTCGATGGTGTAGTTGGTCAACGCTATGGCCACAAAGTTGAGGATGAACGAGAAGACCACGGCGAGCGGCCCGCCGCCCATAATCATACCTATGAGCGACACGAGGTTGATGGCGAGGAGGCCAAGGGTGGTCTTGAGGTTGCCGAAGCGCTTGAGGATGCGCGGCATCTCGATGAAGCTGGCGATGGCGCCTATTGATCCCGCCGCATAGATGATACCCACAAGGGCCTCGCCGCCCGGTACGCCGCCGTCCGTGAGGATTTTGCTGAGGAAGGTCGAGTTGATGTAGGTCGGGATTGCGTAGCTGAGGTTGAAGATGAAGCCGATGAAGTACATCATCGCGCGCTTCGAGGACAGGATTTTTTCTTCTGGCATAGTGGGTATATTTTAGCACAAAGAAAAAAGGCTCAGTGCACTGAGCCTTTTTTCGGGGCCACACAGGGCGGTGTGGCTTAGATGGTGAGAAGCACCGGGATGACCACGGGTCGCTTCGCCGTCTCCTGGAAGAGGTGTCGGGACACCGCGTCGGTGAGGTTGCCCTTCACGAAGTCGATATTGATTGGGTTCATGCCGTCAGTCGAGTCCTCGATGGTCTTCTTGATGATGTGTCGGGTGTCTCGGAGGAGGTCCTGCGACTCTCGAAGGTACACGAATCCTCGGGAGATGATATCGGGAGACTTCCTGAGGCGTCCGGTCTGGGCGTCGAGGATGCCGAAGACGATGAACATGCCATCCTGGGCAAGCATCTGGCGGTCTCGGATGACCACTTCCTGGATGTCGCCGACGGAGAATCCGTCCACCATCATGAGGCCGTTAGGGGCCTTCTCCTTGAGCTTCACGAGTTTCTCGCCCTTGTCCTGGATCTCGATGATGTCGCAGTTGTCGGGAACGATGACATGATCCTCGGGCATGCCGAGCGAGATCGCAAGGTCAGAGTGCAGGCGGAGCATGTAGTGCGTGCCGTGGACAGGGATGAAGAACTTCGGCTTGATCTTCTTGTGGAGCCACTCGAGCTCGCCTCGGTTGCCGTGTCCAGTCGAGTGGATGTACACGTCCGAGGTTCGGTAGTGGATGATCTTCGCTCCGTGTCGGGCGATGTTGTCCTTGAGCTTCTGGACCGTTCGCTCGTTGCCCGGGATAACCGACGACGAGAGGAGGACGGTGTCTCGCTTGTTGATATGGATATTCTTGTGGGCCTTGGTCGCCATGCGCATGAGGGCGGCGAAGTCCTCTCCCTGGGCTCCGGTGGCGAGAATGACGATGCGGTCCGGCGGGAGTGAGTCGATCTCGGTCGAGCTCGCAAGGGTGCCTTTCTTGACCTCGAGGATTCCCGCCATCTGTGCGATTTCCACGTTGTTCTTCATCGAGCGGCCCTCGAGGATGACCTTCTTGCCGTACTTCTCGGCGCTCTTGATGATGGCGCAGACGCGCTCGAGCTGTGAGGCGAAGGTTCCGATGATGAGTCGGCCCTTAATGCTCCTGATGATCTCGTCGAGATTCTCGTGAACGAGCTTCTCAGGGGTGGAGAAGCCAGGGTTCTCGATGTTCGTCGAGTCGGCGAACATGAGGAGAACCTTCTCCTTGTCGAAGACAGAGTAGCTTTCCTCCTCGGACTCTACGGGAACGCCGCCCACATGAGAGAGCTTGTAGTCACCCGGGGTGACGATGGCGCCGTACGGGGTCTCGATGATGATTCCCATCGAGTCTGGAATCGTGTGGGTGACGGCGAAGAATCGCACGTAGGTGTTGCCCATCTTGATGCGGTCGTTCTTCTCGACGGTCTTGATGTCGAGCGGCGGGAGGTGAGGGAACTCGCTCTGGCGCTTCTTGACCATGATCGCCGTGAGGTTACGGGTGTACATGGTCGGGTTGCCGATGCGGTCCATGACGTATGGGATTCCTCCGATATGGTCGAGGTGTCCGTGGGTGATGATGATGCCGCGGATCTTGTCCTTGCGCTCCTCGAGGTACTTAGTGTTCGGGAGGATATAGTCGATGCCCGGGGTGTTCTCGTCCTTGAAGGCGAAGCCCGCGTCGATGACGATGATGTCGTTGCCGATCTCGACCGCGGTCATGTTTCGGCCGATCTCCTCTACTCCTCCGAGAGGGATGACGCGGATGCTGTCGCCGAGGGGCGGGATAGGGGCCTGGGGCTCGCGCTTGGCAATCGGCTCGACGCCTCCGAAGGCTGATCCTGCTCGTGGGGCGCCGCCGAAGCCGCGTCCTCCGCGACCGCGTCTGTTGCCGCGCCTGTTCTTTCCGCCTCGGCTTCCGCGGCCTCGTCGGTTCTTGCCGTCACCCTCGCGTCCTCCGTCCTGTCGCCTGTCGGCGGCCGGTGCGGTGTCCTTCGGGAGGATTCTTTCGAGGCTTGCGTCGAGCTGATTGTCCTGTGGGTTCATGTAAGTGGTGGTAATAAAGTGATGATTAATTGATTATTCCTTGTTTGTATTGGTGGTGAAAATGCGCCATACCCGGTCCGTGTTGATGTACCAGTCTTCTATGTTTACGAAGCGGTCGCTTGGGCTGGTGATCTGCTGAAGCTCTACTCCGTGGACTTTCTCGGGGATCGCGTAGATGAAGTTCGGGCTCCAGAGGAAGACTGCGGGACTGTCGGCGGCTATCTCCGCGGCAAACTCCTGGTACTGGGCGGGGACGTCTGCGGGGTTTGCCTGGCGCATGGTCTCGAGGATCTTGTCCGCGCGGGCGTTCGTGTAAAGGGCGATGTTCAGGCCCGGGTCGTTGCGCTGCGATGAGTGCCAGAAGGCGTACAGGTCTGGATTCGCGCCGGTAACCATGCCGAAGAGCAGGGCCTCGTACTTGCGGGGTCGGATGACGGTCTGATTGAGGTCGCTCGGCTCGAAGACCTTGATGTCGGTCGAGATACCCAGCTCCTTCCAGTTTCCCTCGATGTGCCGCGCCGCGTCGACGAGCTCGGGGATGTTTGCCGTCGAGAGCGAGAACGAGAGGGTGGTTGAAGCTCCTGACTTTGGCTTTGACTCGAGGAGTCCCTCGTCGTTTTTCACCCAACCGTCCTTGCCGAGGAGTCCCTGGGCCTTTTCGATCTTGGCCAGTCGGGTCGAGGTCGCGTCCTCTGACGGGGCCTCGGCGGCCGGCGCCGCGTCAAATGAAGGGGGGAGGGGCTCGGTGGCGATGCTTCCGTATCCCATGAGTACGTTGTCGATGATGTCCTGCTTGTCGACCGAGAGGTCGAGGGCCTGTCGAAGCGCCTTGTGCGCGAGGATCTCCTTGTTGTTCTGGTTGAAGAAGACGCCGAAGACTCGGGTGAGAGGGGCCTCGATGATGTGGCTCTCGTCCGCGAGGGCCTGTGCGGACGACGGGCTCAGGTTCGAGCCGCTCTCGACCTCTCCGCCGGCGATTGCCTCCTGGAGGGCCTTGTCGTTTCCGTAGAACGCGAAGGTGAGCTCGCTTATGTGCGGCTCTCCGAGCGCGTACGACTTGTTTGCCTTAAGCTTGATTGAGACGGGGATACCCTGGCTCGAGCGTCGCACCGAGGCGATTTTATAGGGACCCGAACCGACAGGCTCGATGTTGTAGGAGCTGAACGGGAACTGGTCACTCTGAAAGTTCTGCCAGACGTGCTTTGGCAGGATGCCGAGGGTAAGGTTTGCGGAGAATGGGGCATACGGCTTCTTGAGGGTGAACGAGACCTCGTGCGTCCCGGTCTTGTTTACGGTGACGCCGTCCCAGTTGATCTGACGCGGGCTCTTGAGCGTGTCGTCCTGAGCCTTGAGCACGGTGAACTCGACGTCGTCGGCGGTCACGGGCGTTCCGTCGTGGAACTTTGCGTCGTTTCTGATGACGAACGAGTAGACGAGGCCGTCCTCGGACACCTCGTACCTCTCGGCGAGGTCTGGCACGAGCTCGCCCGAGGCCTCTCGCTTGAGAAGTCCCGAGTAGACAAGCGTCGAAAGGTCCTTGTCGGCGTCAGAGGTCGCGAGGAGCGGATTGATGAAGCGGGGCGTGCCGATGATGCCCTCGGTGAGGGAACCTCCGCGGGTCGGAATCTCGACGACGAACTGCTCGTTTATCTTATAAAGAAGCGAAAGGGTGCCGAGGGCGAAAATGCCTCCGGCTACGAGGAAGATGACTTTCTCGGTTATGGTGAATGATCTGTAGAGAGACTCTATACCGTCAAGCGCCTTAATAGAGCGCTCGCGCGTAAGCGCGCTCTGAGAGGGAGAACCTTGTTCCATGAGATCCTGCCGAGCAGGTTGGGTTAAAGGGGTAAGGGGAGACTAGAGTACGAGCGCAGCAAAGGCCGAGAGGGCGAAAAGCACTCCGAGAACAATGGTGGAGATGAAGAGAAGCTTCTCGAAGCCTCGTCGGGTGTGGAATACCGAGCCAGCGTTGTCAGCGCCTCCGAGGGCGCCTCCGTTCATCGCGCCAGACTGCTGGAGCAGGATGACGACGATAAGGAGGGCCGAGATGGCGATCTGTACGTACGGCAGTATGCTAGAAATCGTACTCATGCGCTACATCCTAGCACAAAAGGCATGCGGCCGCAAATCCTTCATGGTATAGTGAGGCTCTGATGGAACAGCACCAGAACCCCATACTTACCTTCCTCGACCGCTATCTGGACGTGCCGGAAACCAAGGTGACGTACCTCACGAGGGTCACACCCATCGACCGTTTCCTGGCAAAGACCTTCCTCCCGATTCTCCCTGCCGGCACAACCCCGAACCAGATCACCAAATTCAGGCTGATCTCGATACCTTTCGTCGCCCTCCTGTTCGCCCTCAACTTCTATCTCGCGGGGACCATCCTGTTCCTGTTCTCGGCCTTCTCCGACGCCTTGGACGGCGCGCTGGCACGCACCAAAAGGAAGGTAACCACCTGGGGAACTTTGTATGACCCTATCGCGGACAAGCTTCTTATCGGCAGCGTGGCGACCATTGTCATATCGAAGCATATCAGCGTTTATCTCGCCCTCGCCATCGTCATTATCGAGATCTTCCTCGTCTCATCGGCGTATTTCCGCTACAAGGGCAGGATTGTACCGGCCAAGACCATGGGCAAGAGCAAGATGATTCTTCAGTGCGTTGGTATTATCCTTCTTCTGTTCTCGATGCTTTTCGGCGTTCCAGCCCTTCTCACTGCCGCCACCTACGTGCTCTATGCGGCCGTGGTCTTCGCCCTCTTGTCTCTCTTTGTGTTTCGATCGATTTAGTACATACTTATATATATGAAGAAAATCATCATTGCCCTTGTTGTTGTCGCGGTTCTCGTGCTTGGCTACGGTTTTGTCACCTATAACAAGCTCGTGTCGGTCTCTGAGTCCGTTGATACTCAGTGGGCCCAGGTGGAGACCCAGTACCAGAGGCGAGTTGACCTTATCCCGAACCTTGTGAACTCGGTAAAAGGGGCCATGAAGCAGGAGGAGGCGGTCTTCGGCGCTCTCGCTGACGCCCGCACCCGATACGCCGGCGCGTCGAGCGTCGACGAGAAGGCTCAGGCCGCGACCGAGGTAGAGTCCGCGTTCGCGCGACTCCTCGTCGTCATGGAGAACTATCCAGAGCTCAAGTCGATTAACAGCGTTCAGACCCTCATGGCCCAGATCGAGGGAACCGAGAATCGCATCTCGGTCGAGCGCGGCCGATACAATGACTCCGTCCGCGCGTACAATCTCGTCGCAAAGCGTTTCCCAAGCTCGGTTATAGCCGGAGCCTTCGGATATGACACCAAGGCCTACTTCCAGGCTGCTGCGGGATCCGAGACTGCCCCGACGGTTAATTTCTAGAAGGCCGCATGAAGAGGATTCTCCTCGCCATCATCACGGGTCTGTGCCTCGCGCAGCCCCTTTTGGCGTATGAGAGCCCAGGTAGGCCCTCGGGATTCGTGAACGACTTCGCCAGCATCCTCTCGTCCGAGGAAAGGGCATACCTCGAGAACAAGATTGGCAATTTCGAGAGGCCGGCAGGGGTCGAGCTCGCGGTAGTAACCGTGCCGTCCCTTGGCGGCGACACGATCGAAAACTATGCGGTCAAGCTCTTTGAGGAGTGGGGAATCGGCAAGGAGCTCAAGGACAACGGCCTCCTCTTCCTCGTGGCGCCTAATGATCGCGAGGCTCGCATCGAGGTTGGCTACGGCATGGAGCCTGTCGTGACCGACGCGGCCTCCTCGGTCGTCATGCGGACCCTTGTCGTGCCGCGATTCGCGGAGGGAAAGTACTATGACGGCATAAACGCGGGCGTTGACGCCCTTATTGCCCTCGTCGAGGGAGATCCTGACTTTGCACAGTACGTCACCGATCAGCAGGCTGCCGACGAGATCGAGGCGGGCAAAAACAAACGCGAGTTCATGCTCTTCTGGATTGTCATGATTCTCATCTTTCTTGTTGCCGCGAGGCTTGGCGGCGGACGCGGCGGAACGGGCAAGGGGACGGGCGGTGATTTCCTCGCGGGCCTTCTCTTGGGCGGTATGGGCGGTCGTGGCGGATCGGGCAGGGGCGGGGGCTTTGGCGGATTCGGGGGCGGGAGCTCGGGAGGCGGCGGATCAAGCGGCCGATGGTAATGCGCCTGTGCCTGGCGTGCCACGTACCGCCCTTTGCTTATCTCTGATTTTCGGCTATTCTCATAGGACACGGAGGATTCGCATAGTGGTCTAGTGCGCAGTCCTGGAAAGACTGTGTGTCAGAAATGGCACCGAGAGTTCGAATCTCTCATCCTCCGCCTTTAAAATCCCGCCGTATGGCGGCGATTTTATTAAGCGGAGGATAGCAGACGCGTTGCGTCTGCGTGAGAGATTCGAAGCTCGGTTGAGATTTTATCGAGCCGTACCCGGCGAAGGTAAAATCCAACCGTGGGTACTGGTCCTGTAAGGACCGAATCTCTCATCCTCCGCAAAAGACCGAGAGGACGTCCCATGGCCGTCTGACCGGTTTTTTCTTTTGCGTGGGGATGAGTTATGGGAAGGCAGGAACGCGACGGCACGAGGCGGGGCCGCGGGAATTTTCGGCAGAAAATTACCCGTGACAGAATCTCTCATCCTCCGTGGTTTAAGGGCGCGCCAGGTTTTATGGGTAAATGGCCCTCGGTGTTTTTTTGTGAAGGGTGGTGTTATAATTTCTGCATTATGTTCACCTTGAAAAAAAGATTTTTTCGCGTCGTCGCTGTCATCTTGATGGGGATGGCTTTTCTGTCATCGGCAGGCCACGCTTTCGCCGCCTTCCAAAATTTCATCACGGGCCTCAACGGTTCGTGGACGGCCCTCTCGTCTTCCGGAGATGGAAACAATGTCGTCGCCGTCAATCAGTCAAGCAATGACTACGTCTGGTTCTATGAAAAGATTGGGGGGAGCGCGTTTATTCAGAGAAAAGATGCTCCCTCAACCCAATGGAGTGATATCGCCATGTCTCGCGACGAATCTCTTGTGGTCGCGGTTGGTCTGAACGGAGGGCCATACTCTTCCGAGGACCTCGGAAACTCCTGGAACACAATTTCCACGGGTCTTCCCACGGGCGTCCCGTGGAGGTCCGTGGCGGTATCGGGCGACGGGTCTTCCGTGGCTCTCGCAAGTGACGAATATATATTTATATCCTCTGATTCCGGTTCGACCTGGGCGACCTCGAGCGCTTCGGGCTCAGGCAACTGGTTCGATGTCGCCGTGTCCGATGACGGCAGTGTGATTGCTGCCACGAAGGATTCTGGGTCAGCGTATCTCTCGACTGACTCGGGAGCCTCCTGGGACGCCGTCTCAGAGGTTGGCCTCGGTCTTTGGCGTGGGGCCTCCGTTTCCGCTGATGGTTCGACAGTCGTCGTCGGATCAAGCAACGACTACCTGCGGTACTCCCGTGACTCCGGCTCAAGCTGGTCGTCAACCTCGGATACCGGCGCCTCGAGTTTATATGTGTCAGTCTCAGCCGATGGCGAGAGAATGGTTTCGTTCGGCGGGTTAGGTTCGCCGTATGCCTCATTCGACGGCGGTCAGACCTGGGGCCAAAAGAGTCCGTTTCAGCAATGGGGAGGTGTTTCTCCCTTTTCTTCGGACGGCAAAACCTTCTATGCCATACGTTCAGGCGCTATTATAGGGTTTAATTGGGGCGTACCGACCATTTCTATTTCGAGCCCGACAAATTTGTCCGTTATCGGCGAGGGAGAGTGGAACCCTTTGATTTCCTTCGGCGGTCCCGATGACGGTTCCGTCTGTGAGTATCAGTTAAATGAGTTGCCTCGACAGGTGGTGAGTTGCGGCAGCACTGGCGACGAGCTTTCGGATGAGGTCCTGACAAACGGTGATTACACCCTGTCGATATTTCTCGATGAGAACGGAGAGGCAACCTCGACCTCGGTCTCCTTTACCTACAACGATGTCACTCCTCCGGATCTGCAGTTAGGTGATTTTATGAGCCCGGGCTCCTCGATCAAATCAAGCGCATGGGACATTGGTGTGTCGTGGGGAGACTCGGCGGTTTGCGAGTATGCGTTTGATGAGGAAAGCTACCAGGCCGTTGACTGTGAGGCGGCGGGGTATGATATTCCGGCTCCCTCTATCGGCCAGCACACTCTCACGGTTCGGGGCACGGATGAGAACGGCAATGAGGCCACGGTTGCCTCCGAGCTTTTCACTGTCACCGATGGTTACTACTACTGGTACTCTGCGGGCGACACCGATTGGTTCAATGTCGATAATTGGTATTCAGACGAATCGCACACGGTTCCCGCTGGTGAGGTACCGGGAACGCATAACGAGATGGACGCGCGTCTTCTGGGCCCTGTCGCGCCAGTATTAGACGCGTCCCTTATTGATTTTTCGGTGTACTATCCCGTCGATTCTATCGACTCGACGGGTCTTACCGGCGAGGCCCTTGAAAGGGGTGTGTCTTTCGTTAACACTCAGCAGGAAGACTCGGAGTATGCGGGCTTGCAGGTAGATCGCGTCATTGGAAACGCCTCTTTTGGAACGGGAATCAGCATGGGTGACATAGAGGTTACGGGCAATGCCTATGTCGAGACGCTTTATTACGGCCCCTTCAGCACCTCGACGCTCACCATCAATAACAACACCTACCAGCCATCCATCGGCGGAACCTTGTACGGTCCTGATGATCAAGAGATCACGCTCTTTATATTCGATGGTCACGCAAATGATGAGGGTGCTGTGGTTCCGACGGACGCGCGTTTCATCAATGATGCTTACAATTACGGTGAAGTGAAGGGTGACGCGGAATTTATCGACTCGGCTCTCGGGTACGGGACCCTTATTCGAGGCAACGTTTCCGCAAGGGGCGACAGCTGGGTTGATGATTCGCCGGATGGGGTTGTTATTGAGGGTAATCTTGACGTGTATACTCCGGTTGAGCTTCCGTTTCGCGCCACGGTAGGGGGCACTTCAACTTTCCATGGCTACCCAGACGGTCTTTATTACTACGTGCCTGAATCGTGGGAAGATGATTATGACTGGAACGAGCCCGACTTGTGGTGGACGGGCCCCGACCTTTCGGAAAACGCGGGAAGAATCCCGAATTCATCTGACGATGTCGTTCTCTTGGACTCGGTTGATAGTGATTCGGGGGGATCAACGACCGCCGTTGCCAATCTCTTTGTAATCGACAGCACTCTTTATGTCGATGTTACGGTGACTGGTCTCGCAACATTCCAGAACGGGGCTTATCTAGATGGGGCGACTATAACGGGAGACGCCTTGTTTGAAGAGGATTCGTATATGCTTGGCACTATTACGGGCGATGCCGAGTTTCTTTCAGAAAGTCAAGCCCATGGAATCATAGGGGGTAATGCCATATTCAATGATTCCGGCAATGACGGCACGGTTGTGGGAAATGCCGAGTTTAGAGGCGTCGAGGCCTATCACGAAGGTGTCGTTGAGGGTAATGTGGATGTATATTACCCCGTTGAACTTCCTTTGGATGGTAGCGTATACGGTACCATCACGTATCACGGGTACCCTGATGACGGCTTCTATTTCAACGACTACGACACCGGTGACGGTGATTGGAATAATCAGGACAATTGGTGGACTGATTTAACTCTGAGTGTTAACGAGACATCAATTCCTGGTATAAATGATCATGTCCTCATCGTACAGAGCACTGTGTATGGAAATTCGGGTGATCCCGCATCGGTTAAGTCGGCTGAATTCATCAATGGTTACAACTCGATTGATTTGACGGTTGCTGACGGTGCCGTATTCAGAGAGTACGCCCAGAATCAAGGGACGATTTTCGGGGATGCCGTCTTTAGGGATAATTCTTCAAACGATGGAATCATAGAGGGGTCTGCTGAATTCTATGATAATTCATCTAGCTACGGCACGATAACGGGAGACGCAACGTTCGTGGGGGACGGTGCTTCTTTTTCGGGTGGAGATATCGATGGCGCCAGGATACGTCTGATCATCTCGGATACGGATCATGAATTTATATTTGACGAACAGGGCCCATGGACGGTGATTGCAGACGGTGCTCAGGTAGATCTCCAGGACAGCGATTACAATGAAACAACTCTCTTTATCGCGCGAAACGGCGGCTCATTCGTGCCGGAGGTCGCCCCGACCCTTTCAATCGGATCTCCTGTCGCTTCCTCTACACTGAACTCCTGGTCGCCTTCGATTTCTTGGGGAAACTCTGAATCTTGCGCCTATTCCTTTGACGGTGTTTCGTTCTCGGACTTGGTCTGTTCAAACGGTGGTTCGGATATTGCTGCTCCATCCGCTGGCAATGTGACCCTCACTGTTCGAGGGGCAAGTTCGACAGGTTCTTCAACCAGGACTGTTTCATTCTCGTTCTCGAGCCCGTCATCTGAAGGTTCGGACAATCAGTCTTCGGCACCGCCACGAGCTTCTTCGGGTAGCTCTGCTCGCAGGGCCTCGAATGTCGCATCGTTCACGACCGCGACCGTCGTCGCGCCATCCGTGGTTCCGACTGTCTCTGTCTCTATCGACCGGTCGGTGTTGGCTCGCCTCCTCAGCGTGCTTCTTGGGCCTTCCGCGCCTGCGAGCGTGACGGTAAATGGTCTCGTTATCCCACTCAATTTGATCCCTTCTGCTTCCGCAGCTCCTTCACCTGAGCCCGAGTCGCTTGGAACTTGTCCAGATATGCAGGTCGGATCAACTGGCTCGTGCATTAGACTCCTTCAGCGATATCTCAACGAGAATGGTTTTGTGGTGTCCGTTTCGGGCGCTGGTTCACCGGGCCTTGAGACGACAACCTTCGGTCCCGCCACGAGGTCGGCTCTCTCGCGATTCCAGTCTGCCAAGGGTATCTCGCCGGCAGAGGGGTACTTCGGCGCAAGGACGAGGGTCGCGATTGGCAACTAGGCAGTGAGGGCGGGCGGACCTGACAAGGCACCAAAGGCCGGCGCCCTAGGGCACCGGCCTTTGTTCCGCTTAGCCTGACTCGTATAGTATAATTCCATCTATGTACACAGACTTATCTGTCGAGGCGTTTTCCGGCTCAACCTACCAGCCGCTTGGCCAGAAGACCTTCTGGTTCCTCGTGTCAAAGAGGATCGGCGCGGGCGTTTTCTTTCTTCTTGCGGCATTCGGTCTTTCCCTTGTCCGCGCGCAGTCGTTTGTCTCGCCTGACGTCGCCCCTCTCGTTCGCGTCGCGTCGTGGGCCCTTCTCGCTTTTGCCGCCGTTGCCTTGGCCGCTGGCTTCCTGTCGAGCTGGCTTGTGTATAGGAATTCCGGATTCCTCCTTGCCGAGGACGCCCTTCGCATCCGTCGCGGAGTCTTCACCAAGCAGGAGACCGCGATTCCGTACCGACAGATACAGAACATCGACATAGAGAGGACGATTACTCAGCAGATCGCGGGCCTCAGTCGCCTTGTCATATACACGGCGAGTCGCGACGAGGTGAGTGCCGAGGGCGACGACAGCAAGAAGGGCGTCCAGCACGACGAAGGGGTAATACCGTCCATAGACAGGGAGGTGGCCGAGCGACTTCGGGCCGAGCTTCTCAAGAGGGCGAATGTGCAGAAGGTAACCATGTAATTCCACTGCGCCATGTTTGATTTTCTAAGTGCCGTTGTCCTGGGAATAGTTGAGGGGGTGACCGAGTTCCTTCCGGTGTCTTCAACGGGCCACCTTATCCTCGTGGGTGAGTGGTTCTCTCTTGCGCCGGGTTTTGCCGAGACCTTCGACATCGTCATACAGCTGGGGGCCATTTGTGCCGTGCTCATTTTGTTCCGGAGGAGGCTGTGGCCGTTCGGCGGCTGCCAGGCCGCGTCGGCCGCATTCGGCACTTGGAAGAAGACTCTCGTCGCCGTCGTGCCCGCCCTCGCCCTCGGCGCGCTCTTCGGCGACTGGATACAGGGGCATCTCTTCAGCGTCGAGACGGTTGCCGTGGCCCTTATCGTAGGCGGCGTGCTCCTCATTGTTTCCGAGAAAATGCCCAAGCGCGAGGGTGCCGCGAACGTTGAGGGCATGAGCTACCGCACGGCCTTCCTCGTTGGCATCGCCCAGTGTCTCGCGCTCGTTCCCGGCACGTCTCGATCGGCTGCGACCATCATCGGCGCGCTCTTCCTTGGCGTCTCGCGCGTGGCCGCGGTTGAGTTTTCGTTCTTCCTTGCTGTGCCGACCATTGCGGCGGCATCGGGATACGCGCTTCTCAAGGGCGTGTCAGGCATGGGCTTCCACGAGGCGCTGGTTCTTGCGACGGGCTTCGTCGTCTCCTTCCTCGTCGCCTGGGCGGTCATTCGCGTCTTCATGAAGTACGTGCAGACGAGGGATCTTGTGCCGTTCGGTTATTACCGTATCCTTGTCGGCATCCTGATTCTTAGTATCATGTAGGCCATGATTGAGCAGATCACTCATTTCGACACGGTCCTTCTCTACGCCATCCAGGCGATTGGTCCTGCGTGGCAGTCCGTCGCGCTTCTTGTGTCGGGTTCTTTTGGCAGCCCGTACCTTCCGGTTGTCGTTCTCATTCTCGCCCTCGCTCTCATACAGAAAAAGCGCGTCGCTCTTGAGACTGCCGTCATCTTTCTCTGCTCGCTTGGCGTGGTTTACGGGCTCAAGGCCCTCATCAACGCGCCTCGGCCCTACACGATTGACGCGGGCATATTCCAATACGCTCTCGAGGCGTCGTCCGCGATGCCTTCCGGCCACGCGCTTGTTTCGGTCGCGGTGCTTGGGTGGATCTGGCTTCGCCATCCACGCAGCTGGGTTCTGACCTCGGGCGTCTTGCTCATAATCCTGGCTGTCGGTCTCTCGCGCGTCTATCTCGGTGTTCATTATCCCTCCCAGGTGTTTGCCGGCTGGCTTCTCGGCGGTCTCTTGCTTTGGTTCTTCTCGTGGCTCGACCGTTTTCTCTTCAGGCCTCGAAGCAACTATATTAAGAGAGGCAGATAGCAAGACAGCAAAACGCCGCCGGGAATTCCCGGCGTAGTTTTGCGTTCATTCTAGATCTTCTGAGGTTTGTAGTCTGCCGGGGCGGTGGCAAGGTATTTCTCGAGTTGCTCGCGGGTGAGGAGTCCTCGCTGGGCGCCAATGTCCTGTACGACGTAGGCCGAGTTGATTGGGGCCCAGGTCAGGGCCTCCGCCACGGTTTTGCCGAGGGCGATGGCAGCTGTGAAGGTCGATGCGAAGGCGTCGCCCGCGCCGGTGCGCTCGAAGGGCGCCTTTGGGTCAGGGTAGGGCGGCATGAAGAAGGCGTCGGTGCCGTCGAACGTATACGCGCCGCGCGGGCCGTCGGTGATGACGACGAGTTTCGGGCCCTTCTCGCGCATCATCGTCATGAGCGTCTTGATGTCGCCTTCGGTCGTGCCGAGGATACGCTGGGCCTCTTCCTTGTTGCAGAAGAAGATGTCCGAGCGTCTGTAGAGAGCGGCGAGCTTTTCGTAACCGAGGTTCATCTGGAACGTTCCGGGCTGGAAGACGACCTTGATGTCAGGATTCGCCTCGAGCCATCTTGTAATCTCGAGATGATACTCGTAGGAGGTGCCGCCGAGGGAGCTGACGTACACCCACTTCGGGTTCTTCATCTTCGGCAGGCGATACGGGAAGTCCTGATGCTTCACAAGAATGGTTCGCTCGTCGCCGTACCAGAGCACGTAGTGGTAGTTGGTCTCGATGCCTTTGCTGAGGCTGATGTGTTTCGTGTCGACGCCATTTCTCTTGAGCTCGATGAGGGCGTCCCTGCCGTTCTGGTCGTCTCCGAGATTGGTGAGGAGGGAAGAGCGGAGGCCGAGTCGCGCCGCCGACACCGCGGCGTTTGCGCTGTTGCCGACTGCCTTCACGATGGTGACGGACTCGTAGGGGATCTTGTCGCCGAACTTCATGCAGAGCTCGCAGTTGTCCTTATCGATGGTACAGGTGACGTGGGCTTCCTTGAGTCTAATGAATGCGTCGGTCACCGTGTCACCGATCGCCAGGAAGTCTGTTGGTTTTGAAAACATGCGGATATTGTACCAAGTTTGTCCCTGAAAAGCCTTTGAAAACAGGGGTTTTTGCATATTGACAAATACCTATTTTTGGGTGTATAATTATGAAAGGTAGAGTACGGAGTCGCCCTATGACGGCACGCGCTCTTGAGCCAACGAATTGGGCTCTCAAAACATGCGATTCACTGTGTCTGGTTCGTTCATTGATGTATGAAAGTCCGCGACGTTAAGTTCGAAAACCTCCAGCACGTTCAAGGTGTTGGCGAGTCGGGAAAGCTGGGTATCGTAAAGATCGAGGGAACCGTGGTTTATTTCGCCGCGATTCTCCGAGAAATTCGAGACACCACGGGCGCCATCGCTCAGGCGCTCGCCGATGTCTTCGGCAGCGATTGCGAGCCCGATGTCCAGTGGTCGTTCGAATACGATGGTTACGTCTGTTCGTTTCAACGAGATTTCTGCGAGCCCATCAGAAATCCCGAGCAGGTGTCAAAGCTGGTCCGCAACGCTCTCCACGACATGGAAGAGCGGCTTGTCGGAAGCATGCCGTCACCTTGTGGCTAACGTTTGGGCCAATTGGCCCCTTGGAAGCAATTCCTTGGGGCCTTTTTTATTGTGTTACACTTTACGCATGTTCAAATTTTTCAAGGGAGGGAAGTCCGCGGCGATGTCAGCCTCAAAGGGTCCTTCGCTGCGATCGCTCGTAAACGATGCCCTCGCTCGCAAGGTCGCCATCGGCCACTTCAATATCTCAAACATCGAGGGTTTCTGGGCGGTGGTGAAGGCTGCCGAGGTCGTGTCCAAGGAGTCAGGGCGAGAGATTCCGGTCATTATCGGCGTGTCAGAGGGCGAGCGAGACTTCGTTGGGGTCGCTCAGGCGAAGGCGCTCGTCGAAAGCTATCGCGCCGAGACGGGCCAACCTGTTTTCATCAACGCAGATCACACCTATTCATTTGATCGCGTGAAGGAGGTTGTCGACGCGGGCTACGACGCGTGCATCTATGACGGCACCGAGCAGAATTTCGACGACAACGTGGCGGCCACGAAAAAGTGCGTCGACTACGTTCGTTCCAGCGCCAGGGCCGAGGGCCGTGACATCATGGTCGAGGCCGAAATCGGCTTCATCGGCAAGTCGTCAAAGGTTCTTGACGGTATTCCCGAGGGCGTGAAGATTTCCGAGGAGTTCCTCACCAAGCCTGACGAGGCGAAGCGCTTTGCCGAGGCGACGGGCGTAGACATGCTTGCGCCGGCGGTCGGCAACATCCATGGCATGCTCAAGGGTGGCGTTGACCCGGCTCTTAATATCGCTCGCATCAGGGAGATTTCTGAGGCGACTGGCCTTCCGCTCGTCCTTCACGGAGGGTCCGGCAATTCTGCCGACGATTTCCGCGCCGCTATCGACGCGGGCGTCGCCATCATTCACGTGAATACCGAGCTTCGCGTGGCGTTCCGCGATGCGCTCAAGGCGTCCGTCACCGCGACCCCCGACGAGGTTGCTCCGTATAAGCTTCTCAGGCCGACGGTTTCTGCCATGCAGCGCGTCGTCGAGGAGAAGCTCCGTGTCTTCAATAAGCTTGCGTAGTCATGGGTCTCTCGCTTCAAGGCGTGTTCCTTGCGGCCGTGACGTTTGCCGTCCCCTGTTGGGTCGTCAACATGTCCTTCAACTTCCTCCGTCCCCTGAGAAAGTCCTTTCCCGTGTTTGAGCGCCTCAACGTCCCTTTGGATTTCGGAACAGTCCTTTGTGACGGGAGGAGGGTTCTCGGGGATTCTCAGGGGCTCCTAAGCTTGCCTGTCGTGCTTTTGCTGCCTTTGCTTTTGTACCCTTTTGTCCCTGACTCGATGGGCATCTTGTATCTCAAGGCCCTTACTGTTCTCGTGGGAGGGGTTCTGGGTAGCTTTATCAAGAGGCGCATCGGCATTCCGCGAGGCGGGTTCCTTGTGGGGGTAGACCATGCGGATTACATGCTCGCTACGTGTGCCGTGTTCCTCGCCTTTGATCTCGTGAGCGTGCCCGTCGCTTTTCTCGCACTCGCCCTCACCTATGTTTTTCATCCAGTTGCATGCATTATCGGGTACCGCCTGGGTATCAAGAAGGAGATGTTCTAGGTTTTCCCCGTTTGGCGCCAATGGCGCTTGTGCTATTACGTGACTTTGTCGGGTATAATATCTTCATTATTTCTTTAGAAAGATTTGTCATTTTCCATGAAACGATTTTCCGTCCTCTGTAAGGTAGCCCTCGCGCTCGCGCTGTCTCTCGCTTTTACAACCTCGGTTCGCGCGGCGATTATTGATCCGAGCTTCGGGACGGACGGCGGGTTTACCTACAGCGGCTATGATGCGGAGATTTATCTCGTAAAGGTGCTTGAGGACGGAAAGGTACTCGTGGGCGGAAGCTTCAATCAGTACAATGGATCCGCCGTACAGGGTGGGCTTGTAAGGCTTAATGCCGATCTCACCCTCGATTCGACATTTGATCTCGGGGGTGAAGGTTTTGACGGCGGGTCCGTGAGGGGCGTTCACATTCTTGACGATGGCAAGATGCTCGTATACGGAAGCTTCGAGTCGTTCAACGGCCAGGACGCAGAGGGAATCCTTCGGCTCAATGCTGACGGGACGCTCGATGAGACTTTCGACCCGTCGACGGGGGGATCCAACACGGGTGGAATCTGGGATGTTATTGCGCTTGAGGATGGTGACTATCTCGCCGCTTTTGCCTCAAACGGGGGAACGTACCGGGGCGAGGACGTAAGGGGCATTCTTCGGCTTAATAGCGATGGAAGCATAGACAACAGTTTCTCGATAGACCCTAAGTTTGAGTATCTGTACGTCACCGCGGAGAGGATGGTCATGCAGCCAGACGGCAAAATTGTGGTCGCGGGAAGCTTTTTCTATAAGGGTGCCGACGGCGAGTACGACTACACCTGCGACTATGAGGATGAGCCTGAGTGCGAGGAGGACTCGACTCTCGATGACGAGTCGTACAGGCTCATGAGGCTTAACGCAGATGGTTCGACTGACGAATCCTTTGCGACTGTGGACGATCGACAGTACGCGTCTTACGGCGTTAACGACATTGCCCTTCTTTCAGACGGCAAGATGTACATTGGAGGTCAGTTCTCGAGCTACGGAAACGCCTCGTCTTCGAATGTCGCACGACTTAACTCTGATGGCACCATAGATAACACTTTTTCGCTTGAGGGTGAGTTTTGGGGCGCTCCTGTCTACGCGCTCCTCGTTCAGGATGATGGGAAGTTGCTCGTTGCCGGGGGTTTCGACAGTTACGACGACAAACAGTATCTCACGCTTATTCGATTCAACGCGGACGGGTCTCTCGACGATACGATGCCGACGAGCATAGCGGGGGGATTGTATAACGCTGAGATAAGAACTCTGGCCCTGCTTTCCGACGGTCGCCTGTTTATGGGAGGTGGTTACGTCGACGAGTATCAAGTGGGATACGCCACCTATGACGTGGGCGGTGTGGTGCTCCTTTCCCTTGATCCGGGCGTCGTCCTCGCTCCTCGAACCCTCTCCGTGCGCGAGGGGGATGAGGTTGAAGATTGGCACACTGACCACACAATCACCGTCGGCCTCAACACAAAACCGTCTGCCCCTGTAACGGTCAACCTTTCTTCGCTTAACGACGAGATACAGTTCTCGACCACCACATTTACCTTCGACCCTTCGGATTGGGACGATCCGGAGCTTTACGGAGCCGCGCCGACGTTTTACACCACGGTCACCGCGATCAACGACTCGGTGATTGAGGGCAACGAGATCGACCAGATTATCGCCTCAGTGTCGAGCTCTGACGATGACTATGACGACATTGATGCGGATAACGTCGTGGTCGCGGTCGCTGACAATGATTCAGCTCTCCTCCTTGATCAGACCTTTAGGCCCACGGGAATCGACGGTGTGGTGCGAGCCTTGGTTATTCAGCCTGACGATAAATCAATTGTCGGAGGTGATTTCATGGGCGGTATCCGAAGGCTTAACGGTGACGGCACCGAGGATTCTTCTTTCGACGTCGGCAACGGCTTCAACGCCCAGGTAAATGACATCAAGCGTCTCTCAAGCGGCGACATTATTGCCGTAGGTGAGTTTACTCAGTTTGACGGCGAGAACGTGGGTCGCATCGTGCGCCTCAACTCAGACGGGTCGCTCGACGAGGGTTTTGACGTGGGCGACGGCTTCAACGACCAGGCACTCGATATATCTCTCGCGGCGGACGGCGGGCTCTTTGTGTCGGGTTATTTCTCTGAGTTTGACGGACAGCAGGTTGGCCCAATCGTCCTTCTTGACGCCGATGGTTCGCTCGACACCTCTTTCCAGACAGGATTGGGCTTTGATGGCGACGTGAGTCATATCCAGGTTCAGCCTAACGGAAAGATTCTTGTCG
Source organism: uncultured bacterium (assembly GCA_966243015.1). Lineage (GTDB taxonomy): Bacteria > Patescibacteriota > Minisyncoccia > Phycocordibacterales > UBA6065 > UBA6065. Next base: position 427,799 of record CBIMES010000001.1, on the reverse strand, counting down.
CGGGAGACTTTGAGTCGTACGACGAGGTGTCCGTTCCCCGGGGGCTGGTTCGCCTGAACGCGGACGGTTCTCTTGATACCGCGTTCTCGACAAATCTCGGCGACGGTTTTAATTCCTCCACAAGATTCGTGGCCGTGCAGCCTGATGGCAAGATTATCGTGAGTGGAAACTTCACGGAGTTTGACGGCGAGCTGGCGTACACCTCAGTCCGCCTCAATTCAGACGGAACCAAAGACACCTCTTTCCTGATCCCAACGTATTCGTACGACGAGCAGACTGAGACTGAGTCAAGATTTGGTCTAAACGGCCCCATCGACTCAATCGTCTTCCTCGTCGGCGGGAAAATGCTCGTGGGAGGAGACTTCAGCATCTACACAACCGAGTCCGACGAGGATATCGCGAGCGCCGTCTTCATGCTCAACGCCGACGGAAGCCTCGATCAGAGTCTTCAGCCGATAGTTAAATATAACGAGGTGACCTCGATCGCGCTTCAGTCCGACGGCAAGATTGTCGTAAGTGACATGACGGGAGGCCGCAGCCTGAGGAGGTTTGACGAGACCGGCATCCAGGACGAGTCTTTCAATGTGTGGGGCGGATATGGCTCCGGTTTTCCTAACGCGGTTAAGATAAAGGCTCTTTCAAATGGCAAGTATCTCGCGGTTGGCGGCTTCAACGGCAGCTATACCCAAACGCTCCTTATGGTTAACAACGACGGAACCGTCGATGAGTCATGGGTCCCTGAGCCAATCGTAAATGATGGGGTCGGCGGCTTCTTCGTCGATTCAGACGAGAAGATTATGGTTTGGGGTGATTTCGGCCTTGCTCGCCTCAACGCGGACGGCTCGCTCGACGAGACGTTCCAGATGGACGAGGTCATCGACGGCCTGGGCATATGGGAGGTGGTATCGTACCCAGGCGACAAGATCATGGTCGGCACGGATACGAATCAGACGCTCTCCCTCGTGCGCCTCAACGCGGACGGCTCGCTCGACGAGACGTTCACCCTTGATAGCGAGATCTTCGACGTCGATTCGGGCGACTCGGAGATTCTTGTTGACGGTGACGGAAAGATTATCGTGAGCGCCGAAGTCATCGCCAACAACGACTATGAGGAGCTCGTGCGCCTCAACGCGGACGGCTCGATAGACGAAATCATATCGGACAATTTTGGCTTCCATAGATTTGGCCTCAACAAGATGATCATGCAGCCTGACGGCAAGCTCCTCATTAGCGGATTCTTCAGGAGAACCTCGAATTCGACCCCCTATTCACTGACTCGATTGAATTCGGATATGACCCTCGACAGGGGTTTCGGCCTGAGATCTCTCGATGGTCAGATTAACGATATGCGCGTACTTGAGGACGGTAGTATCCTCATCGCGGGATCGTTTGGCCATATAGCCAAGGAGGGTGAGAGCCTCGTCTACGGAAGGAGAATCATGAAGCTCCTCCCGAACGGAGCTGTCGATCCGAGCTTCCCGACAGGCGGCGATGGCGGCGGTTTCGAGGATACGGTTTATTCTTTTGACATTGACTCCGAGAACAAAATCATTGTCGCGGGTCAGATGGAGACCTTTAGGGGCGTTCGTGTCCAGAACATTGTCCGACTCATCGACACCGCGCTTCTCGAAAACCAGGAAGACGTCGACACGCAGAACCCTGCCATATCAAATGTCTCGGTGACGGCGAACAGCGAGACCGAGGTTAGGTTCTCAATCGCCACAAACGAGGTTACCTCAGCGAGAATCTTTTACGGCCCAACCACCTCCTACGGCCAGCAGACTGACGAGATGAATGTCTCGAACAGGGTTGTCAGCCACGTCGCCAACATCAATAATTTGAGCGCCTGCACGGTGTATCACTACCAGATCGCTGTTAAGGACGCCTCAAACAACATGACGCTCAGCTCTGACGGAACTTTCAAGACGCTTGGTTGCCCTACGTCTCCCGTTCCGACGAGCAGCGTGAGGAGGTCGTCCGTATCGGTCTCTGTGCCGGCTGGATCTTCGGCATCCCTTGATACGAGAGGATACAGCATGCAGCAAATCATTAGCCTCCTCGCACGATTCATGAATCCTTCAGTGGTCGAGGTTCTGAACAATGCGTCCGTGGTTGCAACGTCAACCGCGTCCCGGGCATCGACGGGATCTTCTTCCCCGGCCCCTCGGCCAAGCAGCATCCGCAGGAATCTCACTGTCGGCTCGATTGGTGACGACGTAAGGCAGCTCCAGTCGTTCCTCATCAACCAGAATGGCGGCAGCACGACCCGCGCCCAGGCCCTCGCGAACGTCGGCGCCACCGGTTACTTCGGCTCGCTGACCCGCGCTGCCCTCGCCGAGTATCAGGCGGCGAACGGCGTCGTGCCCTCGGCGGGCTACTTTGGCCCGGTCACTAGGGGAGTCCTCCAGGTTCAGGGTCAGTAGGCCGACGGGAAGTCTTCTTGCGCAAGCCTCGGGAAAGCCCGGGGCTTTTGCTATACTTGAGACATGAATCCCATCACCGCCCTCAAGACTCAGCTTAAGAATGTCTTCAAAGGAGACGTCGACGACTCCACCGAGACGCTTGTCAGGTACAGTCACGATGCCAGCTTGTGCGAGGTGAAGCCCGCGGTCGTCCTTTTCCCCAAGGATGCCCAGGACATTCAGGCGGTGGTCCGTTTTGTCGCCGAGAACAAGTCCTCTTTTCCAGGTCTTTCAGTGACGGTGCGCGCCGCGGGAACGTGCATGTCGGGCGGTCCCCTCAATGACTCGATCATCCTCGACGTCAGTCGCTACATGCAGGGTACCAAGAGCGTGTCGAAAACGGCGGACGGGGGAGAGGCCGTGGTCCTTCCAGGAACCTTCTATCGAGATTTCGAGGTTGAGACGCTCAAGCGGAACCTTATTCTCCCGTGCTACACCGCCTCGAAGAACCTTAACGCTATCGGCGGCATGATCGGCAACAACTCGGCGGGCGAGAAGACCCTTCGCTACGGCAAGATGGAGAACTACGTGAGGTCGCTCAAGGTCGTCTTCCAGGACGGCGGCGAGTACGTCGTAAGGCCGCTCACCAAGGCCGAGCTCGACGCGAAAATCGCGCAGCCTGACTTCGAGGGCGTGGTGTATCGAAAGATGTGGGACATGATTTCCCAGAACGGCGCCGTCATTGCAGGCGCAAAGCCGAAGGTCAGCAAAAACTCGGCGGGATATTTCCTGTGGAACGTCTGGGACGATAAAACCCAGACTTTTGACCTTACCAAGCTCATCGTGGGCTCTCAGGGTACGCTCGGTATTGTGACTGAAGCCACGGTCCGTCTCGTGCCCGTAAAGCCGCTCTCAAAGCTTTTCGTGATCTTCATGCCGAGCCTCAATCGTCTTGGTGATATCGTGAACGACATTCTGCCGTTCCAACCCGAGAGCCTCGAGTCATACGACGACAGCACCATGGCCCTGGCTGTAAAGTTCCTGCCGTCGATGCTCAAGACCATGAAGCTCAACTTCTTCCGCCTTCTCTGGAGCTTCATCCCCGAGGCGTGGATGGCACTTACCGGCGGTATGCCGAAAGTCGTGCTTCTTGTCGAGTTCTCGGGCGACAGTGTTGCCGAAATTGATGCTCAAATCAGCGACCTTCAGGCAAAGGTCGCGCCATACGGCTTCAAGACCCGTCGCGCCAAGGACGAGTTCGACTCTGAGAAGTACTGGACCATCCGTCGCGAGAGCTTCAACCTCCTTCGCCAGCACGTAAGAGGCCGCAGGACCGCGCCGTTCGTTGACGACGTGGTCGTGCCTCCGCGCACCATGCCTGACTTCCTGCCAAAGATGCGCGCCATCCTCGACGAGTACAAGCTTGTCTACACCATCGCCGGTCACGCGGGCAACGGAAACTTCCACATCATCCCGCTCATGGACATGAAGGACGAGGGGAACGTGAGAATCATCGACGAGGTGTCCGACAAGGTATATGACCTCGTCCTCTCGTACGGCGGCTCGATCACGGGCGAACACAATGACGGCATCATCCGCACGCCGTACCTGCCAAAGATGTACGGTTCCGAGGTCATGACCCTCTTTAAGGCAACCAAGGACGTCTTTGACCCTCAAAATATCCTCAATCCGGGCAAAAAGGTGGGCGATACCAAGGAATTCATGATGAATCACCTCGCGCGCTCGTAGGGCCGTGGTATACTCAGATACGCATTTATAGGCAACTTTTAAGCACAAAAACCCATGTCAGTAGAATTCAACGAGGGCGGCGGCATTCAGCAGAGGCGCGATTTCGGAGTCCAGAAGACCCCAAAGCTCGCCGGCTGGCTCATCGCGAAGGGCTGGGCAAAGGATGTGTCGGGCGCGAACAAGATTCAGGTCGTGGCGTCGCTCCTTTTCTTCGCCGTGGCGGTCTTCTTTTTCCTCAGATAAGGGGAAATCCTTTGACTTTTCTGGGACTCTGTATATACTAGGAAACCTATGGCAATAACACTCAAAGTAGAGAAGCGAGACCTCAAGGCGGACGTTGAGGCACTTCGAAAGGCAGGCAATGTCCCTGCGGTATTTTACGGAAAGAAGGAGGCATCGACCCCTATCACCGTTTCGACCGTCGACTTCATCAAGGCCTACAAGCAGGCCGGTGAGTCTACCGTCGTCATCCTCAAGGGCGAGGGTATCGAGGTTGAGTCTCTCATCCACGATCTCGACCTTCATCCAGTCACCGGCAAGCCTGTTCACGTAGACTTCTACGTCTTCGAGAAGGGCAAGAAGATCAAGGTCAACGTTCCTCTCGAGTTCGTCGGCAACGCGCCTGCGGTCAAGGAGCTCGGCGGAACCCTCGTCAAGGTTCTTCACGATATCGAGATTGAGGCTCTCCCTAAGGACCTTCCTCACAAGATTGAGGTAAACGTCGCGTCTCTCGTCGACTTCAAGTCGGTCATCACCGCCAAGGAGATCGCTCTTCCTGCGGGCGTAGAGCTTGCTATCAGTCCTGACGACATCGTCGCCTCGGTATCTGAGCCGAAGGAGGAGCCAGAGGAGCCAGCGGCACCAATCGACCTCTCGACCATCGAGGTTGCCAAGAAGGGCAAGGAGGCAAAGGAGGGCGAGGAGGGTGCGGCAGAGGAGAAGTAAGCCTAACTCATTACCCCACAGAAAAACCGCTCGCTCGAGCGGTTTTTCGCTGTCCGAATGTGTTAAAATATACTCTCACATGAGAAAGACACTGAAGGCACTGATCGCTCTCTCGTTTTCGCTCATCGCGTTCGCGCCGCAGGCGGCCGTCTTCGCGCAGAGCACTGCCGACTACGAGGCGAAGCTTCGCGAGGAGGAGAAGAGGCTTCAGGAGGAAATCAACCTGCTCACTCAGGACGTGAACAAGCTTCAGGGCCAGAAGACCACTATCGAGCAGGCCATCGCCCTCATTGACGCTCAGATCAAGGAGGCGCAGGCAAAGATCAAGCTTCGTACCCTCACGATCGACGGCCTGACCAAGGACATCGGCACCAAGGCGAGCTCGATTCAGGAGCTTGAGGGCAAGCTTGGCCGCAGCCAGGACTCTCTCGCGAACCTCATCCGCCGCACGAACGAGGGCGACTCAACCTCGCTTCCCGTCATGCTGCTTTCGGGTAAGGAGTTCTCCGAGTTCTTTGTTGAGGTCGACTCGTTCCAGACGGTCAAGAAATCGCTCGGCCTCATGATGGACGACGTTCGCGATTTCAGGAACCAGACGGCCACTGAGAAGGCTGATCTCGAGGCACGCAAGGCGCGAGAGGCCGATGCCCGCGCCGCAATCCAGGCCGAGGAGAAGCTCGTCCAAAGCAAGAAGGCCGAGCAGGCTGAGCTTCTCTCCATCAAGAACGGTCAGCTCAAGACCTATCAGCAGTTCGTGGCCGAAAAGACTGCTCGCATTTCGCAGATTAGGTCGGCCCTCTTCGAGCTTCGCGGCACCGACGGCATTCCGTTCGGAGACGCATACGATTACGCCGTAGAGGCGTCAAAGAACACGGGCGTGCGACCAGCCTTCATCCTCGCCATCCTCACGCAGGAGTCTGACCTCGGAAAGAACGTGGGGTCGTGTCTCGTGACCAACAGCTCGACGGGAGACGGTCAGGGCAAGAATACGGGTAACCCGTTCCAAAGGGTCATGGCCGCGCCGCGCGATACCACGCCGTTCCTTGCTATCACCTCGCGCCTCGGCAAGGATTGGCGGTCTACGCCGGTCTCGTGCCCGCCAGGCGCGACCTATTACGTGGGGCGAGGCTTCGGAGGGGGCATGGGCCCGTCGCAGTTCATACCGTCTACCTGGGAGCTCTTCAAGAAGCGCATCGGCTCGGCAGTTGGCGTCTCGGCTGACCAGGCAGACCCGTGGAATCCGTACCACGCCATCACCGCGACCGCCATCTATGTCGACGACCTTGGCGCGGGGGTAGGGGGTTACACCGCCGAGCGAAACGCCGCCTGTCGCTACTATTCTGGCCGCGCGTGCGACTCAAAGAAGCCTGCCAACGCCTTCTACGGCGATCAGGTGTGGGCGAAGGCGCAGCTCATACAGTCGACGATGATTGATCCAATTCTGGGGCAGTAGTGGCCTTTGTTTGCTTTTTTAGCCCTCATACGCTATAGTTTTTGTCTCTATGAAGAAAGAAACCCACCCAAATAATTACCGCCCAGTTATCTTCCTCGATAACTCGAGCAAGGAGCGATTCCTCATCAGCTCTGCCGTCGTGACCAAGGAGACCGACAAGTGGACTGACGGAAACGAGTATCCTCTCTACCACGTCGAAATCTCTTCGGCTTCGCACCCGTTCTACACCGGTAACGACACTGTTATCGACACCGCGGGCCGCGTGGAGAAGTTCAAGGCCCGACAGGCAACCTCTGCTGCCAAGAAGACCAAGAAGGCGTAGCTTAAAAGAGCGGGCCTCCCTCGGGAGGGCCCGCTTTTTTGCTGTATACTTGAACCAACTTATATGGACATAGCGAAGTACCGAAAGAATCACAAGACCTCATATCTCGCCGATATGTGCGAGAAGCTCGAGAAGGACGAGGCGGAGCTTCGCGCGCTCATGGAGGCGGACCCTTCGATGAGGGAGCTCGGCGCGGCAGACCTCGAGAGCATCGACGCCCAGAAGAAGGACATCGTGAAGCAGGCCGAGGCCATCGAGGCGGCCGACAAGGAGGAGGAGCAGTTCCCGAACGAGCTCATCATGGAGATCCGCGCGGGCGCCGGCGGCGACGAGGCGGCCCTCTTCGCCGAGGAGCTTACGAACATGTACAAGACCTACGCCGTGAACCAGGGCTGGCAGGTCTCGTTCCTCGACGAGTCGCGCTCGGACGTAGGAGGCTACAAAGAGGTGTCCATGGAGATTCACGGCCGTGACGTGTACCGCAAGCTTCGCTATGAGACCGGCGTTCATCGCGTCCAGCGCGTGCCCGAGACCGAGAAGATGGGTCGCGTGCACACCTCGACTGTCTCCATCGCCATCCTGCCTATCAGGAAGCACACGTCGATTGAGATAAACCCTGCCGAGATTGAGATGGAGTTCTCGCGAGCGGGCGGAAAGGGGGGTCAGAACGTCAACAAGGTGGAGACCGCCGTGCGTCTCTTCCACAAGCCGACAGGTCTCGCCGTGCGCGTGACCGCCGAGCGCAGCCAGCTCAAGAACCGTGAGAAGGCGATGATGATGCTCACTGCCATGCTTCAGGAGAGGAAGGACGCGGAGGAGGCAGCCAAGTTCGCGGCGAACAAGAAGGGCCAGCTCGGAACCGGAAACAGGTCAGAGAAGATCCGTACCTACAACTTCCCGCAGGACCGCATGACCGATCACCGCATCAGACAGAACTGGCATAACCTCGAGACCATTCTCTCGGGCGAGAAGATTGGCGACGTCATCGAGACCCTCGCGAACTTCACGGGCGAGGTCGCCGAAGGGGGAGGGGATGATGAGTAAAATCTAAATAAAAGATAAAGGAAGCATAAAAAATCGCCTGACATGTCAGGCGATTTTGCCAGGCTCTATTACCAGCTTGTAAACAGGCGCTTTACGTCGTTTGTGTGCAGTGGTCGAGTGCGATATTTTCTCCCTGACGACTCTACGGGGCGAAGTGTGAAGGCGTTGCCACCGTTTCCTGCGAGGCACAGTTCAATTTCGCCGATCTCGGTATTGGCATGACCGGGCTTTAGGGTTATGGTCAGGCCGAGCAATATGGTGGGCAAGCCCACCTCAAGGAATAGCCCCAAGAGGTCTTCGTTATACCTGTCATCGATAATCCTTTCGGATAGCTCTATTGAGTTAACGTCGAATCTTTCTATTCGACTGAATCTAAAGTGCTCAAGCTGCACGTAGCCTGAAATGGGACTTTTGCCCATATATTGTCCTAGAATGAGGATTGGCGTTACTTTATCGCCCCTGTCCTGAATGCGGAAGGCGAGGGAGATGCTTAATCCTTTCACTGCTCTTCCATTGGTGACTTGAATACTGCTTTCTGGAATTGTGATCATGGGTGTGTGAGGTTCGGATTCAGGCCTCTTTTTACAACATTTATTTAAATTTAGCAAGGATAAAGCCCTCTAGACCCTTGTCGAGAGAGGGCTTTGCGTAGGCCGACTGGCCGAGCAAAGCAAAAAGCCAGAGGGCTTTTATTCGTACCCGGGGCGACGGAAAGGTCTATGGGGCCCTTTACCTTGCCTTTTTAAGCCATATTTGGTAAGCTTTCGAAACACATATTTATGACAAAAGACAAGAATTCAATAGTCGAGGCGATGTTCAAGGTAGGGGCCCATTTCGGCCTCTCGAAGTCTCGCCGACACCCTTCGACCAAGCCTTTCGTGTTTGGCGTTAAGAATAAGATTGAGATCTTCGACCTCGAGAAGACTCATGACGCCCTCGAGAAGGCAAAGGCCTTCGTTAAGTCAGTCGCCGCTTCGGGCAAGATGGTTCTCTTCGCCGCAGGCAAGAGCGAGGCTCTCCCAGCCGTTCGCACAGCCGCACAGAAGGCCGGCCAGCCTGTAGTAGCCGGACGATGGATCGGTGGTACCCTCACCAACTTCGGCCAGATCCGAAAGCGCGTCGAGAAGCTTGAGTCACGACTCATCGAGAAGGAGAAGGGCGAGCTCGCAAAGTACACCAAGAAGGAGCGACTCCTCATCGATCGAGAGATCGCGAAGCTTGACCTTCTCTTCGGAGGAATCGTCACCATGAAGGAGAAGCCAGGCGCTCTCGTCATCGTAGACCCTAAGAAGGAGATCATCGCCGTCGAGGAGGCTCGACAGAGCGGCATCCCTGTGGTCGCTATCGCAAGCTCTGACTGCGACTTCTCACTCGTCGACTACGTCATCCCTGCAAACGACGCAAGCGCATCGTCAGTCGCATTCTTCCTCAACGAGCTCGCTCAGGCGTACTCAGACGGCAAGGTCGTCAAGCCTGCGGCTACCGCGACTACCTCGTCAGAGCCAAGGAAGTAAGTCTGCTATACTATACGTCTACGGGCGTATGGTATTTGCTTTTACCCACGAATCACTATTTTCTTTCAAACTTCAATGAACAGCACAGATCTCATCAAGGAACTCCGCGACGCAACCGGCGTCTCCGTCATGCAGTGCAAGAAGGCACTCGAGGAGGCTGGCGGTGACAAGGAGAAGGCTCTCGTCATCCTCAAGAAGAAGGGTGCGGAGGCTGCCGCAAAGAAGGGAGACCGAACCCTCGGCGCAGGCATGATCCAGGCGTACATTCACTCTACGGGTGCCGTCGGCGTTATGGTCGAGCTCGGTTGCGAGACCGACTTCGTCGCCAAGAACCCTGACTTCAAGGCTCTCGCGTACGATATCGCCATGCACATCGCTGCTGCTAAGCCTGAGTTCCTCAAGCGAGAGCAGATCACGGAGGCTGACAGGCAGGTCGCCGAGTCAGTGTTCGCTCAGGAGGTCGAGGGCAAGCCTGAGGCTATGAAGGCCCAGATCCTCGAGGGTAAGCTCTCCGCTTACTTCGCTGACCGAGTTCTCCTCGAGCAGCCGTTCATCAAGAACCCTGACCTCACTATCGCTGGCGTTCTCTCAGAGGGCGTCCAGAAGTTCGGCGAGAAGATCGAGATCGTTCGCTTCACGCGCTACGCTTCGGACAAATAATCTCTAACCCTATGATATTCGAGCTTTCGATCATGTCTGGATCGGCGCTCCTCATGACCGCGCTCCTGGTGCACAAGCGCCTCGAGAATACCCGCGGTACTGCGGCGGCGACCGCTCACAAAATGAGGGAGAAGCTCGACCCCGTGCTTCGCACTGCCCACGGCAGGGTGAACACGGTTTTTGGTTATCTGACGCTCAGGCAACTGTGGATCGCCCTTCACGACGCGGTCGTCCGCGGCGGGAAGCTCTTCATGCTCTTCCTCCGCAGGACGCACGCGGTCATCTCGCTCATCGTGGAGAAGGCGTCCCGCCGCAGGGAGGACCTTTCCAAGGGCGGCGCCGCGTCGTTCTATCTCAAGCAGGTCAAGGACGCCAAGGAAGAGGTCGCGAAGGAGGGGAAGAAGGAGATTCAGGGGTAGTTAGGCGGATTCTGTTGTTTGTGATACAAAGGGGATAAGCCACCTTAGCTCATTTGGTAGAGCGCCATTTTTGTAAAATGGATGCGCCCAGTTCGAATCTGGGAGGTGGCTCAGGAATTTTATGTAACAGGAGAACCTCGCGAAAGCGGGGTTTGTCCGTTTATGCTGTGCTGGAGCGTTTTATGTTTACTTCATGGTCGCCGATACATCGTGTCGGTATCCTTAAGTCATGCTTAAGGAAAGATTTTGCAGAAAATGTGGCATCAAGCTTACCTTGCGGTACAAGATTACGTTCTGCTCGAATAAGTGTCAGAGTGACTTTGAGTATGCTGAATTTATAGACTCGTGGAGGAAAGGCGAGGTGTCTGGCGGTATTGGTATTCACGCGAGGGCGGTCTCCGCATACGTGAGGAGGTATTTGCGGGAGAAGTTTGGAAGCGGTTGCTCCCTGTGTGGCTGGAATAAGGTGCATTCGGTCACCAAAAGGATTCCTTTGGAGATAGATCATATAGATGGCGATTCTGAAAATAATTCAGAGGATAATCTGAGGCTCATCTGCCCGAATTGCCATGCGCTTACGCCGAGTTTCAGGGGTTTAAATAAGGGCAAGGGAAGGAGGTGGCGGATGGATAAGTATATTCTGAATAAGCCTTAAAACCTCGCCCTCTGCGGGGTTTTTTGCTACTATGAGGCTCTAACACCTAACCAGCCATGCCCATGTATATAGCCATAGGAATCGTTGTTGCCCTGATTCTCGTCAGCCTCCGGCAGGTGAACCAGTACGAGCGCGGTCTCAGGTTTACCATGGGGCGCTTTACGTCGATCATGAACCCAGGTTGGAGGATCGTCATTCCCGTCTTCCAGTCGTACAGCAAGGTCGACATGCGCGTGAAGGCTGTCGACGTGCCTGACCAGAAGGCCATCACCAAAGACAATGTCTCGGTGAATGTGAACGCCGTGATCTACTACAAGGTTGAGTCGGCCGAGAAGGCTGTGCTCGAGGTTGAGGACTTCAAATACGCTATCTCCCAGTACGCCCAGACGACCATGCGAAACATCGTGGGAGAGACGACGCTCGATAACCTGCTCTCGGGGCGCGAGCAGATCGCCAACCGCATTCGCGAGATCGTCGACAAGGAGACTGACGCGTGGGGCCTCAAGGTGTCGAACGTGGAGCTCAAGGATGTCTCGCTGCCACCTGACATGGAGCGTACCATCGCCAAGCAGGCCGAGGCCGAGCGAGAGAAGCGCGCCGTCATCATCACCTCCGAGGGCGAGCTCGCCGCATCCGAGAACATGGCGAAGGCCGCCCGCACCCTTGCCGAGGTTCCTGGTGCTCTTCATCTCCGAACCCTTCAGTCCATAAACGACATATCGTCCGACCAGTCGAATACGGTCGTGTTCACCCTGCCTATGGAGATTCTCAAGGCTCTCGAGGGCTTCTCGAACTCAAAGAAGTAAATTTCCCTCATGAATCCCTCCGAACAGAAAGGCCACCTTCATCCGGTAACGTCCGTCCTGCGCGAGATGTGCGCGATTTTTGACGGCATGGGCTTTTCCGTCGCCACGGGTCCCGAGCTTGAGACTGAGTTCCACAACTTCGACGCGCTCAACGTGCCGGGCGACCATCCTGCCCGCGACATGCAGGACACCTTCTGGGTGAAGACGAAGCCGGGCGAGGCGAAGAAGGTGCTTCGCACGCACACCTCGTCGGTGCAGATTCGATATATGGAGTCCGTGGCCGCGAGCCCGCGCCCGTTCAAAGTCGTCATGCCGGGCAAGGTGTATCGTAACGAGGCGACTGACGCCACCCACGAGGCTCAGTTCCACCAGTTCGAGGGCCTTTACGTGAACAGGTCTGTTTCGCTCGCCGAGCTCAAGGGCACGCTCGAGCGCTTCTTCAAGGAGTTCCTCGGTCCCGACACCAAGCTCCGCTTCCGCTCGTCGTACTTCGGCTTCGTCGAGCCGGGCGTCGAGGTTGATTTGTGGTGGAAGAACCGATGGCTCGAGGTGTGCGGCGCGGGTATCGTCCATCCGAATGTCATCAAGGCGGCTGGTCTCGACCCGGCGGTCTGGAAGGGCTTTGCCTTCGGCATGGGTGTCGACCGTCTCGTGCTGATGCGCTACGGCGTCGACGACATTAGGCATCTCTACTCGGGCGACCTCAGGCTCATCAATCAGTTCTAAATCACATGAACGTCTCATACACCTGGCTTCAGACCTATCTCAAGGACAAGCTTCCCGAGCCTCAGGCGCTCGCGGACCTCTTCAACGCGCACGCCTTTGAGGTTGAGGGTATGCAAACCCTCGCTAACGACACCATTTTTGACATCAAGGTGCTGCCTGACCGCGCGCACTACGCCCTCTCGCATCGCGGCATTGCCCGCGAGGCTGCGGCGCTCGCGCGTCTCGCCCTCGTACCTGAGGTTCCTGTGAGTGTTCACTCAAACACCTCGGTATACGTGCCGCAGGTGTCTGTTGATACTTCGCTGTGCAGGCGATACGCCGCGCGGAGGATTGATAACGTCACGGTCGGCGAGTCTCCGGCATGGCTCCGCGAGCATCTCGAGTCCATCGGCGCGCGATCGATCAATAATGTCGTCGATGCGACGAACTTTGTCATGTTTGCCCTTGGTCAGCCGCTACACGCCTTTGACGCGAACAAGGTGAAGGGCGCTATCACGGTGCGTATGGCGCGGGCGGGGGAGAAGATCATCGTCCTCGACGGTCGCGAGATCGCGCTGCTCGAGACTGATATGGTTATTGCCGACGAGGAGGGTGCTCTCGCCATCGCGGGCGTGAAGGGCGGCAAGAAGGCCGAGGTTACCGCCTCGACGACCTCTCTCATCCTTGAATCAGCCAATTTTGACCCTACGGCCGTTCGAAAGACCTCGACCCGAGCGAACCTTCGCAATGACTCGTCCAAGCGCTTTGAGAACGAGATAACGCCGGAGCTCGCCGGTGAGGCTTTGGAGCGCGTGACCGCGCTCATCCTTGATCTCAGCAAGGGCTCTGGTGCCGGTGCCGTTACTGACATATACCCAAAGCCGGCCGTTCGCCGCACCGTCGAGGTTGATCCGACCCTTATGAACGCGATTACGGGCCTCTCGCTCTCGATCGCTGACATGACGGATATTCTCGTTCGCCTTCGCTGCGAGGTTAAGGCCGAGGGCTCGAGGCTCCTTGTTACTGTGCCGTTTGACCGACTCGATCTCGTTATTCCCGAGGACATTGCCGACGAGCTTATTCGCGTGTACGGATACGACAATCTCTTGGCTGTCGAGACCCCAGAGATCACGCCGGTGCCGGTTGACGCGACGTTCTTCTGGGCAGAGAAGGTGAAGTCCGCCCTCGTGGCCCTCGGCTTCTCCGAGACGCTTCTCTATACGCTTGTGCCTAAGGGCGCGTTCGAGATCTCGTATCCGCTCGCAAGCGACAAGTCGGCCCTTCGCGAGCGCATTGCCCCGAAGCTCTCTGACTCTCTCGTCTCAAACTCGCGCAATGCCGACCTTCTCGGTCTCGAGACCGTGAGGATTTTCGAGGTGGGCAAGGTGTTCCCGAAGGAGGGGGAGAGGACCTCGCTCTGCGTCGGCGTGTCCCAGGTCAAAAAGAAGAAGGGCGTCACATCAGAGTCGGTGCTCAGGGAGGCGATTGTCGCCCTCGAGTCTGTTCTCGGTGCGTCTCTCGATGCGAAGGTTGAAGTTGGTGCGTACGGCGCCCTTGCCGAGGTTGATTTTGATACTCTTGTGACAAAGCTTGGCGCGGCAGGTTCCGTGCGACAGCTCGGCTTCGTCGCCCTTCCGCAGGACAAGCGCTACAAGCCGTTCTCACCGTATCCGTTTATCGTCCGCGACGTCGCCCTCTTCGTGCCGTCAGCGACAACCGAGGACGAGGTTCGGGACACTATCAAGTCCGCCCTCGTCGCGTCTGCGGGCAACTTGCTTGTGAAGGGCCCTGACTGCTTCGACCGCTTCGAGAAGGACGGTCGCGTTTCCTTCGGTTTCCGCATGATCTTCCAGTCCTTCGAGAGGACGCTCTCTGACGACGAAGTGAATGCCTCGATGACCGCACTTCATGAGGCGCTCAAGGGGAGGGGATGGGAGGTGAGGTAAGGCCGTGTTAAACCTGTGATGAATACCGAAGCTGCGGCTCGAAAAATTTGGGATTACATGCTTATGCATCAGCCGCTCTCTAAGGCTGACGTCATTCTTGTATTAGGAAATAGGGATGTCCGCGTCGCTGAACATGCTGCTCGTCTGTATTTGGAAGGTTTTGCCCCGATTCTTCTTTGTGCCGGTTCCGGCTCTATTCATAATCACGAAATTGGTCGCGAGCGTTTTGTCGGCACAACTGAGGCTGAGCTTTTTGCGGATATCGCCGTGAATGCGGGCGTGCCAAGAGATGCGATTATTATTGAAAATAAATCTCAAAATACGGGGCAAAATTATGAGTTTTCGGTTGCGAAACTGAAAGAGAGGGGAATTGTTCCGAGGAAGATCATTTTGGTGCAGAAACCTTACATGGAGCGTAGGGCCTATGCGACGGGTAAGGTCTGGCTGCCTGATGTTGATTTGATTGTTACATCGCCCAAAATTACTTTTAACGAGTACCCTGACGCCTCTACCAGCAAAGACAGACTTCTTTGTTCGCTCGTCGGGGATTTGCAGCGTATCAGGGAGTATCCGAAAATGGGCTTTCAGATTGAACAAGAAATCCCGAAAGATGTGTGGTCTGCCTATGAGTATCTCGTGGCTCATGGTTATACGGCAAAGATGATTAAATAAAAAGCCGCACCTTTGAAGGGTGCGGCTTGAGCTTATGCCTTGGGGATGCTGTCGGAAGCTAGGCGGCGACGAGGATGACACGCTCGCGCGGTTGATGCGTTCTACGCTTTGACCTCGCCTCGTTCATGGTTCTCATCGCGCTGAGCATTCCGTCGAGATGCTCGACTGACACGATGAGCTTGAGGCGTTCGGGTCCCTGTTTCGGCACCCCGAAAAGCCTGAACGCGGTGCCTGTCTGGGTAACGGTTATCTGGCCGGCGTCCGTCCTCACCATTTCGTGGAGGGTGGGGTTCGAGACGTTCTTCTCGATGAGAATCCTTACCTTCGATATCGCATCGAACGATACCAGCATTGTTCTGCCGCCTTCGTCGTGATCGGTGACGATCACCGCCTCCTGGTCCGGATGGGCGCGATACGATATGTTCGAGGCGGGGGTGACTTCCTGAATGGCTGTCGCTTGCATTCGTTGGTACTTGTGGGTTGAGGGTGGATGGACGCACGACACGCTGTCATGCTGTCCTGACCGCCCTCAAGCCTTGAAAGGAACGGCTCTTTTCCGACATACTACAACACAAGTTTACTAAGTCAAGAGGTCTCGAGGGGTCGTTTTTGATATACTTATACGACCCAAAACAACTGAAAAACCCTTATGGCAAAAGACGATAACAAGAAGAACGGTTCGTACGGAGCGGAATCCATCCAGGTCCTTGAGGGTCTCGAGCCAGTCCGAAAGCGCCCGGGAATGTACATTGGCACCACCGGTCCCGACGGCTTCCATCATCTCGTGTGGGAGATCTTTGACAACTCGCGCGACGAGGCTATGGGTGGCCATGCGAACGACATCGAAATCGCCATTCTTCCTGACGAAACTATCCGCGTCGTCGACAACGGACGAGGCATCCCCGTCGACGTGCACGCCAAGACCAAGATCTCGGCTCTCGAGATGGTCATGACCATCCTCCACGCCGGAGGCAAGTTCGGAGGCGAGGATTCGGGCTACAAGGTTTCCGGAGGTCTCCACGGAGTGGGCGCGTCGGTGGTGAACGCGCTTTCCATCATGTGTAAGGTCGAGGTCCACAAGGACGGCGGCAAGTACATGCAGGAGTACTCGCAGGGAAAGAAGAAGGCGGCGGTAAAGAAAGTGGGTTCGTCAAAGGCGCACGGCACGGTCACTACCTTCAGGCCTGATAACGCCATCTTCGGACCGCAGACCTTCGATTTCAGGCGCATCGTCAATCACATGCGTCAGCAGGCCTATCTCGTGCGTGGCCTCCGCATCTCGGTCATCGACGCCCGCAAGCACGAGGGCAAGATCGACACCGACGACGTCGTGTACTTCCGCGAGCTTGGCATCGATGCTCCTTCCGAGACCTTCTACTTCGAGGGTGGACTCATGTCTCTCGTCCGTTTCACCAACTCAAACCAGAAGCCCCTCCACAAGAACATCTTCTACGTCGATAAGCCGGGCGAGGGCGTGGAGTCCGTCGAAATCGCGCTTCAGTACGTCGACGACATCTCCTCGCGCATCCTTCCGTTCGCGAACAATATCTATAACCCAGAGGGCGGTACCCATATCACCGGCTTCAAGACCGCGCTCACCCGAACCATCAACGCGTACGCCCGCAAGAACAGCCTCGTGAAGGAAAGCGAGGACAACTTCACCGGCGACGACGTGCTCGAGGGCCTCACCGCTGTCGTCTCGGTCAAGCTTCGCGAGATCCAGTTCGAGGGACAGACCAAGGCAAAGCTCGGCTCCGTCGAGGCCCAGGGCGCGACTGCCGCTGTATTCAGCGACGCGTTCAACCAGTTCCTCGAGGAGAATCCCGACGATGCCAAGGCCATGGTCTCGAAGGCCATCCTCGCCCTCAAAGCTCGAAAGGCCGCAAAGGCCGCAAAGGACTCCATTCTTCGAAAGGGAGCTCTGGAGGGCATGACCCTTCCGGGCAAGCTCGCCGACTGTGAGTCGTCCGACGCGTCGGAATCAGAGGTCTTCATCGTGGAGGGAGACTCGGCAGGTGGTACCGCAAAGACCGGTCGAAACCGAAAGACCCAGGCGGTTCTCCCGCTCCGAGGAAAGATCCTCAACATCGAGCGAGCGCGACTCGACAAGATGCTCGCGTCCGAGCAGATCAAGAACCTCGTCGTGGCCATGGGAACGGCGATCGGCGAGACCTTCGACATCTCGAAGCTCCGCTATCACAAGATCATCATCGCGACCGATGCGGACGTCGACGGCGCGCATATCCGCACGCTCATCCTTACCCTCATGTACCGCTACTTCAAGCCTCTCATCGAGGGCGGATATATCTACATCGCCCAGCCACCTCTGTATAAAGTTAAGAGGGGCAAAGAGATTCTCTACTTCTACTCGGAGGAGGAGAAGACCAAGGTGCTCGGCAAGGACGAGATTCCTCTCGACACCGAGGGCGTAACCGACGAGGTCGCAACCGAGAATCCAGAAGGGGAGGAAGAGGCAGAGGAGGCCGGCAAGGGTGCCAAGAAGGCTGCCAAGATCCACGTCCAGCGATACAAGGGTCTCGGAGAGATGAACGCCGAGGAGCTCTGGGAGACCACCATGGACCCGGCCCGAAGGCTTCTCAAGCAGGTCACTATCGATGATGCTCAGGACGCGGACAAGGTCTTCGATATGCTCATGGGTACCGACGTCCCTTCTCGAAAATCGTTCATCCAGTCGAACGCGCACAAGGCGACCATCGACGCATAGGCCCGCAGCCTTTCACTCACCAGCCCTCGACTCGAAACCGCCAAGATAATGCTTGGCGGTTTCTTCGTCTGCGAAAGAGGGCTTAATGGGGCTATGGCAAGGGTATTGACTTTAATTTATATAAATGCTATAATTAACTCAGAAACTGATATTTTGTCATGACTATACCCACTGATTTAGACCCGGCCAGTCTCGGGACCTCGGTCTCGAGATTCAAGCCGTTTGTGACTCTGGAAACTCTCAGAGGTCTGTGCCAAGGGAATTCGGTTCTTACCGAACTTCTTGATCAGGTTTTGTCGAACGCCCTCCGTTATGCGGAGTCAGTGTGCCGATTCAACCAGATTGTCATAAAGCACAAGGGTGCTTTTGACGCACAGGGCGAACGGGCGGAAATCGAGAAGGTAAGGGGTTCGATCCACGACTCCTTCATCGATGACGTGAACATCCTCATCCGAGTCATGCGTAAGCAAGGCAAGGATGTCCGATGGAGCGACGCCCTGGACAACCAGCGTGTTCGTTACGGTTGCCTGTCTCTCACGCTCTCGTTCGAAATTCTCGCTGAACAAAAGGCTGCATAATGACCCCTGAAAAAACTTCCAAAGTCCTGCGTTACGTCGAGCTTACCCTCAAGCAAGCGCGAGGGGAAAAGCTGAGTCCTGAAGAGGATGCTGAAGTCAATGAGATTCCCGGTGAGCTTAACATGACTCACGAGGAACTCATTGCCGAAGGTCAGACGGAGATGCATAAACGCTATCCCTGATAGCACGACGCCCGCTTCCTTTACGGAACGCGGGCGTTTTTTGTTTTTATATTCGTCTTTGATTACTGGCAGACGAGCTCCTTGGGCGAGATCGTCGTTATGTTCGTTCCGGTGCAGGTGCCCGTCGACGAGTAAACGCAGTAGCTGTAGAGGTCAGTCGTGGAGCTGCGGAGCATGACGTGGACGTTTGCTCCCGAGCTGAAGTAATTCCAGTCATATGTATATCCAGAGCAAGGTGGCGTCGGCCACGATGCCATGTACGTTGAGAGGCCGCTTGGCATAGAGCCGGGGCTCGCGTCGCCAGGGTATGAACCATTTACAGAGTAATAGTGCTCGGCGGCGAGGTCTATTTGTCTCATTTGCGATACGGCGCTCGCGTAGCGGGATTTTGCCCGCGCGGAGTTCAGGCTCGCGAGAACCACGCTCGAGAGGATGCCGATGATGGCGATGACCACGAGGAGCTCTATAAGGGTGAAGCCGCGGGAGGTTTCTCTTTTCATGTTTTCTATTATATACCATTAACCGCGAGCGAGTGCCGCGTCGCACCCTCGGCGAAGATTGCCCGCACGTTTGAGGCTGTAAGGGTCTTGGAGTACACGCGAACTTCGTCTATGCTTCCTTGGAAGTACTCTGATCCTGGCGATGTCGCGCCCACGTTGAGTCGTCCGGCGACCGTGCCGAAGGAATATCCCGAGTACGATTGAACCACGCTTCCGTTTGCGTAGAGCTTTGCGTTTCCTGATGAGTCTACGACTGCGGCGACGTGCGTCCATGTATCAAGCGTTGGCACGTATGCGGATTTGTTCTGGGCGCTGCCGTGGAAGGAGAGGGCTCCGTCAGTCGTGTGGAGGTAGAAGATCCAGTTGTAAGGGGTGCCGCCGGTTCCTCTGTTCGAGACGATGCCCTGATAACCGCTTCCGAGCTTTCCTGGCTTTATCCAGGCTGACACGGTGATTTCCTCTCCGTTTACTTTGTTGAACGCCGTCGTAACGATAGTGCCGTACTGGCTGGTGCCGTTGAACGTCATCGCGCAGCCGGTGCCCCTGGGTGAGTCAGAGGACCATGTCGGCGAGCCAGTGAGGGCAAAGTCAGACGAGCCTGCGCTGTCCGCTGCTGTGGTTCCAGAGCAGGCGTCGAAGTCCCACATGCCGATGGCCTGGTCGCCGGCCGCGTGATGAACGCTTGCCGCAAACTGTTTGCCGGCTGCCAGTCTCGCCTTGGCCCGCGCCGAGTTCAGGCTCGCGAGAACCACGCTCGAGAGGAGCGATATAATTGATATGACGACGAGAAGCTCGATGAGCGTGAATCCTTTTCGGGGATGCATGCGTCAATAATACCACTTATGCCTTCGCCTGTGACTCTGTGACGAGTTGGGTTGAAACCTCCTCGATCGACATCTGGCCGATCTGGCCCTTGTCACGGGACTCGAGCGTGACCTTGCCTGCCTCGATGTCCTTGTCTCCGATGATGACGGTGTACGGGATCTTCATGTCCTTGGCGGCGCGAATCTTTTTGCCGAAGCCCGCTGGCGAGAGGTCGAGGTCAACGCGGAGGCCTGCCGCTCGAAGCGCCTCTGCGGCCTTCTGGGCGTGCGTGTCGTGATCCTCGCGGACAGGGATGACCTTCACCTGGGTCGGCGCGAGCCAGAGAGGGAAGTTGCCGCCCGTGTGCTCGATGAGCACTGACATAAATCGCTCGAGCGATCCCATGATTGCGGCGTGGATCATGACGATGCGCTCCTTCTCGCCCTTGTCGTTCACGCAGGTGAGGTCGAATCGCTCGGGCATGTTCATGTCGAGCTGGATCGTGGCAACTTGCCATGACCTGCCGATAGAGTCGTTTGCCATGAAGTCGAGCTTTGGGCCGTAGAATGCTGCCTCGCCGGGACCGTCGATGGCGATTGCGCCCTTTTCGTCGAGGATTTCCCTAAGGAAGCCCTCTGCCATGTCCCATCGTGCCGTGTCGCCGAGATACTTCTCGGGGGTTGCGGGGTCTCGTCGCGAGAAGCGCACCTTGAGGTTGAGGCCGAAGACGGGATAGAACTCGTGGATGATGTTCCAGATTTTGAGGAATTCTGCCTTTACGTCAGACATGCGGCAGAAGACGTGTGCGTCGTCCTGGGCGAATGCGCGCACGCGAGAGAGCCCCGAGAGCTCGCCGGTCTGCTCGTCGCGGTAGCAGGTGGTGGTGTTCGCGTATCGCTGGGGAAGCTCGCGGTAGCTCCACTGCTTGCGGGCGAATATCTGCGTGTGGTGAGGGCAATTCATCGGCTTCATGGCGAATTCGTGACCCTCGCGAGTCGTCACTTTGAAGAGGTCGTTCTGGTACTTGTCCCAGTGTCCCGAGGTCATGTAGAGGTCCTTCTTGGTGATATGAGGGATTTCAACCCGCTCGTAGCCGTGCTTTGACCTGAGAGACCACACGAACTCGTCGAGGAGGTTTCGCACGACGGTTCCGCGCGGGGTCCAGAGGGGGAGTCCCGCTCCGACGAGGTCGGAGAAGGTGAAGAGGTCGAGGGCTGGGCCGAGGACCTTGTGGTCGCGCTTCTTTGCCTCGGCTACCTGGTTCTGGTGCGTCTCGAGCTCCTCCTTGCTGTTGAAGGCGAGCCCGTAGATGCGGGTGAGCATCGGCTTGGTCTCGTCTCCGCGCCAGTACGCTCCGGCGATGCGCTCGAGCTTGAAGGCGTCGAGTGGCATCTCGCGGGGGTCAGCGTGTCCGCCTCGGCAGAGGTCGACGAACTCGCCCGACTTGTAGAGGGTGATCTCCTCGCCCTTGGCGATGATTCCCTCGATGAGCTCGAGCTTGTATGGGTTGTCGGAGAACTTGGCGCGCGCCTCCTCGGGGGTGACGACGATCTTCTCGAAGTCCTTCCAGTGCGGGAGAATTTTTCGCATGCTCGACTCGATCTTGAGGAAGTCCTTCTCGGAAGGCTTGTTGTCGGGGGCGAACTCGAAGTCGTAGTAGAAGCCGTTGTCGACGGCAGGGCCGATGGTGTTCTTGGCGCCTGGGTACATCTTCTCGACTGCCGCGGCGAGAAGGTGGGCGAATGAGTGTCGTATTTCGGGGAGTGATGACATGGATTTGTAATAAGTTTGATAAATGCGGTACCGGCTTAAAACGCAAAGCGCCCTAGTGAATACACGAAAATTCGTGAACTCACTAGGGCGATCTAGACCGCGGTTCCACCTAGTTTTGGTCTCTTGGGGTCTCAGATTGGGGCCGTGGGCCGATTCCTTGCGGTCTCCTCCGGTTGGTAGCCGGGGCAATCTCTGATGGTTCTTATGGTATCCCGTGGGAGGTTTTTGGTCAAACCCGTGGCGTGATGGGGTATTTTAAGTTTCTTTGAGCGCCCGTCTGCTATCCTATCCGCAAGCGCTTTTATCAGGTCGGTAATCACGATTCCGCCATGAGGGAAATCAAAGATAATGACGTGCTGACGGTCGGACTTTTTAAGATTCTCGCCGAGGAAATCATCTTGCCGAAGTTCGTAACTATTGAATCAAAGATGATGGATGGGTTTGAGGCTCTTGATCGGAAAATCGATATTGTCGACAAAGAATCGGAGAGAAGGGACGGGGAACTTTCAGCTCGGATTGATGCAATTGCTACTGATGTGACTCGTCTCGACGCTAAAGTTGATTCGTATGCCAAGGAATCAGAGGACAGGGACCGTTCGCTTATCGCAGAAATACACAAGCAGGGTAAGGAGTCAGAGCATCGCGACCGAGCCCTATCGGCCCAAATTCAGCATCTCGCCTTTAGCAAGGCGGACTGGGACGAGATCACTTAGCGGCTGTCGGGTCGGGTTACTGAATGTTCACGAAGCTGTCGATGAGGATTGATGCCTCGCCGTTGCGGTCAGAGATTTTACCCTTGATTCCTACGAGCTTGTCGGGAACGATGATGCTCTTCCATCGTACGTAGGTTTTTGGGAAGGAGACTGCCTCCATGCTCCCCGTGAGATCGGCGATCTTGAGGAACGCCATGTCCTCGCCCTTCTTGGTCTTTATGACGCGTGCCTCTTCGATGATGCAGGCGAGGCTGATTGTCTTCTCGCTGACCTTCTTCTCCTCGGCGATGCTTTTCTGAACATGCGCCTTGATGCTTGCCACGTTGATGGGTCGCTTCGCCAGGGTCTCCTTGTACTTGTCGAGGGGGTGGCCAGAGATGTAAAGGCCGAGAAGCTCCTTTTCCCAGAGCAGTTTCTCGTGAAGGGTGATCGGTGCCACGGGATCAAGTCGCACGTCGTCGGCTCCGGCGATGCCGCCGAAGAGGGAGTCTTGATTGTTGCCGGCCTTCGCCTTCTCCTTGTTGTACTCGAGGAGTCGGTCGATGTTGCCGTACATGGCCGTTCGGTCTGCGAACTCGTCGAGTGCCCCGCATTTGATGAGGGACTCGAGTGACTTCTTGTTGAGGTTCTTGTCCTTCACGCGCGAGAGGAAGTCGGAAAGGGACTTGAAGCGGCCTCCGCGGTCGCGCTCATCGATGATGGCCTTGGCTATGCCCTCGCCAAAGTTCTTGATTGAGTTCAGTCCGAAGCGAATGATGTCGCCCGAGGTCTCGGCCGTCGGGGCTCCCTTGATGAGGGCAAATTTCTCGAGGCTCTCGTTCACCGACGGTGGGAGTACGGGGATCTTGAGTCGCTTCGACTCGGCAATGGATTCGGCGATTTTCTCGACTTCTCCGGCCTCGTGAATCATGATGGCGGTCATGTACTCGCCCGGGTAGTTGGCCTTGAGGTACGCGGTCTGGTACGCCACGCGTCCGTATGACACAGAGTGTGCCTTGTTGAATCCGTACGCCGCGAACGGCTCGATCCAGGTCCAGAGCTCTTTGGCCTTCTTCTCGGGCCAACCTTGGTACTTCACGCAGCCCGCGATGAATTTTTCCTTCTGGGCCGCCATCTCCTCCGGGATCTTCTTACCGACGGCCTTTCGGAACTTGTCCACTTCGCCCCAGGTGTATCCCGCGAGCTTGTTGGCCATCATGAGGAGGTCGTCCTGGTAGACGAGGATTCCGTAGGTCTTTTCGAGAATTGGCTCGAGCGCTGGGTCGAGGTAGGTGATGAGGGACGGGTTGTGTTTTCGCTCGATGTACTGAGGGATGAACTGAATCGGACCCGGTCGGTAGAGGGCCACCATTGCGTTGATGTCGTGGATCGAGGTCGGCCTCAGGTCCTTGAGGTGCTTGGTCATTCCTTCGCCGTTGAGCTGGAAGAGGTCCGACGTCTCGCCGCGGGCGAGCATTTCGAAGGTCTTCTTGTCGTCGACGGGCATGGTGTCGAGGTCGATCTTCACGCCGTGGTTCTTCTCGACGAGGGCGAGGGCGTCCGCGATGATGGAAAGGTTTTTCAGTCCGAGGAAGTCGAACTTGAGAAGGCCTGCCTCCTCGATTGAGTACATGTCGTACTGCGAGATGATCTTGTTCTCGCCCTTGGTGTCGTACTGGAGGGGTGTGAAGTCAGTGAGCGACGTCGGCGCGATGACCACTCCCGCGGCGTGGACTCCCATTTGCCGTGCGCAGCCTTCGATCTTCTTGGCCATGTCGATGATGCGCCTCGTGTCAGGGTCGTCCTTGTAGAGCTTGGCGAGGTCCGGCACGGTCTCGAGGGCCGTGTCGATCGTCATGGGGAAACCCTGCGAACCCATCGGTATGAGGGCCGAGAGCTTGTTTCCCATCTCGACGGGGTAGCCGAGGGCGCGGGTGACGTCTCGCACCGATCCCTTGGCGGCCATGGTGCCGAAGGTTCCGATCTGGGCCACCTTCTCAGCGCCGTACTTTGCTCGCGCGTAGTCGATCATCTCGTCGCGCCTGTTATCGGCATAGTCCATGTCGATATCGGGTGCCGACGGTCGGTCTGGGTTGAGGAATCGCTCGAACGGAATCTCGTACTCGATCGGGTTGAGGTTTGTGATGCCGGAAAGGTACGTCACCATCGATCCGGAGACCGATCCTCGGATGTTAGACAGAATGCCATGCGAGCGAGCGTATTTCAGGAGGTCGGCCACGATGAGGAAGTACGGCGAGTATCCCTTGTTCTTGATGACCTCGAGCTCGTACTCGACGCGCTTCACGGTGAACTCGTCCTGCTTCACGCCTCGCTTGGCGAAGCCCTCATACACGACCTTGCGCAGGGCCGTGTCAGGGGTCTCGCCCTCGGGCAGCTTGAAGTCGGGAAACACCCACTTTCCGAGCTCGATCTTGAACTCGCACTCGTTCGCGATTTTCTCGGTGTTGGCGATGGCCTCGGGCACGTCGCGGAAGTACTGCTGGGCCTTCTCGTTCGATATGAAGGAGAAATCGGCGATGTCGTCGTCCGAGATGCGGTCGTCTCCCGACGAGTTCACGAGCATGAGGGTCTGCTGCGCCTGCTTGTCCTCGGGGTTGAGGTAGTGGACGTTCGCGCCCGCCACGAGAGGGATGCCGGTCCTTTTCGACACCTCCTTGGTGCGCTCCATGAGCGTCTCGTGCCCGTCGATGTCGGGGTGGTGGGTGATTTCCAGGTAGAAGTCAGGGCCGTATACGCCTTTGTACCAATTGGCGATCTCGCAGGCCTTGTCGATGTCGTTTCCCTGGAGGGCCATGCTGAGATCACCGTTGAAGGCCGAGGCGATGGCCACGATGCCGTCCTTGTGCAGCTGGATGAGCTCCTTGTCGATGCGGGGCTTGTAGTAGAAGCCCTCGAGGAAGCTCTTGGTCACGAGCTGGACGAGGTTCTGGTAGCCTTTCTCATCCTTTGCGAGAAGGATCAGCCTGGTGCGGCGCGAGTCGATACCCGACTGCTTGTCGTGCCTGCTTCGGGACGCGACGTAGGCGTCGATGCCGATGATCGGCTTGATGCCAGCCTTCTTGCACTCCTTGTAGAATTCGATGGCGCCGTAGAGATTGCCGTTGTCAGTGAGGGCGAGGGCAGTCGCGCCGTCCGACTTGGCGGCGTCGACCAGATCATCGATCTTCGGGAGGGCGGTGAGGAGGGAATAGTGGGAGTGAGTGTGAAGGTGGATGAATCGGGCGGCCATGGTGGATAAAGTATATCAAAATGGGTTGTACATCACAGCTCGCTGTATATAATGGATAACAATGATCCGCAAACGACAAGGATTCACCCTCATCGAGCTCCTCGTGGTCATCGCCATCATCGCGCTCCTCTCGAGCGTCGTCTTGGCGAGCCTCAACTCGGCGCGCGAGAAGTCAAAGGTGAGGGCGGCGCAGTCTTCGATTCGTCAGATCGCGCTCGCGGTCGAGGCGGCGAGGAACGAGACGGGCCAGACCCTGCGACAGGTCACAAGCAGTGGGTGTACGAGGTGCGTGAGTCCCATGGACACCGCTCTCGCAACCGCGTTGGGCACGATAATTACCAAAGGGGGCAACGTGTATCAGGGGGTGGATAAAATCATATACGACCCGTGGGGCAGCGTGTACCGGCTTGACGAGAACGAGGGCGAGCTGAGTTCGACGGATTGCCGCAGGGACATACTTAACACGGCGAATTCGAAAGTATTCTATTATTTTTCCTACGCGACCGATTATTGCAAGGCGAATCCTTCGGGGGTCGAGGGCTGGGTTATCTACGAATAAAATGAGGAACCCCAAGGCATTCACCCTCATAGAGCTTCTCGTCGTCATCGCCATCATCGCGCTCCTCTCGAGCATCGTCTTGGCGAGCCTCAACTCGGCGCGCGCCAAATCAAGGGACGCGCGAAGGAAATCCGACATCGCGCAGATCGTGAACGCTTTCTATCTCTACGCGCAGGACAACAACGGAAACTTTCCCGTGGTGGGAGGGGCCCGATGCATCGGCGTGCCTGACGGTCAGACGTGCTGGGGTGACAGGAACATGTCGGGAAGCACGGCCCTCATGTCGGCGATGTCTCCCTATATGTCGAATCTTCCAAGTGTCGCCGACCCTCTTCCCTCGAGGGGTTGGGGGGATAGGTATCTCTATCTCGACACGAGGACGTACTTAAACGCCTGTGGAGGAACTCTTGTTGATGGAAAATACGTTCTGTGGAGGCCTGATAACACCTCGGCTCCCGCAAGTCTTAATTGCCAGGGCAAGGGGGTGAGGTCGTGCTGCGGCACGGGAGGGCCTTGTGGCAACGACGGCGGTCACTATTGTGCCTATCGATTCGATGAATAAGAGGGGCAAACCTACGCATGTGGTCGGAATAGACGAGGTTGGCCGCGGTCCGCTTGCCGGTCCCGTGACGGTGTGCGCATGCGCGGTGCCTGCGGCCTTTGACTTTGCCAAGTTCTCGGGCATCAGGGACTCCAAGAAGCTCTCTGCGAAGAAAAGGGAGGAGTGGTTCGCCGCGCTTTCTGACATGAGGGCGCGCGGCGAGATCGACTTTGCCTTGGCGTCGGTTGACGCCGTCGACATCGACCGGCTCGGCATCGCCGTGGCTATCCGCGACGCGCTCGCCTCATCGCTCGCCGCCCTCAGGCTTGATCCGGGGACTACGCAGGTGATGCTCGACGGTTCCCTCAGGGCTCCCGACGTCTTTGTTAACCAAGAGACGGTCATCAAGGGCGATGACAAGATTCCCGTCATCAGCGCGGCCTCGATTATCGCCAAAGTCATGCGTGATCGCCATATGGACGAGATGGCCTTGGCCTATCCTGGCTACGGCATTGAGAGGCACAAGGGATACGGCACGGCGGCCCACCGAGAGGCTATTGAGAGGATGGGCCCAACGCCCCTCCATAGGCTCAGTTTCCTGGGAAATATCCTGTAGAAGGGAGAAGGGATTGCGTTTTAGCCATATTTTGATATAATTGATTCATGGTTATACGAATGCGACATACGCGGGCTCATACGGGAAACAGGCGCTCACATCACGCGCTCAAGAACCCTGCGATCACCGTAGATAAGGACGGAGCGACCCATCTTCGACACCGAGCGAGCAAGGCTACCGGAAAGTACAAGGGTATTACCGTGATCAACCTCGACAAGAAGATCGCTCGAAAGGAGAAGAAGGCGAAGGCCGCTTCGGCTCGATAGTTCGTCCTTTGATGTCTGGCTTTTACTCAGTAGAAGTCAGGAATTAGAGAACAGAACATTTTATGGCAAACAGGCACCTTGCAAGATCGGTCGTACTGCAGTCCCTCTTCGAGTGGGACTTCCGCGGGAATGCGGACGCCAACCTCTCTGCCTCTGTAGAGAGAAACGCCGGCGAGTTCGCCCCGGGTAGCTCAACCGAGCTCGCCTTCATGCAGGACCTTGGCTCGGGAATCCTTTCCAAGCGACCCGAGATTGACCTCATCATCACCAAGGCCGCCCCAGACTGGCCCCTTGATAAGATTTCCATCGTCGACAGGAACGTGCTTCGCATGGGCCTCTACGAGCTCCTTTTCGCTGATCGCGAGGAGGTTCCGGCCAAGGTTGCCATCAATGAGGCTATCGAGCTTGCCAAAGGCTTCGGAGGCGAAAACTCGGGCAAGTTCGTGAACGGTGTGCTCGGTTCCGTGTACAAGGAGATGGGTGAGCCGGGCAAGGACGCCGTCTCGAAGAAGAAGGACGACAAGTTCAACATCCCGTTCGAGAAGATGCCGATTCTCAAGCTTGGTGGCGCCGTCGTGTTCGCGCGTCACGAAGGCGAGATCTACCTCGCGCTCGTTCACGACGTGTTCGGTCGCTGGACGCTCTCCAAGGGAGGCGTCGACGAGGGCGAAGACCTCAAGGTCGGCACCGTTCGCAAGATCAAGGAGGAGATTGGCATTGATATCAAGCTCATCAAGGAGGTTGACTCGAACGAATACGTCGCGACCCATCCTGAGAAAGGCAAGCTGAGGAAGCAGGTGACCTACTTCCTCGCCGAGGCCGCCTACGGCCCGCTTACTCTCAAGAAGTCGGGCGGACTCGACAAGACTCAGTGGTTCAAGGTGGACGAGATCGCTGACCTCAATTTCTATGACGACATGCTGCCGATTATCACCAAGGCGGTTCGACTTATACCGAAGCAGTAACGATATTCCCGTATGGACATCAATTTCTCCCGATTCGAGGAAAAGGCAGGCGTGACCTTCTCAGACAAGTCCCTGCTCAGGCAGGCGTTCACGCATCGCTCGTACATCAACGAGAACAAGAACGTGCGCCTCGAGCACAACGAGCGACTCGAGTTCCTCGGCGACGCCGTCCTCGAGCTCGTCATCACCGACTTTCTCTACAGGAGCTACGCCGAGAAGCCCGAGGGCGAGCTCACGACCTACCGATCGGCGCTCGTGAACTCGATCACGCTCTCTGAGGTCGCGTCGAACCTCACCATGAACGACTTCCTCCTCCTCTCGAGGGGAGAGGCGAAGGACACCGGTCGCGCGCGCCAGTACATTCTCGCCAACACGTTCGAGGCCGTTATTGGCGCCATCTATCTCGACCAGGGATACGATTCCGCCCGCTCGTTCATCGAGCGGCACATCCTCGTCTTCGCGGACAAGATGATCGCCAAAGGCAATCTCGTCGACGCGAAGAGCGCCTTCCAGGAGAAAGCCCAGGAGAAGGTGGGCACCACGCCTTCGTACAAGCTCGTTCGCGAGTCAGGTCCCGACCACGACAAGTCGTTCACCGTCGCCGTCTTCATCGGCAAGGATCAGATCGCCACGGGCGAGGGCAAGTCAAAGCAGGAGGCCGAGCAGAACGCGGCGGTCAGGGCGCTCGAGGCAAAGGGATGGGTGTCGTAACCCCCCTCGTTCACTTGCCAGTCCTCGACTCGAACCCGTCAAGATAATACTTGACGGGTTCTTCGTCTGCGGAGGCGCGTTCAGAGGAGGGTTACTCTTGTGGGATATGATGTATAATCAAAATATGAATTTTAGGAGAGGTTTTACGCTCATCGAGCTTCTCGTTGTCATCGCCATCATCGCGCTCCTCTCGAGCGTGGTCCTCTCGAGTGTTAACGCCGCGCGCACAAAGGCGCAGAAGGCCGCGGCCTATAAATTCAGCACCCAGTTCGCGCACGCTCTTGGCGCTGATGCCGCCGCGATTTGGGAGCTTGATGAGGGTGCTGGATCGAGCGTCTCTGACTCATCGGGTCTCGGGAACGCGGGGACCGTGACAGGCACGGCGTCCTGGTCGACCGACACGTTCTCAGGAACGGGATCCTCTTTCTCCCTTTCTGGCTCAAACTATATACAAGGAAACATACCAGCCTCGACTTTCTCCGGCGATTTTACGATTACTGCATGGTTCAAGCGAACCTCGCCTTCGACGTGGGGCGGCATATTCTCGAATGCCGTGGGGGTTAACAGCACTCCCATAATGACCATGAGGAATAACACCACTCAGTTCGGCATCATGAATGTCGGTGTGAGCGAGACTGACGGTGTCTACGTTGATCTTGGCTCGGATATGAATAACAAGTGGATCTTCGGCGTCGTCATGCGGCGGGGAACCACTATCACCACCATAGCCTTTATGGATGGAAAGATGATCAGCTCGAGCGGCACGGCCTCGTGGAGCATGAATACGAGCGGCGGTTTCCTTATCGGCCGTCACTATGCCTCGAATCACAATTTCGTCGGCCGCATTGACGAGGTCGCCGTGTACACGGAGGCACTTCAGATCTCGCGCCTCGAGCGGCTCTACGAGGACGGCGTGGCGCGTCTGCTTGCGGCGCAGTAGGCTGTAAGAAAAAAAGGGGGACGTTGAAGGCCGGACCACGAAGTGGTCCGGCCTTGTTTGTCCGGTTTCTATGCCGGTTTTATCTCCTCCTTGCCACACCAGCGGGGGACGAAGCAGAGGAAGAAGTGAAGGGCGAACAGGAGCGCGCAGACAGATCCAGACGTGACTAACAGGGGCCAGGCCTTCTCGAATACTGAGTTGAGCACGATGCCACCAGACGCACAGGCGACGAGGAGGGCGAGGGCCGCCGCACCGAACGGGATTGCAGAAACCATCCCGAGCTTAAACCAGATACTGGATTTCATGGGTGTATGGGGTACGAGGTTGCTGTTTCATACTCGATTATTCACCCGAGTCGCCCTTTGGTCAATTGAGTTATGCACCGACCCCGCAAGCATGATTTCAGGCCCTTGAATGATATAATGGGCAGACAACCAACCTTTCCCATGTATCTCAAATCCCTCGAGCTCTCCGGGTTCAAGTCCTTCGCCAAGAAGAGTAATCTCGAATTCAACGCGCCCGTCACGGCTGTGGTCGGCCCGAACGGGTCGGGAAAGTCAAATGTCGCGGAGTCCTTTCGCTTCGTGCTCGGCGAGCAGTCGATCAAATCGATGCGCGGTAAGCGTACCGAGGACCTTATCTTCAACGGCGGTGACTCGCAGGCCCGCAGCAACCGCGCGTCGGTCAAGCTCGTCTTCGACAATCAGCCGCGCGACGGCAAGCGTCTCCTCAACATCGACTTCGACGAGGTGTCGATCGAGCGCGTCATTCACCGCGACTCTCTTTCGGAGTACTTCATCAACGGCTCGGCCGTCAGACTCCGCGACATCGTCGAGCTCCTTGCTGGCGCCCATATCGGCTCGTCTGGACATCACATCATCTCCCAGGGAGAGGCTGACCGCATCCTCAACGCGAACGTGCGCGAGAGGCGCGAGATGATCGAGGACGCCCTTGGCCTCAAGATCTTCCAGTACAAGCGCGAGGAGAGCGAGAGGAAGCTCGAGAAGACCCGCGAGAACATGGAGAAGGTCGAGTCTCTCCGCAAGGAAATCGCCCCGCATCTCAAGTTCCTCAGGAAGCAGGTGGAGAAGGTCGAGAAGACCATTGCCCTGCGCGAGGAGCTCACGGTCATGTACAAGGAGTATCTCAGGCGCGAGACTGACTACCTCGCCTCGACCGAGAAGTCTCTTGCCGACGAGTCCGCCGGCCCGAGGGCGGATCTCGAGCGACTCGAGAGGGAGCTTTCTGAAGCCAAGGCCGCGCTCGCCGCATCTGAGACCAAGGACGTGAAGTCTACCGAGCTCATCGAGCTTGAGGCGAAGCTCAAGCAGGTCCGCCAGTCCCGCGACGACGTGACCAGGAGCGTCGGTCGCATCGAGGGAGAGATTGTGACCCTCGAGAAAATTCTTGTCCGCGAGCGGGCTGCCGCCCAGACCGAGGTTTCGACCATTGAATACGCTAAGGCTAAGGGCCTCGTGGCGCGCGTTGATGAGCTCTGCGGCGAGATTGAGGGGTCGTCCGATATGGGGGCCGTACGGGGCATTTTGGGGCGCATCCGCGAGACCCTGACCTCGTTCCTCGACTCGAACAAGAACACCAAGGCCGAGAGTCGCGCCGACGACATCGAGCGCGAGATTGCCGCGCTCCGCGAGCGCAAGGGCCAGGCGGACGCCGAGAGCAAGGAGAGGGAGGCTGAACTGTCGACTCTTTCCGCCGAGTACGCGAGCCTCCAGAGGGACATCGAGAAGGAGAAGGACAGCTCGCGAGACGCCGAGAAGGCGATGTTCCGCATCATGGCCGAGCAGAACGACGTGCGCGGCCGCCTCTCCGTCATTCGCGTGCGCGAGGACAAGCTTCGCCTCGAGCGAGAGGATCTCAAGCGAGAGCTCGAGGAGGGCGCTATCCTTATTGGCCGCGAGGTCTACCTCTTCGAGACTGACCAGACTGTGTATGCTGCCGAAGAGCGGCATGGCCAGGAGGAGCGCCGCAAGCACATCGAGAAGCTTAAGATCCGACTCGAGGATTCCGGTGCCGTATCGCCGGGCGACGTCATGAAGGAGTTCAAGGAGACCACCGAGCGCGACGAGTTCCTCGCCAAGGAGCTTCTCGATCTCGAGAAATCTGCCCAGTCGCTCACTGATCTCATCAAGGAGCTCGAGACGAAGCTCGACACGCTGTTCGCCGAGGGCATCACCAAGATCAACAATCAGTTCAAGCAGTTTTTCGCCCTTATGTTCGGCGGAGGCGAGGCGTCGCTTGCCGTCGTGCGCGAGAAGAAGCGCAGGCGCGCTATCTCGCCCGAGGAGATGGCGGAGCTCGGCATATCGGAGGAGTCAGAGGGGGAAGAAGAGACCGAGCTCGGCGTGGACATTGCCGTGAACCTGCCGCGCAAGAAGGTGAAGGCCCTCGAGATGCTCTCGGGAGGCGAGCGCGCCCTCACGTCCATCGCGCTGCTCTTCGCCATCTCGCAGGTCAATCCGCCCCCGTTCATCATTCTCGACGAGACCGACGCCGCCCTCGACGAGGCGAACTCGAAGAAGTACGGAGACATGGTGGAGAGCCTCTCGAAGCACTCCCAGCTTATTGTCATCACCCATAACCGCGAGACCATGTCTCGCGCAGGCGTCCTCTACGGCGTCACCATGGGCAGGGAGGGCTACTCGAAGCTCCTCTCGATCGCCTTCAACGAGGCGCTCGCCGTGGCCAAGTAGGGGGTCTCGATAGACTATTGCTTTTTATATAAAAACGTGATATTATATATCACGTATGATGATCCTTGATTTCTCGTTTATCAGTGAAGACAAGATTCGCGAAGAGTTCGAGGCCGCCTACTGGGCAGCCTGCGCAGAGCTCGACGCCCAAGGCGCGAGGCTCTCGGAAGAAGAGCGGATGGTTTTGTTCAGACAGGTGTTCGACGGCTCCAGGTTTCTCGCCGAGCGCTATCTTGGGTGGTATCTCGAGATTCGCGACGTGTCCAAAATCGACGTTGTCGAGAAGCGTCGGGACGTTCACTCCCTGACGCTTATCGGTATATTCGGTGCTGATGCCATCGACAAGTATCCGACCATGGCTCTGTCGCCAAGGGACATGCACGAGCACGCGTTCTGTATCGATCCAACAGTCGCCAACGCCAAGGTTGTCCGCCAGACGCTCAATGCGTTTTGGCGATCTGTGGTTACGGAGCTGAAAACGGTCGGCATGTGGCGACCTGCTGCCCCGAAGCATTCGCATCGGTAAGCGTATCGCATAGATAGGCGGGCCGCGGACAGAATGTCCGCGGCCTTTTTCTTTATCTTGATTTATATGGAAAACGTGATATGGTAATAGGCGAAACACCTTATGTCCTTCACGCCTATCACCCGAGAGAAACTTCACGATTTGTATTCCGTTGTCAGCCACATGCTCGACGCCCGAGGCTCAAGCCTGAGCGCCCGGGAGCGAGTTGACCTTCTGCACCGCTTCTTTTCAGGGGCGGACGAGCTGCAGGTTGCCCACTTCAACCGGTATCAGGCTTTCTCGCCCGATCGCCTCGTTGACGTGAGCAAGGAAAATTCGCGACCGGACCTCATGGTCTGCGAGCATTTCGGCCTGACTCCTGTCGCGGTTGAATACGCCAAGACCCGTGGCTATTCCGCGCGCGACTCTGACAGTCCCGATACAATCAGTGCGCTGAATCTTTTCTGGAACGTCGCCGTCGGGAACATTCCCGACGTCCCGCAAGGGGCGCCGTCTAGGGGAGCGGTTTCGGCAGCGCTCTAGCCTCGTTTGCACGGTTCAAAGCCGCGGACCTTTCGGTCCGCGGCTTTTTCTTGTCCGTTCACGCCTGTGTATTTTGAGCTTGTCTCCAGAGCCGGCGAGGAGTAGTCTGTCTGAAGAACAACTCACGCCTATGACCTTTGCAGACATCACAGAGGGATCTCCTTTCACCCTTGTCGTTGACGGTGTTTCGTTCAATGGCAAAAAGGTGAGGCCGTTTCCCGTTCTCAGACCAGAGAGGAGCTCGTTCCTTAATCCGAACGCAATCCTCATTCCCGTGGACAAGTCGATGCACGGTTCGGAAGGATATGTTGCCGTGATACCTGATTCAACCGAGATATGCCACAGCGAAAGCCGCCCACAGGGGCGGCTTTGATTTTGTCTTCGGTAATCGGCGTTTATCCCTTCCTCGGCTCGTTCACGATGGCGTAGTCGAGGGTGCGCTTCTCGAGGTCGGCACCGACCACGGTGAACCTCACGGCGTCGCCGAGGCTGAACTTCCTGCTGCTTCTCTCGCCGACGATGGCGTACTTCTTCTTGTCGAGTGAGTAGTAGTCGTCGGTCATGGTGACGAGGCGGACCATGCCCTCGCATTTGGTCTCCTTGTCCTCGACGTAGATGCCCCACTCGCTCACTCCCGTGACGAGGCCGTCGAAGGTCTGGCCGATGCGCTCGGACATGTACTGGACCTGCTTGTACTTGATCGAGGCTCGCTCCGCCTCTGCGGCGCGAAGCTCCTTTTCGGAGTTCTCCATCGAGATTTTCTCGTAGAGCGAGGCCTCGCCCTGGGAGATCTTGCCGCTCATGAGCTCTCGGTAGAGGAGTCGGTGCACGACGAGGTCGGCGTAGCGGCGGATGGGGGAGGTGAAGTGGGTGTAATACTCAAACGCCAGGCCGTAGTGACCGATGTTCTTGGTCGAGTAGACGGCTTTCGCCATCGATCGGATGGTCGCGGTCTTGATGAGGGATTCCTCGGGCTTGCCGTGGATCCTGTCGAAGAGGGCCTTGAGGTCCTTGATCCTCACGCCACCCTGCTTGTCGAGCGGGAGGTCGTACCCGAGCGCTCGCACGAAGATGGCGAGGTCCTGGATCTTCTCGGCCACAGGCACGTCGTGGATGCGGTAGACGAAGGCTCCGCGGGTCTTCTGGTTCGACTTCCACATGTGGAGCGCCACCTCGCGGTTGGCGAGGAGCATGTACTCCTCGACGAGCTTGTGGGCGTCCTTGCGCACCTTGCGGAAGACCTTGATGGGCCTGCCGGTCTCGTCGAGCTGGAACTTTACCTCGTCCTGCTCGAAGTCGAGAGCGCCCTCTGCGTCCTTCTTCGCCTTGAGCTTCTTGGCGATGCCGTTGAGGAGATTGAGTTCCTTGAGGTGCACGCCGTCCTGCTTGTCCATGACCTCCTGCGCCTCCTCGTAGGTGAAGCGCTTCCAGGACTTGATGATGGTCTTGCCGAACCATCGGTCGAGGACCTCGCCTCGGTCGTTCATGATGAATACTGACGAGAAGGTGCACTTCTCCTCGTTCGGATTGAGGGAGCACACGTCGTTTGAGAGTACCTCGGGGAGCATGGGAATGGTGCGGTCGACGAGGTACACCGAGAAGCCTCGCTGCCGTGCCTCGGCGTCGAGCGCCGTGCCCTCCCGTACGTAGTGCGACACGTCGGCGATGTGTACGCCGATCTCGTAGGTGCCGTTCTCGAGGAACTTCACTGAAATCGCGTCATCGAAGTCCTTCGCGTCGATAGGGTCGATGGTGAAGGTTGGCACGTCGCTGAAGTCGCGGCGCTTTGCCCGCTCTTCGGCGCTGATCGCCTTGTTCTTCTCGATGACCTTTGCTTCCTCGACGACCTGCGCGGGGAAGTCGTAGGCAAGCCCTCGGTCGAGGATGATAGCGCGCATCTCGGCGTTGTTCTCGCCGTGCCTGCCGATGATTTCCAGCACCTTGCCTCGCGGTGACTTTGCCGCGTCGTTCCACTCGGTGATCTCGACGTATACCTTGTCGCCCGTCACCGCGCCCTGAGAGTCGGCCGGGAGGACGGCGATGTCGCGATAGAGGCGCTTGTCGTCAGGGGTGAGGAAGAGCACTCCGTCCGCCTGCTCGACCACGCCGACGAAGCGCATCTTGTTGCGCTTGAGTATCTCGACGACCTGGCCCTGCCTGCGGCCCCGATCGACGCGGCCGGTGAGGGTGACGGCAACCTCGTCGCCGTGAAGGGCCTTGTTGAGGAGTTCGTTCTTTATCTCGACGTCGTCCTCGGCCCCTTCCTGGGTTATAAAGCCGGTTCCCTTCGAATTTACGCTGATGATGCCAATGATGGCCTTGGGGTCTTTCATATGGGCTCAACTATAGCAGAAAGTTGACTTTTGCGCGTCTGGGCGTACGATTTTACGAGATTCAACCTCGAACCTTCCAATCTTGCCATGAACACTCCTGCGGGTGACGCCCTTCCGTCGCGCGAGGAGGCAGAAAAAGCCCTCGCGAAACTCATTCCTTACTTCACGGCGGACGCCTTCAAAAGGCTTCCCCATTTCAGCGAGACCGGCTTGCCCGATCACATTCGCCCCCACGTTATCTCCCTGGAAAAGGGTCGTGGCTGGCAGTTGATCGGTTGGTCCGAACGAAAGGGGGTGCCCTCAAAGCTCCTTCGCTTCGTTCCCGTCGAGGGCTATCGCGTGTGCGCCTTCAGGGGCGAGCATACCGAAACCCAGTTCTGGATGGCTGTCTCGGAGCATGAATTCTGGCACATGGCCCGAGTCAAGCTCAAGAACAGTCCCGTTCCGGCAGATACGCAGGTCTAACAGCCCGCGTCGCCTAGCCGTTCAAGCCACCCTCACCGGTGGCTTTTTCATGAACGTGGCGGCAGGTGGGAGTATTGACATATTATATTTTTATAAGTAAAGTAAAAACAAATAGGGAAACACGTTGTTTCCCCAAACTCAACCAATCCGTTCTTCTCGACAATGAAATATACGTTTCTCGTAAGGTGTTTTAGCCACTGCGGCGAGCTGTGCGGCCATTTGGCCATTATTCAGACGGATGTCATCAAGCTCGACTTCAATCCCACGGAGCTTGTCGATCTGTTTGCGCCAGGGACATGGATAAACTTCATTCCCCTCACTAACGGCGCTTGTCCCGCGCTTATCGTCGCCCAGCTGTCTGAGTTGAACCCTGATTTTCTCGCTTTGTATGAGCGGAAACGTAAGGATGCTGGGCCCCTCAGCGGTCCCGTGGATATTGTCACGGTGCAGCACATTCATCTCAGAACCGAAGACATCCTTCGTCGGTAGCCTGATTCATTGGCCCGCCAATTCTGCTGGCGGGCCTTTTTAATGCCTTCCTGGCCTCGTTCGAGGCTTTGTTGACGTATTTTGAAACGTTTGCTAATATGCGTGACATGCTAAAAATCAGACTTCAGCGAGTGGGCCGAGTGAACGTACCTACGTTCCGCGTGGTTCTCACCGATTCAAAGAACTCAACCAAGAGCGGCAAGTTCCTCGAGATCCTCGGCACGTTCGACCCTGTGAACGAGGTTAAGGAGGTAAAGGCCGACCGCATCAAGCACTGGATGTCGAAGGGCGCCCAGGTCTCGGACACTGTCCACAACTTCCTCGTAGGAAAGAAGATTATCTCCGGCAAGAAGGTCAACAAGCTTCCTAAGAAGAAGCCTATCGCCAAGGAGGGCGCGGCTCCTGCTGCCACCACCCCGGCTGCCTAAGGCCTCTCTGCCACAGGCTGAAAATTGCCCACAGGGGCAATTTTCTTTTTATTGACACATGCTAGAATGTTTGTAGAAGTCATACACTTCGCTTTACACCGCTAACCAACTTTCAATTTATGATGGAAAAGGACGCTCAGTTTCTGGATTTCCTCATCAAGGCGCTCGTGGACAACCCGAACGACGTTAAGATCAACCGCACCGTCGACGAGATGGGCGTGCTTCTGACCCTCGACGTCAATCCTGCCGACATGGGCAAGATCATCGGCCGCGAGGGCAACACCGCGAAGGCCATTCGAACCCTCCTCCGCATCGTGGGCATGAAAAACAACTCCCGCGTGAACCTCAAGATCAGCGAGCCTGCGGGCGCTGATCCGAAGGAGACCAAGGCATCGAAGACCGTAGACGAGGCGATGGCGGACCTTAATCTCTAATACGTCCCTGCCGCACGGCTCAACAGGGCGGAGATAAAAGGCTCACTGCAGTGAGCCTTTTATTGTGCTCGGTTTTACCGTTTTTATATTTTCTTTACCATTTCTTTGAACGGTCATGATATACTTTTTACCTAACAGCTAGTTCAAACACATATCGCATGAAGGAGATAGCGGCGGAACTCAAGAAGGGCAATTTCAAGAAGGCCTCGGAACTCGGCGCCGAGCTCGTGAAGTCTGACGCGTCTACGCGCGGCGAGATCATGGAAATCGTGCGGCAGGCGATGATTGTCAATCTCAAGCAGGGCAAGGTCTCCGTGGCAAAGGAGATCAACAAGTACTTCCTCCTGCCCCAGGACATGCTCGACGAGACGGTGCAGCAGGCTGTGGTCTCGAGCCTCTACGAAGGGGACATCGAGCATGTGCGCGGCCTCAAGCGCGATCTGCCCATTAGGAGGGAGCTCGGTCAGAAGATTGTTGGCTACTGCTCGGGCTGGGGCAGACGAAACAGGGAGGTCGCCCTCAAGGAGCTTTTTACGTAGGGTTCGCCGCTCGGCGCTCTCGTCCAAGGTTTGCATAAAACCTATTTTTTGGTAGTGTGTCAACTATGACTTTTCACGTCGTAACCCTATTTCCCGGCGCATTTGACTCGTATCTCGGCGAGTCTATCTTGAAGCGCGCCATCGAGGACAAGAAGATCCGCGTGAGGTTCTATAACCCGCGCGACTTTGCGGAGGACAAGTGGGACCGCATCGACCGCAAGCCGTTCGGTGGCGGACCAGGCATGGTCATTCAGGCTCTACCTGTTGCCAAGGCCATCGAGAAGGCCGTGAAGTCGGCGGAAAAAACTAAGGGCTTCAAGAAAGGCAGCATCAAGATCGTCTTCTTCAATCCGTCAGGCGGGCAGTTTGACACGGCGTATGCAAAAACAGCCGCCAAGAAGTACGGCAAGGCGGGCCACATCATTTTCGTCTGCGGCCGTTACGAGGGCATCGATGCCCGCGTGAAGAAGATGTTCCGCATGGAAGACGTCTCCGTCGGCCCGTTCGTGCTCACGGGAGGCGAGCTGCCGGCCATGATCATGATTGACTCAATCTCGCGGCAGGTCGAGGGGATTCTGGGCAATTTCGACTCCCGCGAGGAGGAGCGCATCTCGAGCCCTGACTCGTATACTCGACCAGAGGTCGTGACGTACAAGGGCAAGAACTACCGTGTGCCAAAGGTGCTGCTTTCGGGCAATCACAAGCTTATCGACGAGTGGAGGCGGGGGAGGAAGGCGTAGTCTGGTCAGACGTGAGCCGCCGAAAGGCGGCTTTTCGTTTGGGCCCCGTCATGCGGTAGCGGGAGGGTCATTGACTCGAGGCCCCTTTTGCTATAGTATCTACACCACTTCGAGCAAGATTGTGTTACGGGGGAAACACGAAGTATTTACAAGGGTTTTTCGACTCTTTATCTTGCCAAACCACGCATAGACTGCCTTAAACGAAACCACGGCCTTCACATGGGCCATTTTTGCGTTTTCGGCGTCTGTGGATAACTTTCGGGAGAAAGTCAGGGGTAAAGCGGGAAGGAGAGGGGAAAAACGGGGAAATTTTTACCAGGCAGAATACATGCGCACACAGAAATTTTTCGGACGATACAAAGAGGCGCTTTCCGAGATCCCGAATCTCGTAGACGCCCAGACCGAGTCCTTCAAGTGGCTCGTCGAGAAGGGTCTCACTGACCTCTTCAAGGAGTTTTCTCCTATCAAGGATTATTCAGAGAAGAAGTTCGAGCTTTCGTTCACCGGCTTTGAGCTCGCCGCCGCAAAGCACGACGAGCACTTCGCCAAGGCGAACAAGCTTTCCTATGAGGCCCCCCTCAAGGTTCGCATCAAGCTCAAGAACAAGATGTTCAACTCGGAGAAGGAGCAGGAGATCTTCCTCGCCGACTTCCCCCTGATGACCGATCACGGAACCTTCATCATCAACGGCATCGAGCGAGTCATCGTCCCCCAGCTCGCCCGCTCTTTCGGCGTGTTCTTCACCTCTGACGAGGTAAAGACCAAGACCGTCTTCGGCGCCAAGGTCATCCCTGCCCGCGGCGTGTGGCTCGAGATCGAGACCGACACCGACGGCACACTCTTCGCCCGAATCGATCGAAAGCGAAAGTTCATGGTCACCTCGCTCCTTCGTGTCCTCGGCGCGAAGACTGACGAGGAGATTCTCGCGTACTTCAAGAATGACGAGGTTGCTCGCAAGGTAATCGCAGCATCTCTCGCCAAGGACACCGCCAAGACGGTGAACGAGGCATACATCGAGATCCACAAGCGCCTCCGCGACGGCGACCTCGCTACCGCGGACAATGCCCGCGAGTTCATCGACGGCCTCTTTGCCGCTGATCGATACGACCTCTCCCGAGTCGGTCGATTCCGCTTCAACAAGCGCTTCGGAAAGTCTATGGAGGAGAAGGACCTCGAGCGAAAGACCATCAACGCCGACGACCTTGCTACCATCCTCGGTAACATCGTCCACCTCAACAACAAGCTCGACGCTGTCGAGGACGACATTGATCACCTCGGATCGCGCCGCGTAAGGTACTGCGGCGAGCTCATGCAGCAGAAGCTCCGCGTAGGCCTCTCTCAGATGAAGCGAAACATCCAGGACCGAATGTCCACCATCGAGCCTGACACCACGCAGCCTCTCACGTTCGTATCCCCACGACCGCTCCAGGCGCGACTCAAGGAGTTCTTCACCACGAACCAGCTCTCCCAGTTCATGCAGCAGGAGAACATCCTCACCGAGCTCGAGCATCTCCGCACCCTCTCGGCCCTCGGCCCAGGAGGTCTTACCCGAGAGCGAGCCGGCTTTGAGGTTCGAGACGTCCATCCTTCCCACTACGGACGACTCTGCCCGATCCACACCCCAGAAGGCCCGAACATCGGACTCATCCTTCGCCTTTCTACCTACGCTCGACTCAACGACTTCGGCATGATCGAGACCCCGTACGCTAAGGTCGTTAAGGGCAAGGTCACCAAGGAGATCGTCTTCCTCAACGCCCTCGAGGAGGAGAACTACAAGATCGCCCACGCCGCGACCGCATACGACAAGGACGGCAAGATCACCGAGGACGTAGTCGAGGTCCGACAGAACGGATCGCCGTCGCTCACCAAGCGCGAGGAGGTGGACTTCATCGACGTGTCGACGAACCAGCCGTTCTCGATCGCGACGAACATGATCCCGTTCCTCAACCACGACGACGCCAACCGAGCGCTCATGGGATCGAACATGCAGAAGCAGGCTACCCCATGTATCATTCCTGAGGCTCCCCTCGTCGCCACTGGAATCGAGGCAAAGGCGGCGGAGTACACCGGACGAATCGTTCTCGCCCCAGAGGACGGCGTCATCACCTTCGTCGACGCCTCGAAGGTCATCTTCAAGAGCAACAAGGGCAAGGACACCACTTTCAACCTCGTCTCGTTCCAGCGAACGAACGGTTTCACCTCATACCATCAGCGACCAGTCGTTAATCTCGGCCAGAAGGTCAAGAAGGGCGACGTACTCGTCGACGCATCGTCGTCTGACGGCGGTCAGATTGCCCTCGGACAGAACATGCTCGTGGCCTTCATGTCATGGTCTGGAGCTAACTACGAGGACGCAATCATCATCTCTGAGCGCGTCGTAAAGAACTCGAAGTTCACCTCGATCCATATCGAGGAGTTCGTGGTCAACGTCCGCGACACCAAGCTCGGACCGGAGGTCACCACCCACGATATCCCGAACGTCGGCGAGGCAAAGCTCAAGAACCTCGACGAGGACGGCATCATCCGCATCGGCGCGGAGGTTCGACCTGGCGACATTCTCGTCGGAAAGATCACCCCGAAGGGCGAGACTCAGCTCACCCCTGAGGAGCGACTCCTCCGATCTATCTTCGGAGAGAAGGCCCGCGACGTTAAGGACACCTCGAAGCGCGTAGAAGGCGGCAAGCGCGGTCGCGTCATCAGCGTGAAGGTCTTCTCGCGAGAGAGGGGCGACAAGCTCGAGAGCGGCATCATCAAGCGCATCCACGTAGAGGTGGCGCAGCTCCGAACCGTATCCGTCGGCGACAAGCTCGCAGGACGACACGGAAACAAGGGAGTTATCTCGAAGATTCTCCCCGAGGAGGACATGCCATACATGGCAGACGGTACCCCGATCGACGTGATCCTCACCCCGCTCGGAGTTCCATCGCGAATGAACCTCGGACAGATCCTTGAGCTCCATCTCGGACTCGCGGCCCACACCCTCAACTATCAGGCAGTCGTTCCGCCGTTCGCGGGCGCTACTGACGTCGAGATTAAGGCCGAGCTCAAGAAGGCGGGTCTCCCGGAGAACGGAAAGATTACCCTCTTCGACGGACGAACCGGCGACAAGTTCCAGCAGGACATCTCGGTCGGATACATGTACATCCTCAAGCTTCACCACATGGTGGAGGACAAGATCCACATGCGATCTATCGGACCGTACTCTCTCATCACCCAGCAGCCGCTCGGAGGAAAGGCGCAGGGAGGTGGACAGCGATTCGGAGAAATGGAAGTCTGGGCGCTCCTCGGTCACGGCGTGGCTCACACTCTCCGCGAGATTCTCACCGTCAAGTCGGACGACATCCAGGGACGATCGGCGACCTTCGACTCTATCGTCAAGGGAGAGCGACTTCAGCCACCGAACCTTCCCGCATCGTTCAACGTACTTCTTAACAGCCTCCGAGGCCTCGCGCTCGACGTAGAGCTCAAGAAGGACGGCAAGGACACTAAGGACGCTAACAAGAAATAATATTTATGGCTTACACACCAAAGAACAACAAGGCTGGCGGTGAGGCGATGGACTTCGACGTCGTCGGTCTTCGACTTGCCTCGCCAGACCGCATCAAGGAGTGGTCATTCGGAGAGGTCACCAAGCCAGAGACCATCAACTATCGAACCCAGCGATCCGAGAAGAACGGTCTCTTCGACGAGAAGATCTTCGGTCCGGACAAGGACTACGAATGCTACTGCGGTAAGTACCGCGGCATCCGCTACAAGGGCATCGTCTGCGAGAAGTGTGGTGTCGAGATCACCCGATCCATCGTTCGACGAGAGCGCATGGGCCACATCGAGCTCGCGACCCCGGTCTCGCACATCTGGTTCCTCAGGTCTATGCCGTCGCGCCTCGGACTTATCCTCGGCATGACGACCGCTGACCTCGAGAAGGTTATCTACTTCGCCGGCTACATCGTCACCAAGGTGCACGAGGACGCTCGCGCTGTCATCATGCGAGACCTCGAGTCTGAGTTCAAGGCGAAGCTCAAGTCTTCCCTCGACGAGAAGACCAAGGAGGCGCTCAAGAACATGTACGCGACCGCAAAGAAGGAGATTGACGGTATCCAGGAGGGCGTCGTCCTCGACGAGATCGAGTACGGCAAGTTCGCGATGAAGTACGCGACCCTCTTCGACGCGGGCATCGGTGCAGAGGCAATCTACGAGATCTGCAAGGGACTCGACCTCAAGAAGCTTGAGGCAAAGCTCCTCACCGAGCTCGAGAAGGCCGGCTCGCTCGAGAAGGACAAGCTCAATCGACGCCTCTCGATCGTCCGATCGATGATCAAGAGCGAGATTCGCCCAGAGTGGATGTTCCTCTCGCGCATCCCTGTCATTCCTCCCGCTCTCCGACCTATGGTTCCGCTCGACGGAGGCCGATACGCGACCTCGGACGTCAACGATCTTTACCGACGTGTCATCAACCGAAACAACCGACTCCAGAAGCTCAAGGAGATCATGGCGCCTGACGTCATCCTCCGAAACGAGAAGCGA
Source organism: uncultured bacterium (assembly GCA_966243015.1). Lineage (GTDB taxonomy): Bacteria > Patescibacteriota > Minisyncoccia > Phycocordibacterales > UBA6065 > UBA6065. Next base: position 383,694 of record CBIMES010000001.1, on the reverse strand, counting down.
ATCCTCCAGGAGGCAGTGGACGCCCTCATCGATAACTCGATCCGACACGGCAACTCGACGACCGCGGCGGGATCTGTCGCCCAGAAGCGATCCCTCAAGTCTCTTGCGGACAACCTCAAGGGTAAGAAGGGTCTCCTCCGAGGAAACCTCCTCGGTAAGCGAGTGGACTACTCGGGACGATCGGTGATCGTCGTCGGTCCAGACCTCGCCCTCGACCAGTGTGGTCTTCCAAAGCACATGGCGCTCGAGCTTTTCAAGCCGTTCGTCATCAGCGAGCTCCTCAAGCGAGAGCTTGCCTACAACATCCGAGGCGCATCTCGACTCATCGAGGAGAGCATTCCAGAGGTGTGGGCGATTCTTGAGGAGGTCATCAACGGAAAGTACGTGCTCCTCAACCGAGCACCTACGCTCCACCGACTCGGTATCCAGGCCTTCCGACCGAAGCTCATTGAGGGTAACGCTATCCAGGTTCACCCACTCGTATGTTCTGCCTTCAACGCAGACTTCGACGGAGACCAGATGGCGGTTCACGTACCGCTCTCTCCTGAGGCTCAGATGGAGGCAAAGGAGATCATGGCGGCAGACAAGAACATCCTCAAGCCAGGATCGGGTGATCTTACCCTTACCAACAAGATGCTCGACATCATCCTCGGCGTGTACTGGATGACCAAGTCAGTGAAGGGCGAGCAGGGCGAAGGCAAGATCTTCGAGTCTCCTGAGGCTGCGGTTCTCGCCTCGGACTTCAAGGAGGTGTCATACCGAGCGGCCGTCAAGGTCCTCGCTCCGAACACTCCTAAGTTCGGCGAGCTCGCAGGCAAGGTGTTCGAGACCACCATCGGACGAATCCTCTTCAATAACATCCTCCCGGAGGATTACCCATTCATCAACAAGGAGATCGAGCGAAAGACCATGGCCGGCATTATGGACGACCTCATCGTTCGCTACTCGATTGACCGTGTCCCAGCGATCCTCAACGACATCAAGAAGTTCGGCTTCACCTACACTACCTACTCGGGAGTCACCTGGGGTATCGACGACGTTCAGACGCCAGCGGGCAAGGGCGCAGTCGTCGCGGCGGCAAAGGAGGAGTCGGAGAAGGTCAACGACCAGTTCGGCGACGGACTTCTCTCTGAGGAGGAGCGAATCCGCAAGAACATCGAGATTTGGCACAAGGCAAAGTCAGACATCGAGAAGCTCATCCCAGACTCTCTCGAGCCACAGGGCCCAGTAACCGACATGGTTCGCTCGGGAGCCCGAGGTTCGATCGGAAACATCACCCAGATGGTGGGAATGAAGGGTCTCATCACCTCTACCTCGGGAGAGACCATCGAGTTCCCAATTATCTCGGGCATGAAGGACGGACTTACCCCAATTGAGTACTTCATCACCACTCACGGTGCACGAAAGGGTCTCACCGACACCGCGCTCAACACCGCTCGCGCAGGTTACCTTACCCGACGACTCTTCGACGTCGCACAGGACGTCATCGTCACCGAGGCTGACTGCGGAACCAAGGACTCAATCGTCATCAGGAAGGAGAGCGCCTCGGGCATCGAGGTGTCTATCGCCAAGAAGATCCGCGGACGCGTGCTCGGCGCAGACGTCGTCGACGCTGCCGGCAACGTGCTCTTCAAGAAGGGGGACCTCCTCTCGAAGCAGGATGCCCAGAAGATCGAGAACGCAGGCGTCGCGGAGATCAAGGTAAGGTCGCCACTCGCATGTAAGACGGTCGGAGGAGTCTGCCAGCAGTGCTACGGACTCGACCTCGGAAAGAATCACCTCATCGACATCGGAGAGGCTGTCGGAACCGTCGCCGCACAGGCGATCGGAGAGCCGGGAACCCAGCTCACCATGCGTACCTTCCACGCAGGAGGTACCGCGTCGGTCGGAGGAGACATCACCGCGGGTCTTCCGCGAGTCGAGGAGGTCTTCGAGAAGCGACGCCCTAAGAACCCAGCCGTCGTCGCGACCGTCAGCGGAGTTGTCGCATCGGTCAAGGACCTCGGCAAGGAGAAGGTCATCACCGTCATCCCAGAGCTCGAGGACAAGGGCAAGGCAAAGAAGGCGGGCGAGGTGGAGTACACCTTCAGCTCACGCCGCATGGCGCTCGTGAAGATGGGAGACAAGGTCACCAAGGGCCAGTTCCTCACCGACGGATCGGCGGACATCGACGAGGTGTTCGAGTTCGGAGGCAAGGAGAAGGCGATGGAGTACATCATCCACGAGATCGGCAAGATCTACGAGCTCCAGGGAGAGACCGTGTCCCGAAAGCACATCGAGATCATCGTCAAGCAGATGTTCTCTCGAAACAGGATCATCGAGGCGGGCGACACCCGATTCTCGGCAAACGACGTCGTCAATCTCTCTGACATCAACGCGGAGAACGCGCGAGTCAAGGACGAGGAGAAGGCGGTCGCAACCAGCGAGTCTGTGGTGATGGGTATCACCGAGGTCTCCCTCTCGCGACAGTCGTTCCTCTCGGCGGCATCGTTCCAGCACACCACTCGAATCTTCATCTCGGCCGCGATCCGCGGAACCGAGGACAGGCTCACTGGCCTCAAGGAGAACGTCATCATCGGACGACTCATCCCAGCAGGTACTGGATACAAGGGAAGCAACAAGAACAAGATCGTCGAGGCGGTCACTGCGGCACAGGCCTCATCTGACGCAGAGGTAGCAGAGTAAGGTAAAGCGCAACGGTCCCACAAGGGGCCGTTTGCCCGTGTAGGAGGTTTGTAGCACTCACTCAATGTCCACACACGTACAAGACATCAAGGATAGGCTGAGCATCGTCGACGTTGTCGGCTCGTACATCAAGCTCGACAAGTCGGGGGCAAACTACAAGGCACGGTGTCCTTTCCACAACGAGAAGACGCCGTCCTTCTACGTGTCTCCCGATCGCGGCTCGTTCTACTGCTTTGGCTGCGGCGCCAAGGGAGACATCTTCAGCTTTGTCGAGAAGTTCGAGGGCGTCGACTTCATGGGCGCGCTCAAGGTCCTCGCGGACCGGGCGGGCATCACCCTGACCAAGAAGGACTCGTCAAAGGATAACCGCAAGGAGCTTCTCTACGAAATCCTCGACGTGGCTACGGACTTCTTCGAGGGCAACCTCAAGAAGAACGAGGCCGCGTACAAGTACGTGCTCGGCCGAGGCATCACCGACAAGACTATCTCACACTTCCGTATCGGCTTCGCGCCGGCGGAGTGGAGGTCGCTTCGTGGATTCCTCAAAGGAAAAGGATACAAGGACGCGGACGTCGAGGCGGTCGGCCTCATCAAGAAGACCGACAAGCCGGGCGCTGATCCGTACTACGACGCCTTCCGCGGCCGCATCATGTTCCCGATCAGCGACTCGTCGGGCAGGGTGGTCGCCTTTACCGGTCGCACTCTCGACGAGGCGGCAAATCCGCCGAAGTACCTCAACAGCCCCGAGACCGTGCTCTTCAGCAAGTCCAAGGTCCTCTACGGCCTCGACAAGGCAAAGCTCGACATCAGGAAGCGCGACTACGCGATCCTGGTGGAGGGGCAGATGGACCTCGTCATGCTGCATCAGGCGGGACACACCAATGCCGTGGCGGCGTCGGGCACGGCCTTCACCGAGGATGCGGGTCCCGACTCGGCGCTCGGCCTCCTGACCAAGCTCTCGGACAACATCGTTGTGGCCTTCGACTCGGATTCGGCAGGGCAGAAGGCGGCCAAGCGCATCGTGCCGGCCCTCTCGCTCATGTCGGCGGTCTCGCTCGGCATGAACGTCAAAATCATCGACATCAAGGGAGGCAAGGACCCGGCGGACATCATCAAGGAGGACCCGAAGGCGTGGACCAAGATGATGGAGACCAAGAAGCACTTCGTCGAGTTCCTCGTCGACGCGCTCGTGGACAAGAAGGGCGCCCCGAACGAGGTCATCAAGCTCGTCACCCAGGACATCTTCCCGTTCGTGCGCAGGATCCCCGGCGATACCCAGAAGTTCCAGGCGATCAAGCTGGTTGCCGACAGGCTCGCCCTGAACGAGGACGCGCTCTGGAAGGACCTTCAGGAGTACGTGCGAAGGAACCCTGCGGGCAGGGAGGCATCGACCCCCGTGGCCGAGGCGAAGGCGAAGGCCAACAAGCTCGAGCTCATCGAGCGAAAGATCGTCGGCATCCTCTACTCGCAGAAGTATTTCAAGGGCGATCAGGCAAAGAGAGAGGCTCTCGCCAAGGTCATCGGTCCCGAGAGGGCGGAGATGATAGAGAGGCTTCCGGCGGAGGACGTGGCCGCGCTCACGCTCGAGGCCGAGGTCACGTACGGTGACGAGGGCAAGATGGAGAGGGAGTACTCAGTACTGCTCTTCCACCTCGAGGAGGAAATCCTGAGACGGCGTCTGGCAGAGAAGATGGCGGAACTTCAGAGGGCGGAGAAAGGCGGAGTGGGGAAGGCGGAGGAGATCATGAGGGAGATACGGGAGATTTCGAAGAGAATGCACGAGGTCAAACGATTAACAACTGCGCTATAATAGAGCTTATGCCGAAAAAGAATCCAAAAACTACAAAGAAGGCCGTGAAGAAGGCGACCCCAAAGGCCGCCCCAAAGAAGGCTTCTGCCAAGAAGGTCAAGGCGGGCAAGCCTGCGGTCTCGCAGAAGGCAAAGGACAAGGCGAGGGAGGTCGCCAAGAAGGCAGACCGCCTGCTTGCCAAGGGCAAGGAGCGCGGCTTCATCACCTACGACGAAATTCTCCGCGAGTTCCCGACCGTGGAGGAGGACATCATCTTCCTCGATGAGCTTTACCAGCGCCTCGCCACGGCGGGCGTTGACGTGCTCGAGTCCGGTGGCATGCTCGATCTTGAGCCCGAGAAGGAGGTCACGGGCAAGAAGTACAGCTTCGGCCGCTCGAGCGAGTCTTCGTACGACTCCATCCAGATGTACCTCAAGGAGATTGGCCAGTACCCTCTCGTGTCGGCATCGATGGAGAAAGAGCTCGCGCGACGCATCGAGGCGGGCGACGAGGAGGCAAAGAACCTTCTCGCCAAGGCAAACCTCCGACTCGTGGTGTCCATCGCAAAGAAGTACGTTGGACGATCGGCGGACCTCACACTCCTCGACCTTATCCAGGAGGGAAACCTCGGCCTCTTCAAGGCCGTCGATAAGTTCGACTGGACCAAGGGCTACAAGTTTTCTACATACGCGACGTGGTGGATCCGACAGGCAATCACCCGAGCCCTCGCGGACCAGTCCCGAACTATCCGCGTCCCTGTGCACATGGTCGAGACCATCGCCAAGTACAAGCAGGTTGTCCGACGGCTCTCTCAGGACCTCGGCCGAGACCCGCTTCCGGACGAGATCGCTACCGAGATGGGCCTTGAGGTAGAGAAGGTGTACCAGATCGAGAAGATCGATCAGGACACTGTCTCCCTCGAGTCCCCGGTCGGCGACGAGGGTGAGGACAAGTCGACCCTTGGAGATTTCCTCTCCGACGACAAGATCCTCTCGCCGGACCAGGAGTCCTCGCGACGAATCCTCTCTGACCAGGTCAGGGCGATTCTCGACGACCTCTCCCCGAAGGAGCGAAAGATCCTCGAGATGCGACACGGACTCAACGACGGCATCACCCACACCCTCGAGGAGGTGGGCAAGGAGTTCGGCGTCACCCGCGAGCGAATCCGCCAGATCGAGGCGAAGGCGCACGAGAAGATCAGACAGCACGAGAAAGTGAATCAGCTCAAGAACTATTAGCAGATTATCTGGCCCTCACACCGGGCACGCGTATTCATCTGCTGACGAATCGCTCTGCTCGGCCCGTCGGCCTGCGCAAGGCCCTCTCTCGGGCCAGATAATCTGATTGGTAAGACGAAAGCCCCTCACAGGAGGGGCTTCGTCGTTCTCGGACGGTCACGGCATCGGAATGCCGACCGTGCTGACCGTCCTGCGGAGTTGTTCAAGCTAGTGGTTCTTGAGTTCGTGGGAAAAAGAAAAGGCACCCGAAGGTGCCTTGAACAGAATTATGACTTACGTCGCCTTAGTATCGATGACGCCGGGCCGGCACGACCAGAGGAATTCACAGGCCTTAACCAAAATCAGTGTTATGGCCCGAATTATCGCCACTCCGACGCCGGTCACGTTTATGAGTAGTCCGATGGGCGATGTCCAGAGTATGACGGTGGCAACGGCACTTACCGAATTTCTCAGACGCCAGTCCAGGCTTTCTGTCAGGGAGAAATACTTGTCGAGAATTCTCTCTGAATATGAGCTTCCCACCCAGGGATTTTCGTATGAGTCCACCCAAGCGTTTCCATAGAAGTGCAGCAGCGCAAAGCATGCTGTTATGAAGGCACAGAATATTGAGTATCCAAGGAGGCTTAGGGGCGGAGTATTGGTTGTGCCCATACCTGGGCTGACCCAGAGTGTTGATGATGCGATCAAGGCAGTCGCGGTCGCGACGAGGGGGACCAGAATGGTCCAGAATCTGAAAGAGCGGAACGTTTCGATGTTTGATTTCATGGTGAGGAGTTCTGCTGAGATACTACCTCGCGATCGACCAAAATGCCAGAAATAAAAGGCTCAGCCGACTGAGCCTTTTATCGTGGCTTTGTTGAGAAGTAAAAAGGCGCGCTACATACGTGGCGCGCCTTGAGTCGAAGGTGCGGGCTTTATGCCGTGCTCGTCCTGATGAATCTCGCGGACACGTATCGGTGCCCGAGGGCTCCGACGAGTGCGCCGGCCGCACAGCCAACGATGATGAGCGGGACAGATGCCTGTATCCACCACATGGTCGCCGTGCCGATTGCTGAATACGCTCCTGCCTGATTTCTCTCCTCGCAGTGCACGAGGAGGAAGGCCGTTCTGACGGCCTTCCAGGTAAAGGTTGGCACGATAATGCATATGGCTATCACCACGGGCACGATGCCGAGTGGGCAGGAGAACGCATAGGCTACGACGAGCATGAAGAGCACTGTTGGAATGCTCATGTCCTCGTCCGTTAGGCCTGAACCCTTCGGGACGCTCCCCTTGCTGAATTTTCTGATTATGTATTCCGTGGCGTGTATTGACGCCAAAGACAAGGGTCCGAATAGAGAGAGGAGCATCAGAAACTCGACGAGGGGATGGTGGGCGTATTCCGGCTGGTATACGTGTACCCTCCACGAGGTTAAGGTTTCGAACCAGGGCGTCGCATACCAGGTAAGGATTCCAAGAATGAGGCCTACGATTGCGGCCGAGTGTCCAAAAACAATTTTCTTGAACCCTCTGCTCCCGATTCGGGTCTGTTCCGACAGGAAGGTTCGGGTCCCTCCGCCGAACGAACGGGCTGCGTCCCTGATTCCAGTGCCGATGCCGCGAAGCATCTGCCGGGGATTGAGGGAGACGTATCCAACGAGTCCGCCGGAAACCATTCCAATCGCGAGCCAGAGAAAGGATCGCTCCACCCGAAGGGCGATGAGCGATCCCGAGAACATGCCGACAAAGATGGCGAAGGCCATCTGCGATGAGGTGTGTTTTGAGTTCATGTGACAAGGTGTCTGGCGTGATATTACGTCACATGTGATCAAGCGTCAATGGTTTTGGCCAACGAAAAGCCGCCTTTTCGGCGGCTTTAATCGTGGGGTCTACTCTACCGCTACGAGCTGAACCTCGAAGACGAGGGTCGAGTTTGGCGGGATGAGGTTGCCCGCGCCGCGTGATCCGTAGCCGAGCTCTGGGGCGATGACGAGCTTGCGTACGCCGCCCTCCTTCATGCCCTGGATGCCGAGGTCCCAGCCCTGGATGACCTGGCCGACGCCGAGGGTGAACACGAACGGCTCACCGCGGTCAACCGAGCTGTCGAACTTGGTGCCGTCCACGAGGGTGCCGACGTAGTGGGCCGCGATGTTCTGGCCGGCCTTCGCCTCCTTGCCGGTGCCTGCCTTGATGTCGTAGATCTCGAGTCCCTGGGTCTTTGAAATGTTCTGCATGATTGGTGTTGATGAAGCTGATAGTTTCGCCGAAGACTCCGCACCGACCGCCGCGGCGTTGTCGATAGGGGTTGATCCCGGGATGCCCTTGAAGGCCTCCCAGATGCTTCCTCCAAAGAAGAGGATCGCGGCAGCGACGACGCCGAGGCCTGTCGCTACCCATTCTCGTGTGCTCAGTGATTTCATGGTGGTGATTTAGCTAATACTGGCCCATTGTACTATAATTACAGCCATACAATCTATATCACGCATCATCACACCATGCTCAGAAAGATCTGGAACAGGAAGGTTGAGGGGGGAGGAGGGGCGGCGAAACTGCATCCGAGCCGCGAGCTGTCGCGCGCCGAGCTCAAGGAGAACGCCCGCAAGCGCATGGCGACCATCACGAGCGAGTTCAAGCACACCTTTAAATTCCTTCAGAGCTACCCTCACTCGGTCTCTTTCTTCGGGTCCGCTCGCTTTGGCGAGGATCACCCGAGCTACGCTCACGCGCGCAGGCTCGCGGCCAAGATCGTGAAGGAGACTGGCTATGCCGTGGTGACGGGCGGGGGCTCGGGCATCATGGAGGCCGCCAACCGCGGCGCGTACGAGGCGGGCGGCAAGTCCATCGGCATGAACATCATCCTGCCGCACGAGCAGAGGCTCAACGAGTACGTCACGGCAAATGTTCGCTTCTACTATTTCTTCATCAGGAAGGTCGCGCTCTCGTTCTCGGCCGAGGTGTACGTGTTCTTCCCGGGAGGCTTCGGGACCCTCGACGAGTTCTTCGAGATTGTTACCCTCATGCAGACCCGCAAGATCCCCCAGGCGCCGATCATTTGCGTCGGGAGGGAGTTCTGGGGTAATGTCGAGAAGCTGGTCGTTCCGATGAGGGACGAGTTCAAGACCATCACTCCGGGCGACGAGAAGATCTATCAGATTATCGACAACGACGACGAGATCGTGAGGATCATCAAGGAGGCCCCCGTCAGGAGAATGTAAGCACGCCGCGGATACGTCGCGACACACATGAAGAAACCCCTCCAGTTCAAGATTGAGAAGAAACTCGACGGCGCGCTCGGACGCGCCGGCGTCATTACCACGCCTCACGGCGACATAGAGACGCCCGCCTTCATCACGGTGGGCACCAAGGCGGCCGTGCGAGGCATCACCGTCGACATGCTGCGCGAGCTCGGTGCTCCTGCCGTGCTCGCCAATACGTACCATCTCTACATGCAGCCGGGCGAGGAGCTCGTCCGCAAGATGGGTGGCTTGCACCAGATCATGAAGTGGAGCGGTCCGACCTTCACGGACTCGGGCGGGTTTCAGGTGTTCTCACTCGGCGCGGGATACGGCTCTAACGTTTCGAAAATCATCAAGGACGCCCCTGCGGTGCCGCTCCTTCGCCAGAAGGAAGAGGAAATGGAAGACCGACAGGCAAAGCTCGTTCAGATCGACTACGACGGCGCGGCCTTCAAGTCGCCTCTCGACGGCTCGATTCACTACATCACCCCCGAGCGCTCGATCGAGATTCAGCATACGATTGCGGCGGATATCATCTTCGCCTTTGACGAGTGCACCTCGCCGGCCGAGCCACGCTCGTACCAGCGCGAGGCCCTCGATCGCACGCATCGCTGGGCGAAGCGCTCGCTCGACTATCACAAGTCAAAGCCGATCAGCGAGGTCCAGGCGCTCTTTGGCGTAGTGCAGGGAGGCAGGCACGAGGATCTGCGCAAGGAGAGCGCGGCCTTTCTCGCCGGACTCGACTTCGACGGCTTTGGCATCGGCGGTTCGTTCGCAAAAGAAGACATGTCCACGGCCGTGAAGTGGGTCAACGAGATCCTTCCCGAGGACAAGCCGCGACATTTGCTCGGTATCGGCGAGCCCGAGGACCTCTTCATGGGCGTCGAGAACGGCTGCGATACCTTCGACTGCGTGGCGCCGACGCGCCTCGGTCGACACGGCACTGTGTACACCAAGGACGGCAAGGTGCATATCGGCAACGCCCGCTTCCAGGACGACCTTCGCCCCATCGAGGAGGGCTGCGGCTGTCAGGCCTGCTCGCAGGGCTACTCGCGCGCGTACCTCAACCATCTCCACAAGTCTCGCGAGATGATCGGCCCGATGCTCTGCTCGATCCACAATCTCTATTTCATAACTAACCTGGTGAAGGACATCAGGAAGTCGATTGTCGATGGGACGTTTGCGCAACTAAGGGATTCGTTTCTCGTAAGGTACAACAAGGAATCAAAAGGGAGTTGAAATGTGTGTAATAGGTTGCAGATTTTTTCGTGGGAGTTAGTTTAGGAGTGTGTGGGTTCAAGGTAAAATAACACGGGCAAAATGAATAAAATATTTAAAATAAGTCTCCTTGCAGTAATTATAACCGCACTGATTCCGTCTGCAGTGATGGCAAAATGGTGGAACCCCATGACTTGGTCGAAGGATGAACCTGTTGTATTGCAGCAGGTGGTAGAGACGTCTGCCGTCCATGATCAAGCATCTTTAATAAAGACCATGGTCGAGGAGGTTATGGCATCATCGACGGAGGTGATCTTAAGCCTCAGAGCTGAGGTGACAAAGCTTCAATCGGAAAACGACAGTCTCAGAGGAACCGTGGCGTCTCTCAGGTCACAGCTTTTGGCCGCCAAGTCTGTCAAAGGCGCAGAGGAGACAAAGAAGGATCCGGTGACGGTAATATCCCCCTCAGTTGTAAAGAGGCCTGGGGCAGAAATAATATCCTGGAAGAAGAATTCCTTCAGGTACGACGGTTATGCTGCGTATGTCGCTACCATCAGGGTTTACGCAGGAGACAATGGCATGAATGTTCCGATGACGACCAACGATCAATCGACCTTGGTCTATGGAATATCTTACGATACGACGAATAATTTCACAGGGAAACGATCTTCAAGGGTTGAGTGTACTTCTGTAAAGAAGGTCGCTGGAGAGAACTATTGTTTCGTTGCGCCGAATTCGACTTTGGACATAGAGGTTACGGTGTGGCTTACTCCGAAGGAGTCTGGAAACTACTCCGTAGTGTTCAAAAAACTGGACTATGTCACTGACAGGGACAATAGGGCCTACTTAGCAGATGCCATTGATATAATTGGAGAAACCAAGATGGAGGAGGCGTACATAGAGGTAAACTAAGTAAAAGCAGAAGAAAGAAAAATTTGGGCTAAGTCGGTATATTTTATTGTACTGTATCCATACGATGCCACTCGCCAAGTTGTAGAAAAGGTTGTCTGCGCAAGTGTGGGCCGAAGTATTTGGGTTGATTTCGTTCTCAGAAAAAGTAGTATACTGTAGACATGAAAAGGAATCTTAAGGGTGTGGTAAAACACGTCTTCCGAGGCAGGGGGGGGATGGATACTTCACGCGTCACGAAAGGTGACGTTCTTAGGGCTGCCAACCTGACGTTTGTCAAATATTCTAAGACCTTCAAGGATCTCGCTCTCTATGACCGAAGGGAAAAAACAGCACGTTAATCACCTTACGGGCTCGTTCATAAGAATAATTCACGAGTTCCTTCGAGAGAAATTTAGACAACAGGGAGAGCCTATTCCTCCCTTCGAGGACACGTTTATTGATGATGTTGAGAGGGTTGCCAATATAACCAGGGATTCATATGACGGGGTTGATCTGTATCCAACCCTGGAAAGCAAAGCTGCGATACTATTCTACTCAATCAATAAGAGGCACATATTTCCCAACGGTAACAAGAGAATGTCAGTTGCATGTCTAAACGTATTCCTTATTCTTAATGAAAAGATGCTTGCCGTCTCTGACGAAGAGATGACAGGCAAGGCGGTGTGGTTGGCAAAGACCACTCACACGACCCACTCCTTTGAAGAGGTTAAGCTTGAGCTTGAGAAATGGATATCGAGGAACATGGTTGAGGCAGACCCTGTGGTGATAGATATGGAACATGGCAGGACTCATGAATCTTAACGACCGTGGCCATCCAATAGGGCGTTTGTGTTTTGAGACGAAGGTGCTGCCGACGACGCTTACTGACTAAGATTGTTGAGTCTTTGTATTCCAGTACTCTCCCCATTCCCTGAGGAAATCAGAGCTGCTCCAGAGCTTGTCGAATCCGACGCCTGAGACGACCCTGATGCCGTGTTTCTGGCAGGTTTTCCACTCGGGAATGCTGGACTCGTCGACGCGATCGCCACCTTTGGTGAAGACGTGCGGCCTGATTTTCCTCAAGGCCTCGCTCACGGTCTGGTCTCCCTCAATCTCGAAGGGGATGACGTAGTCGACGCCGCGCACGTACGAGACTATCTTCGCCCGTGTGTCGAGGTTCATGAATGGCCTGCCTTTCTTCCTCGTGAGGAATCCGTCGCCGTTCACGATGACGACGAGTGTGTCCCCGTGCTCCTTCGACGCGTGTATGCATGATACGTGTCCGGGGTGAATGGGGTCGAATCCTCCCGAGGTACAGACGATGGTGCCGAGGCTGTCATGAATCTTTTCGAATTGTTCGAATGAAATGATGGGTGCTGGTTTCATGGGTGTTGTGATTATGTCGGTAAGGCGGTACATATTTTTATATGTTTCGGCGGCGGGCTTTCTTTCAGTTTCGGCATTGCGCGTTTGTTTCTGGCGTTCCGTAACCAAAATGGCTGGTGGATATCGTCGCTTGCGAAAAACCGCTGGGGGTGTACAGTAAATGGGCGATGTCAGTCAATTCCATTAAGTTTAATTACGTCTGCACCCTTCGAACCATGCATTCGGGGGCTCTTGCGTAATTGAATGGGATTACAGACATAAAACCACTCAAGACAAGCCGAGCCCTTCACCAAGGGCTCGGCTTTCGTTTCGGTGGTCGCGCGGAATTGTTCTTTACAGCAACCTCAACACAGAAAGGAGTACCATATGAGAAAGCCAAAAGGATCGACCGACTCTCTGCCTATGCCCGTATACAAGGATCAGCGAGGCACAAAGAAAGTCGGGTCTCGTGACTTGGAGGGCTGGATGGAGTGGGGTGGTCTTATGACTGCTGCCGTAAAGGTGAACGGAACATGGGTTTCCGCCCGCTTCGTCCATCTCTTCCCCGGCACCGTCGGAAGCTGACTTCCGAATCCCTCGACTCGCGCAAGCGGGTTCGAGGGTTCCTCTGGCGTCCCGAGCAATCGGAATGCGAGAGGAGCCCTCGGGTGAGGGTTCGTTCTGTCTGAAGCAAAAAACAACTACACAAGGAGAATCTGTATCATGTCCGTATTCAGCAGCAAGCTGTGCCTTAAAGAAATCACTTGCCCGGTTCACGGTCAGGTAGGTTTCAGGAGGAATTCCGGCGTCCCCGGAGGCCTCGAGCAACTCGTCTATGACAAAGGCGGCCTCGAGCGCGCTCCCCGCGACGGTCATGGCAAGGGAGGCAAAATCACAGAATCTGATGCCGGCTGGGTCACCCCTGCCGAGCACAAGAGGCGCAAGGAGGCGAGGTCGCGTCATTGGCAGAAGACCAAGGGGCCCGATTATCACAAGGCGACGAGCCGACGGCGTTCCTCGTTCGAAATGCGGGGAGGCGTCGATGCCCTGTATTACGACGGCGGCCATCCGCACGATGGTGTCTCGTTCGTGGTTAAGGCCCGTGAAGCCGCCTGAGTTCCTGTCTGGTCAAAAGTCCCCGCCGTCAACGGCGGGGCTTTTTCTTGCCCGTTAGCAGGCTATGAATGCGCATGGAGGAAAGGCGTCGGGGAAGCGCGCTCTGAGGTATCCCAGGATGAGCACGAACGGAATCGAGCACAGAAAGGGGATGGTGAGGGCGAGGGCGTATCGAATTGGTTTCGTCGCCGTCTTCTTGCCCGTCGGGGCGGTCATGATGCTCGGCGCCATAATGATGCCGTAGGTGAATACAGTGGGGAGGGCGAAGAAGAGGAAGCTCGACGCGTCTGACCAGATTTTCCATATTATCCCTTCGGCGTAGAGCCCCCAGAGGCCAACGAGGTAGAATGCCTCGCGCGGCGAGTACCGAAAGCGTCTCGAGAGCGCGAGCCATGCGAGGATGAGGCCGCTGAAGGCGATGAGATTGAAGGACCAGAACTGCGTTATGCGGGTCGCAAGGAGGCCGAGGGTGGGTCCTTCAGTAAGTGCGTGAACAAAAGCCGCAATGGTCTCCTCGAGGGCGACCGCGCCGTAGGCGAGCGCGAGGAAACGGGTTGCGGCGTGGGGAATAAGGCGTGTGAGTTGAGCCGAGATTCCCTTCCTGTATACCCACAGGGGCGTGCCGATGAAGCCAATCCAGAGGACGTAATAGAGGGGGACGAACGACTGTTCGCGGGCCATGAAATACCAGGAGAGGAAGATGGTTGATATGATGAGCCAGACGATTATCGTTTTCTCGATCGCGACCGGTTTTGGATTCATGATGTGCGTATTGTACCACCCGCGCGCCGTCTATCATGTAAAAAGCCCGCGACGTGAGTCGCGGGCCGATGCTTATGCGTTCAGCGCATGTGCTTCATGAAGTGGCGGTATTTCTTCCACTCGTCGACCCTTCTTGGGTCGGTGACGATTGCCTTGTCGGCCTCACTCGCGGAAGAACCCTTCCCGTTCACCCTCTCGAGCGCTGCGCCATAGGCGCGGAGGCGGTCTCCTCGTGTTCCGGGAAGAGGCTCCTGCCTTTTTTCGGGCGCTGTGATGCCGTTCTGGTGCCTGAAGGTTCCAGCCCTCGCGGTGAGTCGATACTCGGGCCATTCGCCCTCGTCGTTGCGCTCAAGCAGCCCGAGCGTGCAGAGCAGCCGTATCCTTTTCTCGGCCTGCTCTCGATTTACCCTCTCTTCGGTCTCGTCGCACGCGCTGAACATGTTTTTCCACGCCTCATCGAAGCTAAACCACAGGGGTCCGAAGCATTCCTCGATGTGGCGCACGGTAATGTGCGCTTTCATGTGTCTGGACGATTTCTACCATCTCCGCCTCTTGTGGTCAACGACTCTGATGATATAGTGGTGTAACGTATGGCCAGCCTCTTCAAGATAAACAACGAGTTTAAGCCGGCGGGCGACCAGCCCAAGGCAATCGAGGCGCTTGTTAAGGGCGTTAAGGCCGGCATGCGCCATCAGACCCTGCTCGGAGTCACGGGTTCGGGCAAGACGTTCACCTGCGCCAACGTCATCGCCCAGGTGGGGAAGCCGACGCTTGTCATAGCCCACAACAAGACTCTCGCGGCCCAGCTCGCCCAGGAGTACAAGGAGTTCTTTCCCGAGAACGCCGTGCACTACTTCGTTTCGTACTACGACTACTATCAGCCGGAGGCGTACATGCCCGTCACTGATACCTACATCGAGAAGGAGGCGATGATCAACGAGGAGATCGAGCGACTTCGCCATGCCTCGACCCAGGCTCTTCTCACCCGCAAGGACGTCATCATCGTCGCCTCGGTATCCTGCATCTACGGTCTCGGCTCGCCGAAGGAGTACGAGAGGGTGAACCTCAAGATCCAGAAGGGGATGAAGGCCGACCGATCGGAGCTCGTTCGACGTCTCGTCGGCATTCACTTCGAGCGCACCAACGCAGACCTCGAGCCCGGTCTTTTCCGCGCCGTCGGCAACTTCATCGAGATCATGCCGGTGAACGAGAAGGTGATTTACCGCATCGGCTTCGACGACGGCGCTATTTCCGCCATCGACCTCATCGACGGAGTGACCCGAGCCATCATCAAGTCCCTCGACGCCTTCTTTCTCTTCCCAGCTAAGCACTTTATCACCGACAAGGACGCGGCCGAGCGAGCCTTCAAGACCATCAAGGCCGAGCTCGAGGCGCGTCTCGCTGAGCTCGCCAAGGAGGGGAAGATGCTCGAGGCCGAGCGTCTCAAGCGCCGCACGAACTACGACCTCGCCATGATCCGCGAGGTGGGGTATACCAACGGCATCGAGAACTACTCCCGCCATTTCTCGGGCAAGGCTCCCGGTGAGGCTCCTGACACTCTTCTTTCGTACTTCCCGCACAAGGCTGACGGCACCCCCGATTTCCTGACTGTCATCGACGAGTCTCATGTGAGCGTGCCCCAGATCAACGGCATGTTCGCCGGCGACCAGTCGCGCAAGAACACCCTGGTCGAGCACGGCTTCCGCCTGCCGTCGGCAAAGGACAACAGGCCACTCAAGTTCGCTGAGTTCGAGGAACGCGTCGGCCAGACCATTTACACCACCGCCACCCCGGGCGAGTTCGAGAAGAAAATGTGCGCCGAGTCAGCGGGCGGCCAGATCGTCGAGCAGGTCATTCGACCGACTGGTCTTATCGATCCTGTCATTACTATCAAGCCTGTCGTCGAGAAGGGCACTTTTAGGGGTCAGATTGCCGACACCATAGAGGAGGCCGAGAAGACTATCGCCAAGGGCTTCCGCGTCATCGCCACGACCCTCACCAAGAAGATGGCCGAGGACCTCACCGACTATCTCAAGGAGAAGAAAATCAAGACAGAGTACCTTCACAGCGACGTGAAGACGATTGAGCGCATCGAGATCCTCACTCGTTTTCGCAGGGGAGAGTTCGACGTGCTCGTGGGAGTTAACCTGCTCCGAGAGGGCCTCGATTTGCCCGAGGTCGCCCTTATCTGTATCCTCGACGCCGACAAGGAGGGCTTTCTTCGTTCCGAGACCTCGCTCATCCAGATCATCGGACGCGCCGCGCGAAATGTGGAGGGTCGCGTCATCATCTACGCCGACACCGTGACCGGATCAATTGACCGCGCCGTGAAGGAGACCGAGCGACGACGTGCCATTCAGATCGCGCACAATCAGAAGCACGGCATCACCCCGAAGACCATCATCAAGAAGATTCAGGACATCACCGATCAGATGCAGACCGAGCACAAGAAGGCTGTGTCGGAACAGCTCAAAATCGATCAGGCCCTCTTCGAGAAGGACCCGAAGAAGCTCATCAAGGACAAAGAGAGCCAGATGAGCGAGGCCGTGAAGATCCTCGACTTTGAGACGGCGGCGCTTCTCCGTGACGAGATCGCCGAGCTTCAGGAGAAGTGGGAGAAGATGAAGGGGGAGAAGGCGGAGGCGAAAGGAGAGGAGAAATCGAAAAAGAAGCCGACATCAAAAAAGAAATAACCATGAATACCGCCAAAAAACAGCTTGTCATCATCCACGGGGGCGACTTCTTTGACTCTCGCGCGGAGTTCGTTGACGACCTCAGGAAGACCGAGGCGCCGAAGGACTGGTTTCTCTTCGACGACGAGAAGGGTTGGAAGGATAATCTGGCGAAAGAGCTGTCCGGCGAGTGCGAGGTGTTTTTCCCGACTATGCCGAACAAGCTCGATGCCAAGTACGCCGAGTGGAAGATCTGGTTCGACAAGATGCTGCCGTTCCTGAGCGACGGCGTCGTGCTCCTCGGTCACTCGCTCGGCGGCATATTCCTCGCCCGATACCTGAGCGAGAACGCTCCTGGCGTACGCGTCGGCGCGCTCTTTCTCGTCGCCGCGCCGTATTTCCGCAAAAAGGGGAAGGGTGCCAACAAGGCGGGATTTGTCGTAGGCGACCTCGCGCCCCTTGGCGATCGCGTCGAGAAGATCTTCGTCGTCCACAGCAAGGATGACCCTATCGTGGCGTTCTCGCACGCCGAGCGGTATCAGGCTGCCCTGCCTCACTCGATTTTCATGCATTTCAAGGACCGCAAGCACTTCACCGGCCCGAGGTTTCCGGAGCTCATCAAACTTGTCAGAAAGTCTCTTCAATAGTCGCCTGTCTCGGAGAATGCTATAGTTTTCACATATACATCAAGCACATATATGAAAACATCGAGAACTCTCTACAAGGAATCCGCTCATCTGTTCAAGTCGCACTGGAAGAAGTTGGTAGGTCTGCTCGCGGTGTTCTTTGCCGCCAATCTTGTGCTCTCTGGCGTAGGATCACTGTCTGAGTCTCTTCTCAAGATGGTGACGTCCAGCTCGATTCGAGACCTTTCGGCGGTTGCCCTCGCGCTTGTCGCTGTGGGGCTTCTGGTTGCTCAGGCCCTGGCATCGTGGTATGTGTCTCTTCTCGGGTATGTCGCCCCGGTCCGGGCGGTCTCCCAGTACGACGCCGGTCACAATCCCTCGATCAGGCACGTCATCAAGGAGTCGCTCATGAGGGTTTTCCCGTACCTCTGGGTTACTGTCCTCCTGCTCCTTGCCGTCGTGCCCTTCTTCCTTCTGTTCATCGTGCCGGGCATTTACGTTTCGATAATTCTCAGCATGGCGGTGTACGCGAACGTCCTCGACGGTAGGAAGGGTCTTCACGCGCTTGCGTACTCGAGGGCACTTTACGCAGGCCGCTTCTGGAAAATTCTCGGCAAGAGCCTCATGCCACTTGTGTACATGATTCCTGCAGGCATCGCCATCGGCTTCGCCACCGCGGCAACCGCCTTTGTCTCCATGAAGCTTGGTGATGTGTGGGCGATTGTCGTCGGCATTGTTCTCGGCGTGCCGGCTGTTGTGTACGCGGTCAGAGTTGGGATTGTCGCCGGCCTCGTGTACCTCTATAAGCTTTACAGGAACCTCTCTGAGACCGCGTCTCCTGAGCACGTGACGGTTCCAAGGTGGCTCAGGGTCTCCCCGTGGGTGGGTCTCGGCATTGTGGTTGTGGGCATTCTGGCCGCGATAGCTTTGAACGTTACGGGTGGTCTGAGGAATGATCGGGGCAACCTCCTTGATCACCCTCAATTCGAGGGTGTGTATCCGTCGGCATCGGAGCCTGTCATTATCGAAAACCAGGACGGCTCATCAACGTTCTCTGACGAGGTCATCTCTTTTACCTATCCCGCTGACGTAACGTATATCGATGCTCGAGGTTCGGGCGACCAGACTGTCGCTATCTTTGTCGATACCGCTGGCTACGAGAGCGAGGATGACGAGACTCCGTACGTCTCACTCGCCAGGTTCCCGAGCGGCGAGCCCCAGGGCGTCGACGCGCTCCTTTCGGCGACAAAGGAGTACTATGCCGCAAACGCAGCGGCGCAGGGCATCACCTACTCGGTCACCAGGCGGGATGTTAACGGCGTCGCCGTTGTCGAGGTCGAGCAGGCCGTCGCGTCTGAGGGAAGGGTAGGCAGGGCAATTTACGTGGAGACTGGATCGGCGCTCTATACGTTTGCCGGCAGCACCCTTGCGCGCGGCGAGGCAAGGCTCTCGGAGATCGTGGACTCCCTCCTCGGGAATCTTGAGATCGCGGAGTAGGGTGACCTGAGTCCGTCTCTAAAGAAAAGCCCCTGGGGGCTTTTCTTTATTTTTTCCTTATCGCGTGGTATCGTATGCCAATTAATACATCGATATATACCCCTAGGCGCACGCCTTGGGGCGTAGTCGCGTAAAGACGACCAAACCCATGTCCTCAGCCAAGAAAAACAGCTCGCATTCGCACGGCGCAAAGACCGATTTCAACCCAGGGGCAGAGAAGCTTGTGGTGAAGGGCGCGCGAACGCATAACCTCAAGAACATCACAGTGGAGATGCCTCGCAACAAGATGGTGGTCTTCACTGGACTCTCGGGCTCGGGCAAGTCGTCCCTCGCCTTCGACACCATCTTCGCCGAGGGTCAGCGCCGTTACGTCGAATCCCTCTCGTCGTACGCGCGACAGTTTCTCCGCCAGATGCAGAAGCCTGACGTGGACGAAATCTCGGGACTCTCTCCGGCAATCTCTATCGATCAGAAGTCGCACTCGAACAATCCTCGATCGACCGTGGCGACCCAGACCGAGATCTACGACTATCTCCGCGTGCTCTTTGCGCGTATTGGTCACCCACACTGCCTCGTCTGTAATCGCGAGATCAAGCGTCTCTCGAACGAGGAGATCCTCGACACCATCATCGACAGCGTCACGCACGTGAAGACGGAGGCAGGCGGCACCAAGGTCATGGGCGTCGCCATCGACAAGGCCAAGGTCCGCATCTTCGCACCGGTCGTCGTTGGACGGAAGGGCGAGTACTACCAGATGCTCTACGACTATCTCGGCAAGGGATACGAGAACGCGAAGGTTGACGGCGAGATGAAAAAACTCCGCGAGCGCATCGACCTCGAGAAGAACAAGAAGCACGACATCGACATTCTCATCGACGAATTCTATGTCAGCGAGTTCAAGACTGATCCCAAGGGCGTTCGCGAGAGACTCTCCGAGGCGGTCGAGCGCGCCATTCACGAGACGGGCGGCCTGCTCAAGATCGAGAACCCGACGGGCGAGAAGCTCATGTCGGTGAAGTTCATGTGCCCGTACGACGGATACGCGTATCCGGAGGTCGAGCCGCGACTGTTCTCGTTCAACTCTCCGTACGGAGCCTGCCCGACCTGTAACGGCCTTGGCACCAAGCATATCTTTGGCGACGAGCCGTGCGAGACGTGTAAGGGCGCGCGACTGCGCGAGGAGGCCCTTCATATCCTCATCAGCGGCAAGTCGATCGTAGACGTCACGCGCATGTCCATCTCTCAGGCCGCTGAGTATTTTGACACTCTCGACATCTCCGACAAAGAGCGAACCATCGCCAAGGCGGTGTTCCGCGAGGTTGAGTCGCGCCTCAAGTTCATGCTCGACGTGGGTATCGAGTATCTGACCCTCGATCGCCGCGCCCACACCCTTTCCGGAGGCGAGGCTCAGCGCATCAGGCTCGCGTCGCAGCTCGGATCGGGACTCGTGGGCGCCCTCTACGTGCTCGATGAGCCAACCATCGGCCTCCATCAGCGAGACAATGATCGACTCATCAAGACCCTTCTCAATCTCCGAGACCTTGGCAACACCATTCTTGTCGTTGAGCACGACGAGGACACTATTTTTGCGTCTGACTATATCGTGGATATCGGCCCCAAGGCGGGAACACACGGCGGCAGGGTAGTCGTAGCCGACTGGCTCGAGCCTCTCCTCACCGCGAAGAAGAACGACTCTGAGTCGCTCACGCTTTCATATCTCCGAGGCGAGACCAAGATTGAGATTCCCGACGTTCGTCGAAACCAGGACAAGGGCAAGCTCTCGATTCGCGGCGGAAACATCTTCAATGTGAAGAATCTCGACGCGGACATTCCGCTCGGTAAGCTGGTCTGTATCACCGGAGTGTCTGGTTCGGGCAAGTCCTCGTTTCTTTACGAAATCGTTCACAAGAACCTCCAGGCCCGTCTCGAGAAGCGACACAGGTCAGCAGAGACCTTCAACGCGAAGTCGTTCACCGGAACCGAGTATACCAGCCGAACCATTCTCATCGACCAGTCTCCGATCGGACGAACGCCACGATCTAATCCGGCCACCTATACCGGCGCATGGACCTTCATCCGCGACATGTTCGCCGAGACCACAGAGGCTCGCGCCCGTGGCTGGAAATCAAACCGCTTCTCGTTCAACGTGAAGGGCGGACGCTGCGAGGCCTGCCAGGGTAACGGAGAGATCGCCGTCGAGATGCATTTCCTGCCGACCGTGTACGTCCCGTGCGAGGTCTGTCAGGGCAAGCGCTTCACTAAGGAGACGCTCGAGGTTGAGTACAAGGGCAAGAACGTCTACGAGGTGCTTCAGATGACCGTCGAGGAGGCACTGGCGTTCTTCCAGGACATTCCCGCCATCCATGATCGACTCAAGACTCTCGACGAAGTGGGTCTTGGCTATCTTGAGCTCGGCCAGTCGGCGACGACGCTCTCGGGAGGAGAGGCTCAGCGCGTGAAGATCTCGTCCGAGCTCTATAGGCCGGACACACACAAGACGGTCTTTCTCCTCGACGAGCCAACCGTCGGCCTTCACTACGAGGACGTGCGCAAGCTCGTCGAGATTCTCCAGAAGCTCGTCGATCACGGCAACACGGTCATCGTCATCGAGCACAACCTCGACCTCATCAAGTGCTCTGATTACATCATCGACATGGGTCCCGAGGGCGGCGAGGGCGGGGGACATGTCGTGGCGAAGGGAACCCCAGAGGACGTTGCCATGAACGCCAAGTCACATACGGGCAAGTATCTGAAGAAGCTGCTCGGAAGGAGATAATATGAAAAGGCCCCGACTCTATAGAGTCGGGGCCTGTGCTTTAAAACACGCTGTCGGGCCTTAGCGGCTCGCCGTGGCGGGACGCTGCGGGCGGTGACGCTTGAGGACCTTGTCGCTGGCGAAGGGTTTGTTGGAGTGTCCGCGCTTTCCGGCGTCGTAGAGGACCTTGGTTCCCAGGCTGACGGACAGGACGCCCGCTTTTTTGAGGAGGCTATCCGTAAAACCGCCGATTCTGAGTTTTTTCTGGACCTCGAGCGGCGCGGTGCGCTCGCTCGATGCCTTGAACGTTTCCTGACCACGCTTACCGTTGAACACGATGACGCCCGTTTGAAGGGGAGTCCGCTTGTGTGCACGCTGACCATTCTGAGTCTGAATCATAGCGAACAGGTATTTTGGTTTTGGAGGATCGGGAGGAATTCCCGTCCATAAGAGTACATTGTTTAATTCTGTATGTCAAATACCTCCTATTATCTTTACAAATCTATATTTTTGTCCTAGAGTGCAAATGAACCACTCCAACCCTGTTTGTTCCTTATATGAATTACTTCGTGTCGAATCTACCGAGCTTCCTCTCGCTCGTTCCGCTCGTTCTCATCGCTTTCTACCTTCGGTCAATCCTTGAAAGTTTTACGGTGAGCCGAAACTTCCTTGAGGCCTGCGAGAAACTTGCGCTTCTTCCGAAGTATGTGAACCCTTATCTGAGTCGCCTGGTGTGCGAGAACATACCAGGGACAAAGATCCGAGGGGTCAAGCCGAGTGACTATTTCTTTGACGCTGCCAAGCGATTCGAAAAGGATCACGGGGTAGTCATCAAGGGACTGAGTCTCTTTGGCCAGCATCGTTTCCTGCGCAAGGGAACGTTCTACGAGGAGGCCGAGCTTATGCATTCCGAGATGCCCGCGCGCTGAGCGTCTCGTTGGGCCGTCGATTTTTTCGACGGCTTTTGTTTTCCCCGAATCAAATCGCCTCGCTTTACTTATGTCACCCGAAGACTCAATATTAAACGCATGACCGTCGACGACCTCTCAAAATACCAGCTTCCCGAGAATCCGGGCGTCTACTTCTTCAAGCAGGGGAAGGATATTCTGTATATAGGCAAGGCAACCTCGCTCCGCGACCGGGTGAGGAGCTATTTCGCGTCTGACCTTATCGCCACGCGCGGCGCGCGCATCGTCGACATGGTGTTCAAAGCGGACTCACTCGAGTGGACCGAGACTGACTCCGTGCTCGAGGCCATGATTGCCGAGGCAAACCTCATCAAGAAGCACTGGCCGCACTACAACGTGCAGGAGAAGGACGACAAGAGCTTCAACTACGTCGTCATCACCGACGAGGAGTTTCCGCGCATCATGACTATCCGTGGCAGGACGCTCGACGTGGAGCTTGCCAAGAAAGAGCTCAAGGTAAAGAAAACCTTCGGCCCGTTCCCGAACGGCTCCGCGTTGCGCGAGGCGCTCAAGATCATCCGCAAGATGTTCCCGTACGTCGACAAGGGCTCGCTCGGCAAGGACAAGTACCAGTTCTACCGGCAGCTTGGTCTTACCCCTGATGTGTCATCAGCCGAGGCCCGCCACGACTACGCAAACACGGTTCGTCACATCACCTTGTTTTTCGAGGGAAAGAAAAAGGAGCTCGTGCGAGAGCTCGAGAGGGAGATGGGCGCCTACGCCAAGGCCCGGGAGTTTGAGAAGGCTGATCTCGTGAAGCGAAAGCTGTTCGCCCTCGACCATATCCAGGACATCGCCCTCATCAAGGAGGACGTGAAGTCGTTCGCCGAGGCGCTTTCGGACGGCCAGTCTCTGGGCGCGCTCGCGGCTGAGTTCCGCATCGAGGCCTATGACGTCGCCCATATGTCCGGAAAGGAGAGCGTGGGCGTCATGACGGTCGTGCACGACGGCGAGGCGGCGAAGGCGGAGTATCGCAAGTTCAAGCTCTCTGCCGACATTGGCAACAACGACGTGGCGAGCCTGCGCGAAATCCTCGAGCGTCGCCTGAGGCACCCCGAGTGGCGCATGCCTGACCTCATCGCCGTCGACGGAGGCGTTGGCCAGAAGAACGCCGCCGAGGCGCTGCTTGCCGAGAGGGGTATCAATGTGCCTGTCGTGTCAATCGTGAAGGACGACCGGCACAAGGCGCGCGAAATCCTTGGTGACGCGGCGCTTGTCGCGCAACACGGCAAGGCCGTTCTCCTCGCCAACGTCGAGGCTCACCGTTTCGCGATCGCGTATCATCGCAAGCTTCGTCGCATCAAGAACACGCTCAGGGGGAAACTCTAGCCAAGGCCGCCACGGGGCGGCTTTTCGTAGTATAATTTCGGCATGTCATTCGCGCACAAGACACGCGTAGCCGTCCTCCGCGGCGGCCCATCAAGCGAGTACGACGTCTCACTCAAAACGGGAGGCGAGGTATTGAAGGCGCTTCCTTCGATGTACGAGGGCATTGACGTTCTCGTTGGTCAGGACGGGACATGGCACGTCGCTGGCCTTCAGAAGACTCCCGAGGAGGCGCTTCGCAACGTTGACGTCGCCTTCATCGCCCTGCACGGCCCGTACGGGGAGGATGGTAAGGTACAGAGGGTGCTCGAGAGCCTCGGCGTACCGTTCGTTGGCTCGGGAGCCCTCGCCTCTGCCGTGTCCATGAACAAGCACGCGACCAAGGGCGCGCTCGCCAAGATCAAGGACAAGGTAAAAATGGCTGCGCACAGGATCTTTACTCGCGAGGAAATAAAGGAGAAGGGGCCGCACGCGATCTTCCGCGAGATATTCCACCCGTCAGTCGTGAAGCCTTTGTCGACAGGCTCGTCGGTCGGCATCACCGTGGTGAACTCGTTTCTTGACCTCGAGAAAGCCCTCGAGAAAGCCCTCGAGCATGGCGACGAGGTGATGATAGAGGAGTTCATCGACGGAAGGGAGGCGACCTGCGGCGTCATAGACGGCTTCCGTGGCCAGGACCGCTACGCCCTTTTGCCGGTGGAGATTATCCCTCACGACGAGGCACCTTTCTTTGACTACGAGGCAAAGTATTCGGGCAAGTCCCGCGAGATCTGCCCGGGCAACTTCGATGAGGCGACCAAGCGGGCCATACAGGAGGCGACTCTGGCCGTTCACGAGGAGCTGGGTCTCAGGCACTACTCTCGCTCCGACTTCATCGTCCACCCAAAGCGAGGGGTTTACTTCCTCGAGGTGAACACCCTGCCGGGTCTCACTTCGGAGTCCCTGTTCCCAAAGTCTGTCGCGGCCGTCGGCTCCTCTCTGCCCGAGTTCCTTGATCACGTGATTAAGGACTCTCTGGGCCGGCGGGACGCCTAGATTGTCCAGAAAAAGGTCTTGGCGGGGCAGGGGTTGATACTTTTGCCCTTTTGGTTTATTATGTGCTGACCCGTAGAACGGTATACGGGCCTGTAGCTCAGTTGGTAGAGCAGCGCTTTTGCAAAGCGAAGGTCGCAGGTTCAAATCCTGTCAGGTCCACCCAAGATAACAGAAAGAGAGGCCAAAGCCTCTCTTTCTGTTTTTACTCATGCTGCGCGTCCGCCTTTGTCAGCGCGAGGTGCTGGATCTGCGCGGAAAGCGACCGGTCCCTTCGCTCCGATCTTTCGGAGCTGGCTGATATCTCCTTGGATAGGTTGAGAATTGCCTGTGCGAGTTCCTCGTCCTTTTGTCTGGATTTTTCAAATCCTTCCGCCGTCTCTTTGGAGAGAGTCGAGATCGCTTCAGCGAGTTTTTCGTCCTTTTCTTCCAATTTATTAAACCCAGTTTTCATTTCTTTAGAAAGGTTCGAAATCGACCGGGTCAGCTCCTCGTCTCTCCGTCTCGACTCTTCAGCCTGGAATGATATTTCACTCGAGAGCTTGGAGAAAGCTTCGTCGACGGTTTCCTTGAGTGTGTCGATAGTGATTGTGTGTCCTGTATCGTGGGCCATATATTTTCTCTGCTATCGTTTGTAATTTCGTGCGGCATAAACGTATCATTTCAGTGATAAAGCTCTCATAAAAAGCGTCATTGATTTTTTATCGATTTAGGTGTATAATATTTATCTAGAGGGTTAACGGCTGGTTACCGTTTCGGACCCTGGTCAGTTGTTTTGGTTGGTTGATACGGCCCGTTCGCTTGCGCGAACGGGCCTTTTGTATTTTTCCCCGATGCTGTGCTACATTAATGTGCATCCCGATCTTGGGAACACGGGCCATTAGCTCATTTGGTAGAGCGCATCCATGGCATGGATGAGGCGACCGGTTCGATTCCGGTATGGTCCACACATGAAAGACTCTCAGAACCACAAGGGCGGGTCGCGCGGAGCCGTCGAGGTCATTGTCTCCGACAATCCGCGCGAGGCTGCCGGTAAGGCGATCTCGGACCTTTTCGAAAGGTACGCGGGAACCGAGATGCTCTTTGTCGTGGCGGGCGGTTCGTCTCTCGGCGTGCTCGACCACGTCTCTGAGGAGAACCTGAGTTCGGAGATGACCGTGGTCGTGACTGACGAGCGGGTGTCTGACGAGCTCGACATCAACAACTACGCACAGCTTCAGGCGACCCCGTTCTGGAACAAGCTCGTGAGGCACGACGCCTTCTCGATCCCGACGGAGCTTCTTGGTCGCACCTCGGCCGAGCTTCGCGATTCCTACGACGCCGCGCTCAAGAAGTGGCGCGAGGACTTCCCCAAGGGTATCGTCATCGGCCTCTATGGAATCGGCGAGGATGGGCACACTGCGGGAATCATCCCCGGCGTCTATTCCGACAAGGAGTTCGACGGGCGCTATCAGGGGGCGCGTTGGGCCGAGGAGCTTGAGGCCCTCGACAGGGGAACGTTCCCGTCCCGCGTCACCACGACTCTCTCGTTCATGCGTGACTGTGTCGACGTCGCCGTCTTCTTTGCCTCGGGCAAGGCGAAGGAGTCGGCGCTCAAGAGAGCTCTCGCCACAGACGGTTCTGTGTACGAGACTCCCGCCCGCGTCATGCACGAGATGAAGAAGGCCGCCGTCTTCACCGATATCGACTCTTTTTAAATCCATGGACTCGAATCCATCAACTTTCATACTCTTCGGCGCGACCGGCGACCTTGCCGTAAAGAAGATATTTCCCGCGCTCGAGGACCTTTTCCTTTCGGGCGACTCGCATATGCCGACCAAGATCATCGCCGTCTCCCGGCGAGACTGGAGTGACGGCGATTTCGCCGCGTTCATCCAGGGTTTCAGGCCGTATGATCCCGGTTTCCTTTCCCGCGTCGAGTACGCGCAGGTGGATATCGCTGATCACAGCGGCTACGGCGACCTTGCCGAGCGCGTCGAGGGCGAGGCCATCGTGTATCTCTCGCTCGCGCCTCAGTTGCACAAGGCCGTCATCGAGAACCTTCAGGAGGAGTTCGTCATCTCGCAGGGCAAGGGTAAACTGCTTATTGAGAAGCCATTCGGCACTGACGAGGGGTCCGCGGCCGCCCTCAATGACCTCCTTTTCGATTTTCTCAACGAGGAGCAGGTGTACCGCATCGACCACTACCTCGGCAAGGATGCGCTCCGTGCCCTCATGGACATTCACGAGCGGACTCCCGGCTTTGACGAGCTCCTTACGGCCGAGAACGTCGCCTCGATTCGCGTCGCCATGTTCGAGAGTATCGGTATCTTTGGTCGGGGCGCCTCGTACGAGCAGGTTGGCGCGTTCCGTGATACGGGCCAGAACCATGTCCTCGAGATGCTCGCCGTGCTCGTCGCGGACATACCCGAGGCGACGGCCCTTGAGTCGAGAGGTCACATGTGGCAGGTCGCCCGGGCGAGCGCCCTTGCGAAGCTGTCGGCCCCCCGGGACACGTGCGACCTCATGCGTCGCGGCCAGTACGAGGGATACCTCTCTGAGGCCGGCGTGCGGGAGGGCTCTCAGACCGAGACTGCTTTCGAGGTCATCACCTCGTTTGCGTCCGGCAGGCTCGCGGGCGTGCCCGTGACCCTTCAAGGCGGAAAGAGGATGCCTCGCCCTGACGTGTTCATGGAGGTTGTGTTTAAGGACAGGCCGGATGTGCCCAAGAGCATTCGCGTCAGCGTCCAGCCGCGACAGGAGATCGTAACGACCGAGCGTGACGGAAGTGTCGAGGTCAACGAGATACCGAGGACCCGCGACGCCTACGCGAACATTCTCTCTGACGCCTTTGCCGGCAGGATGCGCGACTTCGTCGGATCCGAGGAGATTCAGCATCTCTGGCGCTACGCTGACCACGTCGTGGACTGCTTTGACGTGGTGCCGCTCGAGACCTATGGCGACGAGAGGCCGTTTTTGGTAGAGTAGCAGGACGAAACCGGCGCCCTGGCCGTACCCGTAATAACCACACAAACACCCATGTTCAAACGATTTCTCATGAAGCAGGCAATGAAGTCTCAGCTCAAGAACGTCCCTCAGGCTGAGCAGGAGAAGATCCTCGACCTCGTCGAGCGAAACCCGGAGTTCTTCGAGAATCTCGCCAAGGAGCTTCAGGAGGGCCTCAAGTCTGGCAGGGACCAGCAGACGGTCGCCATGGAGATCATGGCAAAGCACAAGGACGAGCTCTCGAGGCTCATGGGCGGCAAGTAGCCCTCGCATCCGCACGACGCGCGCCCGAGGGCGCGCTCTGCGTTTATCCCTCTCTTAATATTCGTCACGCGCACACCCAATGAAAAAGAAAAACATCTTCATCCTCATGGCGAACCCGGATAACGACTCGTTCACGGCGGCGCTCGCCCAGTCGTACGCTGACGGCGCTCGCGCCGCAGGCCACGAGGTGCGCCTCACCAAGATCGCTGATATGAAGTTCGATCCGATCCTTCACAAGGGCTACAAAGTCATCCAGGCATACGAGCCTGACCTCGTGAAATTTCAGGAGGACGTGAAGTGGTCGAATCACTTTGTCACGGTGTTCCCGATTTGGTGGTCTGACGTGCCAGCCATCTTGAAGGGCCTTATCGACCGTGCGTGGATGCCGGGT
The DNA here is from genome assembly GCA_966243015.1 of uncultured bacterium. GTDB lineage: Bacteria > Patescibacteriota > Minisyncoccia > Phycocordibacterales > UBA6065 > UBA6065. The sequence goes on along the minus strand of CBIMES010000001.1, from coordinate 354,899 downwards.
TTCGCCTTCAACTTCAGGAAGGGCCTCATCCCGGGCTGGTACCGACGGCTCAAGGGCAGGTCAGCCCGCGTCATTGTCACGTCAGACACCCATCCGTTTCTCTTGTGGACCCTCTTCGGCGGTAACATCAACAGTTATGTCCGCGGCGTGCTTCGCTTCTCGGGATTCGCGCCACTACGCAAGACTTGGTTCTCGGGCATGAAGAAAATGACGGACGGTCAGCGACTCAAGCTTCTGGAGAAGGTGGGGAAGCTGGGAAGGAGGGGAAAGTAGGCTTTCCTTTGAAATCCAGTCGCAAAATGCTATCGTAGGAAACCTATGGCACTATCAATTGGCATCGTCGGTCTCCCTAACGTCGGCAAATCAACCCTGTTCAACGCCCTGACAAAGAAGGGTGTGCTCATCGCGAACTACCCGTTCGCCACCATCGACCCGTCGGTGGGCGTGGTTGCCGTGCCTGACGAACGCCTGTACAAGCTCGCTGAGTTCTCCAAGACCAAGAAGATCGTCCCCGCGGCCGTCGAGTTCGTGGACATCGCGGGTCTCGTGAAGGGCGCCTCCGACGGAGAGGGCCTCGGAAACAAATTTCTCTCAAACATTCGAGAGACAGACGCCATAGCCGAGGTGGTCCGCATCTTTGAGGACACCGACATCATTCACGTCGACGGCAAGATTGACCCAATGAAGGACATCGAGGTCATCAATCTCGAGCTCATCATGGCGGACCTTCAGACCGTCACCAAGCGACACGCAAACCTTGGTAAGGAGATCAAGGCGGGCAAGAAAGAAGCAATCATCGAGGCGGGGTTGCTCGAGAGGCTCCAGAAGGCCCTCGAGGCCGGTCAGTTGGCAACGTCGGTGTCTGTCGAGGAGGTCGAGGTGCCGTTCCTCAGGTCGCTCCACCTTCTCACCTCCAAGAAGATCCTTTACGTGCTCAACAAGAAGTCGGGCGGCGTGAACCTCGACGAGACCAAGGATGAGCGCTTCCAGAAGCTCATGGATTTCCTCGCCTCAAGCGGCTCGAGCTACGTTATCGTCGACGCAGGTATCGAGAACGACGTGCGCGACATGACCGAGGACGAGAAGAAGGAGATGCGAGACCTCGGCGGCATCGACAACGGCATCGACAACCTCATCAGGAAGAGCTACGAGATGCTGGGTCTCATTACCTATTTCACCACCGGCGAGCAGGAGACCCGCGGCTGGACCATCCAGAGGGGCTGGACCGCGCCGATGGCGGGAACCGCCATCCACGGTGATTTCAAGGACAAGTTCGTCCGCGCCGAGGTCATAGAGTGGGACAAGCTTATTGCCGCCGGCTCCCACGGCGCCGCCCGCGAAAAGGGCCTCATCAGGACCGAGGGCAAGGAGTACGTCGTGAAGGATGGGGAAGTAATCGAATTCAAAATCTAATACCAAAAGGCCGCCGAGGGGCGGCTTTTGCATGGTGGATAACTTGCTCGTTGACTCTTGCCAAGTTGATATACTTAATGGGTAACCGAAGTAGTTATATTTTAATCATCGTAACCATACTTTTATGAAAATCCTTCACAAGATTGCCTCGATTCTCGTCTGGATTGGTGCCCTCAACTGGGGTCTCGTCGGACTCAGCGGCTTCTTCGCAAAGAACTGGAACGTGGTCGACCTCATTCTCTATAGGTGGCCAATCGTCGAGCTCGCTGTATACGTTCTCGTGGGAGTGTCGGCGGTGTACCTCGTCGTCACCCACCGAAAGCACTGCAAGGAGTGCGAGTCTGGCTCTTCGGACGCCGCTCCGATCGCCTAAAAGTAGAAAAGGCCCCGAAAGGGGCCTTTTGCGTTCTATGCAGATTCGTGAGGCCAGTCGGCTTTGGTCAGGGCCAGGTGCTGGATTTGTGACGTGAGAGCGCGATACTGGCGGTCGGCGCCTGTCTTCACGGACTTGAGCTCTATCTCAACCTTGTCTATTCTGCCGCTCAGGTTCGCGTCAACGAAGTCAATTTTCTTATCGAGAGCATCGAATCCCTCCATCATCTTTGACTCCAGTCTCTCGAATTTCCTATCAGTCCTCGCTTCGAGCGCGTCGAGCCCGGCCTTGAGTTCCGTCGCGAGAATCTCCTTGAATACCCCTACCGTCAGCGTCTGCGATGATTCATCCATGCTTTTGTTTCGTTAGTCTGATAAATGATGCGTTCTCTGTCTGTGAGAAAATCGTAGCATGTGACGGCTTGCAATTTGATAAAAGAAAGCTAAAGGTTGAGCCATTCTCATTTTGGGCGTATGATGGTCAAATCACATAATACAAACGTACTATGGACAAACCACATACCACGCCAAAGGATTTCTTCGTATCGGTAGGGGCAATGATTGCCCTTTATGTCAGCGCCGGCAGCCTTCTCGCGCTTCTCTTTGCCATTATCAACGCAACCTTTCCCGACGCGGTGAACCTTGTTTACTCCTACGGCTACACGGGTGGCATGAGGTTTGCCATTGCGTCCCTCATCATCGTCTTCCCGATCTACGTTGCTCTCTCGCGCTATATTCGCGTTGATATCGCCAGGAATCCCGCCAAGAAAGACGTGGCGGTTCGCAAGTGGCTTGTATACCTCACGCTCTTTGCGGCTGGTATCGTCGTCGTAGGCGACCTCATCGCGGTCCTTAACGTATTCCTCGGGGGCGAGCTTACCGCCCGCTTTATCGCCAAGGTCATCGCGACTCTCGTCGTGTCAGGCGCGGTCTTTGGCTACTATATCTATGACATCAGGAGGCCGACGGAGGACAACAAGAAGGTTTCCTGGTCCATTATCTCGGCGGCGATTGCCCTCGTACTGGGCTCGCTCGTCTGGGGCTTTGCCGTCATGGGCTCTCCGGCGACCGCTCGCAATATTCGCTTCGACCAGACTCGCGTGAATGATCTCCAGAACATTCAGTGGCAGCTCGTGAATGTGTGGCAGCAGAAGGGTCTGCTCCCGACTCAGCTCTCTGAGCTCAATGACACGATTTCGTACTTCGAGCTTCCGGCGGATCCAGAGACTGGCGCGGCGTATATCTACCAGAAGCAGGGTCCCCAGTCTTTCAAACTCTGCGCGACGTTTGCCCGTGACACGACCGATGATGAGGCGCGGGCCGTCGAAAGCATGGTCTCGTACCGCGAGTACGGAATCTCGGGCGAGTCTAACTGGCGACACCCAGCAGGGGAGCACTGCTTCGAGCGAACTATCGACCCTCAGATTTACCCAGTCCTCCGCGAGAAGGGCGTCGCTGTTCCCGTGTCGCCCGTCCGCTAATTTCCGTCCATGAAGCAGTACGATCACAAGAAGATAGAGAAGAAGTGGCAGAAGGAGTGGAAGTCGAGCAAGGTGTACGAGACGCAGACAGCGTCTGACAAGCCAAAGTTCTATGTCCTCGACATGTTCCCATATCCGTCGGGAGAGGGCCTTCACGTCGGTCACCCAAAGGGCTATATCGCCACTGACATTGTCTCGCGCATGAAGCGCATGCAGGGAATGAACGTGCTTCACCCGATGGGCTTTGACGCGTTCGGACTGCCGGCCGAGAACTACGCCATCAAGACCAAGACGAATCCGTCCGTCGCCGTCGCCAAGAACGTCGCGCGCTACAAGAAGCAGCTCGAGATCCTCGGCTTTGACTACGACTGGTCGCGCGAGGTGAACACCACCGACCCGAAGTTCTACAAGTGGACGCAGTGGGCTTTCCTCAAGATGTACGAGAAGGGCCTCGCCTACGAGTCTTTCGAGCCGATTAACTGGTGTCCTTCGTGCAAGACCGGCCTCGCCAACGAGGATGTGGAGGACGGCAAGTGCGAGCGCTGTTCGACACCCGTCGAGAAGAAGTCGATGAGGCAGTGGGTGATTCGCATCACCGACTACGCCGACAGGCTTTTGAACGATCTCGAGGCGCTCGACTGGCCTGAGTCCATCAAGGAGTCTCAGAGGAATTGGATTGGCCGTTCGGAGGGTGCTGAGCTTGATTTTGAGCTCACGGCCGCCGCGGGTGACGTGAAGTCGCTCACGGTCTTCACCACACGCCCTGACACGCTGTACGGCGTTACCTACGTCGTCGTTGCCCCTGAGCACGCTCTTGTCACTAATCTCATGAAGGACGCCAACTCGCTCGAGAACCGAGACGAGGTGCTTTCGTATGTCGCCCATGCCCGCATGATGACCGAGATTGAGCGAACTGACGCCAAGAAGGACAAGACCGGCGTCGAGCTCCAGGGTGTGAAGGCGATCAATCCCGTCACCAAGGAGGAGGTGCCTGTCTTTGTCGCTGACTACGTGCTCGCCGAGTACGGTACCGGCGCCGTTATGGCGGTTCCCGCCCATGACGACCGTGACTTTGAATTCGCGACCAAATACAAGCTTCCGATTAAGACCGTCGTCATTCCGCGCCGCATCGACCAGCGCAATCCGCACGTCGAGGGCAAGGAGAATGTCTTCCGCAAGGTCATCATCGGCGTCGTCACTGACCCAAAGACTGGCAAGTATCTCTGCCTCAAGTGGAAGCAACAGCCATGGACGACTTTCATCACGGGCGGCGTCGAGGGCGAGGAGGACATGATCGAGGCAGCCGAGCGCGAAATCTTCGAGGAGACCGGATACAGCGTCAAGTTCGTCCGTCAGATCGCGGGGCCGATTCAGTCTGAATTCTTTGCGGCGCACAAGAACGTCAACCGCACGGCGCACACTTGGACGCTCCTCTTCGAGCTCAAGGGCAGCGCGGCGGCCCAGATCTCCGCGGCCGAGGCGGCCATTCACGACCTTGTCTGGCTCGACCTCAAGGAAGTCGCTTCTCTCAATCTCAATCACGCCGAGATGGACATCATTCTCGACCGACTGGCGAATCCAGTCGAGAAGGCCATGACCGAGGAGGGCGTTCTCGTCGATTCGGGTCGCTTCACCAATATGCTTTCGTCAGAGGCAAAGAAGAGGATCACCGACTTCGCCGGCGGAAAGTGGGTGGTTAAGTACAAACTCAAGGACTGGGTCTTCTCGCGACAGCGCTACTGGGGCGAGCCGTTCCCGATCATGCATGACGGTGACAAGGTGGTTCCCGTCGCCGAGAGCGACCTGCCGGTCGTCCTGCCGAAGGTTGAGTCGTACGAGCCTTCGGGCACGGGCGAGTCGCCGCTCGCGAACATTGACAAGTGGGTGAACGTGAAGCTCGGCAAGGGCAAGGGCGCGAAGGTCCTGCGCCGCGAGACGAACACCATGCCCCAGTGGGCCGGTTCCTCGTGGTACTACCTCCGCTTCATGGACCCTCGCAACGACGACGCTCTCGTGGGCTCTGCCGAGGAGAGGTACTGGAACCAGGTTGACTTCTACGTCGGCGGCGCAGAGCACGCGACGCGACACCTCATCTACGCGCGTTTCTGGCACAAGTTCCTCTACGACATGGGCGTGGTGACGACACTCGAGCCGTTCAAGAAGCTCCAGTCTGTCGGTCTCATCATGGGCGAGGACGGAAGGAAGATGTCGAAGCGGTTCGGCAACGTCGTGAACCCTGACGACATCGTCGAGGCGTATGGCGCAGACACGATGCGCGTCTACGAGATGTTCATGGGACCGTTCGACCAGGCGATCGCCTGGAGTACGACCGGCATGGTCGGTTCGCGCCGCTTCATCGAGCGCGTCTGGAAGCTTTCGGCCAAAGTCGCGAAGGCAGGCGAGACCGCTGCGCTCAGCAAGGAGGCCGAGGTGCTCCTCAACAAGACCGTGAAGAAAGTCACGGACGATATATCGAACATCCGACACAATACCGCTGTCTCGTCGCTCATGATCCTCTCGAACGAGCTTGAGAGGGCTGAGAAAATCCCGACGTCGGCGTACGCGACCTTTCTGCAGCTCCTTGCTCCATTCGCGCCTCATGTGACCGAGGAGCTTTGGGCGTCTCTCGGAAAAGAAGGCTCTGTACATGCGTCTTCGTGGCCTGTCGTCGACGAGTCGAAGCTTGCCGACGAGGAGCTCACCATCGCCGTGCAGGTCAACGGCAAGGTTCGCGCCACCTTCAAGGCGTCAAAGGACGCGTCGAAGGAGTCTCTCGAGCAGACCGCTCTCGCGCTCGGTGAGGTGAGGAAGTGGGTGGGGGACGAGAAGCCCGAGAAGGTCATCGTCGTACCCGGCAGGATGGTCTCGGTCGTGGTCAAGAATCGGTAAAGAACATTGACACGACCCTTGACACGGGTGTGTCCTTGACGTAACATGGAACCAATGATAAAAGAATAAGTATGAATTCTCTCACGATTAAACCAAAGCAGATCGTCAAAGCACTTCTCAAGAGCCTCCCTGACCGAGCGCAGGAAGTAATCACCCGACGCTACGGCCTCGGCAAGGACACCGAGAAGATGACGCTCGAAGCTATTGGAAAGTCGTACGGCATCACGCGAGAGCGCGTTCGCCAGATCGAGAACTACGCTATCTCGAACATTCAGAAGTCGAAGGAGTACGAGGCTCAGGCCCCCGCCTTTAAGGAGCTCGAGACCATGGTCCACTCTATGGGCGGTCTCATCGCCGAGGAGGATCTTCTCGACGTAGTCTCAAAGGACAAGAGCACCCAGAACCACGTTTACTTCCTCCTGGTCCTCGGACGGGCGTTCAAGTGGCAGAAGGAGGACGAGCATTTCAAGCACAGGTGGCACATCGACGACAATCACTCGAAGAAGATCGAGGAGGCCCTCCGAAAGCTCTACAAGAACCTCAAGGACGACGACATCATCCCTGAGTCTGAGATGATCGACACCTTCCTCAACCACATCGAGGACATGAATGACCAGTTCAGGAACGAGGAGATCCTCAAGCGATGGCTCTCGGTCTCGAAGAAGGTCGGTAAGAATCCTTTGGGCGAGTGGGGAGTGTCACACTCATCGAATATCAAGGCCAAGGGCATGCGAGACTATGCCTTCCTCGTCATCCGCAAGCACGGATCGCCGATTCACTTCCGCGAGGTCGCGAAGCAGATCCAGAAGATGTTCGGCAAGACGGCCCACGTCGCGACGACTCACAATGAGCTCATCAAGGATCCTCGCTTCGTGCTCGTCGGCCGCGGCCTCTACGCCCTCTCCGAGTGGGGTTACATGTCGGGAGTGGTGAAGGACGTCATCAGGAACGTCATCGAGAAGAACGGCCCCCTCACCAAGAAGGAGGTTATCGAGAAGGTGCTCAAGGAGCGATACGTCAAGGAGAACACCATCCTCGTCAATCTCCAGAACCCGAAGTATTTCAAGAAGGACAAGGAGGGGAAGTACTCGATCGCCTAAACAAAAAACCGCCGAGAGAAATCTCGGCGGTTTTTTCATTGTGGTATACTTTACGTCGTGATGGACTCAATCTACATTCAGGCCTTTGTCGAATTTTTGGCGAACGTCGCCATACCTGAGGTCTCGCGCTGGCTGTTTCTCTTTGCCGCGATATGGATTCCCCTCATCATCTTCCAGTACGCTTGGCACATGTGGGTCAGGTACGTCCGCTACGCCTGGGACATGAAGCAGGAGAAGGTTCTTCTTGAAATCAAGCTGCCCGCGGAGACGACCAAGTCGCCGAAGGCCATGGAGCTGGTGCTTCTCAGCCTCTACCAGACCGGAGGCGAGGGCACTCCTATCGACCGATACTGGGACGGAAAGTCCCGCGTCTGGTTCTCGCTCGAGATAGCGTCAATCGACGGCGAGATTCATTTCTATATCTGGACCTTCAAGAGCCAGCGCTCGGTCGTCGAGGCGAACATCTACGCCCAGTATCCCGACGTCGAGATCCATCAGGTCGACGACTATACCGAGAAGGTGTTCTTTGACCCTGCCAAGTACGACCTTGCCGGCTGTCAGTTCGCGCCGACGGGCCCAGACCCTCTGCCGATCAAGACGTATGTCGACTACGGCCTCGACAAGGATCCCGACGAGGAGTTCAAGGTTGACCCTCTCGCGCCGCTCATCGAGTTCATGGGAACCCTCAAGAAGGGTCATCAGGCATGGGTGCAGTTCGTCATTCGCGCCCACACCGCCGAGAAGAATCCGACGGGCGGAGCGCCGATCGAAATCGCGGGCGGAAAGTATCCCGACGAGTGGAAGGACGAGGCGAAGGAGCTCATCAAGAAGGTCATCGAGGAGGCTGCCGTTGAGGACGCCGACGGAAACAAGATCCCGAACTCGGTGAAGCTCACCACCGCTCAGAAAGAGCGCATCGAGGCAATCGAGCGCAGCGTGTCGAAGTACGCCTTCGACGCGGGCATCCGCATCATCTACATCGCCCCGAAGGACATCTTTGACAAGGGCAACGGCGGAGGCCTCACCGGATCCTTCAAGCAGTTCAACGCGCCGCACCTCAACGGCTTCAAGCCGCACAAGCCCATGGCCTTTGACTACAAGTGGCAGGACTGGACCGGCAAGAAACTCCTCAAGCGTAAGATGGAGCACTTCGCGGCGTACTGCGCGCGCGGCTTCTTCCACTATCCGCACGACGACGAGGCCGAGGTGACCGTTCTCAACACCGAGGAGCTCGCGACCCTCTTCCACTTCCCAGGCAGCGCCGTCAGGACCCCAAGCCTCAAGCGCATCCCATCGAAGCGAGCGGACGCGCCTTCGAACCTTCCCGTATAACCACCATGGACGAACCTCTGAACTACATACCGGAGAGCCCAGATCCGATTCCTCCTCGCGTCTCGGACTCGGTCGCTCCCGCGATGCCCGCCGAGGCGGAGCGACACCTCGAGCTTCCCGCGCCGAAGTGGTGGCATCGACTGCCTTCGTCCCTGTCTCCGCGACGTGTTATCGTCGCGGGTCTCGCCCTTTTTGCTCTTGCCCTCGCGTCTTTCGGCTTCGCGGCTTCTGCGCCGGGAGGTTTTCCCGTCGGAGAGGTGTTTGTCGTGGAGAAGGGGGAGACGCTCTCGGGGGCGGCCCGAGGACTCGACGCCCAGGAGATCATCAGGTCCCCGTTCCTCTTCAAGGCATTCCTGACCTTCTTTGCCGGCAGCAAGGGTCTTGCCGCCGGAGACTATTATCTTCCCGAGAAGCAGGGCGTCATCGGCATCGCCTGGAGGCTCTCTCGCGGCCAATATGGACTCGAGAACGTGCGCGTGACCATTCCCGAGGGTCTGAACGTGGAGGAGATCGCCGTGCGCCTCGGCGAGACGTTTAACACCTTTGACGCAGACGAGTTCCTGAGGATTGCCTCGCCGTACGAGGGTTACCTTTTCCCCGACACGTATCTCTTCCTGCCGAACGTCGCGCCCGAGCAGGTGCTCAAGGCCATGACTGACAACTACCAGCGTCGTATCGTCGCCCTCGAGTCTGAGATCAAGGCTTTCGGCAAGCCCATCAAGGATGTCATTACCATGGCGTCGATCATCGAGGACGAGGCTCGCACCGAGGAGTCGCGCCGCATGATCGCGGGCATACTCTGGAAGCGTCTCTCGATCGACATGCCTCTGCAGGTGGACGCTGCCTTTGCCAAGGTGAATGGAAAGTCGGCGAGCTCTGACCTCACCCTCGACGATCTCAAGATTGAGAACCCGTACAACACGTACGTGAACAGGGGGCTTCCGCCGGGGCCGATCTCGAATCCCGGGCTTGATTCGATTAGGGCAACCGTTACGCCTGTTGCCTCGCAGTATTTCTACTATCTGACGGATAATGACGGCGTCATGCGCTATGCCGCGACCCATGACGGGCACGTGGCGAACAAGGAAAGGTATTTGAGATAGGGGTTCTTTTGGTGTATACAGAGGCCATGAAGCCATCGCGAAAAAAAGTCTTCGTCGGCATGTCCGGCGGGGTTGACTCATCGGTTTCCGCGGCTCTCCTCAAGGAGCGAGGCTTTGACGTGACGGGGGTGTTCATCAAGGTCTGGCAGCCGGACTGGATGGAATGCACTTGGCGCGAGGATAGGCTCGACGCCATGCGGGTCGCCGCCGTCCTGGACATTCCCTTCGTGACTATCGACCTTGAGGCTGAGTACAAGAGGGAGGTTGTTGACTACATGATCGCCGAGTACAGGGCGGGAAGGACTCCGAACCCCGACGTGATGTGTAATCGTCACGTGAAGTTCGGCGGCTTCTATGACTGGGCCATGGCACAGGGCGCTGACTTTGTCGCGACGGGTCATTACGCGCGCGTTGAGACCGAACCTCATGGCGTTTCTGGCGCCAGGCTGCTTGTCGGTCGCGATCAGGGCAAAGATCAGTCGTATTTCCTTTGGCAGCTCTCTGCCGAGAGGTTTGCGAAGGTCATGTTTCCCGTGGGTGACATGGATAAGGGCGAGACCCGCAGGCTGGCGCGGAAGTTCAGGCTGCCCGTTGCCGAAAAGCGTGACAGCCAGGGACTGTGCTTCGTCGGCAAGGTGGACATGAAGGAGTTCCTCGGTCACTATATCGAGTCTCGGCGCGGTGACGTGCTCGACGAGGCTGGTAAGGTCATCGGCCATCATGACGGTGCCGTGTTCCTGACGATGGGCGAGAGGCGAGGCTTCACCGTGACCGAGAAGTCGCCTGGGGATACGCCGTACTATGTCGTCGATCGGGACATCGGCGCGAATACCGTCACGGTGTCGCACAGGGCGCCAGACGGAACCCTGTCCGCCGAGAGATTCACCGTCTCGCTCGTGGCGGCAAACTGGATGGGGGAGGTTCCTCATGTGGGGAAGAAGTATGCGGCGAGAGTCAGGCATCTCGGGGACCTGCTCCCGTGCTCATTCGCCTCCGTGTCGATTCACGGCGCCGAGCTCTCCTTCGATGCCCCCGTCGTCGCCCAGGCGGGTCAGTCCGTCGTGGTCTACGACGGCGAGGTCTGTGTGGGCGGAGGTATTGTAAACTAAGGTAATTTGTGATATAATATAGTAAGAATAGTCATTCTGCGCCCGAACATCCCAAGTACGGCGCTGTTTTCTTTGAGGCGATTCGTCCAGATCGTCCGAGGAAGGCAGAATCCGGCGTTGCCGGAGAAGGTTCACACACATGAAGGATGCAAGCCAAGGAAGAATGCACGTTAGCGAATTCGTCTCTCTGGTAGTCCTCTTTCCGGACTATCTTTTCAGCGATCAGCTCAGGGCCTTCGTCAAGGAGGCCCACGAGACTATTGAGGAGCGTCGCAGATATCTCCTCGTGGCGCTGGCCCTCGGCGCCCTCGCGTCGGGCTCGGTGTTCCTGTGGGCGAAAGTCGTCGACATACGATGGCTCGATATTGTTCTGATACTTGTTGCCATGTTCTCGTGCCTGACCCTGGGAATCGCGGTGTATCTCAGGACGGCGTTCTTCAAGCCGTTCGTGTTCCTCGACGAGAGGACGGAGGACGAGCTCGAGCGCCTCGACGCCCTTAGGGAGTCTGGTTACCTGATCCCTGCGAAGACGAGCCTCCATTACCTGAAGGAGGACTGTCGCGACAGGATGCTGGCCGCGGCAGGCAAGATCGTCGTGCTCAAAGACGGGGTCGACAGGCTTCAGGCTCAGTATGACGAGCGTCGCGCGGGCGGCGCTCAGGGGCATGAGCTCTTTGGGATTGAGACCCAGCTCTCTGGTATCAAGGCCGCGCACACGGAGGCCCTGCGGGAGTTCAGGGGTGACCTCCGTCTTCTCGGATCGTTTGGCCTCGTAACAGAGGACGAGGAGATGCTCATGGTATTGGCGTCTCCCAGCGTTTCGGAGGCTGGATAGGTCTTCTCTCGGTTCAGGCCGCACCGTAAGGTGCGGCCTTTTTCTTTTCCCACATTTGATATACTAGCCCCATGTCACAGATACTGGTAACCAAGCTCAACGGCCAGCGAGAGCCGTTTGACCCATCCAAGCTCGTCAGCTCGCTTCGCGGCGCCGGTGCGACCACCGAGCAGGCGAGCCACATCACCAACCATATCGAGGCCGAGCTCGTCGACGGCATCACGACCAACGACATCTACCGACACGCCTTTGACCTCCTCCGCACCTCGTCGAAGCCGATGGCCGTCAGGTACTCGATGAAGCGCGCGGTCTCAGATCTTGGTCCCAACGGCTTTCCCTTCGAGAAGTTCGTCGCCGAGATCTTCAAGGCTCAGGGCTACGAGGCCCTGACCGGTCAGGTCGTGTACGGCAAGTGCGTCGAGCACGAGATGGACGTGGTCGCCTGGAAGGGCGACGAGCTCGTCATGGTCGAGGCGAAGTTCCACAACGAGCCCGGTCTCAAGTCGGACCTCAAGGTTGCCCTCTATGTGAAGGCCCGCTTCGATGACCTAAAGACGGAGACCTTCGAGTTCGGCGGCAAGAAGAGGAAACTCACCTCGTGGCACCTCTTCACTAACACCAAGTTCACGGATCACGCCATTCGCTACGCCAAGTGCCAGGGTCTCGGCCTTGTTGGCTGGAACTATCCTGAGAAGGGAAATCTCGAAGAGCTCATCGCCGACGCAAACCTTCACCCTTTGACCGCTCTCACGACGCTCTCGCAGGTAGAGAAGCACGCCCTTCTCGGCGCGGGCCTCATCCTCTGCAAGGACGTGAAGGCCCGCGCCGACGTCCTGACCACTCTTGGCATCGATGCCAAGAAGATCCCCGCCGTCATGGAGGAGATTGAGTCGGTCTGCTCGTAACCTTTTTCCTAAGGCGATGGACACATCCGAGAACACGGAACGGCTCAAGGCAATCAGAGACGAGCTTCTCGCCCTCGCAGACTCGCCACTCTACGGCTACCGCACCGAGAACAAGTACTTTCCCGTCATAGGCGAGGGGAGTCACTCCGCCCATATCATGTTCGTCGGCGAGGCCCCGGGCGAGACTGAGGCGAAAACAGCGCGGCCGTTCTGCGGGCGCTCGGGAAAGCTGCTCGACGAGCTGCTTGTCTCGATTGGCATGGACCGACCGTCCGTCTATATCACCAATCTGGTCAAAGACAGGCCACCGGGCAATCGTGACCCAGAGCCGTCTGAAATCGCCCTCTACGCGCCCTTTCTCGAGCGTCAGATAGACATCATCAAGCCTCGGGTCATTGCCACGCTCGGCAGGCATTCGATGAAATTCATCTTCGAGAAGTATGGTCTTTCGGCCGTGCTTCAGCCCGTCTCGAAGATCCACGGCAAGACGTTCCAGGGCCAGGCGTCCTACGGTCCCGTGACGGTCGTCGCCTTGTACCATCCCGCCGTCGCGCTCTACAATGGTTCCATGAAGCCTGCGCTGATCGAGGACTTCAAGGCCCTGATCCCTTACAAGTAAATCGCCAGATTAACCGCATTGCATACGTATATGAAAACGACCTGGAACCTCGGCCTGCTGTACAAAGGATACGACGACCCGCAGATAGAGAAGGACGTTCGCGCCGGCGAGCGAGCCTTTGCCGCGTTCGAGAAGAAGTACCGGGGCAAGACTGACTGGCTCAAGAGCGAGGGGAAGCTTCTCGCGGCGCTTTCTGACTATGAGGCGCTGTTCGCCGAGACGCGCATCGCCCGTCCCATCATGTACTTCTATTACGCCAAGGACCTCAACAGCGATGACTCTGTCGCCCAGGCGCGCTCAACCCAGCTCTCCGAGCGTTACGCGAAGAACGACAGGCACATCATCTTCTTCGAGCTCGCCCTCGCCAAGATTCCCGTGGAGACCCAGAGGAGGTTTCTTGCCTCGAAGAGGCTTGGTTCTTTCAGGTATTTCCTTAAGACCGTCTTTGACCGCGCCCGACACAATCTGTCCGAGGCCGAGGAGTCAATCCTGAAGCTCAAGGGCATACCGTCGTACGAGCAGTGGGTGAGCGGCACTGACAGGCTCATAAGCAAGGCGTCGGTCGAGTGGAAGGGGGAGGGCATTCCCGTCTCGCGGGCGATGAATCTCATCGGGGACCTTCCGATTCCAGAGAGGCATCAGCTACACGAGTCGCTCATGAAGACGCTCGGCTCGTTTGCCGAAATCGCCACGAACGAGCTCAATGCCGTGGTGACTGACAAGAAGATCAATGACGAGCTTCGCGGCTACAAGGAGGTCTACGATGCCACTATCCTGAGCTATCAGAACGATCGCAAGAGCGTCCTGGCCCTCGTCGACGCCGTGACCAAGGCGTTTCCCGTCGCCCATCGTTTCCATAAGGTGAAGGCAAAACTGCTCGGCCTTAAAGTCCTCCGCTATCCAGACCGAAACGCGGGCATCGAGTCGAACGTTAAGAAGGTTTCGTTCGACGAGGCGGTCAAGATACTCCGCGAGGTGTTCGGCTGCGTCGACAAGAGGTACCTCGACATCCTCGACTCATATCTCGAGAACGGCCAGATAGACGTTCTTCCCAGGAAGGGAAAGACCGGCGGCGCCTATTGCTCGGGCAATCTCAACACCCCGACCTACGTTCTCTTGAACTATACTGACACCATGGACCAGGTCTCGACCTTCGCGCACGAGATGGGTCACGCCATTCACACGGAGCTCTCGAAATCGCAGGGCGCCTTGTATCAGGGTTACTCCACCTCAACCGCGGAAGTCGCGAGCACCCTCTTCGAGGCCTTTGTCTTCGACGCCCTTTTCGAGAAAATGTCGGACAAGGAGAAGGCTGCGGCCCTCCACAACAAGATCAATGACGATGTGATGACCATCTTCAGGCAGATTGCGTGCTTCAACTTTGAGGTGGAAATGCACAAGACTATTCGCGAGAAGGGGGCTATGACCCGCGAAGAGCTCCGCGATGCCATGAATCTCCACCTGGGCGCGTATCTGGGGCCAATTTTCGACCTCAGGCCTGAGGACGGAGACTTCTTTACGTACTGGAGTCACATTCGCCGCTTCTTCTACGTGTACTCGTACGCCTTTGGCCAGCTCGTATCCAAGGCCCTCTACGCCAACTATAAGAAAGACCCATCATATCTCGCCAAGATCAACGCGTTCATGTCCGCGGGAAGCTCGGCCTCGCCCGAGGCTATCTTCAAGTCGGTCGGCATCGACGTCACCAAGCCAGAGTTCTGGAAGGCGGGAATTGCCTCGATAGAGGCCGACATTGAGCGGCTGGAGAGGCTTGCCGCCAAGAGGCCGTAGGCGGGCTTTGACGGGAAGGGAAGTCGGGTGTACTTTGGTATCAAACCTCTCAACCACAACCCATATAACTTAAGAAAGGAGGTGTTCCTTGAACATCATCGACTACGTTGACGACTATCTGCGACACTGCGCACAGTGTTTTTCGAATCAGGTCTATCGGTTCACGGGCATTAACTGCGTCACGCTCTCGTCCCTCTGCGCATGTGTCGGTTTTCTGACCTATTACGGCCTTCTTATGGCAGCGGCAAGGACGGGAATGGTCCGGGTCACGTTTCCGCTGTTTATGTGTGGGACCATGATCTTCAGCGCGGCGATCCTCGGCGAGATTAGGGATTCGATGGCGATGCGGCACAAGCCGCAGGAAAAGCAGACTCACCGGGAACGGATGGACAGCGAGGCGCGGGCCTTCCAGAAAAGGCTCATGTGGCTCATGACCTACCTTCTCCTTATGGTGCCTGGGATACTTACCCTCAGCATTGTCCCTGTCATCACGTCTGTGTTTGCCTTCGGCATGCTCTGCTGCGTGTATCTCAAATCGTGCGTCCCGTCGCCCCGGCAGGAATGCGTTGTCAGGTCCATGTACAGGAAGGTGTTTCGGGCGCCTTGGCCGAGGTCCCGGTTCATCTTCTTCATGTGACTGATTGTCTCGAGCCCCGTCCAGCGACGGGGCTTTTCTTTGGGGCTTTTTGAAAAAAAACCGTTTTGCGATAGTATGTGCTCACTATGACATCAGCAGAAGTACGCAAGCGATTCCTGGCCTTCTTCGCGGCGCGCGGCCACGCCATCCTGCCATCGGCCCCTCTCGTGCCCGAGAACGACCCGACCGTGCTCTTCAACACGGCCGGCATGCAGCCGCTTGTGCCGTACCTCATGGGTCGACCGCATCCCCAGGGCGACAAGCTCGCCGACTTCCAGAAGTGCGTTCGCACCGGCGACATCGACGATATCGGCGACAACACGCATCTGACCTTTTTCGAGATGATGGGCAATTGGTCGCTTGGATCATACTTCAAGAAAGAGGCGATCACCTGGAGCTACGAGCTCCTCACCTCAAAGACCGAGGGCTTTGGTCTTGACCCACGACGTCTTTACGTCACGGTCTTCGCCGGCGACGAGGCAAACGGCGTCCCTCGCGACGATGAGGCCGCGAAAGTGTGGGCGGATCTCTTCGCCAAGGACGGCGTGGCGGGCGAGCGCATCTACTATCTCGGCGCCGACTCGAACTGGTGGCCGGCAGTGAAGGGCAAGGACACCTGGACCGGACCTACGGGCCCGTGCTCGGAGATGTTCTATGATCTCACTGGTACTCTCACCGAGGGCATGACGCTGGCCGAGTACAAGGCTGCCGACGACGCTCAGAAGGTCGTGGAGGTGTGGAACGACGTGTTCATGGAGTTCGAGAAGCGCGACGGCAAAATCATCGGCAAGCTCGCCACCAAGAACGTCGACACCGGCTCGGGATACGAGCGTATCTGCACAGTCCTTCAGGGCAAGACGAATGTTTTTGATACCGATATCTTCGCGCCGATTATGGCCATTGCCGCGACCCTCGCGTCCGACCTCCGCCGACAGCGCATCATCTCCGACCATATCCGCACCGCGACCTTCATGATTGCGGACGGCGTCGTGCCGGCGAACACCGACCAGGGATACGTCCTGCGCCGCATTATCAGGCGCATGGTGTTCAATACCGACGCGAAGAAGTTCGAGCGATCGTCGATCGAGAGGCTCGTGAGCCATCTCGCCGAGACCTTCAAGGAGGCATATCCGAACGTGGACGCGCAGCGAGCCTTTATCGTCGATGAGATTGCCAAGGAGTCTGAAAAGTTTGGCAGGACTCTCGAACAGGGCGTTAAGGAGTTCGACAAGATAGTGTCAAAGGTATCGGGCTCTGTCTCAGGTGTAGACGCATTCACCCTGTTCTCGAGCTACGGATTTCCTATCGACATGACCATCGAGCTCGCCAAGGCGAGGGGCCTTGCCGTTGATCGTGAGTCGTTCGACGCCGAGTTTAAGAAGCACCAGGACCTCTCTCGCGCGGGCGCGGAGCAGAAGTTCAAGGGCGGCCTTGGTGACACCTCCGAGATGTCTCTCAGGTACCACACTGCAACGCATCTCCTCCATCAGGCCCTTCGCCAGGTGCTTGGTACCCACGTATCGCAGAAGGGTTCGAACATTACTCCCGAGCGACTTCGCTTTGACTTCACTCATGGCGCCAAAATGACCGACGAGGAGAAGAAGAGGGTTGAGGACATCGTGAACGCAAACATTCAGGCGAAGCTTCCGGTGCATCGCGTCGAGATGCCAAAGGCAGAGGCCGAGCAGACGGGCGCCCTTCACTTCTTCGGCGACAAGTACGGCGACATCGTCTCTGTCTATTACATCGGCAATGACCTGGGTTCAGCTGTTTCGAAAGAGTTCTGCGGCGGTCCTCATGTCGAGAACACGGGAACCCTCGGAACCTTCAAGATCCAGAAGGAGGAGGCCGTGTCAGCTGGCGTGCGACGCATCAAGGCGACGCTCTCGTAATCGCATCATAATTTAACGGCCATCGTGAGCCTCCTGCGCGGCAACAAGTTCAGCGACTCTCATCAGACCTACATACCCGAGGCCGAAGGCGTGCTTAAGGTCGCCAAAGACCTCGATTCCGTCACCAAGATCGTCCTGTCAGTCATCGTGCCCGTAAAGACGGGGAACCCGCGTCTTAAAATCCTGCCCATTCAGGCGGGGATCAAATGTGTTGTGCGGGGAAGGACTGCGCAGCAGGATTTCTTTATTTACACCAAGGATGCGACAGGCGCCACAACGCGCCTCGAGGATGCGTGGGAGGATTAATCCTCCTTGTCCATTTTCGTGATGGTTAGGTGCATTATCTGGGCGCTGAGCAACTTGTCTCGTTGTTCTGATTCTTTGCCGACCGCTTCGATTTTCTTGAGGAGGGCTTCGTGCCTTTCCATTGATGAGGTGTCAACGATATCGATTTTCCTTTCGAGCGCCTCGAATCCCTCCATCATCTTTGATTCGAAGGCCCCAAATCTATCGTCGAGAACCCTTGTGAGTATGCTGACGGTTACAATCTGATCTGGTGGGTAGTTCATGGTATGTGTTGGTGGTTTTATAATGTTTGTTCCCCTATTTTCGCACAGCTGTTCGTTTGGAAGGTTCAACTAAATATAAATAAACAGAGTCGGTCATGAGTGTGGTCAAATGGTCAAAAAGCGTGGGCTTATGGGTTCGATGCGGTATAATTCTTTTCCATGACAGACATAATTATTCTGGCCGCAGGAAAGGGGACCCGCATGAAAACTGAGAGGCCCAAGGCCCTCGTCGAGGCGAAGGGCACGCCCATGCTTGGCTATGTCCTCTCTGTCCTTGAGCGTTCGGGTGTCGCCACGGCTCTGCCACACGTGGTTGTGGGGCATCGAGGCGAGGAGGTCATCGCGTTTTTTGGCGACAAGGCTCGTCCCGTCTGGCAGAACGAGCAGAAGGGTACCGGTCACGCCGTCATGGTTGCCCGTGATGCTCTTTCCGCGTCAAATTCAAAGCATGTTGTCGTTCTCTTCGCTGACCAACCCCTTATCAGCCCTGATTCCCTCAAAAAGCTCGTCGAGGCACGTGTCGACGGCGCCGCGTTCTCGATGGCGACCGTCTCGCCCGAGCATCACGAAGGCGATTTCAAGGTCTTCGAGCGCAATGGCCGCATCGTGCGCGGTGCGGATGGCTCTGTCGACGCGATCGTCGAGTACAAGGACGCCTCTGATGACATTCGGGCCCTCAAGGAAGTGAATATCAGCGCATATTGCTTTGATCCGGCATGGCTTTGGCGCAATCTCTCTGAAATCCGCAACGCCAATGCGTCGGGTGAGTACTATCTGACTGACCTCGTGAAGATTGCGCGGGACAGGGGAGAGACGGTCGTGCCTGTCATATTCCCGACCGTCGAGGGTATGGGCGCAAACTCACCCGAAGAACTTGCCGTAATCGAACGCTATCTCTAGCCGTATTAAACGGCTCACGGCATTGAGCCGTTTATATGCGTTTGGAATCTTCAAAAGTATTTACACGTCCCTCTCGGCTGGCCTCGCGCAGCGCGACGGCGCGAGCGGAGCAATCCGCCAGCAGGCGGATATGCGTGCCAGTCCGAGAGGGACGGTGTATACTATTCACATGTTCTCTTTTGGCAGACCTAAAACGGACCTTGCTCTCATATTCGACATCGGATCGTCGTCCGTCGGCGCGGCGCTCGCTCTCCTCGAGAAGGGTGTCCCGACCCGCGTCTTCTATACCGTCCGCGAGACAATCTCATTCGCCGAGACGCCTGAGCCGGAGCGATTTTTCCGCGACATGCTCGCGGCTCTCGCTCGGGTCAACGCCGCGGTGCTTAAAGACGGCTTTCGGCACATTCACCTCCCGAGAAAGCGCAGCTCGCATCGCATCAGGCACGTCGCCTACGTTTTCTCGTCTCCGTGGTGCGTGACCCAGACCAAGATCATCGGCATCGACCGAAAGAAGTCATTCTCCTTTACCAAGAGCTTTGTTGCCCGTATTGTTTCAGAGCACGAGAAGCGCTTTGGCCTCGCGACGATACACGCTCGCTCGTCTGACCTCGCTGACAGGCTCGCGGTCCTCGAAAAGCGCGTGGTGCACGTTTCCCTCGACGGCTATCACGTCGCCCAGCCTTATGACAAGAAGGCGAAGCAGGCGGAGATCTCGCTCTTTATGAGCCTTGCGCCGAAGCCGGTGATTGACCGCATCTCTGAGGTCTCCCTTACGACCTTCCACCCGAAGGACACCAAGATGTTCTCGTCTCCGCTCGTGGCGTTCTCGATGGTCCGTGACTCGTTCCACGACATCGACGACTTCACCTTCCTCGACCTTGGCGGCGAGATTTCCGAGGTATCGGTCGTAAAAGGCGGCCTTATTCTGGAGACGGTGAGCTTCCCGGCGGGCTTCAGGTCGCTCGTGAGGACGGTCGCCTGGACGCTTCAGACCACGTACGGCGAGGCTGAGTCCCTTCTGAGGATTCACTCCGATGGCCATGCGGGTTCAGCCGTGAAGGGCAGGCTCGCTGAGGCACTGAAAGCGGCGTCTGACGAGTGGGCGGTGGCTCTTCAAATGGCTCTTTCCCGACTTGCCCATAAATCCTCTCTTCCGCGCGAGCTCTTCGTCAGCGCCGACAGTGACCTCGTTCATTTCTTCATATCAAGCATCAAGGAGCAGAAGGCCGACCACTTCGGCGATGACGGCGGCCCGTTCTGCGTCAACCTTCTTACCCCTGACAGTCTGAAGGGCGCTGTCTCCTTCGCGCCGCACGCGCGCAAGGACGTTTCGCTCGCACTCGCGGCGGCCTTTGTCGGCAGAAACGGCTCGAACTAGCTCATTTCCAGTTATTAACAGCTGACGGTCTTTGGGTTCATATAGTATAATTTCACCACATATGCCACGAAATCCAATCCAAGACATCGTGCCGAAGGGCCGATCGATCAGAAACGTGCCCCTCCCGTCTCATCGCACCCGAACCGAGGTCCGAGTCAAGGAGACCGTCGTCGAGGAGCCTGAGACCGAGCAGGAGATTCGCTATGAGTCTCGCCAGGAGACGCGACACGAGTCGCGTGTCCACGCGCACGACGTGCACGAGGAGTTCGACTACAGCGAGGAGGAGTCCGTAAGCGAGGGCGGCAAGAAAAAATGGGTTTTTGCAGGCGTCGTTCTGGCGGCCCTTGCCCTCGTCTTCGTCGTTTCGACCGTATTCCACGGTGCAACCGTGACGGTCACCCCTCGAATCCAGGCTGCCACTCTCAACGATGCGGTTACGGCGACAAAATCGAGCGCCGCGGCAGGCCTCTCGTTCCAGCCCAAGGTTATCAAGCAGACCGGCTCCGTTCAGCTCAAGGCCACCGGCGAAAAGCAGGTGACCACGCAGGCCTCGGGAACCATCATCATCTACAACAACTACAACGCGACCGCCCAGCGGCTTGTGAAGAACACCCGATTCGAGACCCCCGAGGGCCTCATCTTCCGCATCGCGGACTCGGTGACCGTTCCGGGAAAGAACGGGTCGACCCCGGGATCAGTCGAAGCCGTCGTCTACGCGGACGAGGCGGGGGACAAATACAACGTTGGCCTCAAGGACTTCACTATCCCTGGCTTCAAGGGCGATCCTCGCTACAACGCGTTCTATGCAAAGTCAAAGCCGTCGAGCCCGCTCGCGGGCGGCTTTGCGGGTACCGTCAGGGTCGTTTCTGATGCTGACATGACCAAGGCCCAGGCAGACATCAAGACCAAGGCGACCGTCGAGCTTCTCAAGCAGGCGGAGGCCCAGGTTCCCGAGGGTTCGGTCTTCTTCTCGGGCGCCCACACCATCGGCTGCGCGACCCTCCCTCAGGAGAACGTCTCGTCGACCGAGGTGCTTATCAAGATGGAGTGCACCCTCTCGGCGGCCTTCTTCGACATCCAGAAGCTCAGCGAGAAGCTCGCGGCCATCAAGGTAAACGGCTACCAGAACGAGCCGATCACCATCAAGGACATCCGCAGCCTCACCTTTACCCCTCGCGACGGCTTTGACCCTGCGGCAGAGGGCGTCGCATTCACCCTCCAAGGTGACGCCCAGTTCGAGTGGCTCTATGACGAGGCGACCTTCAAGCAGAAGCTCGCCGGGGCAAAGTCCGCCGAGGTCCCAACCATTACCCAGGGCTTCCCGATGATCGAGAAAGTCGAGGTCTCTATCCGACCGTTCTGGCGAAAGACCTTCCCGACGGACGTCTCGGACATAACCGTCAAGAAAGCCATCTAGCAGGGTGGGGCGCGACGTTTGACAACCGTCGCGCTTTGGTTTAATCTATCCAGACGTTCTAATACATGACTGATACAAACAAGACAAGCGTTATCGGCGTCGTTACGGAGGCACTTCCCAACACCTTCTTTCGAGTGAGGCTCGAGGATGACACGGAATTGCTCACCTACCTCGCGGGCAAGATGAGGATGAACCGCATCAGGGTGCTCGTGGGTGACAAAGTGAAGCTCGAGCTTGAGCCGTACGGCGGGAAGGGACGAATTATTCAGCGTTTGTAATCATCAGGTTTTCGTAACAGCAATACCATGAGAGTAAAATCATCAGTAAAGAAGAAGTGCGCAACGTGCAAGGTCGTCCGACGAAAGGGCTACGTGTACGTCATCTGCAAATCGAACCCCCGCCACAAGCAGCGACAGGGCTAAAGGATGCTGTAAACTCTCAGGAGTTTACAGTAACTTTATTCTGTGCTAGTATGGAAAACTCTTAATTCTTATATAAAAAAGCCAACGACATGCGTATCCTCGGTATCACCCTCCCAGACGAAAAGAAGATAGAGATCGCTCTCACGACTCTCTACGGTATCGGTCGCTCGCGCGCCCAGAAAATCCTCGCCGAGGCGAAGGTTGCTTTCGACAAGAAGGCGAAGGAGGTGACTGCCGACGAGGAGAACGCGATCCGAAAGATCATCGAGACCTTCAAGATCGAGGGTGACCTCAAGCGAGAGGTTTCCGCTAACATCAAGCGACTCAAGGACATCAAGGCATACCGAGGCGTAAGGCACGCTCGAAGCCTCCCGGTAAACGGCCAGAGGACCAAGACCAACTCTCGAACCCGACGCGGAAACACCCGAAAGACCATGGGTACCGGACGAAAGGTAGAGGCTAAGAAGTAATAATTAATCCCAAGAATTTCCCTAATTATGGCTAAGACCACGAAAGCAGCAGAAGGAGAGGTAAAGGTAGCGGCAGCTCCCGCAAAGACCTCGTCTTCGAAGAAGAAGGTTGAGTCGGGCATCCTCTATGTCCAGTCGACCTACAACAACACGATGTGCCTCGTCACCGACGCATCGGGTAACGCCGTAGCGTCATCGTCTGCCGGCGCCCTCGGATTCAAGGGTGCGAAGAAGGGAACCCCGTTCGCGGCTGCGAAGGTGGGTGAGGTTCTCGCGACCAAGGTTCAGGCCATGGGCCTCAAGGAGGTTGCGGTAGTTATCAAGGGTACCGGATCTGGCCGAGAGTCAGCCGTCCGAAGCTTTATCACCAAGGGAATCAACATCTCTTCGGTGAAGGACGTTACCCCTGTCCCTCACAACGGCCCTCGACCGCCTCGAGCTCGACGCGTATAAGCCTTTTAATATAACAGCAGCACTATGATCATCGGACCAAAATACAAGATCGCCCGCCGACTCGGAGCAAACATCTTCGAGAAGACCCAGAGCGCCAAGTTCGCCCTGAGGCAGGAGCGAAAGGCAGGCAAGGGACCTCAGCGACCTAAGGGTCAGTTCGCCACCCAGATGCTCGAGAAGCAGAAGGCGCGCCTCTCGTACGGCGTCGCGGAGCGACAGTTCAAGAAGTACGTCAAGGAGTCTGCCGCCAAGAAGGGTAACACCACCCAGGCTCTCTTCCTCCGCCTCGAGTCTCGACTCGACAACGTCGTCTACCGACTCGGCTTCGCTGCGACCCGCCTCGCGGCACGACAGATGGTCTCTCACGGACACATCACCGTTGACGGCAAGAAGGTAACCATCCCTTCGTACTCGACCGTCGTCGGCGAGAAGATCTCCGTCCGAGCCGGCAGCCAGAACAAGGCCCTCTTCGTCAGCCTCGACGACAAGATGAAGACCGTGAAGATTCCTTCATGGCTCTCGTACGACGCCGACAAGAGGATCGCTACCGTTGAGGCCGCACCGAAGTACGTTCCGACCGAGCACCTTTTCAACCTTGGCCAGGTTATCGAGTTCTACAGCCGATAGTAATTAGAAGGGAATTAGGAGCGTTTTTAACATAAAAACTATGACCGAAACCAACGTAGTGCTTCCATCAAAGCCAAAGATTGTCCTCGAGAAGGACTTCCTCGGCGTGTACGAGATCGACGGTCTCTACCCTGGATACGGCCACACCCTCGGAAACAGCCTCCGACGCATCATCCTCTCGTCTCTTCCGGGAGCTGCCATTACCCACATCAAGATCGACGGTGTTTCGCACGAGTTCTCGACCATCCAGGGCGTGAAGGAGGACGTCATTACCCTTATCCTCAACCTCAAGCGACTCCGCATCAAGATGCTCACTTCGGAGCCTCAGACCCTTTCCATCAAGGTAAAGGGCGTTAAGGACGTTACCGGCGCGGACATCACCGTCCCTGGCCAGGTTGAGATCCTCAACCCAGAGCTTCACATCGCGTCCGTCACCGACAAGACTACCGAGCTCGCCATCGACATCACCGTTGCCCAGGGTCTCGGCTACGTTTCAAAGGACGTCCTCCAGAAGGAGCGCGTCGACATTGGCACCATTGCTCTCGACGCCACGTTCACCCCAATCCGCCGCGTGAACTACGAGGTGGAGAACATGCGAGTGGGCGACCGAACTGACTTCAACCGACTCAAGATCACCGTCGAGACCGACGGCACCATCACCCCTCACGAGGCCCTCGAGCGATCGATCGCCATCATGATCAACCAGCTCAAAGCCATCGTCGGCTTCAAGGAGGAGGAGATTATCGCTCCAGCCCCTGTCGAGAAGGTAGAGGCGCCTGCGCCCAAGAAAGAGCTCGACACCGAGTTCCTCAAGACCCGCATCGAGAGCCTCAACCTCTCTCAGCGAACCACGAACGCCCTCACCGGCGCGAACATCCGCACCGTCGGAGGTCTCGTGCGAAAGAAGGAGGTTGACGTCGAGAACATCGAGGGTCTCGGGCCAAAGGGCCTCCAGGAGATCCGAAAGGCACTCTCTGAGTACGGCATCGTCCTCAAGTAATACCGTTTAACTGGACAAATAAAGCAAAAACAGCTAATCTAGGAGCTCACCCAAGAACATGAGACATCACGATTCAACACGAAAATTCGGACGAGAGAAGAATCAGCGAGGCGCGCTGATTCGCTCTCTCCTGCGATCTCTCGTCATCCACGAGGGCATCACTACTACCGAGGCTAAGGCCAAGGAGATCCGATCGTCTGTCGAGAAGCTCGTCACCAAGGCGAAGACCGACACTCTCGCCACCCGACGACTCATCACCACCAAGGTGGGCGACTACCGAGCTGCAAAGAAGCTCATCGAGGTCATCGCTCCCGCGCATGCTGCTCGAAAGGGCGGATATACCCGCGTCGTCAAGCTTCCTCTCCGAAAGTCTGACGGAGCGAAGATGGCTCATATCCAGTTTGTTAAATAATTACCATGAGAACTACTCACACCATAGACGCACAGGGAAAGAAGCTCGGCCGCATCTCTTCGGAGGCCGCCAAGATCCTCATGGGCAAGACCTCGGCTGACTACCAGTCAAACGTCGTGGCAGACGTTGAGGTTCGCATCGTCAACGCCGCAAAGGCGGACGTCTCGAGCAAGAAGCTCGACGAGAAGGTCTACTCGACCTACTCTGGTTACCCAGGCGGCCTCATCCAGAGGACGATGAAGGCGCTCGTCGCCAAGAAGGGCATGTCAGAGGCCTTCCGCATCGCCGTCCGAGGAATGCTCCCGAAGAACAAGCTTCAGGACCGCATGATGAAGAATCTCATCGTTACCGAATAATATTTAAAAGAAACTTTTTACTATGACTACCGCAGAGACCAAGACCAAATACTTCGAGGCCATCGGCCGACGAAAGACCGCTCGAGCACGAGCCCGCATCACCCCTGCGACCAAAGAGTCGTTCGAGCTCAACGGCAAGACCCTCGAGGGCTACTTCGCTACCGAGGAGCTCCGCGGCATCGCGACTGACGCCTTCACTAAGTCGAAGATCGCCCAGAAGTTCAAGGTCACCGCAGTCCTCTCGGGCGGCGGCATCCACTCTCAGGCTGAGTCTCTCCGACACGCTATCTCTCGAGCCCTCCTCGACTACGACGCTGAGCTCCGAAAGAAGCTCAAGAAGCTCACCTTCCTCAAGCGAGACCCTCGCGCGAAGGAGCGAAAGAAGTTCGGAAAGGTCAAGGCGCGAAAGAGCCCACAGTGGTCGAAGCGATAAGACGCTCGAGGCCCTCTCTGGAAAAGCACGAAAATCCCCTGGTGGGGATTTTCTCATTTACGCGCCGTCGCGCTTCAATAGGCTTTTCCAGAGAGGGTCTCTCGCTTGTTGATTATGAACGATTTTTTATTTATGATGTCTGCACATTAGAAGGCAGTAACCACCACGAAAGCCATGAACGAAAACGAGAACAAGAATCCCGACACTCAGGCTGACGCCGCGGCTCCTGTCGCAGCGGAAGCGGCCGCGCCTGTTTTCGAGCTTGATAAGGTAAGGGCCGAGCGAGACGAGTATCTCGCGGGTTGGCAGCGCGCCAAGGCCGACTTTGCCAACGCCAAGAAGCGCATGGATGAGAGTCTGATTGAGTACCGCAAGCTCGCCACCGAAGGGCTTGTCGAGGAGCTCATTCCTGTCCTCCAGAGCTTCGAGATGGCCTTTGCCAACAAGGAGGCCTGGGAGAAGGCGGACAAGAACTGGCGAGCCGGCGTGGAGCACATTCACACCCAGCTCAGGTCTGTTCTCGAGCAGAACGGCCTCACCGAGGTGAATCCTCTGGGCCAGGCCTTTGACCCGAATCGGGACGAGGCAATTGAGTTTGTGCCTGTCGACGATGCTTCTCAGGCCAACAAAGTCATATCCGTCATCTCCAAGGGGTATGGCCTCAATGGCAAGACTATTCGCGCGCCGAAGGTAAGGGTGGGTGAGGCAAAGGCTGCGTAAGCGCCACGCTGCTGGTCGGTTTCGAGACGAATAAAGAGACTCTCAAAATGGGGACAGGGTGATTGTTCCTCGTGGTGTTGGTCGCTGATATGCTTAATCTACATTAGCGTTATCAGAATCACATAACACCGAAAAACCATGACACATGAGACTGGAAATTTTGAGGGTATGACCCTGGAGAGACTCGCTGGGATGACGATGAATGGCTTTGCGCATCTGAATGTAAAAATAGAGGGAATTGAAAAGAGGCTCGATGCAAAGATCGATAATCTTGAGCGAAAGATGAATAATCGATTCGATATAGTTATCGCTCGTCTTGATGATCAGGAAACTCGCAAGGTTTCCCGCGTCGAATTCGACAAGTTGGATGGTCGAGTCGAGGCACTTGAAACCTCCCCACAAACGTCGTAAAATAGAAATACAAGACGGTAAGGCTCAACCGAACGATATGCTTATAAAACGCCCTGAAATCCGCATAGTTTCGAAGGACGTAACCCTGGCGACAGGCGAGGTTGTACGCGCCTTTTTTGCCGTCATGAACATCGAGGGTAGGGTAGAGGTGCGATTCCTCGGCACCAAGCCTCTTGAGGCAACCCAGGCCGCTTCAGAGGCCGTTGTTCTCCTCTCGTCTCCTGCCTGCGAACTCTGCGCCGAGGTTCCTGCCACTATCGGCGCCCGCTCGGTCTTCTCTCCGTATTTCTCTCTCGACCTCTTCGCCAATCAGCTTGCCCGGGCCCCGAGTGTTTGCTAACCGAACGCGCCTTTCGCGCGCACTATTCGTTTAGCTAACACTCACAACTATGTCTAAAATCATCGGTATCGATCTCGGTACCACAAACTCAGCCGTAGCCGTCATGGAAGGCGGCGAGGCAAAGATCCTCGAGAATGCCGAGGGTATGCGCACGACCCCTTCGATCGTCGCTCAGTCAAAGACGGGAGAGCGGCTCGTAGGCGTCGTCGCAAAGCGACAGTCGGTCACCAACCCAAAGAACACCATCTACCAGATGAAGCGATTCATCGGTCACAACTTCGACGAGAATATGGTTCAGAAGGACGTTGCGGCCGTCCCGTTCGAGGTCAAGAAGTCGGGTAACGGCGGCATCGAGATCAAGATGGGCGAGAAGTACTATAGGCCCGAGGAGCTTTCTGCCATGGTGCTCGCCAAGATCAAGGCTGACGCGGAGGCACGCCTCGGCGAGCCGGTAACGGAGGCGGTCATCACCGTTCCCGCGTACTTCAACGACTCGCAGCGACAGGCGACCAAGGACGCCGGCAAGATCGCGGGCCTCGACGTGAAGCGCATCATCAACGAGCCTACGGCCGCGGCTCTCGCCTACGGCTTCAACAAGAAGAAGGACGAGAAGATCGTCGTCTTCGACTTCGGAGGCGGAACCTTCGACATCTCGGTGCTCGAGGTGGGCGATGACGTCATCGAGGTGAAGTCTACCGACGGTGACGCACATCTCGGAGGTAAGGATATCGACCAGAAGATCATGGGCTACCTCGCCGACGAGTTCCAGAAGGAGTTCGGCGTCGACCTCAGGAAGGATACTCTCGCCAAGCAGCGCCTCGACGACGCCGCCGAGAAGGCCAAGATCGAGCTTTCGACCTCGCTCGAGACCGAGGTGAACATTCCGTTCATCTCTGTCGGAGCGGAGGGTCCTCTTCACCTCGTGAAGAAAATCACCCGCGCGACCCTTGAGTCGCTCACGAGCGAGTTCGTTACTCGAGCCATGGAGATTACCAAGCGCGCCATGGAGGCGTCTCCGTTCAAGGTTGACCAGATCAACGAGGTCATCCTCGTCGGTGGCCAGACTCGCATGCCCGCCATGCAGAAGGCCGTGGAGGACTTCTTCAAGAAGAAGCCGCACATGGGCGTTAACCCTGACGAGGTGGTTGCCATCGGCGCCGCAATCCAGGGAGGCGTGCTCAAGGGAGACGTCAAAGACGTGCTCCTCCTCGACGTTATCCCTCTGTCGTTCGGCATCGAGACCATGGGAGGCGTCGCCACCAAGCTCATCGAGAAGAACACCACCATCCCAGCGTCTAAGTCGCAGGTCTTCTCGACCGCGGCTGACAATCAGACCTCGGTAGAGATCCACGTCGTGCAGGGAGACCGAGCGATGGCCTCTGACAACAAGTCGCTCGGACGATTCATCCTCGACGGCATTCCGCCGGCACCTCGAGGCATTCCTCAGGTGGAGGTTACCTTCGACATCGACGCGAACGGTATTCTCAACGTGAAGGCCAAGGAGAAATCCACGGGCAAGGAGCAGTCTATCAAGATCCAGGGCTCATCGGGTCTCTCTAAGGAGGAGATCGAGAAAATGAAGCAGGACGCCGAGGCTCATGCTGCGGAGGACGAGAAGAAGAAGGCGGAGGTCGAGACTCGCAACATCGCGGAGCAGACCATCTACGCCGCGGAGAAGGCCGTGAAGGACGCTGGCGACAAGGTTCCCGCAGACGTTAAGTCTGATGTGGAGGCAAAGATCGCCGACCTCAAGAAGGCAAAGGAGGGGACCGACATCGAGGCCGTTAAGAAGGCGACCGACTTCCTCTCTGTCTCTATGCAGAAGATCGGCGAGGCCATGATGAAGGCCCAGCAGGCGGCAGGCGCTCAGGGTGCGCAGTCAGGCGCTGACCAGGGCGGTAACAACGGCGGTGACGGTAATGTGAAGGATGCTGAATTTACCGAAAAGAAGTAATACCGTCACGGCCTCACGGTTGCGCGCACCAGGGCGCGCTGGTTGCGGGAAAGATCTCTGAAAGGTAAGAAAAAAGCAGGCACTTATCCCTCATGACCGTTGGGTCGTGGGGGACATAGTGACTGCTTGTGGGTGATCGCTGGATTTAACGTGCCAGTTCTATTGGTCCATTGCTAGTAGCCGTCCATGGTCAAATTTCGCTCATGGCGAGTGGTGGGTTGAGGTTTCTGTTCCGTTGGTAACTATATATGAAAAAAGACTATTACGAAATACTCGGTGTAAAGAAGGACGCGTCGCAGGACGAGATAAAGAAGGCGTTCCGAAAGATGGCTCACGCGCATCATCCCGACAAGCAGGGCGGCAACGCGGACAAGTTCAAAGAGGCGAACGAGGCGTACTCCGTGCTTTCTGACGACAAGAAGCGCGCCCAGTACGACCAATTCGGCCACGCGGGCGCGAATATGGGCGGGTCGGGCTTCGGAGGGCAAGGCTTCAACCCGAACGACTTCGGGTTCGACTTCTCGGGCTTCCAGCAGGGCGGCTTCGGCGGCTTTGGACAGAACGGCAATATCGAGTTCGATCTCAATGATTTGTTCGGCGGCATCTTCGGCGGCGGCCGACCTCGCCAGAAGCGCGGCAGGAACATCCAGGTGGATGTTGAGCTCGCGTTCGAGGAGGCGATTTTCGGCGTTGAGCGCGAGGTGAGCGTCCGCAAAGGCCTCAAGGTCAAGATTCCGGGTGGCCTCGAGAACGGCGAGATGGTGAAGCTTGCGGGGGCGGGCGAGCCAATCGAGGGTGGCGTGCCGGGCGATTTGTATATCCGCGTCCATGTGAAGCCTCATCCCGTTCTTCGCAAGGAGGGCCACAATCTCGTGGCTCGCCTCGACGTGAAGCTTTCTGACGCTCTCTTGGGCGCCAAATACGCGCTCAAGACGCTCGACGGTGAGATCGAGATAAAGATTCCCGAGGGCATCGCCTTTGGCGAGGTTCTGCGTGTGAAGGGCAAGGGAGTGCCGACGACCTCGCGCGGAAGGGACGGGCATCGCGGCGACATTCTCGTCGTCGTGAACATCGTTATGCCGAAGAGGCTTTCGAAGGATATGAAAAAGGCGGTCGAAGCGCTCAAGGAGCAGGGCGCCTAGGCACAGTAGACACATTGATTATTTGTGTTATAATAACAAAAGAATCTGGCAAACACACGCCAGATTTTTTTGATCTTTCACACAACCACATACACAAATCAAACAACACACAAGGAGTAACAAGGTGAAATTAAGAAACAGACTCAGTCAGCTCCGAAAGATGTGTGGGCCTTTCATCAGGCCCTTCGCATTCCTTTCGTTCCTCGTCATCTGCGTTCAGGTAACGCTTCTCGGCGCTACATTCTGGACGGGTAAGTTCGTCGAGAGCGTGTCCGTGAAAGACGCTTCGTCGGTGTGGCATAACCTCTGCTACGTCGGGCTGTTCGTGTTCATCGGGCAGTTGCTTCAGTGGCTTATGGCGAGGCTTCACATAAACGAGATTATATTCGATCTTGACGGCCACATGTCGACCGTGACCCTCGACAGGATAACAAGGTTCTCCCTGGGCCAGGTCACGAACGAGAACTCCGGCTTCAAGCAGGAGACGCTCAAAAAGGGAGAGGCCGCGATATCCGAACTCATGCAGACGGTGTTTATGGAACTGGTCCCGTCGCTCGTTCGCATGGTTACGACCGTTGGGGCGCTTTTCTTCGTGAGTTGGCAGGTCGGTCTCATTGTCCTGGCGTGCATCTCGTCCTTCGTATTCGTGAGCATACTCATGACAAACAGGCTCATGCCGTCGGTCAAGGAAAATCGCAAGAAGGAGGCAAAGATCAGCACTGCCTACTGGGAGGTCATCAAAAACCTCAGGCTCGTTATATCAAGCGGGCAGCAACGAAGAGCCCAGACCGAGTTCGATGGCAAATATGCCGAATACGGACTGGAAGGAAAGGCGATATGGACGGGCTACGTGTTCAGATCGATTTGCTTCCGGGAGCAGTTCGCTTTCGTGGGGCAGATTGGCGCATACGGCACGGCCGCATGGCTTGTTATGCACGAAAAAATGCCTCTCGGAACGTTGGTGATTGTCATCGGCTGGTGCGGAATCGCCTTCGGAGCACTCAACTACATTGGCTCGATTCAGAGGAGGCTGATACGGAACTTCAATCTAGTAGGTCGATATTTCGACCTTTTGGACATACCTCCGGCCATCGTCAGCCCCTCTAATCCGATTCGCATTGAATCGCTTGGGTCTGGTATAGAGATTCGAGGGGTTTCCTTCGTCTATCCCGATCTGGGCGAAAGTGTCAGGTCTGACGATGTTTCTGCCAAGGAGCGGGTTGAAAAGCCTGCGGCGCTTCACAATGTGAGTCTCACCGTCCCCAAAGGTTCGGTGGTCGCTCTTGTGGGGGCATCTGGGTCTGGAAAATCGACACTTGTCAACCTTCTCCAACGTGCCTATGACCCTGATTCAGGGGAGATAGTCGTCGGTGGTCATCGGTTGACCGAACTCGATCCCGACCATTGGAGGGGCAAGATAGGCATCGTTCACCAGGAACCCCAGCTCTGGGATGGGACGCTTCGCTACAACATCACCTACGGGTTAAATCCCGATGTCGTGGTGAGTGACGAGGAGCTCGAGCGTGTGGCGAAAATCGCCCGCATAGACGAGTTTCGTCCACGCCTTGAGCCTGACGGGTTTGACACCCTTATAGGCGAGGCGGGGATCAAGTTATCGGGAGGCCAGAGGCAACGGGTGGCAATTGCCCGCGCGATTATCAAGAACCCGAGCCTGCTCATTCTCGACGAGGCAACCAACGCCCTTGATCCTGCAAACGAAAAACATGTGCATGCGGCGATTCGGAAGGCACTCGAGGGGAGGACGGGCATCATCATTGCCCACCGACTCTCGACCATTCGCAACGCCGACAAGATAGCCGTGTTCGACAAGGGCAGGATTGTCGATACGGGAACTCATGACGAGCTTCTTGGACGTTGTGAGGTGTATCGTGGTCTCGTGGAGCACGAGATTGCTGCGTGCTAGACGTCGTTAAATATTTCAAGGGGCCCTGACGAGGCTCCTTTTTCTTGTGCATTGGGCCCTTCGCATCTTCTCGTGCCTTGCTATAATATTCCCATGACTAAAAAATTGACATCGATTGCGCTCGTCCTTGCGTTCGTGGTGAGTCCATATCTTTATCCGCTGTCGACGAGCGCGCAGTTTGTCGTTCCGAGCAGTCCGGGAGGGTTCTCGGGCCCTCTTATTCCGAGTGGCCCATTTGGCACTGGCATGGTGGATACGGGGAGGTCTGGCATGTGTAAGGACGGCGGCCTTCTTTTCGGCCCCGTATGTCTTATCCAAGAGTTTGCGCTCGTGTATGGCCTTACGGCGGCCACGGGGTATACGGCCACTCCACAGGGCGCGAACTCTGTCACTATAAAGGCTTGGGGCGCAGCCGGAGGCTCCGTGGGAAACTCAAACTCAGGAGGTTCAGGCGCCCTCGTCAGGGCGACTTTTCCTGTATCACCAGGGGTTGGTGTTTCCGCTGTCGTGGGTGGGGGAGGTTATGGGGGCGGACAGACTCGATTCTCTGACCCTGCGGCCGGAGGAGGCGGATTTAGCAAGGTCACTCTCTCGAGCGGCGGCGCTGTCTGGGCGGGTGGAGGGGGTGGTGAGGGTGTCGACGCACAGGAAGACAGTCCTTATGGCGGTAACGGCGGCGGCGCCGGAGGAACTCCAAATGGTGGCAACGGTGGCGGAAGCGGCGGCGGCGCCGGGGGCGTCGACACTTTCGCGTTCTCAGGCTGCATTAACTCGTTCGGTCCGATAGGCTCTTCTTGTACGGCAACGCAGACCGGCGTCTACGAGCAGGGTGGTTATGGAACCGGAAACACCAACGGCTCTCTCACGCCTACGTACTCAAGCGGTTCCGGAGGTTTTAACGGCGGAGGCGGCGGAGGTGGAAGCACCCCGACTTCTGGGCGAAAGGGAGGCGGCGGCGGTGGTGGCGGTGGTCACAAGGGCGGTTCGGGCGGATCGGTCGTGACCGGCGATACCATGGGCAACGGTGGCGGAGGAGGAAGCTCGTTTGTCGAGGTTCCTTTCCTGAACGCTGACTATGAGTACCTTTCCCGAAACGGTGATTCTGATTACTCCGCGCAGCTCAATATTAATGGCGCCTGGACTTCCTTCCAGGCAGAGGGCGTAGCGAAGCCTTTCCAGTCTCCTACGAGCATCGGGGGTCCCGGTGCTGTTCTCATACAGTTCTGGGGTCCCGAAACCTGTGCCAATGGCGCGTCAGACTACCCAACGTGTACCGAGGATCTGCCTACCGAGGGCCCTACGCTTACCATTACGGCTTCTCCGCAGAACATCTATCTCGGTTCGCCCACAACTCTCACGTGGACGACTACGGGATCGGGCGTAAGCTGCATGGCGCTCCCTCCTATCTCATCAGGATCTGGATCTTGGAACGGAAATAAAATCGTCAACGGAAGCCAGAGCGTGACTCCGACGACATCGGGCATCAAGACTTACGAGATGGAGTGCTGGAATTCAGTAGACTGGGTGAGGGCGAGCGCCGTCGTGGGGGTTAACCAGTGTGGAAATGGTGCCGTGGATTTCCCTACGTGTTCGCCTGTTCCGACGGTTTCGCTGTCCGCATCGCCTACAAGCGTAACCCTGGGCAATTCATCGACCCTTACGTGGACAACCAACGATTTGAATGCCGTCTGCTCTGCGTCAACGGCATCTGCGGGCGCGGGTAGCTGGAGTGGTTCGAGCACGGGCTCTGGATCGCGTTCCGTGACGCCGACGACCACGGGTACCAAGTATTATTCCGTGAGCTGCTCTAACGGTGTCGGCTTTTCGTCGGCCCAGGCCTTTGTAACGGTAACCGACGCTGTCGCCCCGCCAGAGGCAGGCTGCCCTCCGTCGTGCCCTAATCCTGACGGATTCACTCTCGGCGCGGATCGAGATGTGAGCGTCACGGCTTTCTCTCGGGGATCTGCCGTGTCCGAGCAGATCAATATACCCATTAACAGAACGGGCTCATTCACCGGCCCTGTTAACATCAGCGTCCAATCAATCGCGCCGGCGCTTCCTACGAGCACGGTCATGACATTCTCCCTGGGCGGCGGATCGTTCTCCGCGGCTCCTTCGGTCCCGGTGACGGGCTCATCGGTCTCGTTCGCCTTCAGCATTTCAGAGCAGATTCGGGGTGCTTGTGGAATGGGTTCGTGCCAGAATTATTACATTACCCTGAGAGGAACTGACCCAAGCGGCGTTCTCCCGGCAGACATACTCGTGCTGCGCGTAAACCAGAGGGGTGTCACGCCTGTTTATAACGAGGAATAATTGAGGCTTATCAATCACACATCATGAAATACACTCTTACGGTTCTCACTATTATGACCTTCCTCGTGTCCGCGGCACCTGCGTCTGCCCAGGTGGCAGAGGCCCTTCCTGCGACCGCCGCGGTCGCAGCAAGCACTACGGTGTCCGCCGAGACGGTTGAGTTGGCCCCGCTCGACGAGCTGACCTTGGCATTTGGAGGGGTTAAGACGGCACCCGATCTCGATGCGTATGTTGCCTCGATCATCGAACAGGACGAGAACGCCTCGCGCATCTTCCTTGGCACGGACGACAGCGTCTCTCTTACCTACCGCGAGCCGGCAAAGTACCTGTGGTTTATTCCCGGAACGATCGGCACGACGGTGACGGTGTCTTCAACGGGCTCCACTACGCTTGCGTATCCGTGGTACGGCTTCCTCGCCTCGAAGGACCACGCGGCGCTTGAAAGCAACGCGAGGGTCTTTGCCGGCAGGATCGCGAAGTTTGAGTCCGCGGCGTCGGCCGAGGTCAAGGCCCGAATCATCTCCGCACTCAGGCTCGTGATGAAGGATAATCTCGAGGGCATCAATACGCTCGACAGGTAGACTCGGTGGAAGGGTGTCTGTGGACACCTCCCACCGGGTTCGTAAAGCCCCATCCCGTGGTGGGGCTTTATCGTTTCTTTATTTATTCTTTATCAAATCTTAATTCAATCCCTTTTAAACTTGATACAGAGCCGCCCAGGGGCGGTGTCGTTCTTTATTCAAAAACTTTCCGCGGCGAATCGCAATGACTCGCCGCGGAAAGTTTTTATATTTTCTTATGCAAAGTTTTAAGGTGTTTTTATTTTTAATTTATAGGTGTTTTCGCCCGTTGCTCCTAGTATCACTTTTGAGGAGCACCTTATGAGAAAGACATCACATACGGGACGCCCGGTCTATCCGAGGCGCGCCCTAGAGGACGAGGAAGAGGGGCCGGAGCCAGACCTTGAGGGCGGTAACGGCGCGGAAGCGCCCGTAACCGCACGCGACGACTGGAACTTCGAGACATCGCATCGCCTGGACATCGACTGGCGCGACGAACCCCTCTGATTCCTTTGGCGTCTTCCGCTCGACCCGATGAGCGGACACAGCATCGTAAGACCACAACCCTTGATCGAGGACTTCTTCATGAATCCCTTGTCTACTATTCAGCCCCTCCAGAACGAGGAGTGCGACGGGAACTGCGGTTCCGGCGGCGCTCCCTGCGACGGAGACTGCGGCGGTGGAAGCGATAAGTGACCTTCGGGTCGGCTTTTCCTTCAATCGCATTCAGGCGTGTAATCTCTCGATTACACGCCTTTTCTTTGGCGGTAAAACAGTCTGTTATTTCGTCGGTGTGATGACGGCGACGGACTCGTTCTGGCTCATAATGTACGCCGCCGCCTCCCGAACGTCCTCCTTGGTGACGAGGCGATACTGTTCGAGCTCGTCCTCGAGGCTAACGAACGAGTCTTCGTAGAGGAGTTTCGACGCGTAGTATGTCGCCATTTCGAAGGGTGAATCGGACTCGAACAGGAGGTATGCTCTCGCAAGGTTTTTGGCCCGCTCGAGGTCATCGTCGCTCACGAGCCGTTCCGAAAGGTCTTTCATTATTCCACGAACCTCTTCTAGCGCTCGGTCTATATTGCCTTCAGCGAGGCCCGCTCCGACGATGAAATAGCCGAAGCTGCGGTATCGATTGTACATGCAGCGCGTCGAGTAGGTCAGCGGATTCTCCTGGCGCAGAGACTGCCAGAGGCGCGAAAGCCTGCCATCAGCTATCAAAATTTTGAGGAGATAGGTTGCCCGAGCGAGCCTGCCGTTTGCGTTCGGCGCCTTCCACGCGACTGCCACGACAGCCTGACGGGCGCTTTCGCGCCTTTCGACGCTTCGGGCAACTCCAAGGTCGCTCATCCACGCCTCGGAAGGCGAAAGGGCCAATGATTCTCCCTGGGGCATGCGGCCCAGGGTTGATTCGATGACAGGCATGGCGTCCTCGGGACGTACCTTGCCGCAGATTACGAGACGGAAATTGCCCGCCACGAATGCATTTCGGTGAAAGGCGACGAGATCGTCCCTCGAGAGCGCTCTGACGTCAGATTCCGTGCCGAGCACGGGCACGCCTGGCCCCTTTCCGTCATAGAGGCCATTCAGCGCCGCTTTGAACGCGCTCGACATGAGGTCATTGCGGTCCCCGTTGATCTCTTGGGTGATGATATCCTTCTGTTTTGATACGTCAGATTCGAGGAGGAGGGGATTCACGACAACCTCGGCGAGGAAGTCGAGAGCTCGGGGGAGGTGTTCGGGTAGGCATTTGAAGACAAAGCGCATGTCCTCCTGGCTCGTCATGGCATTGCGCCAGGCACCCGTAGTGTCTACGGTATTTGCCAGGGAGACGAAGTCCGGGTACTTTATCGTCGCGCAGAGGACGGTGTGCTCAAGAAAGTGCGCCAGGCCGGGCGACGCTTGAAGTCCTCCCGCGTTTCCGATAAGGCACACCCCTACGCTGCGCGCTTCCATGGGGACGATGGTAACTTTAAGACCGTTTGGGCACTGGCCGTGATGTATCATGTGGCACCAGTATAGCAAAGAGGGGATAAAATCTTTATAAAAATATGGTCCAGGTAATCGAAGGGGAAAATCAGGACGCTCTAGGGTATGATGTCTCCATGACCAAAAGCGACATCATCTCTCGCTGCGAGGCGTGGGTCTCGGCCGTCGACCTCGGAACCATGACCGAGGAGCAGGCCTCCTATGCCATCGCCGACCTTCTCATGAGGGAGGGTGTCTCGGGTGGCCGCGAGTTTGAGGCGCTTTCGGACGCCGTCGCCGACGCGCAGATTCCCCGGGAGGTCTCGTACAGGCAGCCGATAGGAGAGTGGCAGGAGGACGTCGCCGCGAAGCTCAAGAAGAGGGAGTGGGAGAGGGTGGTTGGGGAGCTGAGGAGGGTGAGGGGTTTATAATGCGTGACTGAAGAAATGTTTTGCCATATCAAAACCATGAAAAGAAATCGATCCGCAGGCATAGTCATAAGGGACGGTAAGGTTCTCGTAATGCGCCGTGTTAACAATGGCGACGAGTATTGGGTGTTTCCCGGAGGCGGGCAGGAGGAAGGTGAGACTCCGGACCAGACTGCCGTACGCGAGATTGACGAGGAGACAACGGTTGCGGTCAAGGCGGGGAGGCTCGTGTATCACATTACCTGGGATACGGGCGAGGAGAATTTTTTCTACCTCTGCGACTACGTGTCGGGCGAGCCGACCCTTCGCGAGGGTTCTGAGGAATTCGAGAAGGCCAAGGAGGGAAATCAGATCTATGAGCCGATGTGGATCGGTGTCGATAAGCTCTCGGGACTCAAGCTCTATCAGCTTGAGGTTAGAGATCTGTTCCTGGGTGATTATAAAAACGGGTTTCCTGAAGGAGTGCAAGAGCTATTTATAAAGATGGCGGAGAGGAGGCATGTCTGAGAGTCGATCGGGTAGCCGGGCAGAAAAGGGCCTATCTTTCGAAGGTCGTGTTAACTCTCTCCTTTACTGGTAGTACGTCAATTGTGGTTTCTTCATTGGCGAGATAACCCCAGGATTTGAGTTTAGCCTGGCTCTCATTTACGAACCTGGTTCCAATATCGTTTCGGTACATTACCTTCGGAATAATTACCTTCTTCGCCAGAGAGTATAGTTTTTCTTGGGCTTCCTTAACTGATGGGGCGGATGAGGTGACATAAAGAACGTACCCCTGCCTGTCCGCGATGTAGTACTGGTCTTTCTCGAATGACGAGAGCGATGCCTCCTCGAAATGGATATGCTTGAACTCCTTATCCGTCATGCCGTTGAAGTGAATCCTGATCCCGTAGTTGTCGTGTTCCTTTGAGGTCTTGGCGAAAGGGAATGGGGGTACGGCGAGAAGCGCGACGAGGCCGTACCCTTTTTTCCATTTAAGGTCGTACTGCCTTCCCGACGCGACCGCGTAGAGAAGCTCGCCCCAGGGCGACTCGTGAAGTTCTGAGTGA
Source organism: uncultured bacterium (assembly GCA_966243015.1). Taxonomy (GTDB): domain Bacteria; phylum Patescibacteriota; class Minisyncoccia; order Phycocordibacterales; family UBA6065; genus UBA6065. The sequence goes on along the minus strand of CBIMES010000001.1, from coordinate 316,175 downwards.
AGGTGCACGATGGGTGAGCCGAATCGGGCCGTTGCCTCGAGCGGGTAGGCTCCCGTCTCGTTCACGATGCTGTTTATCTCAAAGTCCCCGCGGAACCCTGATTCGATGAGGAAGGGCTTTATTCGTGCCAGCGTCTCCGTGTAGAGCCTGTTGGTCTCGTCGGTGTCATACCATGCGAGCGTTCCCATCTCGCTCGTGGTGGGGCCTATATCCCCGGGGAGGAACCGGACATGCTCAACATTAAACTCGATGGGTCCGACCCAATCCGTTCCGTTAAAATACCTGCCCACGCCGATCTCGACGCCGCGAACTCTCTTGTGGAGGGTGACAGGCTCCCTGTTCATCGGGCTGTGGAGCAGATAGTTCCTGAGAAGGGACAATACGTCCTCTCCATTCGGCATCTCTCCCACGTAACTGTAGAACTTGCCGTTGCTATTGTCGGTTTTTATGACCCACTCGCCGGGGTTTTCCTTGACGAACATGGTGGCGTCATCGAGATTCTCGAAGTCCTTGAGCTCGACGGTCTTCATCCCGCACATCCTAAATATCTCTTGGCCGTACTCCCTGTCGGTCTCTATTCTCTCTCCCTTTTCCGAGCCGCCGAATACCGTGTAGCCCTGTTTCCTGAGTTTGTCCTGGGTGGCTCCGTACCCGACATCGTCAAAGACGATGAGGCCGTCCTTCCCAACCCAGGATAGCTCCGCCTTCCAGTTGGTCACCCTTGGTACCATGTTGTCGAAGTTGTGTCGGCTCTTTCTGTTCTCTATGTAGAGTTTGACCGAGTGGCCTTCCTGCACGAGCAGCCGGGCAACGTTGCCCGCTATGAGATCCTTTGATATAAATAGTATATTCACGGGCAGTGTGAGGTTTTGATCGGTCGGGTAAACAGTGCCATTCTAATCATTTATGGATAGAAAATCAAAGGTCCTTTCCTGGGTAATAGCCATCGCCGTCATCGCGTCGATCAGCATTACCTACTATAGGACTATTATTGCCAAGGACTTCGTCATGACGGGCGAGGAGGTCCAGGCTGCAGATGAGGCTGGGGAGGAATCACTCGGAGAGATCATCGAAGAATAAACCTGTGCTCAACATAGAGATACGCACCATCCCGGACTCGGCTCAGCGATACAACACTGTCGCCGACTATCACGTTGAAAGGGACAGGGAGGTAGTGTCTGTGTCTGACATGGGCGATTGGAGGTATGAGATGCTTACCGCGATTCACGAGCTCGTGGAGTTGTCGCTTTGCAGGCATCGAGGCATAGGTGACGACGTCATAGATGCCTATGACATTAAGTTCAACAAGGGCAGGGCGGAGGGCGACGCGAGCGAGCCGGGGGACAGGGAAGACGCGCCGTATCACAAGGAACACGCATTTGCCTCATTTATCGAAAGGGAGCTCGCTCGGGAGCTGGGCGTCGACTGGGACGCGTATTCCAAGGCCTCAGACGGCCTCAACCTTGCATAGACTTGACTTTTGTATAAATATCGTGCTATAATATAGAAGTAAAGGTTCATTGAAAGTGGTTATACCCGTTGCGACGTTTTAGAGGCATTTGCCCGCGCGAGCGTCTCTAAAACGTCGCAACATCCAAAAGCATCGACGTGCATCTCGTTCGTACTCGGGTAACACCGGGGCGAGATGCGAAGAAACAGAAAGGTCCATGTGGAATTCTTCCTGAATCTCATCCCGCCGATGCTCTGGGCAGCGGCGATTCTCACAGACAAGATACTGGTTAAGGGCGATGGCGAGGACTCGAAGCCGGCGGCGCTTATGGCGATCTCTGGATTCTTCAACCTCGTCTTCGGCATCGTGATCCTCGGTCCGCTTATGCTCTTCAAGGGTCAGTTAGTGGAGCTGTCAGTCGCGCTCCCTCTCATGGCGAACGGCGTCACGTATGTCGTCGCCATGATTCTGTTCCTTAAGGCGTTGAGCATCGACGAGGCATCCCGAGTCGATCCTTGGTTTCAGACCATACCGGCATTTGGCATCATTCTGGCATTCGCCTTCATCGGCGAAAGTCTGGAGTGGTATCACGTGGCGGCGATTGTGGTTCTGGCTGTCGGTGGCTGGGTGCTCAAGTCGAGCGGCAGGGCGAAGGGTCAGGCGATCGTCCTAATGCTCGTTGCCTCGCTTCTCCTGGCCGTCAACGACGTCGTGTTCGCAAAGTTTGGTCGCGAGCTCGACACCGTCCCGGCGATTGCCTTTGATGTCGGCGGAAAGGCGTTCTGGGGGCTCGTCCTCCTCGCCGGACCGAAGACCCGTCAGGGTTTCGTCATCGGCCTTCGGACAAAGCTTGGCCTCCAGTCGCTGTCGGAAGTCCTCGCGATCGTCGCGGATTTCTTGTTCGACCGGGCAAAGCTCTTCGCTCCCGTGGCGATAGTCCAGGGCCTCGCCTGCAGTCAGCCCCTCTTCGTTCTTGTGGGTGCGGCGCTTCTCACGAAGTTCCTACCCCATCTGATCTCGGAAGATCAGGGGTCTGCCTTCTGGAAGAAGCTGGCGGGCATCGTCCTTGTGGTCGTCGGAGGTTCGATTCTCAGTATAACCACGTAATTAGTTCAAGCCGCGTACCCCTAGGGCACGCGGCTTTTTTATTCAGATGCCTTGCTCCTTGTCGGGTATCTTAATATACTGTAGCTCATGGACCCGTTTCTGTGTCTAGACGCTGCCCCCAACCTTTTCGGCATCATCGATACATCGATTGCCCCGACGCTTCTCTACTATTCCTACATACCGATAGTATTTCTCTCTCTTTTCTTCTCCATATTCCTCTTTATTAAGAACAGGTCGTTGCAGACAAGGTCACTTCTCGCCATCGCTGCCTCGTTCTCGCTTTGGATTATTAACGAGCTTCTGCAGTGGGTTGCCGTCGACGCGTGGTTTGTTCATTTTGGCTGGCAAGTTTCCGCCCTGCTCCAGGTTGGCCTCGTCCTGTCTGTTGTCCACTTTGTCTACGTCTTCCTTCACGACAGGATCCCTCCGTTCTCCCTAAGGCTTCTCGGCTTCGTCTCGCTCCTGCCGATCCTGGTGCTTTTGCCAACGACTCTGAACATGACCTATTTTGACCTGGTGGAGTGCCAGAGCTACAACGGTCCTCTTTGGGTCTATGTGTATATCCTGCAGGTGGTGTTGGCCCTCTTTGCGATTCTCCTCTGCGTTTCGAAGCGCAGAAAGTCCGAATCATCACCAGAGAAGAAAAAAGTACTCTCGCTTATACTGGGGACCCTCATTCTCCTGGGAACCTTTGTGACTACGAATGTCGTTGGCGACGCGACTCTCATCTACGAGTTCAATCTCGTCGGGCCCCTCGGCATGGCGCTTTTTATCGCTTTCCTCTCGTACATGATTGTTAGGTTTAAAGCTTTTGATGTCAGGCTGTTCAGTGCACAGGTACTCGTGGGAACCCTTCTGTTCCTCATATTCGCAATTCTTTTCATAAGGAGGATAGAGAATATCCGTATCGTAACGGTACTTACGCTCATTCTTACCGCGATTCTCGGAACAATTCTTGTTAGAAGCGTGAAAAAAGAAGTCGAGGCGAGGCAGCTTATTGAGGCGCAAAAAGATCAGCTTGAAAAGGCAAACGCCCGCCTCAAGGAGCTCGATACACAGAAAACAGAGTTCCTTTCCTTTGCCACGCATCAAATCAGGAGCCCTCTTACGTCTATAAGGGGATACACCTCAATTATTCTCGAAGGCGATGCGGGGCCCGTCTCCGATGGCATGAGGAAGATTGTGCAGACCATACTTACGTCGGTCAACACGCTCTCAAGCGTTGTTGAGGATTATCTCAACATAACCCGCATAGAGCTCGGAACCATGCGGTACGACCTCAAGGAGATAGATCTCAAGGGCCTCGTTGCTGAGGTCGTCGCCGAGCAGAAGCCAAACATTGAGGCGAAGGGCCTCGCGTTCAACGTCTCGATCGATCAGGCGCAGCCGTATCCAATCAAGGCCGACCTCGACAAGTTCAAGCAGGTTCTCATGAATGTCGTCGACAATTCGGTTAAGTACACGCTCAAGGGCTCGATATCAATCTCTCTCGAGAAGGACACCGCTCGTCACATGATCCGCTTCAAGGTCGTGGACACCGGGGTGGGTATCGCGCCTGAGGTCATGCCAAAGCTCTTCCGCAAATTCTCGCGCGCCAAGAACGCGAGCGAGGCCAACATCCACGGAACCGGCCTCGGTCTCTTCATCGCCAAGGAGGTCGTCACCGCGCACGGCGGCAGGCTCTGGGCCGAGTCAGAGGGAGAGGGCAAGGGAAGCGCCTTCATTGTGGAGGTGCCGGAGGTTAAATAGGGCCAAGAGTTTTTTTATTAGATCTTTATAACTTCTTGAACGTCTATTTGTTATTCTTTTTGAAAACAAAACGCACCTTCAACCGATGAGTACAATGTATTTATTGTGCATTATCGCACCCGCTGAAATTGCCTTCCTTCTCGTAATCATTGCCTGCGGGCGGTATCAAAAGCGGGGAGTTGATTCTCTTTCTGGGACTGTGGACTACACCTGTTTGGGCAATGATGATCGAACCGTGAGCTCTTTCTAGCACGGGATCGGGCATGACTACGGGGAAATGGGTCAAGATTGAGCTTGCGAGACGGGACATCGTTCCGTTTTTTTTGTTTCGAGACGGCTATTATTGTGGTTTTGGTTAATTATGGTTATCCTTAATTCATGTCGTCAAATCAATCAGGAAAAGTACTCCCGCCAAGGCTCAAAAAGGGCATGACCATTGGAATTATTGCACCTGCTGATCCGGTTGCGGGCGTCTGCCCAGAAGAGACTATTCAGCGAGGTTACAAGTATCTCGAAGAAAGAGGTTTCGTTATCGCTGAGGGTGAGTCTGTTAAAAACCTTACCAACAAGCATGTTGCAGGGTCTGTTGATCTTCGGGTTCAGGACATACACAGGTTCCTCGAAAGGGAAGACGTGGGATGCATTATGGCTTTCTGGGGAGGTTTCAATACCAATCAGATTCTCGATCGCCTTGATTATGGTCTAATTAGCAAGCATCCGAAGGTATTTATCGGCTATTCTGATGTAACTGCCCTCACTACCGCTATCACAACCAAGACCGGGCTCGTTACTTTCTCTGGTCCCGGAGTCATATCTTTCGCCAAGCCTGAGCCTTTTGGGTACACCTGGAAGTACTTTGAAGAAATGTGCGTCTCTCCAAAAGAGAGGGTTGCCATTGAGTCATCGGGGGAATACGCTGACGATTTATACTTTCTCAGGGAAGACAATGACCACAGGATTAAAAAGGCCAATGAGGGCGTTAAGGTCTTCAGGGCCGGAAGCGCAGCGGGAGAGGTTCTCGTTGGAAATCTTCAAACCCTGCTTCTGCTTCAGGGGACGGAATATATGCCCGATTTGAAAGGTAAGATTCTTTTTCTGGAAGAGGACGAGACAAGCACCCCTGCCCACGTCGATAGATTCCTTTGCCAGTGTAAGCAGCTGGGGTGGTTTGAGGCCATATCGGGTCTTGTCTTCGGTAGGTTTACGGAACAGTCTGGCTTCTCTCGAGACGACTCGTTCGAAGAGATTCTCGGGGAGAATCTCGGCTCTTCCACTTTTCCTGTTATGTACAACGCTGATTTTGGACACTCGGATCCGCTTATTACCATACCGAACGGCGGCACGGTCGCTATCGATACCGAAGAGGCGTCGATCGTATTTGAGAAATCCGTTATATGAGTACCGGACTGTATCATATCGTAGAAGATGTGCTCGAGAAGCGAGATTCGTTGCTTGAGCTTGTTGAGAAGCACGGAACGCCTTTCTATGCTCTTGATATGAAGGCCCTCGATGCTTCCATAAGCTCTTTTTTAGATGCTTTCAACAAGGAGGTTGCCTCTTTTAGGGCTTATTATGCGCTTAAACTCAATCATCATCCCAAAGTGATTGCTCGTGTTGTTGAGCGGGGTATGGGTCTCGATGTCGGTAGTGTCCGAGAAATAGACCTCGCTGTTGCGGCGGGCTGTAAGGATATTATGTATTTCAGTCCAGGCAAGACAAGAGCGGATCTTGCGCATGCACTCAAGTATTCTGATATGGTGACTGTTAACATGGATAGTTTTAGTGAACTGGAGACGCTTGGATCATTGACGTCGGCCTCGGGTTTAAAGATAAAGGCGGGAGTTAGGGTTCACGTGGATCTTTTCGGCGATTGGAAAAAATACGGCATCCCCCTTGAGAGGCTTGGCGAGTTTTGGGATGCGGCAAAACGACATCCGTTTATTGAGCTTGAAGGCATTCATTTTCACACCTCAAGAAACAAGGATGCATCCTCTTATGAGGACGCTATTTCAAAAATAGGGCTTTTTATTAAGCTGAATTTTAGTGTCGAGGACCTTCGTTCTATCAAGTACGTTGATTTTGGTGGCGGATTCGAGGTTTCTCGATCGGAGGGTTATTATTCTTCTGGCGATGTAAAGGGCGTTGAGGGTTCTTATCGAGTTAGGGAAAGTCTGGAGATCGCTGAGTACGCTCAAAAGATAGGCGATGCAATAAAGAAGGATCTTGAGCCCTTAATCGACGCCCAATATCGTGCGGAACCTGGTCGTTTTATATGCAACAACTCTATGCTTATAGTCGCTCGCGTTGCTGATAAAAAGGATGAGTCAAATATTATCCTGGACGCAGGCGTTAACATGGTTGGTTGGCAGCGCTTCGAGCACGAGTATTTTCCGTTGGTAAATATATCGATGCCGGCAAAAAGTGAGATTAGCTGTCGCGTGTGGGGCAACCTTTGTACCACTTGGGATATTTGGGGCTATCTCTGCTATGCTGATCGACTGAGGGAGGGGGATGTTATTGTGGTGCCGAATCAAGGTGCCTTAACTTATTCTTTGGCGCAGAATTTTATAAGCTCAATACCGCCTGTATACGAATTTTAGGGTAAAGGAAACATGAAAAATAACACGATTACCTCAGACTATGTAAAAAATCTCTCCTACACTGATTTTGTCGGATTGATTAATCAGTGGAATGTTTTGCCGGGATCATACGTCACACTTTCTAAGTGGGCTCAGTTTTCGGGGTTGAAAAAAACCTCACGACTTCTTGAGGTTGCGTGTACAACGGGTTTTTCCTCTCGGGAACTTGCTATTATGTCTGGTTGCAGCGGGGAGGGTTTCGATCTGTCGGAAAATTCTGTAAAAATGGCAAATTACAATAAGGATCAATACGCTCCTGGTGTAAAATTTTCATACAGAGTTGCGAATGGGTATGAATTTTCGACGAATGAGCCTTTCAGTCATATCGTCGTGGGAGCCTCGCTCGGCTTTTTCCCTGATCCATCAAAGATGCTTGAAAAGTGTATTGGTATGCTTGATGACGGTGGTTATATACTCGCCTCACCTTTCTACGTAACCAAGACAATCCCGGCCACCTTAATTAAAAAAGCTAGAAAGGTTTTTGGGATTACGCCGACGTCCGTGTCCTACAAGGAAATTATGAAACTCTACAATAAGCTTGAGATCATATTCGAGGATCGAAACGATCTTATTCCAGAAACAAAGGAAGAGCTCGATTATTATTGTAAGTGCACGACGGACAGAGCTTGCATTATGCTCGGCATCCATGATGCCGGGGTCCGTAAGGCGATTTATAACCGGCTCTACGATATCAAAAAGATGTCCAATGAATTGAGGCCTTATCAGAGATACAGTACGCTTGTCTTAAGGTATAGGAAAGACATCTATCCGAATCGTTTCGTGGAACTATTCTAAGTTATGATTCTGACTGGGGCAAAAATAAAAGAAGAGATTGCTGGCAAAAGGATAGTCATTGAGCCGTTTTTGCCTGAACAAATTAATCCCAATAGCTACAATTACCGCCTGGGTCCCACTTTGAAAGAGTTTGTTTTCTTCGATGGTGGCAAGTCCGTCTTTAAAGAGTTGTCCATTCCCCAAGAGGGGTATGTACTAGAGCCGGGCCGGATGTATCTCGCGAACACTCAAGAGATTATCGGGAGCTCGGAATACGCCATGTCTCTTATTGGTAGAAGCTCGATGGGCAGATACGGCTTGTTTTTGCAGGTCTCTGCAAATCTTGGCCACACCACCTCAATGCATAGGTGGACCCTTGAGATTGTGGCCGCCTTGCCAATAAGGGTCTATCCTGGAATGGTGATTGGCCAAGTTTCATTCTGGAAAAACTTCGGGCCTATTGATTCTTACGTGGGAGTGTACGGTCGTCTGAATCATCCCCAGGAGTCATATGTACCAACCGCTAAACAAAAAGCCCCATGATACTTACGGGTAAAAAAATCCTCGAGGAAGTTCGGGGTGACAAGATAGAGATAGTTCCGTTTAATGAAGAGTCGGTCACGACCAATTCTTATGATTTGTCGCTTGGCGACACTGTCATCCGATATGGACCGGGTGTCATTGATCCTAAGCACGAGGCAGTTTACGAAGAGATACGAATACCTGAAGATGGGTTGGTTCTTAAGGCAGGTGACTTTGTTCTGGGGCACTCCAGGGAGCGTATCGGTAGCGATTTTTATGTTCCGTTGATACACGGAAAGTCCGGCACGGCTAGGATGGGTCTCTTTGTTCACGTTACCGCTGATTTGATTGATATAGGATCTCATGGGGTTACGACCTTTCAACTCTACGCAACCCTTCCTGTTCGTATCTATCCAGGAATGTCTATCGCGCAGGTAAGCTTCTGGGTTCCTTTTGGCGAGATCTCTCTCTACAAGGGGAAGTATCAGAACAGCATTGGTCCTCGGCCGTCAATGACACACAAGGATTTTAAGTACGATATCTTCAAGAAGGGTAATTGACACTTTTATTGTTTTGTATCAATGTTACGGAAACCTTAGTTCATTAACATAAAAAACAAGAAAAGGAGTCATTGTGGCTAAAAATAGCAATGGAAAGAGGCTTCGTGCCTTAGAAAAGGACCCGTTTGTGTATCAAAAAGATGCGCCAATGGGTTGTATCGAGGCCTCCGACTTTGAGCGGGCGCCTTTTGAAAGCGAAATAACTATAGTGGGGAGAATTATGCTTTCTGACCCGCTTACAAAAAAATCACGACTGGGTGTGTTTGAGGCGGTTGATGGTGTTGATGCTATCGTTTTGGAGAGGCTTGAGGGGAACGGCTGCTCGGTTGCCGCTTTCCTTGTGCGAAATCAAGACAATATCGATGTTGTTAATTCGCTGATTCATTACGGAGATGTGGTTGCGTTGTGCGGGGTTAAGAAAAAATATCTTGGAACCTCGATCTTTTTCGCCAACCGAATAAGTCTGCTTTCAAAGGCGACGGGTGATGTTTACGATTCAAACATTGATTTTCGAAAGAAATCAAATGTAAGCGAATATAGATATCTTCAGCTTATTCGGGACCCGAAAATGGTTCTGCACTTTCGCAGGTGCTCCACGATATTTAGGGTGCTTAGACAGTTTCTCTACGCTCGTGGTTACGAGGAGCTCAATATGGGCCTACTTCAAAATAGTTTTGAGGCAGGTCTTGCGGATCCGTTTGTCACTCGTTCCGTTGATCAAACCGGGGACATGTATCTCAGGCTTACGTCTGAGATTCTTCTCCGCAAGCTCATGGTGGGTGGTTTATCAAGGGTCTTTGAAATTGGAAAATCGTTTAGAAACCAAGGGGCGACATCGAGCACCTTGCCGCACTTCACTATTCTTGAACTGTATCGCGCATATGCGAGCCGGGAAGAGATGGAGGGGCTTATAAAGGATCTGCTGTGTGAAATCCTTCGTGAGCTGTATGGTTCGGCAAGTTTGCCTGTGGCGGATGGGGTGATTGACTGTTCTGGTAGTTGGACTGTGTGCGATTATGCTGAGGAGATTGAAAGGTTGACAGGTTTTCGATATGACGAATCTCGTCCGGTCGAAGAGCTGGCTGTCTTGCTTGATGCAATCGGTATACCTCGTCCCGCTAAGGTAAACAGGTATACCGTATCGACTTCTTTGTATGCTCACATCGTGTCGGGCATCACGACCCCCACGTTCTTGAGGGGGCTGCCCGCGGCTCAGTCGCCCCTTTTCAAGGGGAACGGCGACGGCTCAACCGTTGACGAGACTCTGCTTGTCATCAACGGCATGCTCGTTGCTGACATCGTGAATCCGGAGCGTGACCCTGTTATTATCCGTCGCAGCATGGAGGAACAGGCTAAATACGGAAAGGCAGAACAAGGACATGTTAACGAAAGCATAATTCGTGCCATGGAATTTGGACTGCCGCCGTGCCGAGGTATCGGCATGGGGATTGAGCGACTTCTCATGCTTCTTCTCAATGCGAGAGATATTAGGGACGTGGAACTTTTTCCTGTTTTTTAAGTTTTTCGCAAATCAATCGGCCCCTCATGAAAGTGAGGGGCTTTCATATGATAAAAAAGGGTCGCTCAGAATAATTCTGTGCGACCCTTTGCTGCCAGGGGTTTTAGATGTAGCCTTTGCTGCCTTGGTTGAGTTTTGGGTAGAGCGTCTCTATCCAATTGTTTACCATGGGGCGGGCCAGGGAACCGTCTATTGATCGAAACGTGATCGTGGCCACCACGTTCTTTTGGTCGGGCTTGATGCCGAGGTTAAGGCGGGCTTTCTCCGGCAGTTCCTCGTAGGGGGTTTCCGCGTATTCTATCTGCTCCAGGAAGACGGCATCTTTTCCAAGGCCGTCTCGAATTTTCTCGCATGTATCTTCCTCTGTTTCTTTAACAGAGGTTGAATAGGAGATAACCCGTTTTGCGGCTGGTTGATTTGACGTGACGACAAATGGCTCAAGGTTCATCAGCTGTTTCTTAATTCTCGGGTTTTGAGACCTGAGGATTCTGATATCGTCGATTCTCTTAAGGGCCATCACCAGTCTGTCGAGACCCATTCCCAGAGCGAGCCCTGAATATTCATCAGGATCAAGACCTGCGTTCATGAGCACGGTTGGGTGTATTTCACCGCACTCTAGAATTTCAAGCCACGTATCATTTACAAGAATCTCGACCTCGAGGCCGTTAATCGTGTAAGGGTGTCTGACTTCGTTGGCTCGATATTGGAACTGAGGAACGACGGCGCCAAGGACTGTTTCTATTGTCTTTATCAACGCCTTTCTGTCACAGCGCCGACCTCCTCTTTTGATACGCCATATATCCATTTGATGAGGTTCTCCGCAATGCGTCCTGTCGACAACATCGCGGCGGTAGCACATCCCTGGAAAAATGGCGATTGTGTCTTGGGCTCGGTCTGCTGATCTTTTTCTGAGCCATGAGGGCGCTGCGGATGACATGTGGGTTCTGAGGACAGTGTCTTCAGATACGTATCGAGTGTATCGGGAGGATCGGCCCGCGTTGTCTTTTGGAAACAAGAGGTCGTCGAAATTATCCTTGATCGACACTCTCGGATCCCCCCGGATTTCTTCAATAGAGGAATCGGGATTGCCTTTTTTCATGGCAGTCACGATTTTTTCTATAATAATGTTTATCGCGTGAATTCCATTCCGTGGATCCGTTAGGTCCGGAATAGCAAGAGAGGCTTTCAGCCGCTCCGATGACATAATTTCCTGATTCATGGTTATTGGCGTCACTGGGGACGGATTGGGTTTTGTTGCTCTTCCTGATTGTATGGATACCTATCCTACGATGTGAAAGAACTGATTCTGCATAACCTTACGTATTTTTCATAATTATGTCAAAGAGTTGCCGTTATTTACTTTAAGTGTTATTTTGATGCTAAATTCTTTGTACCATGATAACCAATATGGCTCTTGCAACGATGCGGCTTGAGCTCGTCGTTGCTCAAAATTATCCGGGCGGATTCAAGAAATATGCGGAAGACAAGATTGCCTTTTATCAATCTTCGGAGGGGAAGAGGCTTATTCGCTTCCTCGTCCTGATTGATGCATTAGCGATTCTTGTTTTTGTGGCTTGTGTCTTGATTGCTCGCTCTTAAGCTCGTTTCAAATCGGCCCACTAGTTGGGCCGATTTTTTGTCAGCTCGGACTTCTGTGCGTCGTAGTATAACCGTTTAGAGCCGGGGAAGTGTTTCGCTCGAAGGTGGTTCCACGCTAGCTTTTATGGGCCGAATCAAGGTCCTCATCTCTTCCAAGGTCGTGTTCTTATTTATTCAAACTCCTCAAAACCTCCAGGTACAACTCCTCTACGATCTTCTCTTGGGCCTTTCCTGATTTTGCGTAATGGTCGAGGCCTGGTGCCGCGTTTATTTCGAGCACCCAGTACGTGACGGGCTTTTCCGAGATATCGCCCGATACCATGAGATCGACGCCGCAGATACGTAGGCCCATGTCTCTGGTCAGGCGCACGGCGATGTCCCTGAATTCGGGGTGAATCACTTTCGTGACGTCGATTGAGTCGCCACCCGTAGAGAGGTTCGCGTTGTCGAGCAGGAAGATCTGCTCGCCCTTGGCCGGAATTGATTTCACGGTTAGTCCGGCCCGCTTGAGCTTCGCGGCGATGCGCCTGTCGCGTATGTTAAGTACGGTGTCCCTGCTCGATGCGACGAACGATGCCTGTTTCCTCTTGAGGAGGCCGAGGATCGTTGTCCTGTCGTCGCCCATGACGCTCAGCGGCACGCGCTCGTATGCTGATATCACTTTGTCATCGAGTACCACGATGCGATAGTCCTTGCCTCGAACGGGCGTCTGCACGAGGGCGACGCGGTCTTTCCTGAATATGTCACGGAGTCCCGAGAAGAATTCCTTCTTGTTGTGTACCAGGCGCACTCCTGACCCCTGGCTGCCACTGTTCGGTTTGATGATGACGGGGAAGCCGAGTTTCTGTGCGTATGTCGCCGCGGGCTTCGTGGACTGGTGTGAGCCGATTGCCCGTGCCCAGTCGGGCGAATAGAACGCCTTGCCGGGAACGGTAGGGTACCCGAGCTTTTTCATGAAGAAGTTGGCATAGTCCTTGTCCTTGGCGATATCTGACGAGCCGACGGGGTTGAGGTCGAGGGTCGAGTATCTGAAATAGCTTTTCTTCCCACTCTTGAAGGTTATCTGGCCCACGACGCCCCATTCAGGCTCGATCGTAACCTTCGCACCGATGCGCGGGGCGATTTTACGGAGCATTTTCGGGAGGAGGGGATTGGGGCGCTTCTTTTTCATGGGAGTGTGGTCGGCGTGACCGCAATTTAAACATCAATTGTCCAGAATGGAAAGTCCAGCGTATACTTAAGGGCACCAAACAAACTGCCTCTATGAGCACCACAACCACCTCAAAATACGCCTCCTTCAAGAAGGTTCTCGTGACGAGCTGGAGGGTCGCCCTGTTCGCCTGGGAGCATGACAAGCCTGTCGTCATCGGCATGGTCACAACGTCGATTCTCCTGGCGCTTTTCCCCTTTGCGCAGTCGGGCATCTCTGCCGCGCTCGTGAATTCGCTCGTGGCGGGCGACTATGCGCCGCGCCTGATTCTTCTGCTCGCCGGAGCATTTGCCCTGACGCTCTTCCTGCCCGACATCGTGTCGAGCCTGCGAGAGTACTTCGAGAAGCGAAACTACATCGACCTGGGTAAGGCGTTCCAGCTCCTCTATCTCAAGAAGAAGGCGTCGATGGACATTCAACAGTTCGAGAACCCAGCCTTCCAGGACTTGATAAACAAGGCCGAGGATCGGGACGTGTGGCCGATCGTGAACATGTCGGAGATCCAGTTCAACATCCTGAGGGATCTTACCCAGGTCGTTACGGCCATGGTCATCCTCGCGAGCTTCAACTGGGTCGTATGCCTCTTGGTTGCCCTTGCCGTGATTCCGCGATTCATCACCCAAATAAAGTACGGCAAGGAGGCCTGGGGCATCTGGGACGCGGATACGGCCGTGCGCAGACGCTACGAGGATATCAGATCGTACTTCAACAGTCGAACGTGGCTCGTGGAGCTCAAGCTCTTCCAGAACGTGGGGCACTTCTTTGCTCATATTTCACGTATACTGGGAACTTTCGGCGACAGGCAGAAGGTCGTCGAGAAGAAAAAGCTCGCCTTCGAGGCGGGCTCGACACTCATCTTGGGCGCGATTGTCGGCGGAACCGTCATCTTCATCGTCTATCGCGTATCCATTGGCCTGATTGAGGTCGGAACCATGCTCTTCCTGCTCTCGTCCATGGATCGCTTCCAGTCTGCGCTCATAGGCTTCCTGAACCAGCTCTCGCATCAGCAGGACCGCAGCACCTACGCGGACAACCTCTTCCAGATTTTGGATACGGAGAATACTCTGTATCGCTCGGCGCACCCTGTCGCGATCAACAAGAACAAGACCCCGACCATCACCTTCGAGAACGTCTCTTTCGCGTATCCCGGCTCTGGAAAGATGATTCTCAGGAACATATCCCTGACCCTCAATCCTGGCGAGAAGTTCGCCCTGGTGGGTGAGAACGGCGCGGGCAAGACGACGTTCGTGAAATTGCTCTGTCGCGTCTATGACCCGACCGAGGGCCGCATTCTCGTGGACGGGGTTGATCTGAGGGAGATCGACCTCGACGAGTGGTACAGGAACCTCGGCGTCCTCTTCCAGGAATACGCCTCGTACAATTTCCCGGTAAAAGAGGCGATTTCCCTCGGGAGATCAGGCGAACCGATGAGCCTCGAGCGCGTCGTCGAGGCCGCGCAGTCGAGCGACTCCGAGAGCTTTATATTGGAATGGAAGGACAAGTACGACCAGATGCTCGGCGTCGAGTTCGACGGCGGTATTGACCCGTCAAAAGGCCAAAAGCAGCGCCTTGCCATTGCGCGACTCTTCCACCGCAAGGCGGGCCTCATGATTCTCGATGAGCCAACTGCCGCAATCGACGCAGAGGCCGAGATGCGCATCTTCGAGAAGATAGAATCCCTCACGGGCGGCCAGACCGTCGTGCTCATCTCGCACAAGTTCTCAACCGTGCGTAAGGCGGACAGAATCTGCGTGTTCAAAGACGGCGCCGTCGAAGAGTTGGGATCGCACGATGAGCTCATTGCCCGAAAGGGAACCTACGCCCGACTCTTCGCGCTTCAGGCCGAGGACTATAAATAATTCAAAACTATGAACATCCGAGAAGCGCGACCCGAAGATGCATCCCAGCTCAGCGACATCTTCTATATCACCTGGGTCGCCACGTACCCGAACGCCGAGCACGGCATAACCCTCGAGGACATCGAGGCGCATTTCGGCGAGAGGAAGTCTCCCGCGAGCATCGAGAGGTCTCAGAAGAGCATTGCCGACACTCGCTCAAAGGGCGGCTGGTATTTCGTCGCGGAGATCGACGGAAGGGCTGTCGGCCTGTGTCGGGTCTTCGTCCGGCCCGAGCACAATCAGCTTCAGGCCATGTACGTCTTGCCGGAATTTCAGGGGAGGGGTGTGGCCAAGGCGCTCTGGGAGGCGGCGAGGGAAAATCTTGACCCACTCAAGCCGACGATTGTCCACGTGGTGAACTATAACGCCAGGGCGATTGCCTTTTACAAGAAGCTGGGCTTTCGGGAGACAGGGAAGACCTTTACCGAAGAGAGGTTCCGCATGAAGAGCGGCGCAATCTTTACTGAGACGGAGCTAATAAAGGATCCCGTCGGGCCGCGGGTCTAATATTGACTTTTGCTATTTTCGTGATAATATGCACTTTCCGCCGGACCAGTTTCCCCGGCGGAACCGAATGCACACCAGAGAGTTAGAACAAGGATTCGCAGTCGCAGCAGGGGTGACGAAGCTCCTTTCCACGGAGCTCGAGATCACGCTTCTCAGGCAGGCCTACAGCCGCTTGGCGAGCACGGTCGAGGGTCACGCCGAGGTGCGAAGGTGGTTCCGTGACTACGCCGCGGGCGTCTCGGACCCCGAGATTGACGCGGTATGCAGTCGAATGTGCCTGAAGGAGCCTGAGGGCGCCCAGACCACGGACGTGGAAAGGGAAGTCTTCATCCTCAGGTGCATGTTCTTCGGGGCTGCTATGAGTGCCCGAGAATCGGGAATGAGAATCGATCCTGGCACGATAAGCGGGCTGGTGAGCGAAGAGGCTGACATGGAGCAAATCAGAGAGCTTCTCACTGAGGCTTACTGGGCCGCCATGAAGGTCATGTTCCCAAACCCACGGACCAAGTCCAGCTGAGAGGTCCCTGCGTCAAGGGGCGGTCGCAAGGCCGCCCCTTTTTTATGCTTTATTGACACGATTCTCTATCGTAGGTAGAGTAAGGTAAATTATATGATCCTTGCCACTGTCTCCTCAGAGGCGTTTCAGCGCCTCGCGGCCACGGTCGGCGGACGGACAATGTCCGGTCGCCTCAGCTGTGAAGCCGTGGTCGATTCCATTGTCGACGACGCCCATCTCGGGCCCTCCGAAGCTCTCGCCCTGCGTAACGACCTCTTTGAGTTCGCACGGCGCCTTGCATCGAGGGTAAGCATCCTCCGCTCCTTCAGGAAACGAGAGCTCGCGGAACCCTGCATACAGGGAAACGCCGAGATCTTCTCCGAAGAGCTGGGAATACCGCTTGAATCGGCGACCGCGTCGCTCAGAATCGTCTGGTGCGCCACGGTCTTTTCTCCCTGAGAAAAGTTCGTCGCACCACAGGCACCTTTTCGAAGGTGCCTTTTTATTATTTCTTTACTTTATCTTTACTCTCTTTTTATAAGCTTTTGGATAGAGGAACTTGTTCTTCGCATAAACCACGCACAGTAACACACGGGCCGCGCCGCTTCGTGCGGCGCGGCAGAAAGGGTACCATGGGGAAGCTTCTTATCATCGTCGGCGGGGATGGCCTCGCGAACGCGGTTGCCCAAGAGCTCAGCAGGGCAAAGGGTAACTTCGTCGTCGTCACGAGCTACGTCAATCGGCCGCTTGCCCCGGGCGAGCGGGGGAAGATATCGGTCTCGAAGAGCGCGGCCGAGTCCCTCGCCACGAATCCCGGATTCGTGGCGGCGACAGGCTGCGACGGGTCGAGACAGGTCGTGTCTATGGCGCTTGTCCGCCAACTGGTCTCCGAGGGCAGGTGGCCGGTCATGGACTGGCCCCTCGAACACGCCCCGGCGCTCGAGCTTGAGTTTGGCCACGACCTGTTTGTAGCCGATCTCGGACCGTCCGCGCCGCTTTCTGGCAGGCCTGCCCTGTCGGGCAAGGCCTTTGTCCACGCCGTGGCGGCAAAGCTGTCCGCGGACAGCGTGGCTCTCGTTGCCGATGAGATTGCGTCTCTTTACGCGAGCGTAATCGCAACACCCGTCGAACGCTAGGGTTACTCGGCCCCGTCACTGACAAGGTGGCGGGGCTTTTATCCACCTACCCGCCTTGTGACCCCAAAGACACAGGCCGTATAATGCTTTACATAGACACACAATCACATGACCTTCAACGTTCACCAGAAAGTATGCTTTGCATTCTTTCTCGCCCTCATCGCGTTCTGGGCAGTTCTGTTCGCCTCGGGCACTACGGAAGGCTTTTATAACTATCTCTTTGTCTTCCTCTACGGTCTCATCCCTCTCGTCGGCGGCACCCTCTCGCTCGTCAGGGGCGCGCCCCTCTGGGGCGGCACGGGCAACGCCATCGGCAAGGCCGTGGTTTTCATGGGCATCGGTCTCGTGGCGTGGGGCATCGGCGAGAGCGTCTGGGCTTACTACAACTTCTTCGTCGGCGTCGAGGCGCCATACCCGTCGGTGGCAGACCTGTTCTTTGCCCCGAGCGTGTTCTTCTATGCGCTGGGCGCCATCTACCTCGCCAAGACTACGGGCGCTGACATGGGCCTCAAGAAGGCCTTCGGCAAGTTTCTGGCGGTCATTGCCCCGGTCGTCGTGCTGCTCGTGACGTACTATTTCCTCATTGTCATCGGCCGCGACGGCCAGTTCTTCCCCGAGGGCAACACAGTGCTCAAGAACGTCCTCGACCTTGCGTACCCGCTCGGCGACTTCGTGGCGCTGTCGGTCTCGATCATCGTGTCGGGCCTCTCGTTTCGATACCTTTCCGGCGGCTACCGACTGGATATCTTCAGCATCCTCGCGGGCCTCGCTGTCATGTTCGTGGCGGACTCGATCTTCTCCTACACGACCACCGCGGGAACGTCCTACAACGGCGACTACGGGGATCTCGCCTTCACCCTTGGTGTGTTTCTTATGACTTTCGGGTTGCTTGGGTTTAACAGGTTGAAGAATGGCGGTGCGAGAGAGGAGGGGTCTCGTGTCGAGGCCGTCTAGAGATGATATTTGCGGGTGGGGTTAAATCGTGGTATCGTAAACACATGAATCGCATAACGATTTCAAAAGCAGTCAGCGCCGCGTCAATGTGGCATTGCTCACAGTCCCCAGAAGGGCTTGTGTCTGCTTTTGTGTCGCGCGCGTAATCGACTCTCGACAGGAAATCAGGAACCAGCCCTTGTGGGCTGGTTTTTTGTTCATTGCCACGTTCAACACATCAACACAAACACAGGAGACATCTCATGAATCCACGGTACAGGAGCATGCTCTTCGTCAGGAATGACGCAGGCATTGGTATCAGGAGGCTTAGGTCCATGAAGAGGGTCGCGCGGGCGGTTGTTTGCTCGATCGAGGAGCGCCTCGAACTTCCCAAGCGGGCCATTATTGACTGGACGATACGGTCAGAGAGGCCCGACGGCTATTCTCTGAGGCTCGTAGTTGGAGTCGAATGGTATCTTCCCACGCGCCCTCGGAACGCCGTTGGTCGCAGTCAGCCGTTTCTCTTCGTGGTCTGCTACGACCGTCCGCTGCGCCGTTACTTTTTGGGTGACGCGTGCATGACGACGGGTCAGGCGACTGCAAACGAAATTACGGATGCTGCTGTTGATATGTTGAGCGGGAACGGACTCGAAGTTGCTCTTTGAACCCTCACCCTGAAACGACATGATCAGCACGACCGCCACGATTAAAGGAAAGCTCGTATTCATCGACCGTGCCGAGACCGACGCCGAGGACGGGTGGCTCGCCACCCTGGCCTCGCAGAGTCGGTATTTCGCCAAGACGTGCAGGAAGACAGGCCTGCACGTCGAGCACGAGTCGGTGTGTCGGGGGAGAAGGGTCATCGCTCTGAGCCTGCAGAAACCTGCGAGCTTTGGCGACGAGGAGAAGGCTCTCCTCGCCTCTGCCTGCGAAAGCATCGGCTGAGGCACACGAGGGGTCGAGAAATCGACCCCTCTCATTCACCATCAAGACGGTCTGGAACCCATTAATATGCTAGTATAATCACAACAAACCCATGTCAAACATCGAACCACGTACCCTCAAGGGCTTCCGCGACTTCCTGCCAAAGGACCAAATCGCGCGACAGAAGCTCATGGGCATCATCAGGTCGTCGTACGAGTCTTTCGGCTTCGAGCCGCTCGAGACCCCGGCCCTGGAATACGCGGACATCCTCACCGGCAAGTACGGCGACGAGGGCGACAAGCTCATGTACCGCTTCAAGGACAACGGCGACCGCGACGTTGCCCTTCGTTACGACCTGACTATCCCGCTCGCGCGCGTTGCGGCCCAGTACGACAACGACCTCAAGAAACCATGGAAGAGGTATCAGATGTCGCCGGTATGGCGCGCAGAGAACACCCAGAAAGGTCGCTTCCGCGAGTTCTACCAGTGCGACGCGGACATCGTCGGCACGACGAGCCCTCTCGCTGACGCGGAGATTTTGGCCATGAGCGCAAGCGCCCTCCAGAAGCTCGGCATACCGGCAAGCGACTTTGTCATCCGCGTGAACTCCCGCGAGATTATCTCTGCCTTTTACACCAAGCTCGGCTTCACGGCCGAACAGCAGGTGAGCGCCATGCGCGCCGTCGACAAGATCGATAAGATCGGTGCGGAGGGCGTGAAGGAGGAGCTTGTCGCCTCGGGCTTTGCCCCTGAGGCTATCGCCGACATCGTCGGTTTCGCGGGCATGCGAATTGCTGACATAAGCGACCTCTCGGCCGCCCAGCAGGCGTTTCCGGCGGTGACGGAGGCCCTCGACAAGCTCGCGGGCATCGTCAGGTCGGCCCTTGTCCTCGCCCCGGGCACGAAGTTCGTCATCGACTTCTCGATCGCCCGCGGCCTCGACTACTACACCGGTATCATCTTCGAGACCAATCTCGTGAGCGCCCCGAAGTTTGGATCAGTCATGTCCGGCGGCCGCTACGACAATCTGGTCGGCACGTTCTCGAATCGACCGATGCCCGCCGTCGGAACCTCGATCGGCCTCGACAGGCTCCTGGCCGCGCTCGAGGAGCTCGGCGTAGCATCGCCCGAGAAAACCACAGCTAAGGCTCTCATTATTAACTTCGGCGAAGAGTTCGTGCCGAAGTACCTCGAGATGGCGTCGGGCCTGCGCGCCGCGGGCGTGAACACCGTCGTCTATTTTGACTCCGTCGACCTCAAGAAGCAGCTCTCGTACGCAAGCGACAAGGGCATCAAGTTCGCCCTCATGTACGGCGCCAACGAGGCAAAGGACGGGATGGTTGTGGTGAAGGATCTGGAGAAGGGGACGCAGGAGAAGGTGGGGGTTGGGGAGGTTGTGAAAGCTGTCTCAGAAAATCTTTAGAAAAAGTTTATCTTTTCTTTACTTACCACTTGTTAAGATTCTGGGGAACCGCCATGAAAAACAAAATTTTACTCCCCATTGTAATGGTTTTACTGCTTGCAGGCCTGTCTGTTTCTGTCGGCCTTAATTTTAAACAGGCGGATATAAGAAATAGGTTTTATCCTATTTATCCGAGCGTGTCTTTGGGTGAATACGATGACAGAGTTTATGTTTCTGGTGTGTGGGAGGTTAGACCATCGGATTATGTCTTCTTTGGAGAAAGGGAGTTTGTCTATACGAACATATCTTGTGATCAGTTAAACGCCGTATGTGATGAGCAAATGGTGAGAATTCTACCTGTCTTGGGCGACAATTCTCTATTTCCTAAATATGATTTATTTAAATATGATTTTGAATATCAGATTTACGAACATGCCCCAGGCTACATAAAAGCCCGTCACATAGGAGCGGGACGCACGCTTGATCTTACAATTAATCTGAATAACAAATCCGCGATGCTAATTATTTCTGACACCCAGGATAATCCAACGGCATCGACTGGCGCTCAAACAGTCATTCTCGGAGAAGTTGATTAATCTAAAATGAATCAAGAGGAGAAAAACAAAATTGCTCAGCGTCTGTCTGCAAGAGTTGAGACGGGACTATCGTTCATCGAATTCGATTACCTTGATCGACATGAAAAACCAGACGCTGCCTGGATTAGAAATATTTACATACTACTATCTTTTTATACAGAGCTACTCCTCAAGGCAATTTTTGTTGCTAGTAAAGAATTTTCGGATATTAGTGATTTGGATAAAAAACTAAAAGGGGTAGGGCATAATTTAAGCAATCTTGGCCATCAAATGGGCGCCAGAGATTTACTTAAATTTGGTATCAAGCAAATTAAGCCGGTTGATTCAGGTTTTGAGGTTCAGGTTAATGATGTAAATTTTTTTACAGAAGATTTTACCGACATTAGATATGATTTTATTGAAGGTAAAATTCGTAAGTTGAATGGCACCGAGCACGAGTCTTTCAGAAAGCAGATAGATATTTTGCGTAAAATTAACAAAACGTTGAAAGAGATAATCTGGTGAAGGGGTGCGTACGTTGTTCCGTTTTTGAGAAATCAAAATAACTTTTAGGTTGGTTGGGGATGAGTCCTTGTTCTGGGGCTGAAGTACCTCTGATATACTAATCAGGCATGAAAATGACACGAACCCTTTTGCTCTTTGCGACGCTCGTCGCGTTACTCGCCTGCGGGCGATCGGCTCACGCCGCCCTCAGCCTTACGGCGGGCAACAGTGCCACCACCACCCCGAACGTTGCGACCTCTATTACGGGCTTTCAGATCGTGGGGGCCGCGGCCTCGACCACGCCCGTCCAGCTCCGCGCGACGTACGGCACCCTCTCGATGACCACCACGACGGGCCTGACCTTCAACGGCGCCTCGTCCGGCTCGACCGTCAACTTCAGCGGAACGGTCTCTGACATAAACGCCGCCCTCTCGACGCTCAAGTACACGCGAAACAGCACGGGTACGGACACCCTCGAGATCTCTCTCGTGAACAAGGGCGAGATATTCTTTACCGAGAACAACCACCTCTACAAGTTCGTCTCGGGAAGCTACACCTGGTCAAGCGCCAAGACGGCTGCCGAAGCGCAAGAGGCCTACGGGGCGACGGGATACCTGGTGACCATCACCTCGCAGGAGGAGAATGACTTCGTCTCCGCGAGACTGACCGGAGACGGCTGGATCGGCGCGAGCGACTCGGAGACCGAGGGTACCTGGAAATGGGTGACCGGCCCCGAGGCGGGAACGGCATTCTGGCAGGGAACCGGCAGCGGAAGCGCCATTGGCGGCCGCTATGAGGCCTGGGCGGGAAGTGAGCCAAATCAGGCCGGAGAAGAAGATTGCGCCGAGACTTATGTGTCGAGCGGGACGTGGAACGACTATCCGTGCTCGGCGGGACTTGGCTATGTGGTCGAGTTCGGAGCCCCGGGAGACATGCCGACCGTCGTTGCCCAGAACGTGTCCATCGTAACCGCCGATGTCCCCGCCGTTACCTCCCTTTCCCCTGCAAACGGAGCGTCCCTGGTCAGCGCGGCCACGGATCTCGCCGTAGGCTTCAGCAAGAACGTCTCCAAGCAGACGGGGTTCATTTCAATATACAAGTCATCTGACGACAGCCTCGTCGAGGCGATCGACGTGGAAGGGGACGGCGTCTCGGTTTCGGGCTCTACGGCGACCATCTATCCCGCGTCGGATCTGCCCGAGGGAGAGACTTTGTACGTCATTGTCCCCGGGACGGCCTTCGTCGACGGTTCTTCAAACCCTTTCAGCGGCATCACGGCAAGCACCACCTGGTCCTTTACGACCGCCGACGAGACGGCGCCGACAATATCCAGCCTCGGGGCAGAGGCCGCGACTTCTTCCGCGACGATTGGCTGGCAGACCAACGAGGCCGCGTCCACGCGCCTCTGGTACTTCCCGTCCCAGCTCGTCGGAACCTCGACGGTAGAGTCTGACGTCTCGCCTCGAGTCCTCTCCCATGAAGTGGGTCTTTCGAACCTTGTCTCGTGCACCCTGTACTACTACCAGGCCGTGTCGAGCGACGCCTCGGGCAATGTCGCTACCTCTACCCGAGGGTCGTTCTCGACGCTTGGCTGCCCCGGTAACGTCTCGCCCTCGGCCGCGACGAGCACCCAGGTCACGGTCTCCTCTTCGGCCACTACCACGCTCTCGGAGTTGGGAAGGACTCTCGTCGTTTCGACCCCCGCCAACTTCACCGCCACGTCGTCGTCCGTCGTCATACAGATCAAGAGCCTCGCTGCAACCTCCGTTCTCGACGTCATAGGCTTTCCCGCCGGAGGCCTCTCTCGCGCCTCGGGCATCGCCTTTGACATCACAGCCCTCATGGACAACGAAACCGTCCTCGACTCGTTCGACGCTCCCGTTACCGTGTCCTATGCGTATTCTGACGCAGACGTCTCTGGCCTGGAGGAATCGAGCCTTCGCATGTATCACTACGCCTCGGGCTCATGGGAGCGTCTCGAGGACTGCGAGGTGGACGCGGGCGCGAACACCATCACCTGTTCCGCGCCGCATTTCTCGGTGTTCGCCCTCTTCGGCACGCCTGTGCAGGAGGCGGCCCCGGTCACCCTCGCCGTCGGCGGGTCGATACAGGGAAGGGTAAGGAATCTCGAATCGCTCGGAAAGACAGCGGAGGCCGAGGCGCTCAAGGCCCAGTGGCCTCAGTTGTTCCCGACGGCTCCTGTCGCAGTGCCTGAGGCCGCTCTCATGATGTCGGCCCGTGCGGCGGTGCCTGTCGACTCTTCCGTGAGGGATCTCCAGATTCGCATGGTCGGCGATGACGTGAAGGCCCTCCAGACCCTCCTCGTCACCCAGAACAAAGGGCCGAAGGCGCGGGCGCTCGCCGCGGTCGGCGCGACGGGCTTCTTCGGGTCCTACACGCGCGAGGCCTTGGCCGAGTACCAGGCATCGGCGGGCATCACGCCGGCCGCGGGATACTTCGGTCCGCTCACCAGGTCACAGATGAAGTCCCGGGGCATCGGAGGATTGTGGTGGTAGGAAAGAGCTTAACAGGGCTATAGAAAAAGGCTCACAACATGTGAGCCTTTTTCCTGTCGGATCAAAATCAGCGCGCGCCCTTGCCTTGTCGCTTTGGGCGTGCTGCAACTTATAGTTATCAAGTTTAGAAACATTGCAATTAGTTTCCCTCAAATTTATACTGGGAGAGTAAGACAGTCTGAGTCAGTGAAGTAACGCCGGAAGCTCTCTGCCACGCACCATCGAGTCACGCTTGATATGCGGGGCAGAGCTTTTTTATGAGAAATTTTCAAAAACAGATGTCAAAAGGAAACGCGTGGTTCGTCCTCAAGAGGGACGGTAGGGAGCAGAGATTCGAGATTGGCAAGATAGCCGTGGCGATCGCCAAGGCGGGCAAGGCCACCGGCGAGTTCGGCGAGGATACGGCCGCCGCGCTCGCGCGCGAGGTCGCCCTCCAGATCGAGTCCGTGTCGAGGAGCGCCGTGCCGTCGGTCGAGGGCATACAGGATGTCGTCGAGAAGGTCCTCATGGCCTCGCCCTACAAAAGGACCGCGAAGGCCTACATCATCTACAGAGACCAGCACCGTGCCCTCAGGGAGATATCCGAGAGGTCGCAGGTTGATCTCGTCGACCAGTACCTCAGCAAGTCTGACTGGCAGGTCAACGAGAACAGCAACATGGGCTTCTCCCTCCAGGGCCTCAACAACTATCTCGCAACCGAGATCAGCAAGACCTACTGGCTTAACAAGATCTACCCGGAGAGGGTCAGGAGGGCTCATTCGGACGGAGACTTCCATATCCACGACCTCGGCTCTCTCTCGGTGTACTGCGTGGGCTGGGACCTGTTCGAGCTCCTTATCCGCGGCTTCGGCGGCGTCTCGGGAAAGGTAGAGTCACGCCCGGCGAAGCACTTCCGTACCGCCCTTGGCCAGATGGTCAACTTCATGTACACCCTCCAGGGCGAGGCGGCCGGCGCGATCGCGTTCTCCAACTTCGACACGCTTCTCGCGCCCTTCATCAGGTACGACAAGCTCTCGTACGACGAGGTGAGGCAGGCCATGCAGGAGTTTATCTTTAATATGAACGTGCCAACGCGCGTCGGGTTCCAGACGCCGTTCTCAAACATAACCCTCGACCTGACGCCGTCGCCCAATTTCAGCAAGAGCCCCGTCGTCATCGGCGGCGAGTTCATGGCGGAGACCTATGGCGACTTTCAGGCCGAGATGGACATGCTGAACGAGGCCTTCTTCGAGGTCATGGCGGGCGGAGACGCCTCGGGACGAGTGTTCTCGTTCCCAATCCCGACGATCAACATCACCAAGGACTTTGACTTCGACAGGCCTCAGTACAAGAACCTCTGGAAGATCACGGGCAAGTACGGCATACCGTATTTCAGCAACTTCGTGAACTCGGACATGAGTCCCGAGGACACCAGGTCCATGTGCTGCCGCCTTCGCCTCGACGTGAAGGAGCTGGGCAGGAGGGGTGGCGGGCTCTTCGGCGCCAACGCCCTCACGGGATCGGTGGGCGTGGTGACCATCAACATGCCGCGTATTGGCCATGTCTCGAAATCAGTGGACGAGTTCAAGCAGAAACTACGAGAGGCCATGGACATAGCCCGCGAGAGCCTCGAGATCAAGCGAAAAGTCCTCGAGAAATTCACCGAGGGCGGACTGTACCCTTATACCAAGCACTATCTGAGCAAGATCAAGGAGCGCGACGGAAGCTACTGGGGCAACCACTTCTCAACCATCGGACTCGTCGGACTCAACGAGGCGTCGGTCAACCTCCTGGGCGTGTCGATGGGCGACGCGAAGGGCAGAGAGTTCGGCATAGAGGTGCTCGACTTCATGCGCGACATCCTCGTCGAGTACCAGAAGGAGACGGGCAACCTCTATAACCTCGAGGCGACGCCGGCCGAGGGAACCTCGTACCGCATGGCGAAGAAGGACACGGCCAAGTATCCGGGCATCATCGTGGCGAACCACGAGGCGTACAAGGCGGGATCCGAGCCGTACTACACGAACTCGTCGCATCTGCCCGTCTCCTTTACGGATGACATCTTCGAGAACCTCGACCTCCAGGACGAGCTGCAGACCAAGTACACCGGCGGAACAGTCATACACCTGTTCGTCGGAGAGAAGATCGACGACCATCGCACCATCACGTCTCTCGTCAAGAAGGTCTGCTCGACCTACCGACTGCCGTACTTCAGCATCACCCCGACCTTCAGCGTCTGTCAGGGACATGGCTACATCGCCGGCAAGAGCGAGACGTGCCCTCAGTGCGGCGAGGTGTGCGAGGTGTACTCGCGCATCGTCGGCTATCTGCGTCCGGTCAAGCAGTGGAACGTGGGCAAGAAGGCTGAATTCGTCGAGAGAAAGGCATTCTGCGTTCCCGCCGAGATGACTTACAACCAGTAGCATGATCATCGGAGGGCTCCAAAAGACAACGCTTATAGACTATCCCGGCAAAATCGCCGCCATCGTCTTTACGTCTGGCTGTAACATGAACTGCGGCTACTGCCACAATCCCGAGCTTCGCGGCTTCTCGGCGAAGATCGACGAGGAGGAGTTCCTCTCGTTCCTCGACGCCCGAAAGGGAAAGCTCGAGGCGGTGACCGTCACGGGCGGGGAGCCGACGGTCCAGAGAGACCTCTTTGAGTTCATAGGGAAGATAAAGAGCCGCGGCTTCCTCGTGAAGCTCGACACGCAGGGCACAAACCCTCGTGCGGTCGAGAGACTGCTGTCCGCGGGGCTTGTCGACTATGTGGCGATGGACATAAAGGCGCCCCTCGACCGGTACCGCGAGGTTGCCAACTGCTTCGTCGACGAGGCGGCGGTGCGCAAGACTATCGGAATCATCATGTCGAGCGCCCCTGACTACGAGTTCAGGACGACCATCGTCAAAGGGCAGCTTGGCATGGACGACATGAGGAGGATAGGCGAGCTCATCAAGGGCGCGAAGTGCCACTACTCCCAGAAGTTTGTGCCGAACGGCAACCTCAACGACCCGCTCTTTGCCTCGCGCACGGGCCTGACAGATGCAGAGATGGAGGAGACTCGCCGACTTATGTCCGGTTACGTAACCAACGCGTTCACACGATGAAAAACATTCCCGTCTATCTCGACTATGCCGCCACGACGCCGCTCGACCCTCGGGTGCTCGAGCGCATGATGCCGTACATGACCGATCCCGGCCTTCAGGGAAACCCCTCTTCGCTTCACGGACTCGGCCGTGCGGCGAGGGAGGGCCTCGAGAATGCGCGGGCGAGCATCGCCCGGACCCTCGGCGTCAAAGGCCCCGAGATTATCTTCACAGGGTCAGGTACCGAGTCTGATAACCTTGCCCTTTTTGGCATCGCCCGCGCGTACAAGGACAAGGGCAGGCACGTCATCGTCTCTCAGATTGAGCACAAGGCCGTTATGGAGAGCGCCAAGGCGCTCGAGAAAGAGGGCTTTTCGGTCTCGTACGCCCCTGTGAGCCGCGAGGGCGTCATCGACGTCGCGAATGTCGTGTCCATGATTCGCCCGGATACCACCCTGATCTCGATCATGCTCGTGAATAACGAGGTTGGCTCAATCCAGCCCGTGCGTGAGCTCGCGGCGAGACTTCGTGACGCGCGCGGAGGCAGGGAGCTCCCTTTACTTCACACGGATGCGTGCCAGGCGCCAAACATCATGGCGCTCAGGCTGCGCGAGCTGGGCGTCGATCTCATGACTCTCAACAGCGGCAAGATATACGGCCCCAAGGGCATCGGCTGCCTTTGGATGAGGAACGGCCTGAGGCTCTCGCCGATGATCGTCGGCGGCGGACAGGAGTCCGGCCTGAGGTCAGGTACCGAGAACATATCTCTTGCCGTGGGATTTGCCGAGGCTCTGAGATTGGCCCAAGAGGGCGTTGAGCCCGAGACAAGGAGGCTCGCGACTCTTAACCGAAGGCTTCGTGACGCCGTCGGCACGATTGACCATGCGTACTTCAACAGCACGGAACGCTCTTCGCCGTGCGTGCTCAACGTCTCGTTTGCCGGTACCGAGGGTGAGTCACTCCTCCTCGACCTCGACGGGAGGGGTATCTGCTGCTCGACGGGGTCCGCCTGCGCGGCGACCGACCTCAAGCCATCGTACGTTCTCCTCGCCATGGGGCTGCCAGAGGAGCTCGCCCACGCGAGCCTTCGGTTCTCGCTCGGCAGGTTCACGACCGAGGAAGAGGTAGACAGACTGATCGAGGCTCTGCCGGCGTCCGTGGCGCGGATTCGCTCGGTGTGCCCGTCGATATACGGGACAGTTAAACCATAACACCATGAACATCATTCATTCGAGAGGCGACGTATCGTGTGGCCCGGGCGGGTCCTGGGCATACAGCGAGATCGTCAAAGACCACTTCTTCAATCCGAGAAACCTGCTCCTCGACGAGACAGGCTACGATGCCGACGGGCGGGGCGAGGTCGGCAGCATGGCGTGCGGCGACGTCATGATTGTCTGGATCAAGGTTAACCGGGAGACTGGCCGCATACGCGAATGTAGGTGGAGGACGTTCGGGTGCGCGTCGGCCATCGCGTCTACCTCGATGATGTCGCTTATGGCCACCGAGAATGGGGGCATGACGTTCGCGCGGGTATCGGCGCTCAAGCCCGAGGAGATTGTTGACCGACTCGAGGGGCTGCCTGACCGAAAGTTCCACTGCTCCGTGCTGGGACAGGAGGCTCTCAGGGCCGCTGTCGAGGATTATCTAAAGAAAACCGCGTAACACATACACTATGTCAATCTACGATTTGAGGCTGAAGAGCAAGAGGGCGATATGCGACGACGTCGTCATGCTCGATTTCGCACGGGAGGATGGCGGTCGGGTGAAGTTTGCTCCTGGTCAGTACATAAACATATTCCTCGAGGGCGTCGCGGGCGCCGGCGGACACGCGGGACGGTCGTACTCCATGATTCCGACCGACGATGGTGTGAGAATCGCCGTGCGCAGGAAGGGTGAATTCTCCTCGGCCCTGCACGAGCTCAAAATAGGTGACCGTGTTGTTGCCGACGGTCCCTACGGTGCCATGTGTCCACGAAAGGACCAGCGCAAATTCGTGTGTCTCGCGGGAGGCATAGGCGTCGCCCCTTTCGTAAGCTGGCACAAAGAGCTCTGCTCGCGACGAGACTCAGGCGATGGCGTGGAGGCGCGCTTTCTCGTAAGCAACGGGCACAAGAGAAGGTCACCCTTCATAGGCGACCTCTCCTCCGCCCAGGCAAATAAGAACAAGGGCGACATTTCCGTCTCCCTGTTCTTCACGAGAGAAGAGGTTGAAGGAGCCCGGGGCAGGCGCATCGGCACCGAAGATCTCGAGCGGGCGGTGAGTGACATGCCCGACGCCGACTTCGCCGTCTGCGGATCAATCAGCTTTACCCGCGACATGTGGAGGGCTCTCAGGAAGCTCGGCGTACCCGACGAGAGGATACTGACCGAGGCGTTCTACTAGGCGCGGATCGTCACGAAAAGGCTCACCGCGGTGAGCCTTTTTACGTCGCTGTGTAGAGCGTCCTTCCTTTCGCTGGTCTTTCAACGATATAATTTTTACATACCGAAACGGATGATTACTGACCTTAATCCCTTACACAACATGATCAAAAACATAGTCATAACAGTCTTGGTGCTGATAGTGGTGGCCGTAGGCGCCTGGTTCGCCTTTGGCGTCGAGAGCAGCGACGGAACGAAAAGCAACGCGGAGGCGATGCGCGGCAACGCAACGACCACGGTTATCGCGCAGGACATCGAATACTTCGACAATGCCGTGGGGTACTTCGTCAGGCCCGAGCCAGACGGCAACTATCCGGGAGTCGTCATGATTCACGAGAACAGGGGACTGCGACCCGAGATCAAGGACGCGGCAGAGTCGCTCGCCAAGCACGGGTACCTCGTGCTCGCCGTTGACCTGTTCGGCGAGACCGCCGAGGACCAGACGGGCGCGCGGGCCCTGACCGCGAACTACAGCCAGGCCAAGGGCGTCGCCAACATGCGGGCCGCGGCTGACTACTTGCGTGCCCAGGGTGCCGACAGGATAGCCTCGCTCGGCTGGTGTTTCGGCGGTAGGCAGTCTGTAGAGCTGGCGCTCTCGGGCGAGCAGCTTGACGCAACCGTCGTCTACTACGGCAGCGGCATAGCAACCACGACCTCCCAGCTCGAGCCCATCGAGTGGCCCGTGCTCGGCATCTTCGGTGACCAGGATCAGGTTATTCCCGTCGCCACCGTTCGCGCCTTCGAGACGTCCCTCAACGAGCTCGGCATAGACAACGAGATCTACGTCTATCCGGGGGTCGGGCACGCCTTCGCCAACCCTTCGGGTGCGAACTACGCGCCGGCCGAGACGGCTGACGCCTGGGACAAGACGCTCGCGTTCCTCGAGAGGAGTCTGAGATAGATTTTTTCTGAGCTTCCGCCGGCATGGTGTATACTGTGTGACAACACTCACACACAAACGCACATGCCGAAGAAAAAGACAGAACGACCATTGATCCATCGACACCTCGTCACGGCCGTTCTGATGACGGCGCTCCTCGCGACGGCCGGCATCATCGTCGTCAACCAGAGCGGCATCAATGCCCAGGAGTTCATGCAGAAGATCCGCCCGCCGGAGCTCAACCGAGAGCTCTACGACCTCAAGCTCAATGCCCTCGCGCATATCTTTCCGTCGACCAGCACGGCAAGCACAACCATGGCCGACACCGGCACGAGCACTGTCGCGATGGCATCGACCACGCGGCCGTTGTGGCCGGCGAAGACCGTATACCCAAAATACGGCGCGCTTTTGCCGTTCAACCGCATCGTCGCATACTACGGAAACTACTACTCCAAGGCCATGGGCGCCCTTGGCGAGTACGAGCCGGAGGTCATGCTCGGCATGCTCATGAAAGAAGTTGAGAAATGGCAGCTTGCCGATCCCGCGACGCCCGTTATCCCGGCCCTCAACTATATAGCGGTGACGGCCCAGGGGTCAGCGGGCGAGGACGGCATGTACCGCCTCCGCATGCCTGACGCGCACATCGAGAAGACCGTTGGCCTCGCGAACGAAGTCCAGGGTATCGTCTTCCTCGAGGTTCAGGTCGGCCTCAGCTCTATCCCCGAGGAGGTCACCGCTCTTGATAAGTGGCTCGCGAGGCCGAACGTGCACCTCGCCCTCGACCCTGAGTTCTCGATGAAGACCAAGAAGAAGCCGGGTTCGGTCATTGGCACCGTCGACGCCACCGACGTGAACTGGGCGATCGAGCATCTCTCGCAGATCGTGCGCGACAACAACCTGCCACCAAAGCTCCTCATCGTGCACCGCTTCACCGAGAAGATGGTGACCAACTACCAGGACATCGTCCCGACGCCTGAGGTCCAGGTCATTGTCGTCATGGACGGCTGGGGAACGCCTGAGCTCAAGGAACGTGTCTACGACCACGTCATTACCGACGAGCCGGTGCAGTTCACAGGCATCAAGCTCTTCTACAAGAACGATCTCAAGGCCCCGAGCTCCGGCCTTATGCCAACCTCGCAGATCCTCAGGCTCATGCCGATACCGAGCTACATTCAGTACCAATAGAGTTTGACTGCGCGATTCTTTTGGGTCAAAGTGACTTCAGGACCCCTACAACCAACACAGGAGAATCGCTTAATGCAGCACATTCCATACATCGGTATCACCGATTTCACACACCCAGACCAGGTCGGCCGCATGCTTCAGACCTTCGAGGCAAACGTCGGGCCCGAGCACAGGCTTCGGCTTCACGTCGGCGTCATGATGAGCCACAAGACCCTTCGGGGTATTCCTACGAGATGGTCCGCGGCGTTTCCTCCCAAGGAGGCAATCGCCGATATCTTCTCGAGGAGAGGCGTCATGAACTGTATCCACTACGCTGATTACGAGGGAAGAGACTTCGGGAACAGCCTTCGCGAGGTCATCAGATTCGGCGGAGACGGCATGACAGCCCTCCAGCTCGACATGGTCTGGCCAGACCACGAAGTCCTCGCCGATGTCCTGAGCGGCGTCATGGCTCGCTCGGGCAGGAAATTCGAGGTCATACTTCAGGTTGGCCAGAACGCGCTCGAGCAGGCGGGGGACGATCCGACCAAGGTCGTCGCCCGCCTGAGACCGTATCGCGGGTTCATCACTCACGTCCTTTTGGACAAGAGCATGGGCCGCGGACTCGGCATGAGCGCAAGGGCACTTCGCCCGCATATCATTGAGATACGGTCGAAGCTGCCAGAGCTCGGCATCGCCGTCGCCGGCGGGCTAGGTCCTCGGACACTCCATCTTGTCGAGCCGCTTCTTGCCGAGTTTCCCGATTTGAGCATTGACGCGCAGAGCAAGCTTCGACCCAGCGGCAATGCCCTTCATCCCATCGACTGGGACTGGGCGGCAGAGTATCTAGGCAAGGCCATCAGGATGAGGTGAAATCAGTGACAGCTTCCGCCCCGTGGACACAATCCACGGGGCGTTTCTTATGGATGGATAAAATAGGTCTTTGTTGGGCCATAATAAAAGGCTCAGTGCACTGAGCCTTTTACGCGGCTATCAAGGAGAGCCCTCAGCCTAGAGGAGACCCTCCGTCACGCTTCCGTCTGATGAGTCCATAACCCGTATCCAGACAGGGGCAATTGAGAACACGCGGGCCTCGTCCCCACGAAGCACTTTCTCGGAATAGGGGTTCTTGGCGACGATTGCGTCGGTCGCGTGGGCAGCGCTTTCGCCTGAGAGCTCGCGGGCGATTCCCTCGATTTGCATGGTGCCCTTGTGGTCAGTTCCGATGACGAGGGAGACCCTGTTGTCCTTGGAGAGATTGGCGTACTTGCGCGACGACTTTGAGGTGCCGAAAAGGATTTCGAGACCGTCGCCCTCGGCGAAGGCCACGAGGGCGCTCTGCGGCCTGCCATCGTCCGCGTTTGCGGTCGAGAGAATCGCGAGACGGTTCGAGGCCAGGAAGGAAAGGGCGCGCGCCTTGAGGGTCGGTGTTTTCTTGTGGGTGTTCATGGCCCTATTTGTATGAATTGGGAAGCTCGCACTTCGAAATCTCCGCGATGCGCTCGAGACCCTGTTCGCCCTCGTACTTCTTGCCGGCGGCGTCTATCCACGTCGGGTAGCCGCTAATCCCTTTGTCGAGACAGAGCTTGGTGTTCTCGGGGCACTCGACGTACGGCACGTACGAGAATGCGGCGCCGAAGCGGGCCTTCTCCTTCTTGCAGTGCGGACACCACTCTGCGCCGTACATGGTGAGTCCGGAATCCGCGACGCACTGGGCGAACGCGGCGAGAGGCGACGACGCCGCGTCCTCGGCTGAAGGCTTGCCCTGGTTTTTGCCCATGACGATGGCGGCGACGCAGACGGCGACTATGGATATGACGACGAGCCAAACGGTTGCGCTTTTGTTCATGTGTTTTGTGATTGCGTGATTATTCCTTGCAGCAGTCGACGAGCTTTCCCATGATGTCGCTCACGCTCATCGGATCGGACTTTCCCGAGGCAGCCTCCTTCACCGCCTCTGGAACGTCGATGAGCTTGAGTCGCAGGGCGAAGAACAGGCTGTGCGCCTTGTGGGCCATCTTGAACATGTTCTCTGCCTCCTCCTTTTTGCCCTCGGAACGAAGCTTGGTGCCCACCTCGAGAAGGCGCATGGACGTCGCGAGGAGGTGCTTGGAGATGCACCAGGTCTCGCCTTCGGTCTTCTTGATCATGCGGCCGAGAAGCTCCTTGCGCATCTCGCGGACGTCGTGGAGTAGGTCGTAGTACTCGGGCTTGCCCGTCTTGGCGCCCGTGAAGAAGAAATGCTCCTCGAGGCTGATGAGGTTCATGACGGCTATCGAGAGGTCCTCCTCAAGGGAGAGGTCTACGCCGCCTTTCTTTGCGGCCTGAACCTTTGCCTCGAGATCCTCAAAACTCATACATACGTGGGGCTGGGACATTGCTGTGATTGGTGATTACATGAATAAGATCAGCGCTCCGACGGCCAGAAGGACAAGGTCTAGAATGATGCGACCCCTCTTGGTCTCGAGCTTCCTGATTCTCTCGGCCTTGTCGAGGGCGGTTTTCGACGATGCCATGGCGAGAATAAGCACGAGCGGGAAGACGAAAATCAGGTTATAGGCCAGAAGGTAGGCGAAGCCGCTCCAGAAGGTGGCCTGATCGTGGAGAAGCGACAGAACGAAGAGATACGGGCCTCCCGTGCACGGGAACTCGAACATGCCCACGAGCACGCCAAGGAGGAGTGCCGCTGGAACGGTGCCGCGGTGGACGACCTTGGCGATAGTTGGGTGGGCGGCGGTCGGTATCTTGAGCTTGAGGGGGAAGCGGGGGAAGAACTCGTTTATGATGCCGATGATGCTGTAGGCGATGAGGATGATCGCGCCGAACTTCGCCATGACGTTCGGTATCTGGAAGACCGACATGACGCGCAGAAGGCCCACGCCAATGAGCGTGTAGACCAGGGCGATTCCCGCGATGTAGGCAGAGCCCGCTTTGACGATGAAACGGCGATCCTTGCCGAGGCTGAAGAGGAAAGTGATGGTCAGGAAGAGGATCGAGAAGGCACAGGGGTTGATACTGTCTGCCAGGGCCGCTCCCGCTATGACGGGTAGGAACCAGGGACTCGAGGAGGCGGCAAGGGTTAACATGATGCCATTGTACGACTCTCCCTATTTGGTTTCAATCATTCGAAACAATTAAACTATCGGGCAAGACGAAGCGCAAGGGGGGGGGTTCCGTGCGCCGAGGGCTGTCTTAAGCCACGAGCTGCTTCTTCCTGAGGTCGTGCAGGATCTTGCACGGGTCTACGAGGCGAGGGTCTACGATGCGGTAGAAAATGTTAAGACCGCTCCTGCGCGGAACGACAAGGCCGTTGTGCCTCATGAGGGCCAAGTGCTGGGAGAGGTTAGCCTTCGGCATAGAGGTGATGGCAAGCAGGTCCTCAACGGATGTCTCCTTCTTCTTGAGGATGTTCAGAATCTCGAGCCTCTTTGGGTTTGCCAGGATCTTGTAGACGAGGGCGTTCTTCTGGTAGGTCTCCTTGGGGAGGGGTGATTTCATAGTTTCGATAGTTTTAAACAAGGTGATAATAGCACGGAAGGCCTGCCCGGGCCAGATTGTTTGCTCGAGGGCGGCGGCGAGGGTATACTAGTTTCAATCATTCGCAACAATATGACCAACCCATTTAGGCAGATGCTCAGGTTTTTCGACGAGATGGAGGACGGTGTTAGGGCGCGGCTCAGCCAGAGGCCAATTGCCTACGCGGCGCTCGCGAGCATCGGCACAGTGCTTCTCTGGAGGGGTATCTGGATGGTCGCGGACGAGTTCGGCATCACGAGCGCCCAGTCGGTCGTTATAGGCACTTGCGTGCTCCTGGCGACGGGGGTCTTCGTGTCGGGCTTCATCGGAAACAGCGTTATCATCGCCGGCCTCAAGCGCGAGAAGAAGGTCGTCGACAAGACCCGCGCCGAGCTCGAGAGCGAGTCCGCGGCTGAGAAGGGCATGCTCCGGGAGATCAGGGACACCGTCGAGCGCCTCG
Source organism: uncultured bacterium (assembly GCA_966243015.1). Taxonomy (GTDB): domain Bacteria; phylum Patescibacteriota; class Minisyncoccia; order Phycocordibacterales; family UBA6065; genus UBA6065. Next base: position 280,648 of record CBIMES010000001.1, on the reverse strand, counting down.
AGAAGGCTATGAAACCAGGCCCGTAGGCCTCTTACCACCGAAGAAGTCGACAATGTTGCGGGCCGCGATCTCGGCCATGGCCTTGCGTACGCTCTCGCGCGCGGAGGCGAGATGAGGCGTCAGAACGACGTTCGGGAGCTTTGCGAGCCCTGCCGAGAGTCTCGGCTCAAACTCAAACACGTCGAGGCCCGCGCCGCGAATCGTCCCTGACTTGAGGGCGGACACGAGCGCCTTCTCGTCAACGACGGGGCCACGGGCGGTATTGATGAGGATCGCCGACTTTTTCATGAGCGAGAGAGCTCGTGCATCAATGAGGTGTCGGGTCGAATCGAGGAGCGGCACGTGCAGGCTTACCACGTCAGACTGCCGGAGGAGGTCGTCGAGGGATGTGACGCGCACCGCGCCCAGCTCGCGCTCGATAATCTCGTGGGGAGTGACGTCATAGTAGAGGATCTTTGCGCCAAAGCCAAAACGGAGAGTGCGCGCGGCGCGGGATCCGATGTCGCCGACACCGACCAGCCCCACGGTTGCGCCCGCGAGATCTGTGCCGATGAAGGAGAAGGGGGAGAATCCCTTGAACTTGCCTGATCGCACGAATCGGTCACCTTCGACGAGCCTCGTTGAGACCGCGAGCGTCAGGGCGACCGCCGTCTCCGCCACGGCCTGGCCCGATACGCCCGGCGTGTTCGCGATGGCGATGCCCAACTCCCTGGCCGCGGCAAGGTCAATGTTGTTGTACCCCGCGGCATAGTTAGCCACAATTTTGAGAGACGGACACGACGAGAGAAGGTCGCGGTCAATTGCGTCGGTGAGCTGGCTCAGAAGGGCTTTGTGGCCGCCCTTTCTCACGCGGGCCTTGATCTGGCGAGTCGACGGAGGGGTTTTCTTGTCCCAGATGTCGAGCTCGAACCCGGCGGACTTGAGGATGTCGACTCCCGCGTCGGGAATATGCCTCGTAATGAAAATCTTGTGGCTCATTTTTGTTTCCTTGTTGCGTTTATGCTGCTATGCGTGCACCTCCGAGCTGACCGATCGGGACTCCTTGCCGAGCGATTTGCCGTCCGGGCCAATCTTGTAGAGGTAAATGCCCCCGAACGGCATTTCGACGTCCTTGATGTCCTCGTCAGAGATGCGCTCGAGATACTTTATAAGCGACCTCAGGGAGTTCCCGTGCGCTACGATGAGCACGTTCTGGCCCTCAAGGAGGGACGGTAGGACCTTGGACTCGTAGAAGGGGACGACTCGCTCGTAGACGTCCTTGAGCGTTTCTCCGCCGGGAATTGGCTCCTGCCAATTGCGGCGCACCGCGTTCCAGCGGTCTTCGCCGATCTCCTTGAGCATGTCCCACTTGTCCTTGCCGGTGTACTCGCCGTAGTCGCGCTCGTTAAGGGCCGCGGAGTGCTCGACGGGAATGCGGTAGATGCCGAGGGCGTCGAGCATGGAAGAGAGGGTCTCGATTGATCGCACCTGCATGGAGGCGAAGGCGCGGTCAATGCGCACACCCGTGAGTGCGAGCCCCATCTCGCGGGACTTATCGAAGCCGTAAGGGGTGAGGTGCCTGTCGCGGATGCCCGTCCAGAGGCCGAGCTTGTTCCATTCCGACTCGTGATGCCGGGCGATGATGAGTGTGCCGATGGTGTTCATGCGAAAATCATAGCACGGTTTCGAAGTTCCTAAACTAGTCGGGGAAAGAAAAGACCCCGAAACAGGTTCGGGGCCTCGAGTCCGCCTTTCAGGTGGACATGGTGGGCATGCTCGTGCCGGCGACTGCGTAGAACTTGAGAAACAGGGTTCCTGTGAACCCCAGAAGGATCTCGCCGTCGGCGCGGGCCTTCGACACCTCGTCAGACTGCACGAAGTAGGGGCACTCGGAGCAGCTGCCGGTGGCAGGAGTCGCGGGCCTCATGCTTGCGCAGACCAAGAATCGCGACCCGTCTCGCATGCCCAGGGGCATCTCGAGGCGGAGGCCACTCGTCTTGAGTGACAATGACACGGGGTGCTTGGCGCGTATCTCGCCGGCAAGCCTCATGCGCGCCCCTCGAACCGAGAGGGCCATCCTGGTCGGGCCTCTCATGATGCGAACGATTTCGCCGAACGGAAACGAGGCGCGAGGGCACTCGGGTTCATTGCCAAGATCGCAGAGAGTGCCCCTGTAGTTGAGCCTCGTGCCATCCGGGGCAGTGATACAGGCGGACACACCAAGTCCCCTGGTCTGGAAGACGTCGGCCACGGAGGCCCCCATCAACATGATTTCCTGGAGGTCGCCGCCGCATGACGGGGGATCCTCTTCGAGAACTGACGTTTGAGCTGACGCGTGTGATTTCATAGGAGAGAACAGTGTTACCGTTCGAGAGTACACCCGTCGCTTCGCAAAGGTCAATATGTTGATAAGACCTATGAAATAGTTTTCAGTCGGTGTCGAGCGGTGATATCATGTAGACATGCTTATGGCCACATCAAAACGAAAGAATTTGCTTATCGGAGTATTCGTGACCCTGGCTCTGGTGGGCCTTGTCTTTCTTGTGCAGACGTCGAAAGAGAAGCCTATTACCAACGCACGTACAACAGACGGGCGCCCCGTCTTGTCACTCGTGGGCGCGTATGTCTGCATTCCGCACAGGGATACGTCGGGCCTGCAGACTGAGGAGTGTGTGGAGGGCATCGAAACCGAAGAGGGAAAACACTACGTCATCGATTTTGTGCCCGCACCGGGCTCATTCGTAGAGCCGCCCCGCCTTGGCGAGAGAGTCTCGGTCACCGGCTATTTCACCCCCGCCATGGCCCTGAGCTCCGACAGATGGATGCGGTACGACTTCGAGGGCATCGTCTCGGTCGCCGAGGCGCCACATAAGATATAAAAACCATGGAAACCAGGAACATCATCATTGGCGCGGTCGCCGTCATGGCGGTCGTCATTGCCTTCACTCTCGTTTTCCGTACGCCCGCAGAGGGGCCCAAGGGAGGCGTGGACACAAGCTACGATTCCGGAAGCCCGATCGTCGATACCTCTGGAGATACGGCAGATGACCTTATCCAAGTCGTCGCCAAGCTCAATCAGACCGTCGTCGTCGGACCACTGAGCCTTACCGTGCTTGACGTAATCGAAGACAGTCGCTGCCCGTCGAGCGTCCAGTGTATTCAGGCGGGCCGCATCCGCGCATCGGTACAAGTTGAGTCGACAGCCGGCAGGACAATTCACGAGGTTGAATCTTCGGCAAACTTTGCGGCGGGCGGCTACGCTGTCACTCTCGTCGAGGTGACGCCGTACCCAGAAAACCCGGGTACCATCACTGACGCCGACTACGCCTTCCGCTTTATCGCTAATCCTCTCTAGGGTTACAGGTGTTCGCATAGTACACTAGCTTCCATGGAACTCATCTTCTTGGACACCGAATCGACAGGCATCGATCCCGTGAAGGATCGGCTCTGCCAGGTCTGCTATCGCACCGACAGGCTCGGCACCCGCATGGAGTACTTCAAGCCCGCCGTGCCCATCTCGGTCGAGGCCATGAGCGTCACCCATATCACCAACAAAATGGTGGCGGGCAAGCCCGCTTTCAAGGGAAGCGACATGTACCGAGAGCTCGAGGGACTTCTCAAAGACGGTGTCCTCGTCGCTCACAACGCCAAGTTCGACAAAGTCATGCTCGAGAACGATGGGCTCGTCGTCCCGCGCTTCATCTGCACCCTCCGCGTGGCACGTCACCTCGATGTCGAGGGCGTCATCCCTCAGTACAAGCTTCAGTACCTCCGCTACTACCTTGACCTCGATGTTGAGGGCAGCGCCCATGACGCAGAAGGGGACGTGAACGTACTCCACGCCGTCTTCCAGAGGCTCTTCGCCAAGGTCAGGGCGGGCGAGGCGTCAGACGAGGCGGCCATCGCCAAGATGATCGACATCTCGTCAAAGCCCTCGCTCTTCCGTGCCTTCAACTTCGGCAAATACATGGGCAAGAAGATCGAGGACGTGGCCAAGACCGACAAAGGTTATCTCGAGTGGCTGCTCAACCAGAAGACCGTCGCGGACGACAAGGACGAGGATTGGATCTACACCCTTAGGTTTCACCTAAGCAAGAGCTAGGTTGGCCCGATTGGGCATAAGGGTATTGACATCATGTCAATATCTGCGAGTATGGTTCCATTGCCAGCTAACGCGCGCGACCTCCTGTCACGGCGCACAATACAGAAAGTGCTCATGAAAGTAGCATTCATTCACAACGAGAAGAAACTCGGCACGGGAGCCCATTACATAAACGATCTCATGTCCCTCAAACTGAGGGAGGCGAATGTCGAAACCAAAAACTTCTACCCTGAGATGTCGCTCGACACGCCCACGAGACTCTCGGGTATAAAGAACATCCTCTTCTTCCACTCGCTTCTCGAGAAAAAGCGTCAGATTAGCAAGTTCGACATGATTCAGGGCACGACCTATACGCCGCTGCCGTTCCTCGAGGAAAAGATTCCCGTGGTCACTCATTTCGGCTCGACGACACAGGGATTTCTGAGCAGGGTGCCCCTCGCGACGCGAATCGAGGAGGACGGCCCCAGACAGGTCTGGTACCGACTCAAGAAAGAGGGCGCGATACGAGAGCTCAATATACGCACCAGAAAGCCCCTCAGAGACATTGCTGAGATAGAGACCTTTGTCGCGAGCCGCGCCGAGGCGGTCATAGCAACCTCAGAGAACGTGCGAGCGGAGCTGACGGCGTCGGGCGTGAGCCCAGACAAAATACACCTGATACACAATGCCATCGAGGACTATTGGTTCGAGGGTAGGCCGGGCGCCTTTGTCGAAAACCCGTCGCTCGTGTTTCTCGGAAGGCTCGGCTCAGACGCCTTTACCCTCAAGCTCAAGGGGTGCGATCGCTTGGTGGACATATACGAGAAATTTCCCGAAGCGCCGAAGGTAACGATCTGCATGACCACGAACAGCAAACTCGTGGACTGGATGACGAGGCGGCTGCCAAACCACCTCATTCACGTAAACGCAAAGAAGGACGAGATACCGAACCTGCTCAGGTCTCTTAGGGGGTCGATCGTTTTTATACCTTCGCGGTATGAGGGCTTTTCGCTCAGCCTGATCGAGGCCATGTCCCAGGGGCTCGTGCCCGTTGTGTACTCCGTAGGAGTCGCCCCAGAGGCGATACGGAACGGCGAAAACGGGTTTGTCGTGTCGTCACAGGGCGAGGCCGAGGAAAAGATACGCGCGCTCATGGGCGACCGATCCGCGAGAGAGAGAATGTCTGATGAGGCGAGAAAGACCGCCCGCTGCTTCAGGAGCAAGGTCATCGCGCGGAAGCTTCTCAGGCTCTACGAGAGCGTGACCGCGAAGCAGGCGCCGCGAGCCTGACGTTTCGAGCGACGATGGCACTCTGTCGAAGAAAACCAACGACACTTTCTGGTATACTAGACGTGCATGAATCGACCCAAGCTACGATTTCTATTTTCCGCGCTTTTCGTATCCTCGTCTTTTTTCCTTGCGGGCTCATCGGTCCACGCCTCAACCGTGGTCTTCGATAGATTTACAAGGCAGGAGAATGAGACGACCCCTTTTCCTTTGCAGGGTCACCAAGCTGACAACGGAGGGGTTTGGACCAAATCGACGGGTTCCGCCGACTATCGACTGAGCGCCAGCAGCACGAGCCTCACGCAGTCGGGGTCTGGCGTGGTGAGATACTATAACAGCACGACCGTCAGCAACGACATCGAAGTAGGTGTTTTGCTGAACAAAAACGGGGCGACCGGATCCAACAACTACATTTCGCCGATCGTTCGCACCAACTCGGCCGGCACGAGCGGAATATGGGCCGAGCTTGATTTCTCGGCCGGCACGGTGCGGCTTCGACAGGCGTACTCTCCTTTCAACTACATAAGCAACACGAGTACTAGCACGGGTTTTTCCTTTCCCTCATCTGACTACTACGTGGTTGTCGGCGCAAGCTCATCAACCTACCACATGTACGTCAAGCAGATTTCGACGGGCATGTGGCTTAATCCCTCAAACAAACTCTTCGACAGTTCGTCGCGAATCGCTGTGGTTTCCGCAACCGACACGCAGTCGGGAAACCTTATAGGAATCGGAGGCTTTACCTCGACCGGATCGCCACTCACGAAACAGATTGATCTTGGTGACCTTGGATCCCTCACCGACCCCCTCCTTTCCGCAAGCACCCGTCCTCGTTCCCTCGTCGCGACACCGGGCGACGGACAGGTGGTGCTTTCGTGGCTTGCACCGATTTCAGACGGGGGATCAACGATAACCCATTACTCTGTATACAGCAGCTCAACTAACTCATTCATCGCAAGCAGCACCAGCGCGTCGATCAGCCTCACGGGGCTGACTAACGGCATTTATTATTCATACTACGTCACCGCGACGAATTCAGTTGGAGAATCGGCGTCATCGAGTCCTGTTCTGGCGATGCCTCGCTCTAGCACAGAGCCAATTGTCATCGATAAATTCACAAGGGGCGTGAGTGAAAGTTCCCCGTTCCTTCTCCAAAGCCACCAGGCCGAGAACGGTAGCTCGTGGACGAAATCATTGACCGCTCAGGAGTACACGCTCTTCGCCACGTCATCGAGCCTTCGGCAGGGAACTGGTGGCGCTTTGCGCTATTACAATTCGACAAACGCGGGATCAGACACGGAAGTGGGATTGCTCATCGATACGACTTCAGCGGTTGGCTTCAACAACTACATTTCGCCGATCGTTCGCACCAACCCGGCCGGCACGAGCGGAATATGGGCCGAGGTGGACATAGGGAGGGGATCGGTTGGATTGAGAAGGGCGTACACACCGTTTTCGAGCTCAACCTATATAACCTCATCGAGCAGCGCGACGACAGGGTTCTCTTTCCCCGCGGGCGAGTACTATATCGTCGTGGGAGTGACGGGCTCGAACTACTCAATGTACGTAAAGCGCGTGTCTACGGGCATGTGGCTCAATCTAGACACAAGGTCTTTTGACAGCACGCTGAGAATGGCGGTAGCCACGGGAACCGACAGCCAGGCCGGTGGACTCGTGGGAATCGGAGGATTCACGACTTCCGGGGGAACATCGCCTTTGGGAATGCAATTCGATATTGGCGGCGTGGGAACACTTTTTGACCCAGCGACATCTTCTACCACGGTCCCCTCAGAGCCTCTCAATCCCACAGCGACGCCTGGTGACGGGCAAATAGCTTTGTCGTGGGGCACGCCGACCAGCCCTGGCGGGTCAGCAATAACTCACTACTCGGTATATTCGTATCCGTCGAACGAACTCGCGACCACAACGCTTGTGACCTCGGTAACAATACCGAGCCTCTCAAACGGTACTGAATACTCATACTATGTGACCGCGTCAAATGCCGCAGGTGCGTCCGCCTCATCAAGCGTCGTATCGGCGACACCCTTCGCGACCGTGACCCTTCCCGTTACTGACGCGTCGTTTGAAACAGGTCTCAGCCCTTACGTCTGGTATAAAGGGGACGGATTTGTGACCAGCGCGGGCGGCTCGAACGCTTATTTCAAAGTGGGCTTTACGGGCCCTCGATTCGGGCTAGAGGTTGACGTTTCCTCCCAGGTCTCGGCTTCAATGAACGCCATTGCGTACCCCGTGCTTAAATACCGTATCGATGGCGGGGAGTACCAGACGATCCAGCTCACAGGTACTTCGAGCGTCGTGACCTTGGCCTCGAGTCTGAGCGAGGGTAACCACACCGTAGAGGCCTACTACCAGCGAAACATGTACTACGACAGCTGGAATACACCGGTCCAGCAGCTCAAAATAACAGGTATTGTGCTTGAGGAGGGCTCTGAACTCAACGCCTTCCCTGTGCGCTCGAGGAGAATGCTCGTCTACGGAGACTCCATAGCGGAGGGCCAGTGGGTGGACCAGACCTCGAGCGGCAACACGGGACAATCGGGAGTTGGCGCCCTTATCGCCAACAGCACACGCGTATATATCACCCAACTTGCCGAGGCTCTCGACGCGGAGTTCGGAAACACCGCCGTCGGCGGGCAGGGCTGGACGAGCGGCGGACTGACTAACGTTCCCGGACTCGTGAGCGCATGGAGCCTATACTCGGCGGGAAGGTCAAGGCTGACCGACGGAAAGATACTGCCGAACCCAGACATGGTTTTCATCAACATGGGAACCAACGGGGGAGTCTCTGCCGCCTCGACGGTTACCAACTGGCTAACTTCCCTTCGATCAGCCGTATCAACGTCTACGGCCATCTACCTCAACGTACCCTTCAACGGCACGGGTCGTGCGAACATAACGTCCGGATTCAACGCTTACATGGAGTCGAATCCATCGGACAAGACTTATCTTATAGACTTGGGCACTATAAGTGGGTACACAACCACTGACGGCCTTCATCCGAACGGTGCGGGAAACGACCGTGTCGCCAGCCTTCTCGAGGACGCAATACTCTCTATCACCGTTCCATCGGCTCCTTTGAATCCGCAGATTTCGCTCGATGATCTGACGGCGAGCCTGTCGTGGGACACCCCTTTGCAGAACGGAAGCTCCACGATACTCGGTTACCGCGTGTATCAAACGGGAACGGACGCACTCGTGGCCACGACGTCATCGTCAACGGCCGTGATTACGGGCCTATCCAACGGCACCGAGTACTCATATTACGTCAGGGCGTTTAACGCCATGGGTGAGTCAGACCCGTCCGATACCACGTCAGTGACGACGGCACCCGCGCCGCAGCAGGAGGAAAATCAGAGACCGATTCCTCATTCTGGAACCTCTGCAGCTCGAAGGGCGTCCAATCTTGCCGCCCTAGGGCAACAGGCGAGACAAAATCAAGCGACAGTGAACGCTGACCAAGGGACTCTTCAGCGCCTTATCTCGGTTCTGCTTGGTGAAGATAAGCCTGTGTCTGACGAGAGTCAGGAGACAGAGGGCTTGGCATCCTGCCCAAACATGACCCTCGGCTCAAAGGGTGACTGCGTGCTCCTTCTTCAGCGATATCTTAACGAAAGGGGATTCGTCGTGTCCCTCTCCGGCGCGGGATCGCCCGGCCTCGAGACTCTCTACTTTGGCCTGGCGACCCAGTCGGCGCTTTCTGGGTATCAGGTGTCAAAGGGCATCACCCCATCCATCGGATACTTTGGCCCGAAGACGCGCGCGACGATAGGGCGATAAAAGCAACAAGGCATGCGAAAGGGAGTTCGAAGGTTTATGTCGTACTCAGCCATAGGCGTCGGAACCTTCGCCTTCGACCTTCTTCTGCTGTCTCTTTTCACCGAGCTCCTTCACTGGAACCCAATATTCTCGGCAGGAGTAGCCTTCCTGGTTGCGGTAACAATCAACTACGCCCTCAGCCGATCGCTCATCTTCAAAGGAAGCCAGCGTCCCGTTCATCACGGCTACGCGATCTACCTCCTCATAACAGGCGTCGGGCTCACTGCCGTCACGGGGCTTATGGCAGTCTTCGTATCAGTGCTCGACTGGCATTACGTGCCGTCGAGAATCCTCGTCGCCGCCGCGGTCGGCGTCTGGAATTACCTCATGAATTTGTACGTGAATTTTAGGGTGGCGGGGAAGCATTGACCAGAATTGACTTTTACTATGCAATAAGTAGTCTGGTGTTCAGAATGAACACCAACATAGATGACAGATTCTCACGCGCCGACCTTCTAAACGCAGAGGCGGCCATTCGCAGGAACGGAATCGGCAAAGACGTCGGTCCCGAGGAGCGGATCACCCGCACCCTCATTCAAAGACGGGCAGTCGCTTTGGGCGATTTCGCCCTCGACTCAAGCCCAAGCGCCTACGTGACCGACGACGATTCGGTTCTCGGCAGATGCTGGATACCCTACAGCGGCGGCATAGCCTGGTTTGAGTCGGTAAATGGCCTGGCGCACCAGCTTGGCTGGGTCCTGGGCCTGATAAGGCTTCGAGAGATTCGGCAGCTTGCCCTCCTCTCGCCCGCAGTCAGACAGGACGAGGGTCACAGTCAGAGCTCGTTCGGGTTTGACCACAACCGACTGCTGCACACCTACGACGTGTATGCAATCGGTATGATCATCGCCCACAATCTGGGCGTAAAGGGCAGGGACTTCATGGCATTGCGCCTGGGCCTTCTCGTTCACGACATGTTCACCTCGGCCTGTGGCGACCTCATGAAGTTCGTCGACAGGAAGAGATATGACGAGGACGAGATGCTCTCGAGGCTTCTCGAAGACGAGCGCTGGACACACCTGTGCTCGGAAGTCGGGATCGACCCACGGGAACCAATCCGCATCGACCAAGAGAAGGACGGAATCCTGTGCTCGATCCGAGACCTTGCTGACACCGTGGCGTATGTGTCGCGAGACCTCCATATGCTCTACGGGTATCACGCCAAGGACTATTCGTTCTACGAAGAGGAATCCGACCGTCTTCTCGAGCAGGAGCTGGTCTTCATCGCCGACAACCCAAACGCATTCTGCGTCTGGGAATCAGTCAGGCGAGGGAAGAACGATACGATTGTTATCGACAACCACGAGGCCCTGCACAAGTTCCTTCTGGCAAGAGCCCTTCTGTTCAAGCTCCTCTACTACCACCGCCAGACACGGCACGTGGAGTATATGCTGGCGGTTCGACTCATCAAGATCATGATGGATCGAGGCCACATATCGCCCGAGGACTTCTTCGGCGAAAGGGGTATCGACAACATCATCTGGGACAAGGTTGAGGAAGAGACGGGATTCCGTGACGGGCTGTTTCACCACAGCGCAAACGGAGAGACTCACTTCTTCAGGACCCTCGAGGAAGCCCAGTGCCACGTGCGCCTGTCGACGATGGGCAACGCGAGGCTCTGTGGCCTCATCTACGCCTGGCCCTCGGCCACAAAGAGCAAGACGGGAAACTGGAACGTGTCCGTGGGTGGCAAGGAAATGCCCTGGAGCGAGGCCTATCCCGATAAGGCGAGACGCGTCGAGGACATCATGCGCATGGAGAAGGGGTACCACGTGGCAATCCTCAACAGAGAGAGCTATGGTCCCCGAAAGATAAAGCCGGGATACTGGTCAGCCCTCCGGGATCAGGGCGAAACCGTCGTCTAGGCACACCCTTCACGCGAAGTTAGAGCGAGAGCGCCGTCAAAGCGGCGCTCTTTTTTATTGCCGTGAACTCTGATACTCTTTTGTCATGTCCAAGCCACAGAAAACCCTCCTTTCGGGCGTGAAGCCGACCGGCCGCCCGCACATCGGCAACTACTTCGGGGCAATGAAGCAGTTCGTCGACCTCCTCAACACCGGCGACTATCAGTGCTACGTCATGATCGCAGACTATCACGCGCTCAATCTCATTCAGAACGCCGCGCAAATGCGCGAGCATATCGTCGATCTCGCCCTCGACTACATGGCGATTGGCCTCGACCCAAAGAAGGCCGTCATCTTCAAGCAGTCTGACGTGCCCGCGCACACCGAGCTCTGCTGGGTCTTCGACACCCTCGTCACCATGCCGTACCTCATGAGGGCGCACGCCTTCAAGGACGCGGAGGCCAAGGACAAGGAGATCAACGTCGGCACCTTCAACTATCCTGTGCTTATGGCCGCAGACATCCTGCTCTACGGAACCGACGTCGTTCCCGTTGGCCTCGACCAGAAGCAGCACATCGAGTACGCCCGCGACATCGCCCAGAAGTTCAACGGCACCTTCGGCGAGACCTTCAAGCTCCCGAACGACCTCATCGTCGAGAGCGTAAAGACTGTTCCGGGCACCGACGGACGCAAGATGTCCAAGTCGTACGGCAACACCATTCCACTCTTCGCCTCGGACGAGGAGATCAAGAAGGCCGTCATGTCCATCGTCACCGATTCCGGCAAGAACGCCGACGGCACGCCGTCTGTTCCTGTTAACGTGCGCGCGATACACGAGCTCTTCCGCGACAAGGCGTACCTCGACCAGCTCTATGCCGAGAAGGCGGGCAGATACAAGGACCTTAAAGAGGCGCTCGTCGCCGACGCGCAGAACTTCATCAGGCCGCTCCGCGAAAGGCGCGAGAAGCTGGCCAAGAACCGCGCGAAGGTCCTCAAGATCCTCGCCAAGGGCGGAAAGAAGGCGGCGAAGAGGGCGGGGGAGACCATGGAGATAGTGCGGAAGGCGGTGGGAGTAAGACTCTAGATACGCTCAAAGGCCCAGAGAAATCTGGGGCCTTGTTTGACTTATGCCGGCAACAGAGTACCGTGGAGCAAGAAACGAACCTTGAACCCACACCACAACCATGCCACTCCTCGAGATATTCTATTCCCGCACCACGACCGACCTTGCACCGGCGCGCACCGACGGCCTCGTCACAGACCTCGCCCTCGAATTCATCAAGAATCACGGCGTCAAGCAGAACCTTGCCGGCCAACCCGTGCAAACTGTCATCCATAGGGCGAACCCCCTGCCAAAACAGGCACATTTCTGTATACGAGTCTCGGGGATACCCGACGGATGCCTCGGTCGACCCGCAAGAGGCTCGCTCGAGGAATCTTTCAGGGCCGTGGTCGCGAGGCATTTCCCGCATGCCACCTTCCAGCTCTCCATCCTCAAACAGTGTTGAGACGGAGAACAAGCAAGCCGCCACGCGCGGCTTTTTTATGGCAACGCACGAAAAGATGTATCGAGTTAAACCGAGGAATTCGCGGCGCGGTTTAGGGAAATCAAGGAAATTTTTGTAAAGCAAATCTTTACCAAAACTTTACCCACCATTTGTTATCTTTTCTACAGAGGCTTACATGACGTGAGCCCGATCTTCAAACAAAAGGATACCTAATGAAAGTCGGAATCGCATCAAGAATGGCCTGCCTCGCGGCAGCCGTCTTTTCCTCTGTAGTCACGGCGGCAACGCTAACCTATCAACCCTCCCCTTACCGGGGAACTGACGTCACGGTGTCACCAGACACTCCGAATACCGCCAGCAACGCATCGGAGCTCAGAATAGGCGAGGACTCGAATCTCTACTGCTCGGCCCTAAAGCTCGACCTGGAGGGGCTGCCAGCGAGTCCCTCATTCGTCGGATTGTATGTTTGGGCGTATTCGGCTGGATCGGGATACACGCCGACGGGCTCGACACTCTACGCACTGGTGAACAACTGGGACGAAACGTCGACCTGGAACAACACGGCATGGAGCGGATACAACCTCGGAAACATTGGTGCGCCTACGACCGGCGCGTTCAATGGAATCGGGATGACCTCACTCTACGGCCAGTGGAAATCAGGGAGCATCACGAACGGCGGACTGTTCTTTGTTCCAACGGGAACGGTTAACCAAGTCCATGGCCTCCACAGCTCAGACGTAACCTCCAAAGCGTATCGGCCATATTTGTATCTGCAATATACTGAGACCGTCACGCCGCCGAGCCTCAAGCTTCCACTGCCGGGAAGGAGAAGCTGGGTGGTGACCACTGAAATTGGAGGTTGGGATGCAAAATATCCGGGACAACAACTTGGATCACATATCGGGTCGAATTATTTCGCAATTGACTTCGGCCCCTCAAGTAACCCCTCCTATTCTGGGGATATACCAATACGGGCCGTGGCGAGCGGAATCGTCGCGAAGGTTGATACGAGTTCGGCAAACGGTAATTATGTCGTGATTAACCATAGCGGAGTCAACAGCGAAACAACTGGATACACCACTCGATACCTACACCTTAAATATTCATCCGGTCTGACCCAAGGGAGCTCAATTGCCCAAGGTGATCTTATCGGCTATATGGGTGACACGGGTGACGCGCAAGGCGTCCACCTTCATTTTGGAGTAAGGTATGACGGAGGCGGTTCATCGTCAAACGGTCCCCTAACGTATGTGAAGATGGAAGGAATACACCTCAAACAGTATCAAACTGACGTTGATTCATGGGGAAATAGGACGGCTGACTCTTGCTTTCCCTCAACAAACACACCTTAAAATGGTGTTTCTGCCGCCCGATTTTTATTGGGCGGCTTTCTATAAAAACCATCGTGATAAACTAAGCATAATGAAAAAAATAATCTTAATTACAACTCTCGGCGCACTCTTCTTTTCAGGATATCTTTTCCTATCAAAAGATTGGTCCGTCAAAAACAACCTCGACACGGATGGCCTTTTCCGCTCAGAAATCCTCGGCCTAGCCTTTGCTGTGCCCAGCCCAGAGGCTGTCATTGAAAGTGTTCGTCCTTCAGACAACGAAAAGATGCCCTACGAGCATTGGGCGTTAACCGGTCTTAACTCACCACGCCTAGAGGCGACAAACAAAGAGACCGAGGGAAAAAGCTACGAGGGTCCCTCTGGACCAATATCGTACACGGGACAAAGAATCGAAGGAATGTGTTCAACCGAAGTATTTCTCAATAAAGGAGATTACGACATTACAGTTATAAACTGCGAGGAAAAAATAAGCGCACATGGGGTCCCGTACGCCATAATTGAAATATGCTCAGTAGACACGTCGGGATATGGCCTCATTCGCAGGATTATGGCGAGCGTGACCAAGCCCGCCTACGCCGAGGAGTCGTGCGCCAGGACGATTGCCGCTCTTGCACAAACTAAATCAAAAAAGTTTCCGGGATTTATAGTATCTGAGACCTGGGAAATGAAGAATCAGCCTTCCGATAAGGTCTACCGAAACATCGATGGTGTCGCCGCATCAATGGCATACATACGCTAGGGAAAAAGCGAAACCCCGCGAAAACGGGGCCTTGGAGCCCGAAGGCCAAGCTATCAGAACCCTTATGCTGGTCAGGATAGAAAGTTTGCCCAAACCCTGAAAATCAGCTAAAGTACTCGCATACCACTGACCCGGCTGACACCGGCGAGGTAGGGGAAGGAAAGCCTCCGTGGGCCTCAAATCAGCCCGAGGCAAGTAGAATCCCCCGGATGTCGTCCGATTACGACTAAACCAAAAGAGGCTGGCCCCAGGGCAACCTGAGGCCAGCCTGAACACAGGGTGGCACCGCGATGAAATCGCCCCTGCGAATGTATCCACGCGATGTATTCGAAGGGGCGCTTTTGTTTTATACAGGCAACCCCGCATCGATTAACCTTATTAACGTTTTTACAAACACAATGAAAGCATTCGTACACACCAGCAAGGTCAAGGATCACGTCGGCGAGACCGTCATGGTTCGCGGCTTCGTGCACGCGCTCCGCGTTCAGTCAAAAATCGCCTTCCTCGTCCTCCGCGACATCGAGGGCCTCGTGCAAATCGTCGTCATGAAGGACAGCCCGACCTTCGAGACCGTGAAGGGTCTCTCGACCGAGTCAGTCGTCGAGGTAACCGGAACCGTCAAGGCGGCTGCGCAGGCGCCGGGCGGAGCCGAGATGGACATCACGGGCATCGAGGTTCTCTCGAAGGCGGCTCCCGAGCTCGCCATCCCTGTCGTCACCCTCAAGGGCGGCGAGGAGACCGAGGCGCCGACCCGCTTCGACTTCCGCTGGATCGACCTCCGCAAGCCCGAGAAGGCGCAGATCTTCAAGGTCTGGACCGCGCTCGAGAAGGGCTTCCGCGACTACTGGTACAAGAACGGCTACATGCAGATCTACTCGCCGTCGTTCATGTCGACACCGTCAGAGACGGGCGCCGAGGTGTTCGCCGTAGACTACTTCGACCGCAAGGCGTACCTCGCGCAGTCGCCACAGTTCTACAAGCAGATGGCCATGGCGTCGGGCTTCGAGAAGGCCTTCATGGTCGGCCCCGTCTTCCGAGCCGAGGAGTCATACACCACCCGACACCTCACCGAGTTCACCGGCTGGGACTTCGAAATCAGCTACATCGAGTCTCACCACGACATCATGGATGCCGAGGAGGGCATGATCGTCGCAGGCTTCGCGGCCGTAAAGGAGGCGTTCCCGACCCTCAACATCGAGGTTCCGGCACAGCCGTTCCCACGCATCCCGATTGTCGAGGCAAAGAAGATCCTCGCCGAGAGGGGAATTGCATCGGGAGAGGATCATGACCTCTCGCCCGAGGAGGAGCGAGCCATCTCGGAGTACGTGAAGGAGAAGCACAATCACGATTTCGTATTCATCACCGACTACCACAAGTCGAAGAGCGCCTTCTACCACATGCGCCACGAGAACGACAACGACCGCTCGAAGCGAGCAGACCTCATCTACCGAGGCATCGAGGTCACGACCCTCGCCCAGCGAGAGCATCGCGTCGAGATCCTCGAGAAGCAGGCCCTCGACAAGGGCATGTCGCTCGAGTCGCTCAAGGACTACATCAACTTCTTCAGGTACGGCTGCCCTCCGCACGGCGGAGCGGGCATCGGACCGGGACGTCTCATCATGAAGATGCTCGACCTCCCGAACGTCCGCGAGGCAACCTACCTCCCGAGGGACGTGAAGAGGCTTAATCCGTAAAGAGATAATCCGGCCAGACAGCAAAAGACCGCCCCATGGCGGTCTTTGTCTTTCACTTGGCGACGACGGTCACCGGGGACTCGCGTGCCGCCTTGGCGGCACGATCGGCCTCGATATTGTGCCTGGCCCAGAGGAGAAAGAGCGCGAATCCGGACAGCCCGAGAAGGACGGAGATGGCCTGTTTTTTCATGGGAAGGGTTTTCAGGGAAAAGTATACACCATGCGCTCCAGATGTTCTGGTATAATCAGAGGACATGAAAGCGTCGCGCGGATTCACCCTCATCGAGCTCCTCGTGGTCATATCGATCATCGGCCTCCTCTCGAGCGTCGTGCTGTCGAGCGTGAACGCTGCTCGGGAGAAGGCGCGCATATCCTCGGGAATTCGTTTTGCGGCAAGCATGCACAGCGCCTACGCCAACAACGCCCTCGGAATATGGGAGCTCAACGACGGATCCGGTAGCGCTCCCCAGGATATTTCCGGCGCTGGAAGACACGGATCCTTCTCGGGAACGCCCCAGTGGACGGCAGGCCCGAGCGGCGGAGCCCTCTCTTTCGACGGGAATAGCTATGTATCAGTTCCAGACCTGAGGTCGAGCATTGATCTGGTCGGCGGGGCAAACGGTAAAATCCTGCTCATGACATGGGTCAAGCCGACCCAGTATGTGAGCGGCGGCTATAGCATGATCGCGAACGGCTTTCCGGGCTTTCTCTACTTCGGGGTCAACCCATCGCGCAGGCTTCAGCTCATGATAAACGCAGGCGGCAACCACTGGCCGCAGTCGAACGCGACCATTCCCCTCGACAAGTGGACTCACATCGCGTTTCTGCTCGAGGGAGGCGTCGGCTACAAGTTCTACATCGACGGTAAGCTCGACAAGGAGGTCTCGCTGCCGAGCGCCAGCATTATCGACATGGGTGGCGTCCAAACGGCTTTTGCCCGCTCGTGGCAGACGTTGCCAAGCGAGTACTGGGTCGGTCAAATTGACTCGTTGAGAGTGTATTACCCAACTCTCGAATAAAACCCAAAGCATGTCCACTCTAATCAAACTGGATAACATAAGAGATTCACACGGCTTCACTCTCATCGAGCTCCTCGTGGTCATATCGATCATCGGCCTCCTCTCGAGCGTGGTCTTGGCGAGCGTGAACGCGGCCCGTGACAGGGCCCGTCTCGCCGCGGGCAAGCAGTTCGCATCCATGCTCGACAGAACCCTCGGGGACAGGGCTGTGGGGTGGTGGGATTTTGACGAATGCTCTGGCGTGGCCGCGGCAGATAAATCGGGAAGGAGCGTCACAGCAACTCTTCAGGCCGCCGCATCATGGTCCTCTAACCAGGGCCCCTACGACAACAGATGCTCCCTTCTTCTTTCTGGCGGCGACACGAGTCTTGCAATCGCTCCCGTTGGCACCGCCAATCCACAACTCGGCATAACAGGTGACGTGACGGTGTCCGCGTGGGTGCGTCCTACCGCATACGGCGGTGCGGGTACAGCCGTGGTTCGTGGGGGAAGATACTCTGACATGAACTACAACCTCGGACTCACCTCGAACGGAGGGGTGTCGTTTGGCGTATTCACGGGCAGCGCCTGGCCCTCGGTGATTTCGCAGGCGGGCGTGGCTCCTTTGAACAAATGGACTCATATCGCCGCAGTTCGCAACGGGGGATCGGTAACCCTTTACGCAAACGGAACCCAGGTCGGCAGCGGAAGCATCGCGGCGCCCCTCGCCACAATGCCCGGCGAGATGGGGCTCGGCGGCATGGGGTACGGTGGGACCTATTCCCTCTACGGCAACCTCTCGAATGCTCGCGTGTACGCAGCCGTTCCCGGCCAGTAGGCGCAAAGAAAAAGCGCCCGATCCCGGAGGGGAGGGGCGCTCGACAAGAAGTCCTTTGAGGTGTGTTTTTCACGCGTTAGCGTGACGTGCGGATGTCCGCGGCGACGGCGACGAGCGCCTTGAGGCTCTCGACTCGCTCCACGGTTCCGTCACTATGTATGATGACTACAAAGGACATGGACTTACTACTTTCTATCTGAGGTTAACACCTGGGCAGGGCCCGGGCGCCGGCACGTGTATGCTGGTGATGATCGCGAGGGGAATTGAACCCCCGGCCAACGCGGGTAAGGCGCCGGTCTTTCCGATGGCAAACGCGACCGATCTCACCTCAAAAGACTTCTCTCACCGAACAATACCACAGATGTGCTAAAATGGAAGGACAGCGACCCGCCATGGCTTTTACCGTAAAGCAGACCCATTTCGAAGGCCCCCTCGAGCTCCTCCTCGACCTCATCGAGAAGAGGAAGCTTTTCGTGAGCGACGTGTCCCTCGCCCAAGTGGCCGATGACTACATCGAGTACGTCCGTAGCCTGAGCGAGTTTCCCGTGGCGGACAGCGCGCACTTCGTCCTCGTGGCATCGACCCTCCTTCTCATCAAGTCAAAGTCCCTCCTGCCGACCCTCACCCTGACCACGGAAGAGCAGGCGAGCGTTGCCGACCTCGAGCGACGCCTCAAGCTCTATGAGAAATTCCGAGAGCTCGGCGCGAAGCTCAAGCCCCTGTTCGGCAGTCAGGTCATGCTCGGCAGAAGCGAGCGCATCCTCCCTCCGACGTTCTCGCCCGACGCCGACATGACCGTGCCGAACATCTTTGCCGCCATCGGCCGCGTCCTCACGCACCTCCCGAAGAAGGAGTTCCTGCCGAAGGTCGTCGTCGATAAGGTCATGTCCCTCGAGGAGATGATCGGCAACCTCACCGAGCGCATCACCTCGAGCCTCAAGATGGGATTCAAGGAGTTCTCGGGCTCCGGCAAAGCCGAGCGCGTGCACGTCATCGTCTCCTTTCTCGCCATGCTCGAGCTCGTGAAGCAGGGCGTCATAAGCGTCAGTCAGGAGAAACACTTTGACGACATACAGATGGAGACGGAAAACCTTGGCGTTCCGCGCTACTAACCGTATACTAGAAACCACTCATGAACCTGGACTCAAAACTCGAAGCGCTTCTGTTCTGGAAAGGCGAGCCAATGGCCGAGAAGAAGATCGTGGCCGCTCTCGGCTGCACCGTCGAGCAGCTCGCCGAGGTATCCAAGGCCCTCGAGGCAAATTTACTGACCCGCGGCTTGCGCCTCATGCGACACGAGGGCGAGCTCGAGCTTCGCACCGCGCCCGAGGCGAGCGACCTCATCACTGCCCTCACTAAGGAGGAGCTCATGCGAGACCTTGGCAAGGCCGGACTCGAGACCCTTTCCATCATCCTCTACAAAGGGCCCGTCAAACGCTCTGAAATCGACTACATCCGCGGCGTTAACTCGTCCTTCATCGTCCGAAACCTCCTTGTCCGCGGGCTCGTCAGCCGCATCGCCGAAAGGGAGGGCGACAAGCGTGGCTTCCTCTACGCCCCGACCATCGACCTCCTCGCGCATCTCGGCGTCTCAAAGGTCCAGGACTTGCCCGACTACGACAAGACCCGCGCCGAGCTCGAGGCGTTCGCGGCGGCAGAAGGCGAGGACAAGACAGAGCCAGAAGCGACACCCGTAACTCATGATCAAGCCTAAGACCATAGCCTTCATAGAACTCGGAGCCCTCGGCCTCTGCGTAGGTCTTTTCTTGTGGTGGGTATATCCCGAGAAAGTGCCCGTGGAACCTGGCGTCATACTCGTCGACACGACCGAGGCCGCGACATCGACCAAAGCGTCCTTCACGCCGCCCGCGATCCTCGCGACGTCGGCCTACGTCTACGACACAGTGACCGGCGAGGTCATCTACGACAAGAATGCGGACCTTCAGCTTCCGCTCGCCTCGCTTACCAAGGTCATGACCGCGCTCACAGTCTCGAACCTCCTGCCCGACAAGGACATCGTCCGCATCAGTCCAAGCGACCTCGGCGAGGAAGGGGACAGCGGCCTCGTGCCGAACGAGCAGTGGGCTATGAAGGACCTTCTCGACTTTAGCCTCGTAGTCTCATCGAACGACGGGTCGCGCGCCCTCGCGTCGGTCGCCGGCGCCTTCCTCACCGTCGACGCCACCTCGTCAGCTGTGAGCGCCTTCGTCAAGGAGATGAACAACACCGCAAAGTCGCTCGGCCTCTACCAGACCTACTTCCTCAACCAGTCGGGCCTCGACGTGTCGCCGACGCTCTCGGGCGGGTACGGATCCGCCAAGGACATGGCGCTCCTGGTCGGCCACATCCTCAGGACCAAGCCCCACCTTCTCGAAGCGACCGCATTCGACCAAATCAACGTGTCCTCGCAGACCGAGAGCCACAGCGCCGTGAACACCAACAAGGCAATTAACATGATTCCCAACGTCATCGCGTCCAAAACGGGCTTCACCGACCTCTCGGGAGGCAACCTGGTCGTGGCGTTCGACGCCGGCCTCAACCACCCGGTCATCATCGCGGTCCTCGGCTCGACCTACGACGGGAGATTCCAGGATATGGCTCAACTGGTAGGTTCTACGGTCGAATACCTTGGCCAGACCGAGAGCTCTCGCTAGACTGTTGACAATTTTTATGGTCATGCTATAATACTCACTGTAGGTTCTTTGAGATTGTTTTCCGCAAGCAGCGCGCTGAGTCATCTTTCATGACTTGCGCCTCTCCAAAGGGACGGATGATGATGGATGGCCGCGATAAGACGCGGCACCGATGAAAGAATGAGGCCTAAGATTGCCATCATCAACGGAAAACGAGACACAAAAACTGGTACACATTGAGTTTGCGCTGCTCAGCGTCACACCACGACGCAAGCAAACGCAGCAACTCTGTGCAGGGCGAGGTATGCCAAACGGCGACCCATCCTGGAGGTGTCCGGACTAAAAATCCAGACCCATCGTACGCGCTGCGGATAGACATATGCCACGCTCCGCACCGCGAAAAATGACGATGAGACCAGATCGCCTGTCACCTGTACAGCGATCCTAACCTCGAAAAGCCCCGGACATAATCCGCGGGCTTTTTTATGAAAACAGGGGAGGGGTTATGAAAATAATGACCGAAAGGCAGCAACAAAAGCCCCGTCCGCATGCGGACGGGGCCCTTTAACGACAAGATGATGCTTAGCCGTTCCTGGCGAGGAGAATGCGGTACACGCCACGGCTCCTCCAGAGGAAGTAAATGTTGATGAGGGCGAGGGCGTTCGCCATGATGGCGCCCACGGTAAGAAGGCCGCCGTCGAGGAAGGCGTGGAAGCCAATGATATTCACCGTAATAGGGAGAATGAGGAGCGCGGCGAGGGCCATACGGTTAGTAACGATAAGGCCGATGGCGACGGCAAAGACCGCGGCCATGACGTACATGATGTACGGTACCGCGTAGAGCGCCTGGATAAAGTTCCAGCCAGCCGCTGTGTTGTACATGTCGGCGGTCGGGGCGGGGAAGACGCCGAGAGTGCCGAGAATAGGGCTTACGAGAAGCAGAGCGAGCAAAACTCGAAGAATGTTATTGATGATTTTCATGTAAATATTCTAGCAGACACTTTTTGATTTCGCCTCTCACTGATATGATGATGCTCATGAAAAAGGCCCGCATGGACAGACAGCTCCTTATATCGATCCTCCTCCTCGCGGGCGCGGGCTTCCTCATCTTTCTCTCGGCGTCGCTCGGCCTCCTGTCGCGCGACTCGGTACAGTTTGGCTCGATCGCCTTCAGGCAGATCTTCTTCGGCCTCGTGCCCGGCCTCGTCGCCCTTTACGCAACGTCGAGGATTCACTTCCTCTACTGGCGAAAGATGTCATTCTGGATATTCCTGCTCGCCATCATCCTCAACATCCTCATCCTCATACCGTGGCTCGGTATTGGCTTCTCGCACGGAGGCGCGACGCGCTGGATAGACCTCGGCGGATTCACGTTCCAGGTGTCCGAGATGCTCAAAATCGGCGCGGTCCTCTATTTTGCCGCATGGCTTTCCTCGGTGCGGGAAAGGGTCTCTACATTCAAGGAGGGATTCCTGCCGCTTCTGATCATCATCGCCATCGTCTCGATGCTCCTTCTGGCGCAGCCCGACCACGACACCCTTGCCGTCATCATCGTGGCCCTGACGGCCATGTACCTTGCCGCGGGAGGGCAGTGGCGCTGGGTCATCGCCCTCGGCGTCACAGGCGCCCTTGGCCTTGGCGCGGTGTACATGACGTCGGACTACATCGCCTCGCGCGTGAACACCTTCCTTAATCCTGCCCAGAACGGCCTTGGCTCGGGATACCAAATCCAGCAGTCGCTCATCGCCGTGGGGTCGGGAGGCATCGACGGCAGGGGATTCGGCCAGAGCATACAGAAGTTCAACTATCTGCCCGAGCCTGTCGGCGACTCGATATTCGCCGTGGCAGCAGAAGAGTTCGGCCTCATCGGCAGCACCGCCCTCATCGCCCTCTTCGTCTCCTTCACCCTGCGCTCGTTCGTCGTCGCCAATAGGTCGAGCCACCCGTTCGGCGCGTACGTGATCGTCGGCGTCGCCACCTTCATGATCTGCCAGGCATTCATCAACATCGGCTCGATGATTGGCATCCTGCCGATCGCGGGCATCCCGCTGCCGTTCGTGAGCCAGGGAGGAACGGCGCTCTTGTTCGCCCTAGGCCAGGCGGGCATCCTGCTCAACATATCCCGGTATATGCTAAAATAACGGGACTAAACACCCGAACGCATGAAGATACTACTCACAGGAGGCGGAACCGGCGGCCATTTCTATCCCCTCATCGCCGTGGCCGAGTCGATCCGCAGGATCGCCAAGGAGGAGAAGCTCCTCGACGCAACGATGTACTACATGGCGCCGTCAAAGTACGACGAGCGAGCCCTCTTCGAGAACGGCATCATCTACCAGAAGAGCCACGCAGGCAAGATTCGCCGCTACTTCTCGCTCATGAACGTGGTGGATATGTTTAAGATGGCCCTTGGCCTCGTCACGGCCGTTATGGACGTCTGGAGCATCTACCCTGACGTGGTCTTCAGCAAGGGCGGGTACGTCAGCTTCCCGGTTCTCTGGGCGGCGCGACTCCTTCGCATCCCCGTCATCATCCACGAGTCGGACTCGCATCCGGGCCGCGTGAGCCTCTGGTCCGCGAAGTTCGCCGAGAAGATCGCCCTCTCGTACCGCGAGGCCGCAAAGTATTTCCCAGCAGACAAGGTGGCTTTCACCGGCAACCCGATTCGCAAGGAGATCCGCGAAACCCTGAAAGAGGGCGCCCGCGAGTTCCTCAGGCTCGAGGACTCCGTGCCGGTGATTCTTATTCTCGGCGGATCGCAGGGGTCAAGGAAGGTAAACGACGCCATCATCGACATTCTGCCCGAGCTCGTGAAGAAGTACTACGTCATTCACCAGACGGGCAAGGACAATATTGAGGAGATGACCAACACCTCGAAGGTCATCCTGGGCGACAGCATGTTCGCCAACCGCTACAGGCCGTTCGCGTACCTCAACAACCTCGCCCTCCGCATGGCGGCAGGGCAGGCGAGCGTCATCATCTCCCGCGCCGGCTCGACGATCTTCGAGATCGCCCTCTGGCAGGTCCCGTCCATCATCATCCCGATTCCCGAGGCCATCAGCCACGACCAGAAGTCGAACGCCTTCGCCTACGCGTCGTCGGGCGCCTGCTCGGTCATCGAGGAGTTCAACCTTACCCCGCACGTGCTCGCGGCGGATATCGACCGCATCATCGAGAAACCGGGCATCGCCGAGGCCATGAAGAAGGGTGCGAACTCGTTCGCCCGAACGGACGCGGCGGACACTATCGCGAGGGAGATCATCAGGATTGCACTCAGCCATACAAAGTAAGCAGAAGCCCCAGTGAGTGGGGCTTTTACTTTTCTTGAATAATTCTTTATGAGAATTTTAGCTCGCCTTTGATAACCTCAAACCCAGAAAGGAGGTGATAAGACTTGCCTAAAAAACACGTTAACGCCGACAAGGGTGCCAGTTTCCAACGGTCAAAAGGCCGAAGGGATTCCTCGTCGCCCAGTTCAAACAGTGGAGGCGGCCGACAACGAAACGTTGGTCACTCTAAATCAGAAGAACATTCGCGCGTAACCAAAGGCCTCCGATCAATATTCGGAAGACGAGGCTAAGCGCACACTATGGCCAAAATACCATTGGCCATTTTTACTACCCGGAAGTACCATAAGGTCACGCATGGTAGAAGACAAAACCATTTACATACAAATCCCCACAAAGAAAGACGAGGTGATTGTCAGCGTCGCCTTTTCCTATGGAACCGTGGACGACGGCGATAAGGAGTTTGGAATCGGACACCTCGCGGAACACTGTATCTGCGCGGCAATCCAGAAGAACCTCCAGACCAAAGAGATATTAGGATACATAGATGATACGAGCACCGTCATACACATGAAACTCAGTCGTCCTGAATACGAAAAGCTCGCCAAAAAAGGAGTAATAAACACACTGCGCGACATTTCTCTTCAGACGGGGAAGGCGGACGTCAAAAAAGAGAAGGGTCTCATAAGGACAGAGCTCGAAAACCAGTACGGCTCTGCTTCGGGGTTGTTTTCTGAATACATTAAGAACAAGCTCATCAAGCAGCCGAAGCGCTTGGCCCGCAGGAGACTCGGCCAACTCGACAGCATGAACTCAATCGATCTCGCGTCGACAATAAGAACGATAGAGAGGATGCTGTCGTCCAAGCCCCTCATATTCGTTGGCGAGAGACATTCGCGGTCAACATCGACGCCAAGACACATTCCGACACGAGAATTTGAAAAAGTTAGGTTCTCGGCAAAGAAAAACATTCGCATACCCAAGACTCAGGGAGGCAATGTGTTCTGCATCGCGTTTCCTGTGCCCGGAATAGAAAAAGGCTGGGAGGCGGCGTTCTCGCTTAATTTTATCCACGGCGAGATATCAAGAAGACTGTCGAGTACATTTGCCGAAAAGGGTATGCACGGCCCGTATCAGGAACTCCGCCTTGAAAGGAGATACGGATTCATGTGGTTCGGCATTCACTCCGACAAAGCGCTTCCGAAGGCTCTCGCCGAGACTTTTTTCTCAACAATTAGAACCGTGATTGAAGACAGGGCCCTCGGTAATAAACTCAAAAAATACAAAAAGGAGAAGCTGTCGGAAATGAAAAGCGACTGGGCGGGAGCGATGTCACGTCAGGACTGGGTTGTGGAGAGTTACATGGAAACAGGAACGGCTGGGAACCTATACGCCGAAATGATGGGTCTCTCAGGGGTTACGGTGGCCCAGATTAAAGATATTAGCCAAAAAATTCTGAATCGGGATAAAGCGTATATCATTGAAAATTAATTTCTGACAAAGGCCCACTCTCGAAGGATAACGAGGCATATCCCTGTATATTACGACACAAAAATTGTCTTATTACAATAATAAGAGGCCTGGCGGTCGGGGTATACTTAACCCATGATTTCCCGCATCAAGGCCTTCTTTTCAAGGAAACCTTCGACCAAAACCGGCAAAAAACCGTCAGTACCATCGAGCGAAAGCCTTTCGGGTATTCCTGCCGACCGCGCAGGCGTGGTGACCCGCTTCGCGCCGTCGCCGACGGGCTTTATGCATATCGGCAGCGCACGCACCGCGCTCTTCGCGCATCTCTGGGCCCGCAAGCACGGCGGCACCTTCATCCTCCGCATCGAGGACACCGATACCGAGCGAGAGGTCGAGGGCTCGATCGAGCACATTCAGGAGACACTCAAATGGCTCGATATTAATTGGGACTACGGCCCGGACAGGCAGAATCCTTTCGGCTCGTGCATTCAGTCCGAGCGACTCGACACCTATCGCAAGTACGCGCAGGAGCTCGTCGACAAGGGTCTCGCATATCCTGACCCATACACCACCGAAGAGATCGCGGCCTTCCGCGCGCAGGCAGAGGCGGCCAAGAAGCCCTTCCTCTTCCGACGCCATCGCCCAAAGACCTTTGGGAAGTGGGACGGTACGCAGGCGCTCCGCTTTAACTCAGGTACGCCGCGACGATCCGTCTGGAAGGACGAGGTACGCGGGCGACTCGAGGCGGGCGAGGAGGCTCTCGACGACTTCATTCTCATCAAGAAGGACGGCTACCCAACCTACAACTTCGCGCACATCATCGACGACCTCCTCATGGGCGTGACGCACATCATGCGCGCCGACGAGTTCATCTCGTCGACCCCGAAGTTCCTCGCCCTCTACGAGGCTCTCGGCATCAAGCCTCCTGTTCTCGTAACCCTTCCGCCGATTCTCCGCAGCGACAAGACCAAGAAGCTTGGCAAGCGAGACGGCGCAAAGGATATCCTCGAGTACCGCAAGGAGGGATACCTCTCGTCAGCGATGGTTAACTTCCTCGCCCTCATCGGCTGGAATCCCGGCACCGAGCAGGAGGTCTTCACCAAGGAAGGCCTCGTGAAGGAGTTCGAGATCTCGAAGATCCACAAGGCGGGAGGCGTCTTCAACGAGGAGAAGCTCCGCTGGATGAACAAGGAGCACATCAAGCTCCTGCCGCGAGCCGAGCTCGAGGCGACCATCAAGGACCGCATCGAATCAAACGAGCGGGCAAAGGACCTCGGCTGGAAGGTGACCGACGAAGCCGTAAAGGCAATCGCGCCCGTCATCCTCGATCGCATCGAGGTGTATTCCGACATCGACGAGATGATTCTCGAGCGGGACCTCGACTACTATTTCAGCGAGCCAAACTACGACGCGCTGTCGCTCAAATGGAAGGACGAGCCGGACCTCTCGAACACCGTGAAGCACCTCACGCACGTCCGCGGCGTCATCGAGGGCGTCAGGGCAGGGGACTGGACCGAGGAGGGCATCAAGGCCGCCGTCTGGCCCTATGCGGACGCGAACGGCAGGGGAGCAGTCCTGTGGCCCCTTCGCTACTCACTGTCGGGCAAGGACAAGTCGCCGAATCCGTTCACCCTCTCCGCAATTCTGGGCAAAGAGACCGTACTCAGGCGAATCGACGCGGCGCTCAAGAAATGCGCTGATCATGCCCTCAACTCATAAGACCACAAGCCTGGCCGCCCTCGTCTCCGGCCTCGTCCTGGTCGGCATGTTTGTACTTGCGCCCAGAGCCACGCACGCGCAGTCGGCGGACAGCCTCCGCGACCAGATTTCCGACACGAACTCTCGCATAGAGGCCCTCGAAAAGGAAATCGCGGCCCTCAGCACCAACCTCGACGCGACCTCGAAACAGGCCCAGACCCTCAAGAACGCCCTGGCATCCCTCGAGCTGACCCGCAGCAAGCTCGAAAAGGACCTCTCCCTCACCACGGCGAAGATCACCAAAACCTCACTCACTTTGACCGAGCTCGCCGGCGACATTGATGAAACCGAGGGCAGGATAGAGAACTCGGCCAAGGCCGTGGCCCAGGGAATCCGCAACATGCAAATGGCCGAGGACCAGAGCGCCGTGCAGGAACTCCTCAATCAGCGAACCCTCTCCGAGGCCTGGGACTACGTGAACGGCATTCGCTCCGTCCACGCCCGCGTCACCCGAAGCCTCGCCGACCTCCGCGACCTGCGCCAGAGCCTCACCATCCAAAAGTCGAGCGCCGAGAAGGAGAGGGCGAACCTCGTGACCCTCCAGAAGAACCTCTCGGGCCAGAAGCAGGCCGTCGAGTACAGCAAGACCGAGCAGAGCAAGCTTCTCACCTCGACCCAGAACAGCGCCGCCGCGTACCAGGCACAGCTCAGCCAGAAGCTCAAGGAGAAGGAAGCCTTCGAGAAGGAGCTCTTCGAGTACGAGTCCCAACTCAAGCTGGTCATCGACCCATCATCGGTGCCAAGTGCCCGCGCAGGAGTCTTCGACTGGCCGCTCGCGAACGTCTACATCACCCAGAACTTCGGTGCCACCGTCGACTCAAAGCGCCTCTACGTGTCGGGCACGCACAACGGCGTCGACTTCCGCGCTGCCGTAGGAACACCGGTCATGTCCGTGCTCTCGGGAACCGTCCAGGCGACGGGGAACACCGATCTGTCCAAGAGCTGCTACTCGTACGGCAAGTGGGTCCTCATCAAACACCCAAACGGCCTCTCGAGCCTTTACGGGCACCTCTCCGTCATCAGCGTGTCGGCGGGGGACACGGTCGAGACAGGGGAGCGCATCGGCTACAGCGGCAACACAGGCTACTCGACCGGACCGCACCTTCACCTTACCGTCCTGGCGAGCCAGGGAGTTAAAGTCGAGAAATACGGCAGCAGCAGGGGATGCAAGGACGTCGTCATACCAATCGCCGACGTGAAGGCCTATCTCAACCCGCTCTCGTACCTGCCAGGCCTCTAGGCATGCTATAATTCCTGCATACCTACAGTTTTATATGATCAAATACATCATCATAGGCCTGATCGCCATACTCGTCGTCAGTTTCCTCGGGTATGACCTCCAGACCATCGTCGAGGCCCCTGCGACCCAGAAAAACCTCCACTATGTCGGCGACGGCATCACCACCGTCTGGGAAAAGTATCTCGAGCATCCCGTGAAATACTTCTGGAACAACATCTTCATCGGCCTCCTCTGGAACTCCTTCATCCACAACCTTGGTAAAATCAACTCGGGGGCACCGACCGAGCTCGAGGCCGCGGCACAGAGACTCTGGAACATAGGGGATCAGCCATACCAGCCCATAGCCGAATAGAAAAGCGTCAACGGGCCATCGGGCCCGTTTGATGTTTCCAGATAGCCCGAAACCAGCGTCAGTCAGTCCCCGATTACATGCAAACTATTGTCATTTAGCTCATATCCAAAAACCATGATCAGAAAGAACCTCATCTACATAGTCGTCATCGCAGCCGGCCTCGTGGCGGCCGTGAGCGCCGGCATGGAAAGGAATCGTCAGGTCGAGCAGAGCCAGACCGCCACGTCGACGGTGATCGTGGCGACCAGCACGGTGCCTACGGCGACATCGACCACGGGCACGACCGTGAGCCCAGTCACGCCAGCGACCTCGACCAAGCCGGTGACCCAGGCAAGGTGCTACGTAGGAGGTTGCAGCGGGCAAATCTGCAGCGATCAGCCTGACATGGTGTCGACCTGCGAGTACCGAGAAGCCTACGGATGCTATAAGTCGACCGGAGCTAAGTGTGAGCGACAGTCCACGGGTCAGTGCGGCTGGACCCAGACCACGGAGCTCGCTCAGTGCATCCAGAAAGCCGATGCAGCGGGCGCGCCGAGGGTCTACTAAAGAAAGCGACGCAGTAAAAAGCCCCGTGTGTGGGGCTTTTTATATACTTTACATTTTATATATTTATTGTATTATATTAAGTAGGGGACCTTTCGATATTCGGCACACGCCGGAGAGGGTCCTGAATCAAATCTTCCTCTACAGGAAGTGACGGCGCAACCGTCCATGTTCATTAACATGCAAAAGACACTGGACATCAGTAATCCCACAGCCCAGAAAATGGCCGCATTCTGCCTCTATCAGGCAATACAGAAGGAATTCGGGCTCTATCCAGGAAGAATATCCAAAGCTGTCATCGAGCGATCTGAGAAGGAATTGTGCGGCCCGATCGATTTGATGGAACGGGTGACGGTAATATCCAAGGAGGTCTTCGAGACACGCACCCAGGAGGTCGTAAACCTCGTCGGGGGCAAGACCGTGAGAATCAGGGTCTACCAGGGCTTACACCGAGAACTCGAGCTGGCGCTCAACCTCGAAAAACCAGAGTCACTGGCAAATGAGCTGATAAGAGACACCAGGATGGCTGAGATGGAACCTCTCGATGCCGCAATCCAAATGCAGACCTTTGGCAGACAGATTCTCGATGAGACCATGAAGAAAAGCATGGACATAGTCAGGAAAAAGATATCCGGTAGCGCCTAGGGAAGCACACACCGTTGAAATCCTCGGACAGAGTATGTCCGAGGATTTTATTTTAATCAGACAGACAGGAGAGTCGCGGCCCAAAGCCCATATACGATACAGGCTTTATTACGCCCTTTCTTAATCACCGAAAATGTGTATTGTGCGACACTGATATAATCTGGCGAATAGCGCTTCCCTTTAAGAGACCACCGAAGAAAAAGCCGCGATGATGTTGCCATCGCGGCCTTGTTACGAATCGCCTCAGGAATACGTATGGATGACTGATCCCACGAGCACGATTGCCTGCCAGTGATTTATGGGCCCGTGAATCGTCCGGCCGCAAAGCTTTTCCGAAACCCGATCAGTGAGCTCTTGCCTGCACTCGTCATCAAGAAGGAGCTCAGGAAGTGGATACTTGTCGTAGCCGCTGTTCCATGTCACCCACCTGACAAGATCTCGCAGGTTTGATTCCTGAAATGCCGCAGGAGCGCTTTCGATGATTGCCTTCATCATAATCGAAAACTCTGCTGGCATCTCAAGGAATGCAGTTTGAACGACGCGATCAAGCTCTTTTGACTGCACAAGCTCGAGTCTTGTCGGAGAGTCCATCACGAAGCAACGCTGCCGGAAAAACCAGCTGAAGACACTGCTCATGCCGACATCAATCACGTCGCCTCCAGACTTACGGAATGACCAATTGCACCTGCCATCGGCACCCCTGTCACAGAACAAGCTGACGAAAAGAGGCAGAAGGCTTCCGCTTGTCATGGCGAAAAGGTTTGGCCCGGGAGAGATCCTCTGGCTATCCCCCACGACTTTTGAGATAAGGATCGCGAGCGCCTTGTCCCCCAACTCCCTTCGCTCGTCCGAGACAACCTCGCACCCGGCAGTGTTTGCGAGCCTGATATAAAGCGAGAGCCGATCGATCATGTCCTCTGTCAGCGAACCGCCCTGACTCGCCATGGAGAAAATATGGAACCCGTAATGCAAGAGGCCCATACGCTCGAAATGAGAGAGATCGTCGCGATTCCATCGCTCGGCCCACTCCTTCCAGCTCACAGGCTTTTTCCCTACTTTAATCTGAACACCCTGTTGTTCTGACGCGTTCATCTAACAGTATCCTTTCTGTTTTACGCCCAGTTATTTTGGGCTTTATTTCAATGAGGCGAAATGTACGCCTGAAATTACAATACAATAAATATACATTAAGTCAATGAATGGATGCGTATCAACCTTGCAATATAAAGACCCGAGAGTATAGTGATATTTGAAATGGTCCAATCCGGCCAATTCGACAGCTCCTAACACCACGCAGGCCTGGGCTCTGGCCCAGGTTCCGCGTGGATCAAAAATCCGCACAATGCGGACAGGCGCATATCGCAGGAGCCGCATGTCGTGATGACAGCAGCTACAACGGCCCGCTCCGTTGATTCACGGCCCTCGTATGAGCACATATGACCCACCTTCCCTCTTCACGAGCCTTCGGGCCGATGACTGCGGAAGGTGGGTCCTTTTTATACTCCCACGACCGTCACGAACCTGCCGTTACCCGCACCGTTCCTCTGGGCGAGGTAGTGGGAGAAAAAGTCTGAATCGAAGGCCGCCGTAGTTCGCTCGTCCACGGTCACGTTCTCGCGAGGGGCGCCGATCGCCTCGAGCCTCGCCACCACTGCTGCGGCAAGGTCGAGGAAAGACCCACCTTCCTTACGTTCAATGAAACCCTCAATCCACGGGCATCTTTCAGTAGCCTGAGCCCCTACCCTGTGCCACATGCCTGATTTGCCGAGGTCGTACTCGGCGGGACCGATATGCGGGCCGACATAGAATCGAACACGATTGATGGGAACCCTCGTCTTCGCCAGCACATCGGCGAAAGTCCCCGTTATGTCATTCAGAAGACCGAGGAGGCCGACGTGGAGTATGCCGTGAAGCCCCGTCTCCTCGTCCACCACGACCAAAGGCACACAGTCGGCGGTCAGAAGAGCCACAGAGAGGCTTTTATCGAAGGTCAGTAGACCGTCACATGCCGTGAGATAATCAGGAAAGTCGGCGTCGATGACAGGGGCTTTTATCACAGGATCGAACGCAAGGCCGGGCCCACCCGCACTCCCCTCGCCCGTCCTTGAGACCACGGCAACACTTCCCGTATGCCTGGCGTCGATAAAAACCACGTCAGACTCCCTGATACCCCGAGAGGCGAAGAACCTGTCGCGATTGGCCTGGACCACCGGCCTCTCGCCCCAGACAAACGAGAGGTTGCCGTCAGCCTTTGTTGATACGATGGTTCGAAATGACATAGGCACAGTGTACCAGACGCACAGCAAAAGACCGCCCCTTGCGAGGCGGTCTTTCGTTTTAGATTTGATACTCACCCTCTCGTTTAGATCCGAGCGATCGACTGGTTCTGGGTCTTGCTCCAGCAAGGAGACGAGTGGACCCAAGGCTTGTCGCCGTACTTGCCGTAGAGGACCTTGGCGAACTCGAGGTTACCCTGAAGGGTGTAGATGTTGATTCCGAGCTTCTCGGCATCATCCTCGTGGTAGTGGGTGTTGATCTGCATCACGCCCACGTCATCGCTGTTCACGATGCCTCGGAGAGCCTTTCCGTCCTTGCCGTACTGGCGGAACGAAGACTCACACTTGGCGATCTCCGCGAGAATCGGGGTCTCCTTGAAGTACTGTCGGACGTACTCCTCGGTGGTGGCGATGCTGAGCGGGATAACGACTGAGGACTCGGTCGAAGTAGCCTGCGCGGTCTCATCAGACTCGATGACAGTGTTGGTCGAAGCTGGCGAGAAGGCAGAAGCGAGCATCAGAAGGCCGGTAGTAAACTCGATCATAAGGTTTGGTCGGATTTAGAGGAGATAGTCCCTATCGACTTTCGTCTTTGAGAGAAGATCTGCCCCTAAATAGAAAATCAGAGGATTAACTCTGATGTGGGTATATTGTAGCACCTTGCGATTGAATTGTCAATAGTTATCCCATAAAAATGGGGTATGTCAATGCATTTATACGGCCCTGTTAAGCCGTATAATTACCGTTTTAGGTGAGCAGGGATTGGATGTGGTTCGAGGTCCTCTATGGCAGAAACACCGTAGATCAGACGAGAGAAGGCTTCGGCCTCGTAGAGGGCATCGTCCTGGGCGTGATGGGCTCTCGGATTGGTCGGAATTCCGCAGTACGCCAGTATTTTCGGCACATCCAAGTCGCTGTGGCCATTCTTTGACGGCGGCAGATGCCCCTTGGCGAGCATGATTGCGTAGGCAACCGAATGAAGATCCACGGTCCGGTACGCGAACGGCCAATCAAGATGGTTGCGGAGAGCGACGGCACGGATGAAATCACGATCGAAGGACGGATTGGCACCCGCGATGGTCCGATCCCCCACCCTTGCCGCCCAGGCGAAGAACGCCTCGACAAGCTCCTTCTCGGAGCGAGCCTGCGGGTTACGGACCTCCTCTTCGGTAAAGCCGTTCACGGCCAAGGCACCCGGCTCGATATGGGCACCGTCGAACACGCGGCACTCGCCGTAGAACTCATTCTCGGGATTGTCGAAGTCGACCGCCCCTATAGATACAAGGCCGTGATGTCGCCAGTCGGTGCCCGTGGTTTCGGTGTCTACGATTATCATAAGCACAGTATATCAGAGAGCCCCGGGCAAAAAGAAAACCCGCCGGGAGGGCGGGTTTTCCTGAGAGGGATCGCTAGTATTACTTGACCGAGACGATGTTCTTGATCTTGGTCTTGCCGTTGAAGCCGATCTTTCGCTTGGTGCCTACGGCCACGGTACCCTCCTTGAGAGCGTAGATGGTGTAGTCCTTTCCGAGGGCGGTGTTTCGTCCCGCGAGGGTGTTGAGACCCTCCTGTCGGATGATGATCGAGCCGACCTTGGTCTTCTCGCCGGCGTAGAGCTTCACACCCAGGTATCGTGGGTTTGAGTCTCGTCCGTTCTTTGTTTTACCTGCTGCCTTTTTTGTTGCCATGGTTTTAAGAAAATTTGAGCCCTCCTCTCTCGAATCGAGCTATATACTTAGGTCTATGAGTATAAGGCATATCCCTGCAAAAATCAAGGCCTGGGCCAGCCTGTTCGACCGAAGGGACGTCTGGGCGGTGTCGATGATATGCCTTTCGGGCACCACCGGCTATGTATTGGGCCGTTTGGACCCTGTTTTGGCGGGTCATCAGCCCGTACGGATAGAGACCGTGGAAATGCCCGTGACGTCTATCCCAACGGCCACGGAACAGCCTGTTACCACGCCCGCGCAGCAACCAGACCCCGCGCCAACAGCCCAAAAACAGTCTGGTAAGTATGTGGCGTCTAAAAGCGGCACCAAGTACCATTTGGCCACCTGCCCTGGCGCCAGGACCATTTCAGAGGCAAACAGGGTGTGGTTCGAAACCAAGGGAGAGGCAGAGGCGGCCGGGTACGCGGCAGCGGCGAATTGCAAAGGAATCTAGAGTGAGCCAACCACGAAAAAACCGGCCAAAGCCGGTCTTTCGATATACGACAAGGGATCTTACTTCGCCTTGATGACGAGGGTAAAGGTCGCTGACTTGCCCTGCACCTTCACGTCGATCTTGTGCTCGCCCACCTCCTTGAGAGGCTTCTCGATCTTGATGAACTCTGGAGCCACGTCGATCTGGGTCTGAGCCTTTACGAGAGGCGCGATCTCGGCGGCGTGGAGCCCGGCGAAGAGGTGACCCTTCTCGTTTGCCTCGGCTACGACCTCGACGGTCGCGTCATGAAGGGCCTTAAGGTTCTTGGCGAGAAGGTCCTCCTGAACCTTCCTGTCTGCCTCCTCCTGCTTCTTGAGGAGCTCTACGCGAGCGAGGACCTTGGGGGTCGCGACCTCGGCGAGGCCCTGTGGGATGAGGCTGTTGAGGGCGAATCCGTCCGCAACGTTCTTAACATCATGCTTCTTTCCGACTGCCTTAACGTCTTTCAGTAATACGATTTTCATAGTGGTACTAGATTAGCATATGTGGCCGAACAGAGCCACTTCTGACGTAATTGACAGTAATAATATAAGTGGTATAATATATAGGTAACCTTCCCGCTCCTTCCACTCAAATGCACTACGTATTCCTCACCTACCTCGCTTCGTTTCTTGTCTTCGCCTTCGGCATTCGCGGCATCATTGCCGCCACGTCAAAAGGCGGGAGCATCACGGATAACCCGCTTTGCTTCTACCTGATCATCGGCAGCGTCGTGACAGCCATCGTGACGGGCATATTTCACGCCGTCATCGAAAGCAACCGAGCCCACAGCCACGCCGCCGACGAGGACAGCCGAAGCTCGGACAATTAGGTCTCCTGGAGACAAAAGCAAACCCCGCCATTCTGTGGCGGGGTTTTTCATTATTTACAAAAACAACGAGCTTCGTGAGTATGTTTTTGTTATATCCCCCGGATACTCCCCTGGAGATCTTTGCCTCTATGTTTTATTTCTTCGCCGTGGCTTTGCCAGTGAGAAGCTCGATCGCCTTGTCCATCTGAGGATCCTTCTTTGCCGCAGTGTCGGCCGCGGTGAAAGGAACCTCGACGGCCGGCTTGATGCCCTCGTGAGAGATGGAGATTCCGTTCGGGGTGAGCCATCGCGCCACGGTGACCTTGAGGGAGGTGTCCGAGGTAATCGGGATAAGCTCCTGGACCGATCCCTTGCCGAAAGTCTTGGTACCGACGATAGTCGCCACGCCGTGCTCGGAGAGAGCGCCGGCGAGGATCTCGGAGGCAGAGGCCGATCCCCCGTCGACGAGGATGACCATGTCGAGATCCTTGCCCGCAAAGATGTTATAGCCCTTGCTGCGGTAGGTCTTGTCCTCGCCGTCGTGAGACCTGCTCTCCTCGCGGACGATGACCTTGCCCTCGGGCAGGAACCAGGAAGCCATGTCTACGGCGGCGTCGAGATAGCCTCCCGGATTGCCGCGAAGGTCGAGCACGAGCTTGTTCGAGCCAGAGGCCACGAAGTCCTTGAGGGCGCCGCGGAAGAGATTAGCGGAGTTGGCGCTGAAGCTGTAGAGCGAGATGACGAAGACGCCGTCCTTGCGGAGACCCGTGCCGCTTGCCACGGTGCCGTCCTCGTTCTTGGTTTCAGTCTTGATGGTCGGGATGTCGATGATATCGCGGACGATGTTGAGGGTAAACGGATTCTCGACGCCCTCCCGCGCGAAGGTGATGGTGACTGTAGTCCCCTTCTTGCCGCGGATGAGCTTCACCGCCTTGTCGGTCGACATGGTGATTGAGTCCTCATCGTTAATCTTGAGAATGAAATCCCCTGCCTTTACACCCGCGCGATCGGCAGGAGTTCCCTTGAGGGGTGCCACGACCACGAGCTTGCCGTCCTTCACGCCAACCTCCATGCCGACGCCGCCGAAGTTGCCAGAGATCTCGCTCTTGAAGAGCTCGGCCTCCTCGGGCGGGAAGAAAACCGTGTACGGGTCGCCGAGGGCCGCGGTCATACCGCTGATGGCTCCCCAGACCCTGTCCTGGTCAGGGGTCGAGGTTCCCGAGAACTTGTCGTCAAGAATCCTCCACGCCTTCCAGAAGGTCGAGAAGTCGACGTTCTCAATCTCGCCGTCCTTGTTAACGACAGACGCCACAAGGGACTCGGCCGGGATCGAGTCGACTCCCGAGCGATACCCGACAAAGTACGATGCGGCGATGACAACAACCATCAGTGCCGCGATAATTGGTCGCTTTGATGAATTCATGGGTGCCATTATACTATAGTCACCAATCCACACCCATGGGAATCCATCTCCACAACACCCTCTCGGGCAAGAAAGAACCCTTCTCGCCGCTCAAAAAGGGCCTCCTCGGGGGACTTCTCGGCAAGCCGACCGTGGGCATGTACCATTGCGGCCCGACCGTATACAACTACATCCACATCGGCAACCTCCGCGCCTTCCTCCTCGCTGACCTGACCCGTCGCATGTTCGAGGGCAACGGCTTCAAGGTGCGCCAAGTCATGAACGTGACCGACGTCGGCCTCCTCGAGAGCGACAACGCCGAGGACAAGATGACCCAGGCGCTCAAGCGCGAGGGCAAGCCTCTCACCCTCGAGGCCATGCGCGAGCTCGCCGACTTTTACACCAAAGCGTTCGTCGGGGATCTCGAGGCGCTCAACATCCGCATGCCGCATAAGCTCCCCAAGGCAAGCGAGCATATCAAGGAGGACATCGACATGGTCCGCAAGCTCGAGAAAAAGGGCCTCACCTATCAGATCAAGGACGGCGTGTATTTCGACACCTCGAAAACCGACGACTACGGCAAACTCGGCCACATCCCAAACCTCGACACCGAACAGAGTCGCATCGGCATGAACTCGGACAAGCGAAACCCTCGTGACTTCGCCCTCTGGAAGTCGAATGAC
Organism: uncultured bacterium; assembly: GCA_966243015.1. Lineage (GTDB taxonomy): Bacteria > Patescibacteriota > Minisyncoccia > Phycocordibacterales > UBA6065 > UBA6065. The sequence continues at coordinate 243,210 of CBIMES010000001.1, read as the reverse complement.
TCGCTTGGATGGGAGTCACCTTGGGGCAAGGGCTTCCCGGGCTGGCACATCGAGTGCTCGGCCATGTCCACCAAATACCTCGGGAACACCTTTGATATTCACACGGGCGGCATTGACCTCATCCCCGTCCATCACAACAACGAGATTGCCCAGAGCGAGCACGCCACAGGACACGCGTTCGCCCAATACTGGCTCCACAACGCCTTCGTGAACGTCGGCGAGGCGAAGATGGCGAAGTCGGCCGGAAACTACATCAGCCTCAAGACCCTCGTCGAGAAGGGATATTCGCCGATGGACTACCGATACCTTCTGCTCGGCGCCCGCTACTCCACCCCCGTCGGCTTCAGCTGGGACGCCCTCGACGCGGCAAAGAACGCCTACCGAAAGATGACCGATGCGGTCTGCGCCATGCCGTGGGGCGGAAAGGTTCGAAAGGACCTCTGGCAGAAGGCACTCGACTACGTGTCTGACGATCTCGACACGCCCAAGGTTCTCGCCCTCGTCTGGGAGATCATGAAGGATTCGAGCGTCTCCCCTGCCGACAAGAAGGCGACCATCCTCAAGATCGACGAGCTTCTCGGGCTCGCAAAAGCCGACGAGAGTGCCGAAGACGCCACGCAGACGGATGCGGAGATTCCGACGGATGTTCAGACAATCATGGACGAGCGAGCGGCGGCGAGGGCGGCAAAGGACTGGAAGAAGTCAGACGAGCTGCGAGACAAGATTGCGGCGATGGGATATGAGGTGAAGGATACGGCAGAGGGACAGAAAATCAGAAAGATATAGATAAAGCAGAAATGCCGGCCGCATTTGCGGCCGGCATTTTATTTTCAATTTATGAGGAATCGGGCATGCGTGATTTATACTTTCTCCATGACGCGGAAGAGAGCTTCACAAGGCATACCTGCGACGAAAAAAGATGTCGAGACCATCATCACTCGGGCCATCGATGCTTTTGCCATCGTCGTCGGACAAGGCTTCGCAGACACCCAATCCCAAATCAATGGGCTCACAACCGAATTGCGCGAATTTAAAACAAAGATGTACGATTTCAAGGACAATACGGAACGCGCGCTGTACACCCTCCAATCCGACGTTACTGACCTCAAAATAAAAATGGGGAAGGTTGAAATCAGGCTCGACAAGGTCGAGGACCACTGTGACACGATGATAGGAATGTGGAGGGATCACGAGACCCGAATCGTCGCGCTCGAATCGGGATCCTAGAACTGTCCCCTTACGTCGCTCGACAGGCTTTCGAGAATCCTCTGCCTCTCCTTCGAGAGGGTGCCCGCGCCACTCTCGACAAAGACGCCTTCGGTCATAAGCAGGTCATGCGTCGCTTTGTCAGGCGCCGAGATGTACGAGTCGTACTCGTTCTTCTTCCTGGTCCAGAAATCCATTTGCTCCTGATACTTCTTGAGGCGCGCGTCGTTTTCTGCCTGAAGCGCCTGGATGGTCTTCCTCTGATAGCCATTGAGATAGATGGTAAGAGCGCTGTCATTGATGAGCCCCGTGCGGAACGTGTACGACGCGGACCTGAGCGAGTCGTAAGCGCGGGAAAGGCTGTCAGCGGCGTTCTTGAGCTTGGTTGCGTAGAGTCTGGCGATCTTGCCGTTCTCGTCGTCGGCGAGCCTGCCGTTCAGGAAGTCGAAAGAGTTTTTTCCACTCACGGCGTCGATGGCCGACGTAACTGAAGTGGCATCAGTCACCGCACGATAGAGTGATTCGATGTAGCCGCGAAAGGCCTCCTCCTCCTTTGTCGGGACTTTCGAGGGGCCGTAAAGCCTCAGGCCTTGCGCGAGAAGTGGTATGCGCGAGGATGACACCGTCGCCGAAACGGCGTACTTGAGACAGGTCCTCCCCTCCTCGAGCACCTTACAGCTCGACGACGATGGAATTGCCACGAGAGAGCCATTTGAGGTCACGAGAACGCTTGTGTCGAAAGGCTTTGACTCGACCGTCACCTGGAACGACGACGCCGAGTTCTGGGCGACGACGGCAGGAATCGCACTTGCCGAAACACCTCCAACATTGAATCCAACCATGTACAAGGTATCGCCAACGGAAGGTAGCGCACCCGTCCTGTACGAGGCATAAGATGACGCCTTGGCGTCAGAGAGCTGAAGGACGGCCACGTTGTTCGCCACCTCAAGCCCAATCAGATGAGCCTGCCTCTTTGCGCCGCTCGAGAGGACAACCGTCGCCGACGTCGACGTTCCCAATATCTTTGAGGTAGTGACGATAAATCCCTTGGCATCAATGACGGATCCCGCGGAGGTACCCTTCGGACCCTCGACGAGGACAACCGACGCCTTGCCGTTCGCGGAAAGGTCACGCGGGCTGTCCGCCTCGACATCGACGACAGCCACGACCGGGGCGGGCGTTGATTTCCCTTCCCTTGCCTCGGCGAGCTGGGCGCGAAGAACGTCAATTTTTCCCTCGAGCTCGGCGATTCTCCTGTAGAGCTCGTCAGTTGTCGGCAAGACAGAGAGGCCGTCAGTGGACTCGCTCGAGGTCGCCGCCTGATCCGCGTTGTCCGAAACCACGGCGGGGCGAGGGCTTTTACCCCAACCAAATGGGTTCCACCACGCCGCCTCGGCGGCATATGGCGCCAGGGCAAGGATAGCCAGGGCCACAATCAAGGTCTTTTTCATAGACCCTACCCTAGCGCAGGTTTGCGCGATACACAACCCGCGCTCCCGCAACTAAATGTATCAGAGTCCAAGGGTCGATATGAAGGCCTTCGTCTTTGAACCAAAGTGGCCGGTGGCCGGAGAGATCCCCTTGTCTTTCTGGAACCTTACCAGTGCCGCCTGCGTGGCAGGCCCGAAGTAGGTGGTCTCATTCTCCGACGAGCCTGGACCAGCCTCCACGAGGGTAAATCCAGAAGAGTTCAGAAACTTCTGAAGGGACTGCACGCAAGGACCGACTGAACCAGTGACCATGTCAGGGCACGAGGACAAGAGCCTCTCGCCCGGAGGGAAGACCGCCGGGGAGAAGGAGGTCACAATTCCCGCCGGAGTAATGCCGATGGAAACGGGCACGGCCGATGGTCCACGAAGAACGTTGATGAGGCGCTCGAGGACAGACTTCGTGAAGGAGACGACGCTTCCTGGACCGGCCAAGGAGACTCCGACGGCTGACGAAACAATTGTCGCCGACTGGCTTCGTATGTTCGCCACCTTTCGGGAAAGACTCGTTCCCATCTGAACCGTCGGATTTGACGAAGCAAAGACGGGCGCGGTCGGAGGAGAGTACCTAAAGGAGAAAGACTTCTCGTTTATGTTTCCCTCGACGCCTGTCGCTCGGACCAACAGGGTTCGCAACCCGTCGGCGGGAGCGGGTATGTCGCTTCCCGCAAGAGAACAGTCGACCTCGTCATAGGCGTTCTCCCCTGAGAACGAATACTCACAGACCGACGCGTTACCCCACGATATCAGGGGCGACCACGAGGTCACGATTGATGAGTTCGGCTGAGCGATGACGAGAATCGGATTGAGCTCAGGGACAAAGGAGCCGCCGTTTCGTGCCTGGAACACATTGCTTCCGTTATAGGTGGCTTCGGACAGATCCAGGACGATACCGTCCGCGATGATTACCCAGTCATTCCTTCCACCGTCGGTAAGGAAGTTCAAAGCGGTCGACGTTGCGATGGTAAAGCGACGGATAACCCTGTCGCCGAAGGATCCGGTGGCAGCGATCGAGGCGTTGTTGAAGGTAGCGTCACCCGTGACGGTGCCGCCAGAACCGTTGCGAGAGTCATCATTGAAGGTCGCGTCGCCAGAGACGGTGGCGATGTTTGATGATCGCCCGTTGAAAACGGCATTTCCTGCAATAGTTCCATGCTGATGCAAGGAATCATCGTAGAAGGTAGCATTGCCAGACACTGTACCCTGTTTAAAAGCCTGGTCGTTGAAAACGGCGTCGCCCGTGACAGTCGAATCCCCTGCGTTATGTGAGCTGTCATTGAAAGTGGCATTGCCCTGTATAACTCCTGCGCTGGCGTAGGACGAATCATTGAAGACGGGGTTTCCGACTATCGTGCCGTGATTCGTCGAGGTCGCGTTAAAGACAGCATCGCCGATCAACCTGCCTCTGTTAGAGGCCTCCCCGTTGAAGGAAATATCTCCCGAGACGACGCCCCCGTTGTCGTTAGAAGAAGACTCGTTGAAGACCGTCGAACCGGTGGTGGTTCCCAGGTTTGACGAATTGCCGCCGAAAGTAGTGTTTCCGACTATATTGCCAGCATTCAGCGAGTTATCCTCAAAGACGAAGTCGGTTATCGCGACACCGTCGCCGCCCCTGATCGTCCCCTGAACAACACCCTGTAGATACACGTCATCCGAAACAAACCTCATAACGCCTTCAGTCGAGGAGGCGTAAACCGCGTCGCCCCGCACCGTTCCCGAGTTGTATGCCGAGCCGTTGAACGTGGCGCTGCCCGTGACGACCGCACCTTCCTGGCTATACGAGCCGTCGTTGAAGGTCGCGTCGCCCGAAACAGTTCCGGCATTATACGACCCGTCCTCGAACACGAAGTCGGTTATCGGGTTGCCGTCGCCGCCCCTGATAGTTCCGGCCACGGAACCCATCCAGGAAATTCCCGAATTTATTGTTATCACGCCGCCCGACGCGGACGAATAGGTCGCGTCGCCGAGAATGGCTCCCCTGTTGAACGAGTCGTCGTTGAAGGTGGCGTCTCCCATGACGACGTGACCATAGTAGTTGTAAGAGGTGTCGTTGAAAATGGCGTCGCCCGTGGTCGTGCCCCTGTTATAGGAATTCCCGTTGAACGTCGCGTTGCCCCGGGCCGTTCCGAAGTTGTACGACCCGTCCTCGAAGACAAAGTCGCTTATAGGATTGTTATCGCCGCCCCTCACCGTGCCGAGCACATTGCCGTTCCAGCTGCCCGTCACCGTCATCACCCCTCCCGTGGTTGAAGCGTAGGTTGCGTCACCCGTGACGATTCCGTTGTTGTACGCGGTGCCGTTAAAGACGGCATCACCAGACACTACCCCATCGTTATACGAGCCGTCTTCGAATATGAAGAGTGTCACCGGATCGCCGTTCACATTTCTCAGGGTGCCGGCGACAGTCCTTGTCCACGCGTTGCCCGATTCGATCGTGATAGAGGTGCCCGTGACCCAGGAGTACGTCGCGTCACCCTCCACGAGTCCCTCGTTATACGAGCTGTCGTTAAAGACGGCGTCGCCCATGACGGTACCCGAGTTATGAGACGAGTCGTTGAACGTCGCGTTACCATCAACAGTGAAGAAATTTGAGTTGTACGAAGAGCCATTGAAGATGGCGTTACCCTGCACCGTTCCAGAGTTGTACGAACTGTCGTTAAAGACAGCGTCACCCGTCGTTGTTCCCGAGTTGTATGCCGAGCCGTTGAACGTGGCGTTACCGGGAACCGTGACACCATAGCTGTTATACGAGCCGTCCTCGAAGACGAAGTCGGTTATAGGGTCGCTATCGCCGCCCCTGATCGTCCCTCCAACCGAGCCCGTCCAGGAGAGCCCAGAAGAGATTGTCAGCGTGCCGCCTGACGCGGATGAGTAGGTGGCGTCACCAAGAACGGCGCCGGCGTTATAGGCCGAGCCGTTGAAAGTAGCATTGCCCGACACCGTTCCAGAGTTATAGGCCGATCCACTGAAGGTGGCGTTGCCAGGAACCGTCACGCCGCTGCTGTTGTACGACCCGTCCTCGAACACGAAGTCAGTTATCGGGTTGCCGTCGCCGCCCCTCACGGTGCCGCCGACAGAACCGCTCCAGGCGCCGCCTGACAGCACGGTCAACGTGCCACCCGTGGAAGATGCATAAATAGCATCACCCGTAATGACGCCCTGGTTATAGGCTGATCCCTGGAAAATCGCGCTACCGTTGACCGTGGCGCCCTCAGTGTTGCTATTGTAGCTTCCATCCTCGAAAATGGCCGCCCCGTTCACCGTGCCGTTATTGTAGGAACCGCCGGTAAAGACCACGCCGTCGGCAACCGTAACCTCGATCTCGTTATACGCCCCCGAGGAAAACTGAATTGAGTTGACCGAGACAGGGTCGCCGGTGTTTTGCGTAACAGGAGCAGACACGAAGACGTCCGCGTTCGCACCTGGCACGGATCCCGCCTGCTGGGTGAAGCCGGCGTCAGCCCACCAGTTGGCTATGTTCGCCCAGTCCCCGTCAGCAGCCGCGTTATTGAAATACACGCCTTCTGGGTAGTCGTAATAGGTCAAAGCGCCACCGACGCTTCCCCCGAGAGGCATGGTGACCGGGAAGTACACGTCAGCGTTTCCCTGTATCGTACCCGTGTTGCTGCTTGAGTCCCTAAATACCGCGTCGCCAGCGACGAGACCCAGAGAAGGATTCGCGGGCAGAACGTTTGAAGAGCTATCATTGAACTCAGCGTTACCCTGCACCGTTCCCGAGTTATACGAGTTGCCGTTGAACGTGGCGTTTCCCGTCACGACGACATATATGCTCGCGCCGCTGTTATAACTCGAATCGTTGAACACCGCGTTGCCCGAGATGGTGCGCTGGTTGTAGCTCGAATCATTGAACACGGCGCCCGACACCGTTCCTCCAAGGTTCGCGCTCGATCCGTTGAAAGTGGATGAACCGACGGTTGCGCTGTTATTGCTGTTATTGAAGACAGCCTCTCCCGCGATCGTTGAGCCCGACTGAGTCAAACTGTCGTTGAACACGGCGTTGCCCGTGATAAGAGCGCCGAACTCGTGACGTGAACCGCCGTTAAAGACAACGGGGCCCGTGATCGATCCATAGTTTCGAGACCCATCGTCGAAAGTGACGTTTCCAGTAACGGAACCCGCGAGATTGTTCCTCGCCGTGCTGCCGCTGAACGTGGTCGATCCCGTAACCGATCCACTATTAAGCGCGGCGTTAAACACAGCCCCATCGGAAACCGTCAGCGAGAGGCCACTGCCCCAGGTTACTCCCGAGGAGAAGGTGGCGGTGGCGACTTCCACGGGACCAACGCCGCTTGAAGACACGCTCGCCTGAATATAGACGTCGCTCTCATTTCCCGGCAAATCGCTCGGATTTGTTGTGTGCCCCGAATCAAGCCACCAATTCGCGAGATTTGCCCAGTCTCCGTCAGAGGCGGCGTTGTTGTAATAATAGGTTGTGTAGCCTGAGTACGTGACATTTCCCTCGACAGTTCCTCCAAGAGGTAGGACGAAGGGGTAGTTTACCTGGGCGTCGCCCTGCACCGTTCCGTCATTCTGGGCGCCCGCGTTGAAGGTCGCATTGCCGGGAACGGTACCGACGTTTACGCTCGACGCATTAAAGATAAAGCTGGTTATAGGAGCGTCGTCCGACCCAAAGACGGATCCGTTGACAGTCCCCCAGTACATGCCGTCCCCAAGAGTGAGCGTACCCGCTTCGGCAGAAGTAAATATGGCGTTGCCTTCCACGGTACCGCGGTTGATGGCACTCCCCTCGAAAGTCGTCGTGGCGGCGGTAAGGGTTATGTCAACCAGCTCCGAGCCGTCCGTGAATACGGCCGAGTTGACGGTTGCCGCGCCCGAGCTGTCGCTCGAGACGAGACCAGAGATGACGACGTCACTCTCAGAACCCGGAAGGACGTTTGCGGGGACGGTAAACTCTGCGTCTGCCCACCAGTTCGATACGTTTGACCAGTCATTGTCAGACGCCGCGTTGAAATAGACGCCTGGTACGAGGGCCGGGCTGGAAACCTTGACCCAGTCGATCTCGATCGTGTCTGACGGCGAGAAGGATCCGTCGTAAGAACTCAGCTCAAAGCCAAAATCGGTAAAATCAATCGTCTCATTAAACTCAAGGGTCACCCATTCATTCGTGACTGAGGTAAACGCGCTATCCCCCTGCCAATTGTCGGTGAAAAGGGTAAGGCCAACGTCAGGCAGATCGGAAACGATCCTGACCCGTGCGCTAACAATGAGCCCGAGTGGGCTGACTTCACCCGGAAAGACATCGCCACTCCCGGGAATGGTGAAAAAGACGCTCGTATCCGTGCCGGTGATGCCCGAGAGTGACAGGATTCCGCCCTGGGCGCTGATGGAGCCGAAGGTAGTGTCGTACCACGGCGAGTCCTCACCATAGGCATACGATATGGCGGGCGCCGCGCCGTCGAACTCATTTAGGTAAAGGGTCTCTCCCGATGACTGTGAGAAAGTAATCTGCGGGATGGTCATTGCGAGAACAAGAAGACCCGCCAGCGCGCGTTTTATTTGCTTCATATCATAGTAGATATTAACACGGCTTTTCCGCATCAAATTAATTATCCACATGCCCTCCCCAGTTTTATCCTCCCTTTACCCTTCCTTGACGTCCGCTTGATGACATACAATGGGCACACCATGAAACGAACCGGCGATCACATTCGCGTCCCACCACAGTCCATCGAGGCCGAGCAGGCCCTCCTGGGATCAATCTGCCTTCGTCCCGAGGCAATCCATGAGATCACCGACATCGTAAAGGAGGAGGACTTCTACTCCGAGAAGCATCGCATCATCTGGGTCGCCTGCGTCACCCTGATGCAGAAGGCCGAGCCGATCGACCTTCTTTCCCTCTCCGCCCGCCTCAAGGACCAGGGCCAGCTCGAGCGCATCGGCGGCGCCTCGTACATATCCGAGCTCATCCAGCTCGTGCCGTCAGCCTCGAACGTCAGGCACTATGCGTCTATCGTCCAAAAGAAGAGCATGATGCGACGCCTCATCGAGGCCGGCGAGACTATCAGCCAGATCAGCTTCCAGGAGGAGGGCGAGCTCGAGGAGATCATCGACATCTCCGAGAAGACGCTCTTCAACGTCACAAACTCCGTCGGAACCCACAAGTTTGTTGAGATCAAGGACACCCTTGGCGAGGCATGGGAGCGACTCGACCGTCTCCACAACACCCGCGACGAGATCCGCGGAGTGCCGACCGGCTTCCCCGCCCTCGACGCCAAGCTCTCGGGATTCCAGAAGTCAGACCTCGTCATCCTTGCCGCACGACCGTCGGTCGGAAAGACCTCGTTTGCCCTCGACCTCGCCCGCAAGGCCGCGGTCGACCACAACATCCCCGTCGGCATCTTCTCGCTCGAAATGTCCTCGCAGCAGCTCGTCGACCGAATGCTCGCCGCGGAGGCCCGCGTCGACGCCTGGAAGCTCCGCACCGGAAAGGGTCTCTCCATCGAGCATGACTTCACCCGCATCAGGGACGCCATGGACAAGCTCTCGAAGGCGCCTATCTATATCGACGACCAGCCGGGCAACAACATCCTCAAGATGCGCGCCATCGCGCGACGCCTCAAGGCGGAGAAATCGCTCGGCCTCGTCATCGTGGACTATCTCCAGCTCATGACCCCCGTGTCGTCCGTGAAGACAGACAACGTCGTCCAGCAGGTCACCGAGATCTCCCGCTCCCTCAAGAACCTCGCCCGAGACCTCGACGTGCCCGTCATCGCCCTCTCGCAGCTCTCGCGAGCCGTGGAGACCCGAGGAGGCAAGCCGCGACTCTCCGACCTCCGAGACTCGGGATCCATCGAGCAGGACGCCGACGTGGTTATGTTCATCCACCGAGAGAAGGACGAGTCCGGCGAGCAGGCCAGGTCGCGCGAGACCACCATTCTCATCGAGAAGCACCGAAACGGACCGACCGGAGAAATCCAGCTCATCTTCGACGCAGACAAGTCAACCTTCCTCTCGGCCGAGAAGGCCGACTTCGGAGACTTCAACCTTGGTGCCGGCGGGTTCTAGCGTTTTTGACTTGGGCTATATTTTCTGCTATACTTATAAGAGCTGACGCCCTGCTCTTTCATTCCTTTGTAAAACCCCGACAATACGAAGGGAGCAAGGACAGCCGTGAGGATTCCGACACCCGACCATCACCTCACACAAAGCCCCGGACGCGCTTGCGCGTCCGGGGCCCTTTTTATTTATTTGGAAGGACTCAGGCTACCACATCCTCGCCCCTTCACTGTAGAAGGCGTAGTTACGCTCCGTTGGATAGTTTGGCCGGAGAAGCGCGGGATTGATAGGCGTGTTCTCTACTGTCCCGTAAACGAGAATCATATAGTCGATACCGTCCGACCTGTAGAGATAGCAATTGTTCGTCCCCAGCGGCTTTGGGTCCGTTGGTAGAACAGGTATGTAGGTTGGGGCGAGATTCGGCACATAGCCACCTGATCCCGTCGTGCCATGGCTACCGAAGCTCGAGCAGACCCCCCTCCAGTTACCCGAGGTGCTTGGGTAACTACCACTGTCGTTGCGATAGAGCTCAACGGCATTTCGCAGCTGTCGGGCGTCAGCGAGACGCTCGGAGTCCCTGGCCTTCGACCTTGCGGCGTTTAAGCTCGCGAGAACGACACTCGAGAGGAGCGCGATGATGGAGATGACGACAAGGAGCTCGATGAGGGTGAAGCCGCGATTTCGTGTTTTCATAAGAGCAAAATTAATTAGAGGCGACATGAATCGAGGCTTTCTCCGAGGCGAATATAAGATTAACCTCTGCCGCGGTCAGGTCCTTGGTGAAGACGCGGACTTGATCAATGCGGCCGGCGAACGAACCTGAGAGCGATACTCGTGAACCGATGCGCTTGAGACCAGATGTAAAGGTCTGGGCGAACGTCGATTTCCCCGCCTCCTTTCCGTCAAGATAGTAAGTGAGAGACCCCGAGGAGAAGACTGCTGCGACGTGATGCCAAGCGCCCGTCGTAACCACTGTCGGCGACGGAGTCGCATCAATGATGCTTACCTTGGTGAGTCGCATGACACCCCCATTTGTGGGATTGTAGCCAAAGCCCACGTCATTGATACCACCCGCAAGCACATCCTGCCAGCCCGCCGTGAGAGCGTCAGGCTTAATCCAGGCGGAGATAGTAAAGGTTTGACCGACATCGAGCGAGGCACTGTTAGCGAGCGCGACCCAATTTGCCCCGCTGAAGAGTATGGAGCAGCCAGAACCTGAAGGTGTGTCGGAGGACCATGACGGCGAACCCGTCAGGGTTCCTGTGTAGCCATTGCCAGACCTATCATTGGCCGTCGCACCCGAACATTCGTCGAAATCCCAGATACCAACAGCCTGATCGCCCGCAACGCGATCAACCATAGAGCCAAACTGGCGGGCAGCGGCGATTCTCGCACGCTCTCGTGCAGTGCCCAAACTCGCGAGCACGACGCTCGAGAGGAGCGCGATGATGGAGATGACAACGAGGAGCTCGATGAGGTTGAAGCCCCTTGAGGGACGAGTCTGATGCATGTTCCCATTATACGAAGTAAGGGTTGGTTTTGCTATACTAGTGGCCATGGACAGCCTCAACCGCCTTCACGACATCTTCAAGAAGTTCCCCGGCATCGGACCGCGCCAGGCGCGCCGATTCGTTTACTTCCTCCTCAACTCGCCCGAGAGTCTCAGGTCGTCTCTCGCCCGCGAGATCCTCGATCTCGCCTCTCACGTGTCCATGTGCTCGTCCTGCCATCGCTACTTCGACAAGAAGCGCGTCGACACGGACCTCTGCGTTATCTGTCGCGACACAACCCGCGATACGACGGCGCTCATGGTCGTCGCCAAGGACGTCGATCTCGACGCCATCGAGAAAAGCCATGTCTACAACGGCTTCTATTTTGTGCTCGGAGACGCCCTCTCCCTCATCGAGAAAGACCCTGACTCGAAAATCAGGTCTCGGGAACTCCTCGAAATTATCGAGCACAAGGCGCGGGCGGGAGAGCTCAAGGAAATCATCCTTGCCCTCTCCCTCAACACAGAGGGAGAGCACACCCGCGAGTACGTCGAAGGTCTTGTGGCACCCCTCGTGAAGGCACACGGCATCAAGGTATCGACCCTGGGCCGCGGACTCTCCACCGGCACCGAACTCGAGTATTCAGACGCCGAGACCATCAAGAACGCGCTCTTGGGAAGAAAGCAAGAGGTCATTCTCTAGAAAAAAAGGCTCACAGTTGTGAGCCTTTTTAAAATCATATTCAAAGCCCTATTTCTTCGACTTTCTCGCAATCACCCTCTTCGCTGCGGCAACAATGTGGGAGACGCCCATGCCATAGTGCTCGACGAGCTCGCTCGGAGTTCCCGACTGCCCGAACCTGTCTTGGACGCCGACGAACTCAATCGGCACGGGAGACTTTGCGGCCAGAAGCTCGGCGATGGCTGATCCCATGCCTCCCGCGACCTGATGCTCCTCGACGGTAACGAGAGCGCCAGCGTCACGGGCAGCCCGAACGAGCGTGTCTTCGTCAAGCGGCTTGATGGTCGCGAGGTTGACGACGCGGACACCGATCTTCTCCTTTTCGAGGTCGCGTGCGGCAACGAGAGCTTTGTGGACGAGGGCACCCGTGGCGATAATCGCCACGTCAGGCAGTCCCGCTATAGGCTCGAAGAAGACCTGGGCCCTGCCGAGCTCGAACGGAGTGTCGACGGTAGTCACGACAGGCGTTTTCTCGCGAATAAGGCGAATGTATGCGGGCTTGCCCGTCTTCGCGAGGGCGACGGTCGCCTTCTTCGCCTCGATCGAGTCACACGGCGAGACAACGGTCATGTTCGGTATGGCGCGCATGAGCGCGATGTCCTCGATGGCCTGATGGGTGCCTCCGTCAGGACCGACAGATACGCCCGCATGCGAACCGACAACCTTAACAGGCACGTCATTATACGCGATGGTGGTACGAATCTGCTCCCAGTTTCGCCCCGGGGAGAACGTGGCGTACGAGGTTATAAACGGCACCTTACCCATGGCCGCCATACCCGATGCGACAGTGGCCAAGTTCTGCTCGGCAACGCCCACCTGGACAAACCTCTCGGGGAACTTGTCGCGGAAGAGATTCATCTGCGTCGAGTCCGTAAGGTCCGCGCAGAGGCCGACCACGTTCTTGTCCGCCTCTCCCGCTGCGAGGAGACCCTCGCCAAAGCCTTTGCGGATCGGCACCTGCTCGACGTCCTTTTCGAAGACCTTTGGATTGAGTTTTTGGGAAGGAGAAATCATGGTTTTCATTTTACCACACCGTCGCAACCAACTAGGACACGAACATCCTGACAAGCGAGATGGTTCCGATCGTCGCCCAGATGATGTCGAGAACCGCCGGCTGATAGTTTTTCTTGCTCAGGGACACGATAACGATACCGAGAGCCGCGGTCACATTGAGAATCTGGTAAAGGGGCTGATTCGGGTGGAGGATATCGAAGCTCGAGAGAAGATAGGCTGAAAGAAGGCCCGCCGCGCCGTACCATCCTACGGCCTCGACGAGGATTTTCTTCCACGACCACCCGCCTGCGACTGGTTGAGACGGCACAGGGGCGCCCTGCTGACCCTCGGGACGGAAGGGCGCGAGGCGGGCATCAATCTCAGCTTCCCTCCTCCTCATGCGGGCCCGCGTCGCGACCATGTCGTAGGCCGTCACCAAAGCGGCAATAAGCATGACCGCTAGCGCCACATGAGGCGTGTATTTCATCCGGGCGATAGAGCCCAGGACGCCTCCCGCATCTACCCCGCCGTACTTGCCGAGAGCGGAAAAGAGAATAACGACAGAGAGCCCCGACACGAGGATCAGGATGATGCGGTGAAGCCAGTACGTTCGGGATCGTGGCGGTTGCATGCAATTAAATTAAAAATTGGTTTCCTTGAGGGCAATCACCTTTGCGTAACACGCCTTGCAGACGTGGTCTTTGAGAACCATGCTGTTCGCGTCAGGCGCGCTGAAGAGAAGCGCGCCGAAATCGACGAGCTCCTTACCGCAAAAATCGCAGCGTGGTTGTATTGCCATGTTTTATATATTCTTCGCGGCCGCCTTAAGTTCAGCCAAAGCCATCGCCGCCTCCTCCTTGTTCGGCGGCTTGCCGTGCCACTCGTACTTCCTCTCAAACTCAGCGACGCCTTTGCCGGGAATTGTGTGGGCCATGATGCAGACGGGCTTGTCGAAAATGGCCTTAGCCTTCTCGAAGGCGTCGGCAATCTCCTCCATGTTGTGGCCGTCGATCTCGATGACGTGCCAACCGAAGGTGATGTACTTGTTCACGAACGGCTCGAGAGGCATGATGTCCTCCGTGTTACCGTCGATCTGAATATTGTTGCGATCGATGACGCAGACGAGATTGCCGAGGCGTTCCTTGCCCGCGAGCATAATCGCCTCCCATGTATTACCCTCGTCATGCTCTCCATCGGAGGTCAGGCAGTAGATGCGGCGGGACGACGCCTTGCCGCTGTCGATGCGATCGGCGAGTGCCATACCCACGGCCTGAGAGAGGCCTGAGCCGAGTGGACCCGACGAGGTCTCGAGCATGGGCAGATACTCGCGATGCGGATGCCCCTGAAGGCGCGAGCCGAACTTGCGAAGGGTCTTGAGCTCTTCAACGGGAAAATATCCCGCGTGAGCCATGGTCGCGTAGAGCACCGGGCAGATGTGGCCATTCGAGAGAACGAGTCGGTCCCTTCCTTCCCATGACGGATCCTTGGGACGATGATTGAGGGTGTAAAAATAGAGCGTCGTGAAGATGTCCGCCATGCCGAGCGGTCCCGCGGTGTGACCCGAGCCCGCCTCGAGCAGCATCTCGATGATGGACTGGCGAATCTGGTTCGCCTGAAGCTCGAGCTCCTGAACTTTTTTGGTTGAAAGGGCCATAGATGTGATGTGCATATTCTACCACGACGAGATGGCGCCGCGGATACTCTAGAGGGATCGGAATCCCTCGAGCGCGTCGATAAGACTCGGCGCATTGAAAAGTGCCGAACCAACGACCAGGCGGTCCGCACCCGCATCAAGGAGAGTCCTGGCGGTCTCGAGATTCACTCCCCCGTCAACCGATATCGGGAGATCGGGGTATGCCGAGCGAAGGGCTGCCACGAGCTCAACCGCACGAGGGTCAAACGGCTGGCCCTGGAAACCCGCCTGCGCAATGCCCATGACCTGGACGAAGTGAATCCTGTCGACAAGCGGGGCGATGTCACCCGCGGACGCGGAGCTCGAGAGGGCGACGCCCAGCTCGATGTCAAAGGGCCCCAGTTCCTCCGACTTCCTGCCGAAGTCGCTTACGACGCCCTCGAGCTCGTCCGCGGACAGGCTGTCCTTGTGGACGACAATGCGCGAGGCGCCGGCTGAGATGAAATCAGGGATCTTCTCGTGGGCATTCTTGACCATGAGGTCGAATTCGAAGTCGATCTCCTCCCAGCCCGGAAGCGCCTGGTTCTGCTCGATGATGTCCTGGAAGATCTGGTCAAAGTCGCCCTTGAGGTACGGCCATGTGCGCGACTGCGTGTACGCGCCATCGCAGATATCGATCTGCACGAGGGGCGCGTGCGAGGCTATCAAGCCGAGCTTGTCCTCGAGCTCTGCGTATGACTTGGGAAGGATTGCGGGAATGATGTCGTTCATGGAAATAGTATAACGCATTACCAGCTGACCGCGCCGCTCGAATAGACCGCGTAGGTCCTGTCAGTCGAGCCAAATGAAGTATTCTGCCTCTGCAAGGCGACGGGAATGTTACCGATGTTCGCCTCGACAGTCCTCCAGGCAAGCATCATGTAGTCCACGCCGTTCGAGGTGTAGACATAGCACGAATCGGCCACCTCCTTGGGATCGCGTGGCAAAACCGATACGTAGGTCGGCGCGAGGCCAGGAACGTATCCGGACGCGCCTGAGGTCGTATATGTTCCGCCCGGGTTGAAGTTCGAGCACATACCCCGCCAGTTGCCGGTGCCGCCCGTGGACGGATAGGAGCCGTTGTCAGTTCGGTACAGCTCAAGGGCAGTCTGAACCGCCTTGAGCTCGGCGATCCTCTCGGAATCACGCGCCTTGGCGCGCGCCGTATTCAGGCTTGCCAGCACAACGCTCGAAAGGAGCGCGATAATAGATATCACGACGAGGAGCTCGATCAAAGTAAAGCCCTTGGTCCTCATGCCTAGAGATGGGTGATGTTATAGAGCTTTTGGATGCGCCTCTTGTGCCTCTCGTCCCCAGAGAACGCCGTGGCAAGCCAGAGATTGACTGCGTTGAGCGCGTCAGTCGCAGAGAGAAACCGTGCGCCGAGAGAGAGCACATTCGCATCGTTATGCTCGCGCGAGAGGCGCACGATGTCGGTGTTTCCGCCGTAATAGACCACGGCGCGTACGCCATAGAATTTATTGGCGCAAATCGCCTCGCCCTGGCCGGAGCCTCCGATGACGATACCCTTGACCGAGCTTGGCTCGCGCGATATCTCCTTGCCCACCAGAGATATGAAGTCAGGATAGTCATCCTCTGGGGCAAACTCCTTCGCGCCCAGGTCGCGCACATCGTGTCCCGCGAGGGAGAGCCTCTCTACGAGAAACCTCTTGAGCTCGAAGCCGGCGTGATCGCTTGCGATGAATATTCTCATGTGTTCATTCTATCACGACCAAGGGCCCTGTAGAGCCGTACCGAGGAGCATGTGTACAACCTTCTGGCGTTCCCCCGCAAAAGGCAGATACTTATACCCAAAGGACCTTTGTCAGGAGTACCCCACCCCGCACAGAAACGTCACGACGCACACGATTATGAAAGCACTGTTGTTCGCGCTCATAGCGCTTGCGGCAGCCAGTGAGGCATCGGGCTCGTCCAAGGACCGCATCATCGAGATGTATCCCTACGAGCCGACGACCGAGGAGAAATCAGAAACACCGAAACAGGCAGAACAAACCACCCCAACCGACGAAAGACGGCCCGAGGCGTCTGTCGTCCTTGTCTTCACCGACTACTCGACGGTCTCGAAGGAGACCGAGCGCCGTCTGCGCGATCTCGAAAAAAAGTTCGCGCCCCGGCACTCATACTCGTCGAGCGCCATGGAGGTCATCGGACAGTTCAAGTTCACAGCGAAGATCAGGGACGAGACGTCCATGCTCTACAACGTGGCAGACAGGTTCGTCAGCACCTACGAGCTCTACCGAGACCTCAAGGGCGGCGTCGACACCACCGTGCTGAGCCAGGACGTGACCGTCTACGTCCAGTCACGGCTCGTGTGGAAGGTCAGCAGGCACGAGAAAATCGAGTTCAAGTGGTCAGGCATGAAGTCCATCAGCTACAGCCGGGCCTTCTAGCCAGGCCAGAAACATAAAGCCCCGCATCATGATGCGGGGCTTTTCCTTTTACATAACTTACTTGATTGACTGACCTGCCTTGATGACATGGTCAACCAGCGTATGGGTGTACCCCATCTCGTTGTCGTACCAGGCCATAACCTTCACGAGGTCGCCGTCGACGACACGGGTGAACTCGAGGTCGGCGATTGACGCGTGCGGATTGCCCTTGATATCGGTCGAGACGAGGGGTTCGTCGGAGACGGCAAAAATCTTCTTCCAGCGATCCTCCTTTGAGGCCGCGACGAGGATAGCGTTAACCTCCTCGGCGGTCGTCTTTCGCTTGGCGAGGAAAGTGATGTCGACAATAGAACCGACGACGACGGGCACGCGAATCGAGACGCCGTCGAACTTGCCCACGAGCTGGGGGAAGGCCTTGGTCACGGCGATGGCCGCACCGGTCGAAGACGGGATGATGTTCTGCGCGGCCGCCCTGCCCTCGCGAAGATCCTTCTTGGAAGGCCCGTCGACGAGCGCCTGGGTCGCGGTGTAGGCATGCACGGTGTTGAGGAGAGCCTTTGCGATGCCGATCTTCTCGTCGAGGATAGCGATGAGGGGCGATCCTGCGTTCGTGGTACACGACGCGTTCGAGGTGATCTGGCAGGTGCCGATCTTCTCCTCGTTAAGGCCCATGAGCACGGTCGCACCCGGGACAGAAGCGGTGTCGCCGTCCTTTGCGGGGGCCGAGATTACCACGCGCTTGGCGCCCGCGGTAATGTGGACCTGGGCCTTGTCATAGGCGGTGAAGAGGCCTGTAGACTCGACAACCACGTCAATGTCGAGCGCCTTCCACGGGAGCTTGGTCGCGTCTTTCTCCTGGATGAACTTGATCTCCTTGCCGTCGATGACGAGGGCTGATCCGTCGGCCTTCGCCTCCACATCGAACGGCGCAATTCCGTAGGCGCTGTCGTACTTGAGAAGGTAGGCCAGATTCGCCGCGTTGCCAAGATCGTTCACCGCCACGACCTCAATTTCCTTTGACTCGCGGGCGACCTTCACGAAAGCCCTGCCAATTCTGCCGAAGCCGTTGACTGCCACGCGGATTTTCTTTGTGCTGAACATGGTGTTGATGTGAGTTAGATGGGTCCAGTATACCAGAACTCACCCGCATGCGCCGAAATTCTGGTATACTTTCATCTATCAAGGTTTATACACCATGTCAGGAACGTATCTCACCATCAAAGAGGCGGCGGAAATGCTCGGGGTCACTCCCCTCACCCTGCGCAACTGGGACAAGAACGGCAAGTTGCCAACCACCAGGCACCCGATGAGCAACTACCGCATCTACAAGGAGGAGGACCTGCGGAAGCTCATGCAGGACATTGCCGCGGGCACCGTGCCGGTAAAGGCGAAACGAAGGAAGGCCCTTCGAAGAAAACTCGAGGTGAAGTCGATCAGGGACGAGTAAACAAAAAGCGGCCACCTTGTAGGGTGACCGCTTATTTAGTCCTAGCCTGTCTCAGTAACCATCTTTCACCTTTTCAACTTCGAGGCCGTCGGAGGGCAGCGCGACGACGCCTCCCGACCGATTCAACAGCACTTTCTTCTGACCGGCTTCTGCCTTTGATCTCGCCAAATTCCCCTTAAGGAAAGCGAGGTATTCATTGGCACCATAGCCGCCGGGCTTCTGACCCTGAGGCACATGGGCCTCGCTCTGATGGACAACGGGAGGGATTCCCCCGTCTAACGTGGCAGGGACGACTGCGACTAGCATATGTTCTCCTTCTGTAATGAACTAACGTTGTATGAAATGTCCGACACCGATCGGAACTTTTTCAGATTACATCTCACCGGGGAAAAAGTAAATACCTAGAAGCCACGAACGCGATAGAACACCAGACCCTCAGAACTCGTGGCCGTTGAACGGAAGCCGTTACAATCAAACGGCTCAGAATAGACCACAGACACCTTCCACTCTTGGGCAATCGATGCCTTGGCATCACAACCAGAAGACATGAAGTCAGCATAGAGAACGTATCTGTTCGTAATAGTGGAGGCCTTTGACTCAAGAGGGTAATTCCCCGTCGCGGCGCCAATGACGAGACCCTTCCAGGGCGGCGCTATGAAGCGAGAGCCCGTTACACCCTCGAACAACCTGAGGTCATCAGGGTGCAGATAGCGGTTTACCGGTGCCGCGGGCCTCACCGTGACGACATCGCCGCCCGCGCGAACCGACAACGTGAGGTCTCGCCACGAGTCTCCCCACGGGTACAAAAAGGAGACTGAGGAAGCGAGAGCCAGCGCGACCACACAAGAAACAAGCCTGAGTCGAGTGCCGAGAAGACCGTCCAAGACGGCGGAGAAACCAAACGCGGCGAAAACCGAAAGTAGGACAGCCGTTATGACGACGACGCGAGGGTGCTCTATAAGAAACACGACCGGCAACACAGAGTACGCGACCCACGCAAAGGCACCGACGATGACGGCGGCGACAACGTGACGAGACTCCCTGCCCCACGCCCTGAAGAAGCCGAGAACGAAAAAGGGCGCGAGCGCCCCAGGCAGCACCTTCCAGAAGGAGTAAGAGGCGACACCCCCATCAAGATTGCCGTGGAATACAGCGCTTGATACGCGCGCCCAAAAATCACCTGGCCCCAGGAGCACCGAGAGCCCTGCCGCCGAAGCGACCGCGAGCACGGCGGCACCACATATTAAAAACGTGCGTCGCAAAAAGGCATTTCCCGAACCCCAGGCAGAGGCAAGGCCCGCGGGAAGGACAAAAACCAGCATGGGAGGATACAGGAGCACCGAAACGGACCCGCACCCGACGGCGAGGCCACGACGTCCCACGGAAAGCGCAGATAGAAACCAGAGGAACGGTGAGAGCGAGACGACGAAAGGCATGAGAAACCAGATTCCCGGCAGGTTTGACCCATTCGTGATTAAGGGAACGAAGACGCCCGCGAGCACCGAAGCAAGCACCCCTCCTCCCATGGACCACGCCAAGAACATGGCCGAGACAGACACCAGCGCACCGAACACGATGGCAAGCACAGGCACGCCGACAACGGGATCGAGGCCGAAGAAAAGGGAGACCTCGGAGGCAAGCGAATGGAACGGCACAAGGAGATTGACCGACCGCTCACCCTCCCAGAGCGAATTCGCCAGGGGGAGCGAACCGGTCTTCACGGTGTGAGAGATGAGCGACGAGGCGACCCACTCATCAGAGAACAGTGGGTACGGATAATTCACCCCCCTGTCTATTGATTCACCCTTTATCGACGCCACCGGCCCCGAATAGTCGTAATGGACCAACGCGAGCTGGAATACTATAATTGCCACAGCCCAAAGTACGATGAGGCCCTCTCGGGAAAAGGACCACCCCCGCACCGCACCGCGCGAGAGCGCGTAAGCCAAGGCCCCGAGAGACGCCAAGACATGGACTGTCGCGACAACGGGATAGGAAAAGACACCGAGGGCCTGAGACCCGATGCCAACGAGGGCGTGAAGCGAGAGGATACCCAGGGCGACCCAAAGAATTCCTCTCCTCTTATCCCCAAAAAGAGAGACCAGAGCAAAGGGGGCAGCCGTGCATACGAGGCCCATAATCACCTGAAACATTTAGCCATCATAACATGAGCCCCACTTCGAACAGCCCGCTCGTCTCCGTGGTCATACCATGCCTGAATGAGGAGGACTCCGCGCAAAAATGCCTGAAAGCACTCCGTGAGACCATCCTGCGCGAGAGCATCAGCGCCGAGGTGATAGTCGTCGACAACGGCTCTACTGACCGAAGCGCCCCCATTATAGAAGAGGAGGCAAGAGCCTTTCCCGGCCTCAGGCTCGTCCGCGAAGAAAGACGAGGCTACGGAAGCGCCTGCCTGCGAGGATTCAGGGAGGCGCGCGGCGAGATTATCTATATGGCAGACATGGACGGGACCTACGACTTTTCCGACATTCCCCGCTTCGTAGACGAGATCAGCAAGGGAAACGACCTGGTGGTCGGCAACAGATTCTCTGGAGGCATAGATCCGGGCGCCATGCCGCCTCTCCACAGATTCTTGGGCAACCCCCTTCTCTCGACGCTGGTAAGGGTGCTCTTCAAGGCGCCTCTCGGCGACATGCACTGCGGCGCCCGCGCCATAACGCGACGTGGGTTTGAAGCAATCGGACTCAGGACGAGCGGCATGGAGTTTGCCTCTGAGATGATCGTCAAATCCGCAAAACAGCGACTTCGCATGGCCGAAATACCCGTGAGATACAGGGCGAGAACCGGTGCGTCAAAGCTCAGGTCCTTTTCCGACGGCTGGAGGCACCTCCGCTTCATACTCCTCTGCTCCCCCGTCGCCCTCTTTCTCGCGCCGGGCATTGCCCTGTCGCTCACGGGCGCGCTGGGCCTTATCGTGTTCTTGCTCTCAGACCCAACTATATTTGGCATGCATTTCTACGTCCACCCCATGTTCCCCCTCGCCGCCACGGTAATCATCGGATATCAGCTCGTCTTGTTCTCCGCCTTCTCAAAGGCGTACGCTTTCGCGCACCTCGGTGAAAGAAGCCCCCTCTTCGAAAGGGCGCTCAGGGTGGTAACCCTCGAGAGAGCCTGCGTCGCCGGAATGCTGATCGCGCTGGTCGGCACGGCCGTGTACGCCTCTGTCTTTATCGCCTGGGCCCAGTCCGGGTTTGGATCGCTCGATGCCGCAAAGAGCTCGATCGTCGCCCTCACCCTCATCGCCCTCGGGGTTCAGACGATTTTCTCGTCCTTCATGATAAGCACCCTTGGCATACAGGAGCTATGAGAGTCGCCATATTCCACAGCTTCATGGACAACATCGGCGGGGCGGAAATCGTCACGCTCACCCTTGCCCGAGCCCTGGGCGCGGACGTCTACACGACGAACGTGAGCGAAGGGCATATTAGGAACATGGGATTCGGGGACGTTCTCCCTCGCGTCAAATCCATCGGGCGGGTGCCAAAGAAGGCCCCTTTCAGACATCAGGCGACGCTCTGGCGCTTCAGAAGGCTCAGCCTCGGAAAATCATATGACAGGTACGTCATATGCGGCGACTGGGCCATGTCGGCCGCCGTCAACCACTCGCCAAATCTGTGGTACGCCCACTCGCCCCTGAACGAGCTCTGGGAATTCAAGGATTACGTCAGAGACGAGATCGTCAAGACCCGATGGAAGAGGCCTCTTTTTGACCTGTGGGCACACATGAACAGGAGAATCACCCTGCGGTACGCGAAAAGCGTCGGGGCCTGGATGTGCAATTCCGCGAACACCCAGGATCGCATCAGAAGATACTATCGAAAGGAGGCGGAGATAGCCTATCCGCCCACGGACACGAAAAGGTTTGAGCTGCCGACAGCCGCGACAAACGAGAAGCCTGGATACTGGCTGTCGGTAAACAGAATCATGCGGCCCAAGCGCATCGAGATACAAATGGAGGCGCTGTCGCTCATGCCCGAGGAAAGACTCGTCATAGTGGGCAGCTACGAGCGAGGGGCGATACAGTTCGAGGGCTACAAAGAGGAGCTCGACAGAATCTGCCCATCCAACGTGTCCATCAGGAGCTGGGTCCCCCAGGAAGAGCTTGTCGCGCTCTACGCGGGCGCAAAAGGCCTTCTCGCAACGGCCCTCGACGAGGACTTCGGCATGTCGACGGTCGAGGCCATGGCCGCCGGAAAGCCAGTCGTCGCGTCTGACAAGGGAGGTTACAGGGAAACCGTTGTCAACGGAGAGACAGGTTTGCTCGTAAAGGACGTCGACGGGCGACGGCTCGCGGCAGCCATGAGAGAAGTCTCCGACAACCTCGCACGAGACCCCGGCAGATACGACCGCGCATGCAGGGAACGAGCGGGAAACTTTGACACCGAGAAATTCGTGGAAGCGCTGAGGTCGCGCCTTCAAAGACAAGGACCGGCAACGAACACTACTCAGTAGCGACGACAGGGGCCGGAGAGCTCTCTGCATACCTGAGAAACACCTCTGACGCCGTGAGCGCCGAAGGAACGAGGACGACATCATCGACATATCCCCGTATCGCCCTCACCACGCCGTTTGAATCCTTCCCTATAAACAAAGCTGACGACGGGCTAGCGCTCGTGGAGCCGCTCACTGTGCCCGAGCCGCTTTCCCTGCCGTCAACGTACATTTTGACTTCAGTGCCCTTCCTTACCGCCGCGATATGATGCCACTTGTCATCACCGATTGCCGTGCTCGCGACGGCGACCTGGGCTGACCCGAGGAATAATCCCGGCAGATTGTTGGCGCCGTACCCGATAGCGTACCCAGGGCTAATGCAACAGTCTCCCTTGCCGATAAGGATGTTCCAGGCTGATCCGTGGGCAACGTAGCCCGCGGTGCGGACCCAGGCCATGATGGTGAAATCGCCCGTGCCCATGTTGAGCGAGGGATCATCGACAATTTGCACGTAGGAGTCCGAGAAGAGGCCAATCGCGACGGAGGAGGACACGGGACCGCTGACATAGGTGACTGAACCCGAGATCGTGCCGCCGTTATTGTTTCCCGACAAGTCAGTCGCGATTGAGGCGGACTGGCCCTCGAAGTTCCAGGCTCCCGCAGCAGAGGCCCCGAGGGCGCGATACGTCTGCGATGCAAAAGACTGGGCCGCCGCGAGGCGAGCCCTCTCTCGGGCAGAGTTAAGGCTCGCGAGGACAACCGACGAAAGAAGACCGATGATCGCTATGACGACGAGAAGCTCGATGAGCGTGAACCCGATCCTACGATTATTCATAATTTGATTATAGTCTATCGACCATCAATGTACACAGCAAAAGCCCCGCTTGAGCGGGGCTTTTTGTTATGCTGCGATCGAGGTGATCGCTACCTTGAAGAAAGGCTGCTTGTGGCCGTACTTCTTGAAGTACTTTGACTTCTGCTTGTAGTGAACAACGGTGACCTTAGGGAGTCGGCCGATCTCCTTGATCTCGGCAGATACGGTTGCGCCCTTGACCTCTGGAGCGCCGATCTTGGTCTCACCCGCTGCGTCGACGAGGAGAACCTTGTCGAAGGTGAGCTTGTCGCCGACCTTGTGCTCGCCCGTGATCTTCTCGATCTTGAGCTCGTCGCCTACGCGAACCTGGTACTGCTTGCCTCCGGTCATGATAACCGCGAAGGTATCAGCTGAGGTCTCGGTCTTCTTTGCTTTGGTGGTAGCCATAAAATCTTTAAATATATAGAGCCCTGTTAAGGGCTGGGGTCCCGATAGTATTACACAGGGCCCCAAAAAAGGCAAGTTGCCTTATGTCCCGCGATATCGCGGCACCCTAATCCTCCCTCTCCGGCCCCGCGACAAGCATCGGATCGAGACCCGCCGCGTTTCCCGTGATGCGAAGCACGTCTTTGTCTACTTTTTTAAGCTCCTTTGACGAGAAGTTGTACTGATTTACCACCGTCTGAAGGTTGTTGCCGAGCTTATCGTGATACTCCTCATAGGCGCGAAGGTGCTTACCGAGCTCCTCGACGCGCTTGGTGATGTCCTTGGCGGCCTCCTCGATCTGAAGGGCCTTGAGTCCCTGGAGCACCGTCTGGAGATACGCGAGGAACGAGGTTGGCGAGACGATGATGACCTTGTATTTATTGGCCGCACGCTGAATCAGGTTGTCAGTGTCCTCGGTAATAGCGCCAATCTTATTCACGAGCAGGTCGTAATAGATGGCCTCGTGCGGGATGAACATGAAGGCGAAGTCCATGGTGTTCTCGCTTGGGCGAATGTATTTCGAGGTCTCCTGAATGCGAAGCTTGAGGTCGTTGACGAAAAGCTTCTCGAGGCGAGACTTCTCGGCCTCGTCCCTTGTCTCGACGATACGATTGTAATTCTCGAGCGAGAATTTCGAGTCAACGGGTATAATCTTATCCTTGATCCGCACCACGGCGTCGACGATTTCGCCGTCCTTGAACGGGTACTGCATCTCGAAGCTTCCCGGCGGCAGGACGTTCTTGAGGAGCGTCTCGAGATAGTACTCGCCGAGCACCCCGCGCTGCTTCGGGTTCTTGAGCATGTCCTGGAGGCCCTGAAGCTGGTCAGCGAAGCCCACCATCTGCTTGCCGGTCTCCTCGACGCGGGTCACCTTCTCGGTCACGGACTTGATCTCGCGAAGGAACTGGTCGACGAGGCGCTGAGACTCGCCCGCCACCTTCTGCGACTCGTTACGCTGGTCACGCATGGACTCCGTGATAGTGCGACTCGTCTCGTTGATTCTGCGGTCAACGGTGCGATTAAGCTCGTTCATCTGGTCCAGGAGGAGCTTGAGTCCCGTATCGTCAGCCTTCGGGGCGTCAGCGGGTCTTCGGCGCAGGACGACGAACAGAATCGCGCCGTTGATGCCAACCAGGGCGAGGATCAGAATGACGAGAAGGGTTGTGTTCATGAAGCAAGTATACCAGAGGCAGATATGCTAGAGTATTGGCATGTCACTACACCAAACCATCAAAGCCCACACCAAGGAAGCCATGATCGCCAAGGACCAGGACCGACTCCTCGCCCTGCGAGCCGTCTCGGCCGAAATTCAGAAGGAGCTTATTGCCAAGGGGTCCTCGGCGACCGAGGGCACCGACGACGAGGTTATTGCCGTCGTGAAGCGACTGGTGAAGCAGCGCAAGGACTCGATCGACCAGTTCGTGAAAGGAGGTCGACCGGAGCTTGCCGAAAGCGAGCAGAAGGAGCTCGCCATCCTCGTCGCTTATCTCCCCGCAACCATGCCGAAGGACGAAATCAGAAAAATCGCCGAGGCAAAGAAGGCGGAGCTCGGCGTCGCCGACAAGGCCGGCGCAGGCAAGCTCATCGGGGCCATCAACAAAGAGCTCAAGGGCAAGGCCGACGGAGCGGACATCAAGGAGGTCGTAGACTCCCTCTTCGCCTAAACCCTCTTCCCTTTCGATGTGCTGGAAACGCCGCACTTGCCAAAAGGAGCGCGGCGTTTTCTAATATTGACAAAAGTGTCCCTTGGGTGTATAATTATATACGTAAGAGTTGTTTGATAGGCTTCGGTCGAAGGAGAAGAACCATGCACGCCATCTCACATCCCGTTCACGTCGGAGGATTGATGCAAGGCTTCAAGCAAGCGCTCGCCGAACTCGATTCGGCCAGGGAACCTTCCGAAAGGTCCCCTTCACCAGCACCAGAACAGCATAGATACAACGTCGATGGGCTCAGCGCCGCACGCCTCCTGGGTCACTTCCCCATGGGCCGCGGCAAACGAGTAAAGGTCTTCAACCGCTGAGGACCTGCGTACATCCCCACCAGCTTCGGCTCGGTGGGGATTACTATTTGCGTAAATAGGTTTTATATTGCAAAATATACATAGACACTTCAGAGTATCGGTAGAAACAGGCACATCAACCACGCACCATGAAAGGCACGTATGGAAACGCAAGGAAGGCTTGATTTCGACAGTCGTCAGGGCAGCAAACCCGAGGGCGAGCAGGCGCACGGGCACGATTACGAGGGCTTCACCCGGAATGTCGGGACAGAGGGCATGAGGCTTCTCTTCGAGATAGTGGACCAGGCCACGGCCACCAAAGAGCTCCCGGAGTTTCAGGCCGACCCGTTCGGCAGGGCGCTCGAGGCCGCAATCACGGCGAGACTCGAAAGGATCAAGACGATCTGGCCAAACCTCGACGAGCCCGAACTCCTCAGGAGGGTGAAGGAATACGCGGGACGGGTCGCCGCGCACGCCAGAAGCGTGCGCACGGCAAGCCCCGTCCTCTCGGGCTTCTCGAGAAGAAGGGCGCTCCGCAACAGACTGATACGGACCGGCGGACTCTCCCCCTTCGCCCCTCCGAACTTCTGTCCGCCCGTCTCGACGGCGAGATAGGGTTAGCGACGGAAAGACAAAGGCTCCCCCGAGGGAGCCTTTTTGCTTGCCCGAACGTCGAAAACCTACGCGGCGGCGAGCGCCTTCTTCTGGCTTTCCTTGATCTTGGCGATCCAGTAGTCCATGTGCATGGCCTCGAAGTTTGCCTTGCCCATGAGTTCGGCGTACTTTTTCGCCACGTCCTTCTCGGTGAGGCCCCCGAGGTCCTTCCAGTCGTTCACGATCCAGATCGGCAGGCCACGGTCACGGAGCGAGCGAAGGGCGACGGAGTCCTCAACCACGGGAATGATGCCGAGATGGAACGACTCGTACGGCCTATGGGTGTCGATGGCGTTCCCGCGCGGCGAGACGAGGAACTTGTAGCTACGAAGAATCTCCTTGAAACGCTCCTGGGAGACGCGCTCGCGCACGGTCTCGGCAAGAGGCATCTTGTCGCAGAGGGCCTTCAGCGGCACGCGGACAGACGGGCACGTCTCGTTGGCGAAACGGTAGAAAAAGCGGTCCTTCCGCGTCGCCCACTCTGACTCGGGCACGCGGGAGGGCGGGGTGAAGTAGAGCTCGTCCGTATGCTCGAAGTTGTGGAAATTCGAGAGGCCGATCGGCAGCGGCGTCACCTTCGGGTGATTGACGGCCGTGTTCTGGGCATAGCAGTGAATGATCTTGTCGTCGAAAAGGTCAGTATGTCGCTTGCCGAAGGTCTGATCGCCGTTGTGGACGATGAGCACGTACGGTGCAGGAATGTCCGGGTGCTGCTCCTGAAGGTAGCGCAGCGCCTTGGCCTGGCTGACGAAGACAATATCGCCCGCGGCGACAGCGCCAGGAATAAACTCGTCCGTCTCGTCATAAATGTGCTTGGCGAGGGCGCGGAACGAGTCACCTGTCACGATCGGATAGCTCGACGGTCGTGGGTTACCCCTGAGCCGGAGGTTAAGGCGTCGCCCGCGGAGGATGAGGCCATTTTTCTTCTTGGTCAGGAACTGGATTACCTTTTTCATGTATGTAGATGTTATTTCTGGGCCCCCTTCTTGTCCTCGAGAGACTGCATGTACCACTCGTAGGTCCTCCTGATTCCCTCCTCGAGGCCGACCGAATGCTCGAAGCCAAGGCTCCTGAGTCGCGATACGTCGAGAAGCTTGCGCGGCGTGCCGTCAGGCTTGCTTGAGTCCCAGACAATGTCGCCCTGGAAGCCGATGACCTTCTTCATGGTGTTGGCAAGCTCCTTGATGGTCACGTCCTGTCCCGTGCCGATATTCACGAGATCGTCGCCGTTGTGATTAAGCATGACGCAGAGGCAGGCCGCAGCCACATCGTCCGCGTGCATGAACTCGCGGAGGGCCGATCCCGTGCCCCACATCGTCACGCTCTCGTCGCCGCGAACCTTGGCCTCGTGGAATTTGCGGATGAGCGCCGGGAAGACGTGCGAGGTCCTCAGGTCAAAGTTGTCGTTCGGGCCGTACAGGTTGGCAGGCATGACCGACACGTAATTCGTGCCGTACTCCTTGTTGTAGGCGCGGCAGAGCATGATACCCGCGATCTTGGCGATCGCGTACGGCTCGTTGGTCTCCTCGAGCGGACCCGTCATGAGGCACTCCTCCTTTACTGGCTGAGGGGTGATGCGCGGGTAGATGCAGTTGCTGCCGAGGAAGAGCAGCTTCTTGACGCCGTTGAGATAGCTGCTGTGAATGACGTTGTTCTGAAGCTGGAGGTTCTGGTAACCGAACTGCGCCGGCCGGTCAACGTGAGCCATGATTCCGCCCACGCGCGCCGCGGCGAGGAAGACGTACTCGGGCTTCTCGGTCTGGAAGAACTGCTCGACGG
The DNA here is from genome assembly GCA_966243015.1 of uncultured bacterium. Classification (GTDB taxonomy): domain Bacteria; phylum Patescibacteriota; class Minisyncoccia; order Phycocordibacterales; family UBA6065; genus UBA6065. Next base: position 214,538 of record CBIMES010000001.1, on the reverse strand, counting down.
CCTTCTGGTCGAGAAGGTCGAGCTCGGCGTGAGTGCGGGTCACGAGATTGGTGTACCCCTCCTTCTGAAGGTGCCTGACGATGGCCGAACCGACGAGACCGCGATGGCCGGCCACGAAAATCTTTGAGCTCTTTTCCATAGGTTTGCTTGGTAAGGCCCAGAATAGCACATCCCCCGCATTTTCCAAGATGCGGAGATTGCTTAAAAATGGCTGAAAAACGTGCTAGTATGGTCGTCACAACTCATATGAAAAAGGCGATCATAACGGGAATCACGGGTCAGGACGGCGCGTACCTCGCCCAGCTCCTCCTCGGCAAAGGTTACGAGGTGCACGGCATCAAGAGAAGGACCTCCCTGTTCAACACCTCCCGCATCGACGGAGTCGCCGAAGGGTCAGAGGCCGCGTCGCGCCTCAAGCTCCACTTCGGGGATCTCGCGGACATCGGCAACCTCATCGCCCTCATCAAGGAGATCGAGCCAGACGAGATCTACAACCTCGGCGCCCAGTCGCACGTAAAGGTGTCATTCGAGATTCCCGAATACACGGCCGACATCGACGCTCTCGGCGTGCTCAGGGTACTTGAGGCGGTTCGCATTTGCGGCCTCGCGCACAAGACTCGCGTCTATCAGGCCTCTTCGTCCGAGATGTTCGGCGAGGTGCTTGAAATCCCTCAGAAAGAGACGACCCCCTTCAACCCACGCAGCCCATACGGCGTCGCCAAGGTCTTCGGCTTCCAGATCGTGAAGAACTACCGCGAGAGCTACGGCATGTTCGCGTCGAACGGCATCCTCTTCAACCACGAGAGCCCCCTCCGCGGCGAGACCTTCGTGACGAGGAAGATAACCCGCGCGGTCTCGCGCATCTCCGTCGGCCTCCAGGACGAGCTTCACCTCGGTAACCTCGACGCCAAGCGAGACTGGGGTCACGCCAAGGACTATGTCGAGGCGATGTGGCTCATGCTTCAGCACGACAAGGCTGACGACTTCGTCATCGCCACCGGCGAACAGTACAGCGTAAGGACCTTCGTCGAGTGGGCCTTCAAGCATGTCGGCATCGACATCGTCTGGAGTGGTACAGGCACGGGCGAAATCGGTACGGACAAGGCAACCGGCAAGGTCCTGGTCCGCGTGGACGAGCGTTACTATCGACCGGCGGAGGTCGAGACGCTCCTTGGCGACGCGAGCAAGGCCAAGAAGGCGCTCGGCTGGACACCAAAGACCTCGACGCAGGAACTCCTCGGGGAAATGATGGTGAGCGACCTCGAGCTCGCCAAGAGGGAGAAACACCTCGTCGACGGAGGCTTCAGGGTATAGAATTAAGACATATCATAAACAACTCAATCACATGCTCCGAAATAACGTCTTCAACCTTATGAACCAAATGGTCCAGGAGTCAAAGAGCCTCTGGCGCATCAAGAACCAGTACACCGTCGAGGCCGTCGGATCCGACGACATCATGGGCCTCTGGAAGAAGATCGAGAAGGCCAAGGAAGAGCACATAAGCGAGCTCCAGGCCCTCATCGCCAAGTACTCGACCCCTACCGGCGACAAGCAGTAGAAGATTTTTCATGAGCACCGAATCCCGAGCGCACGCAGTACTCAGAAACTCGGCATGGAGCATCGCGGGCTACATCGTCCCGATCTTCATCGCGGTTTTCGTCACGCCGATTATAGTTTTCTCGCTTGGCGAGCACGACTACGGTGTGTACACCTTCCTTATCAGCGTCATCGGAATCCTCGGTATAGTAGACCTCGGCGTGTCCACGGCGGTCTCCCGCAAGATTACCGAACACCACAGCCGGAACGAGAGACAGGCCCTCCGCGAGTCGCTCAAGACCGTTAACAGCCTCGCCTTTCTCATCGGCGCGACCGGACTCCTCGTCTGCGTCGCGCTCGGCGCCGGCGGCCACGCCCTCATCTCGGGATCGCTCACCCCCCACGTCTTCTGGCTCTACTTCCTTGTCGGCCTCACCTTCTTCGTGAACTCGGCAGGCATGGTCTGGACCATCGCGCCGAACGCCCTCCAGAGGTTCGACGTGAGCACCAAGATTGCCACGGGCCTCGCCATCGCCACCGCGGGCGCAAGCATCGCGGCGGTAAAGCTCGGCTACGGCGTCATGGGCCTCGTCATCATCCAGCTCGCCCTCAGCCTTTCGATCGCCGTCATATCGGGCATCCGCTCGAGGAAGCTCCTGCCCGACACGCTCACCCTTTCATTTGGCTGGTCGCGAGACGAGGTGAAGTCGCTGTACTCTTCGGGATTTAGGATTTTCTTCGCGAACATCGGAGGCACGTCGTCCGCGTATCTCAGCCGCCTCATCATCCCCGTCTTCCTCGGCCCGTCAGCCCTCACCTACTACAGCCTGCCGGGCAGCGTCGCCCAGAGGATACCGGGCGTTACCGGAACGCTCTCAGGAGTGCTCTTTCCGCTTACGGCGAGCCTTTCGTCCGTCGGCGAGACCGAGCGTATCAAGGTACTCTACATCCGCTCGTTCAGGCTCATCACCATTCTCGCGAGCGCCGCGGCATCCACGCTCGTGTTCTTCGCCGAGCCCGTGCTCAGGTACTGGCTCAACGAGGAGTTCGCGGCCCGCTCGACCAACGTCCTCATCATCCTCGCCGTCACGAACTTCGTGCTCGCCATCTACGGGCCACTCTACAATTTCGTGCTCGGCCTCGGCAGGCTGAGGATGATCACCGTCGTCTCGTTCGTCACAGGCGCGCTCAACGCCTTGCTCCTTTGGATTCTCATGCCTCTCCTCGACATCGAGGGTGCGGCGTGGGCGTACCTCCTTTCCGTGCTGCCTATCGCGTACATGATCTACCACACCGAGATCAAATACCTCAAGATCGAGCTCCGCACCCACTACTACCTCAAGCTCGCACTCAAGACGATGGTGACCGTCGTCGCGAGCTACGTCGTGGCGCGCCTGGTCTGGCTTCCCCTCACCACGAGCCTTGTCACCCTGTGCTTCACCGGATCGGCGAGCGTGCTGACCTATCTCGCCCTCTATCGCGTCTTTGGCTTCTACGAGGAGGAAGACAAGCGTGATCTCACCTCATTCGCCCGCTCGCTCGTTAAGAAGATCATATGACGAACAGCCCCGAGCTCTCCATCATCATCCCCTGCTACAACTGCTCGAGGACGCTCGAGGAGGCCGTGGCATCGTGCTTTAGGCAGGGTCTTTCCTCGTTCGAGATCGTCATGGTCAACGACCGTTCGACCGACGACACGTGGACCGTCATGCAGTCCCTCGCGGCGCGGCATCCCGAGGTGAAAATATTCGCCCACGACGTAAACAAGGGCGGCGGAGCGGCCCGCAACACCGCGGTCGAGCGCAGCTCAGCCGAGGTTATTTTCTGCCTCGACAGCGACGACATGCTCGCCGACGGCACCCTTGCCTCCATGCTCGCGCTCCAGAGGGAGAGAGGCTGCGACGGCGTCGGCATCAACGTATCGCGGAAGTTCAGGGGCACCGACACGAACAACATAGAGACGGTCGATCGCTTCGGCTACGCCGGAGAGCGCGTGCCGCTCGAGAGCCTCTTCCAGAAAGGCGGCGTGCTCTGCCCCCTCTACTCGACCTTCATGTTCACCAAGCGGGCGTTCGCCGTCGCCGGCGGGTACCCGACAGCGCACGGCTTCGACACGCAGGGCTTCGCCTGGAGGTTCCTCGGCAACGGCCTCGTCGCCTACGGCTGCCCTGACGCGACCTACCTCCACCGCGTGAGCTTCCACGAGTCGTACTACCTGCGCGAGTACAACTCAGGCAGGGTAAACGGCAACTGGCGCATGGTTCTCGAGGAGTTCCTCTTCCTGCTCTCGCCCGAGGCCCAGAGACTTGTCATAAACGCGCACAAACTCCCGTTCGGCGCGAACCTCATGGACGAGGTGGGAAAGGTCAGGAACCCCCTCTCCGACAGGGCGGCGGAGTACGCCCAGGAAGGGGCCCGAGAGAAGAGGGCGCGCGTCGCGCGAGCAGAGCGAGCGGTCGACGTGCGCCCTGACGCCAGCCAGTACTGGCTGGGTTGCTTCCTTGTGGACTCACAAAAGCTCGACGAGGCACGCGAGGTGTTCACGGCGCTTGCCCAAGAGACTGAATTCAAAAAGGCGGCGCACATCAAGCTCGCCCTCATTCGTGAGATCGCCAAGGGCTCGAGTGATCGCGAGCTGCGAAAAGCGAACGATCGACTCTACGGCATCGTCAGCCGCACAAGCCCCTCCGGCATCGTCAGGAGGATAGCTCAGAGAATCGGGACCAAGGCAAGAATAGCCAGGGCCCTGATGTCAGCCAGAAACTATAGCCCCAAACTCATCCTCGCCCTTGTCTGGCTTAAGGTGCGCATCGCGCTCAGGATTGGATTCTCAGCCGCAAAAGATGAACAGTCAGGCCCTGAGACCATCGACGTGGTCATACCAACCGCGACCAAAGACTTTGATCTTCTCAGAAGCTCTGTCGAGTCACTCTCCTTCGTGTGCGCGGAAATAGGCACGGTGCACATCATAGGACCACGTTCGACCGTGCTCGAGGCCTTCTGCAAGGAGAATGGGTGCTCGTTCGTGCCCGAGGACTCACTCCTTCCAGGGGTAAAGAAATCAATTACCTACACGAGAGACGGCATGGACCTCAGCGGCTGGATCCTCCAGCAGCTCCTCAAGCTCAAATCAGCCGACATCGCCAAGAGCAGACGGTACTTCGTGATAGACTCTGATACGGTGCTGGTCAGGAATCACTCCTTTACCAAGGACGGCAAATCGGTCTTCCTCGAGAGTGCGGAGTGGCATGAGCCCTATATGGAGGCGTTCGAAAAGATATTCAAAATGCCTGTCAAAAATAGCACCTCGTCCATTTGCCACATGATGATGTTCGAGACAGACATGGTTCTCGAGATGAGGGAAGAGATGGAGCGCATCCACGGCAGACCCTGGATACGGGCGATACTCGACAATCTCGACTACTCGAAGCCCTCGTGCTTCTCCGAGTTTGAGACGTACTCGAATTGGATGGCTATCAGACACCCGGAGAAAGTCGCGCGCCTGCCCTTCTACAATAAATCCCTGCCGAGAACGGACTTCGACCGACTCAGGAAAAACCTCGGCGAAAGCTTCCCTCGAGCCAAGTCACTCTCCTTCCACTCCTACGACGTACCGAAAATAACAAAAAAGCCATGAAAAAAAGTTTGATACGCAAGCCGTCAGCCGTGAGAGTCGCGCTCGAGAGAAAGATACTCGGCCTTGCCTACAGGATCCAGAACACAGGAGACGGGAACTTCGAGAAAAACGGCGAGCTAGCATTCGCCAGAAAACTGGGCGATCTGTACGCAGACGCAGACTTCGTCTTCTTCGACATCGGCGCGAACAAGGGAGAGTACACCAGCATGATTCTGAGTGCGACGCGCGCCAAAAGCCTATCGGCCCACCTCTTTGAGCCTCAGAAAACCTGCTTCAAGGGGCTCTCATCCATGCGCTTCCTGACATTGCCAAAACACACCCCAGAGCGTAAGGCCGTGATTCTCAACAACTTCGGCCTGTCAGACGAGAATGGCGAAGCAACCCTTTTCAAGGACGCCGATGAGAGCGGCCTGGCGTCAGTCCACAAGAGGAACCTCGACCATTACGGCATAGACATGGGTCTCACCGAGACCATCAGCCTGCGAAAGGCGTCCGAATACGTAGCCGAGAAGCTAGTCAAAAAAATACACCTCATCAAGATAGACGTGGAAGGTCACGAAATACCAGCGCTCTCGGGATTTGGCGATTTCCTGAGCGGAGACAACGTTGACTTCATACAGTTCGAGTACGGTGGCGCGAACCTAGACTCACACACGAGCCTTCTCGAGCTATTCCGTTTCTTTGAGGCGCGTGGATTCGTCGTGTGCAAGATGACGAAGAAGGGCCTTGAAACCCGAAGGTACGGACCGGAGCTCGAAAACTTCATGTACCAGAATTATGTGGCGGTAAGCAAGCGCATCGTCGACAGCGCCGTATAAACACAGCAAAGCAACATGAGCACTTTCGCGGAGAACACCCCCATCCTGATTACCATCTTCAACCGACCGGACAAGGTCAGGGCGCTTATGACGGCCCTCGCGGAGATTCGCCCGACGAGGCTCTTCGTCGCGGCAGACGGCCCACGAGCGCACGTGCCGACAGACGCCGCCCGCTGCGCCGAGGCGCGGGCCGTCGCCACCGCCGTCTCGTGGCCGTGCGAGGTGCGCACAAATTTCTCGGACGCAAACCTCGGCGTAGACCCCGCCATGGAGAGGGCCATCACCTGGTTCTTTGAGAACGTGGAGGAGGGCATCATACTCGAGGACGACTGCGTCCCGCACCCCGACTTTTTCCGCTTCTCGGCCTTCCTCCTCGCCCGCTACCGCAACGACGCGCGGGTGATGATGGTGTCAGGCAACAACTTCCAGAATAGCCGACGCAGGGGCGAGGCAAGCTACTACTTCTCGCGATACCCAAACACCTGGGGCTGGGCGACCTGGAGACGCGCGTGGAAACTGTACGACACCAAGCTCTCCGCCCTGCCCGCCTTCATCGCCTCGGGCGCGGCCGCGCGCATCCGCCCGCACGGTAAGGAGCAGAGGCAGTGGCTCAGCCATTTCGAGAGCCTCCGAAACGGCACGCGCACGCCGTGGGACGCGAAATGGGTCTTTGCCCTCTGGAACAATAACGGGCTCTCGATAACCCCGAACGTGAACCTCGTCCAGAACATCGGCTTTGGCGCAGACTCAACGCACACCGCCAAGGCGGAGCGTGACATGGACCAGAAGGCGTCACCAATCGACAACCCCCTCGTGCACCCCAATCGCATCGAGGCCGACGACGCCGCCGACGCGTATCTGTTCAAGACCATCTACGAGGCGACCCTCGCTCGCAGGATTCGCTACGCGTGGCAAAGTCGAGTGATGCCTCGCCTTAAAAAATTCTTCGCACGATCATGAACGTACTTTTCATAGGAACGACGGACATACTGGGCGGCGCGGCAAAGGTGTCGTGGGAGCTCAAGTCATACCTCGAATCACTCGGCCACACAACCTCAATGTTTGTGGCGGACAAACGCAGCGACGATCCGCGCGTGAAGGTCATTCCCCGCCAGGCATGGCGAAGGTATCTCGGCTTCCTCCTCGCCACCGAGAGCCTCCTCTCGAGCGACTGGATTCTCGACACTCCGGAGTTCAAGGAGGCAGACATTGTTCACTGCCACAACCTGCACGGCCGCTTCTTTAACCTCGGCACGCTCAAAAAGATGTCGGCGCTCAAACCCGTCGTCTGGACCCTGCACGACGAGTGGGCTCTCACCCCGCACTGCGCCTATACGATGGAGGGAACGAATATGGCAAACAGCCTGTACGTCTGCCCGAGCAAGGACGTGGCGCCGCGCATCCTCTGGGACAACAGCGCGCGCCTCGCCCGCTGGAAGAACCGCATCTACGAGTCGTCGCGCTTCCACGTCGTGACCCCGTCGAAGTGGCTCGAGGATCGAGCACGCAATACAACACTCGCGACACAGGACATTCGCCTCATCCCAAACGGCATCGACACCGCGACCTTCACCCGAACCGACAAGGCAGGGGCCCGCACAGCCCTGAGCTTGCCCCAGAACAAGAAGATTGTCCTCTTCCTCGCAGTCGACGCCAAGGACAACACCTGGAAGGGCTGGAAGCACACCCAGGCCATCATTGACCGCGCCGCCCTCGCCAACGCCGGCGATACCCTTTTCCTCTGCGTGGGCAACCTCGGCGATCACGCGAACGAGGGACTCGTCCAGTACGTCGGCCATGTGAGCGACAAGAAGACGCTCGCCCTCTACTACAGCGCGGCCGACGCCCTGCTCTTCACCTCAATCGCCGAGAACTTCCCACTCGTCGTCCTCGAGGCCATGAGCTGCGGCCTCCCCGTCGCCGCATTCGATGTGGGTGGAGTGAAGGAGGTCGTGACCCATCGGGAGAACGGCTTCGTCGCCCCGTACGAGGACACGAAGGCCCTCGCCGGAGGCCTCGACTGGATACTCTCGCTCGACACCGCGCAGCTCAGGGCGATGTCCTTTGCATCTGCACAAAAGATACGGACAGGGTATGATATAAGCCATATGACACAGGCCTACGGGAATCTCTACCGGGAACTCACCTCACGCCGCAACATAAACCCATGACCGACGCAGCACGACAGGAGATGATAAGGACCGTCACCGAGCGAGAGGCACTCAGGCCCCTCGGCAGACTCGCGCGACTGGCCAAGGATCCCTTCAGGGCAGCGCCCTTCTATGTTCTCGCGGCTCTCGGCCACCTCAAGCCATATAAGGTATCATTCAAGACCCTGTGGGGCACCCGCATGCGATGCTACCTGCCCGAGGGAAATACCTTCTACTACTACGGCTACTGCGAGGCGAATCTCACGAACTTCTTCCTCAGATACGCGAAGGAGGGCATGACCTTCGTCGACGTCGGCGCGCACGTCGGCTTCTACACGACCTTCCTCGCCGAGCTCGTGGGCTCGACGGGCCAGGTCCACAGCTTCGAGCCGACGCCTTGGACGTTCCGACTCCTTTCCGAGAACGCGGCGGGCCTTTCGAACGTCACCCTCAACAACAGCGCCGTGTCAGAGCGAGCCAGGTCCCTCTCCTTTGCCGACTACGGCGCGGGATATGGCGCGTACAACAGCGCGCACCCTGACGGCGCGCCCGAGATGTCGCGAAAGCCGACCATGACCACCGTGCAGAGCCTCACCCTCGACGAGTACTGCGCCGAGAAAACCATCCGACCAGACATCCTCAAAATCGACGCAGAGGGCTTCGAGGCAAGCGTGCTCCGCGGCGCGACCGACCTGCTCGCGACTCCAGGCACGGGACGACCGGTCGTCACTCTCGAGGTCGCCGGGGGCAGCGCCTGGGCAAAGAACCGAAGCGAGGCATTCGACCTGCTCCTCGCAGCGGGATACGCCCCCTACGAGATATCGACCGAGGGCTTCCTCAGGAAGCACGTCACGCGCGACGACTATACCTATGACAACCTCGTCTTCGTGCCAAGCGAGCGCGCGACTGAGCTCTCTTCCCTCATACAGCCATAATCACCACAGAATCCCCATGATCATCGTCAATCTCAAGGGCGGCCTCGGCAATCAGATGTTCCAGTACGCCTGCGGACGCGCCCTATCGCTGCGCATGAAGGAGCGGGGCGAGGATGGCACCCTCAAGCTCGACGCCACGGGCTTCGACCGCATCACCTCGGGCGAGACCGTCCGCACCTTCGACCTGCGCTCGTTCAACGTCGATGCCCCACTCGCCTCGGCAGACGAAATCCTGCGTATCAAATACCCCTTTGGCTCCATCTCAAAGGCCTGGAGACTCTTCAAGGCAAAGGTTTTGAGGAAATTTTATATCAACTTCGACCCCGCCGTCCTCGACCGGAGGGGCGACGTCTACCTCGACGGATTCTGGCAGACCGAGGACTACTTCAAGGACTTCGAGAAGGCCATCCGCGACGACTTCACCCTGGCAAAACCGCCAGGGGCGACGGCCCGCGACTGGTTCAAGGCCATCACCGAGAATCACAACGCGGTCTCCCTTCACGTGCGCCGCGGCGACTACGTGAGCGACAAGGCGACCGGCGAGCATCACGGGACCTGCGACGCGAAGTACTACGAGCGAGCGCTCATGGACGTGGCAGAGAAGATGGACGACCGAGCCCGCGTGCGCGGAGTCCTGGCCGTACCGAGCCTCTACGTCTTCTCGGACGACATCGAATGGGCTCGACGCAACCTCTCCTTCCCCTGCCCAACCGCTTTCGTCTCGTCGCCTGACATGACCCCTGCCGAAGAGATGGCCCTCATGAGCGCCTGCCAGCATCACATCATCGCCAACTCGACCTTCAGCTGGTGGGGCGCGTGGCTCGGCCAGAACCCAGAGAAGATCGTCGTCGCGCCGAAACGCTGGGCCAACGAGCACAACGACGACTGGTACAAGGATCTCATCCCCCCATCATGGACACGCTTGTAAACAACATGGCCGGCAGCGCGAGCGGAAAGGCGCCACTCGTCACCATCCTCGTGGCGACGTACAATCGCGCCGCCTACATCGGCCTCGCCCTCGAGAGCGCTCTCTGGCAGACCTTCCGCGACTGGGAGCTCCTCGTCCTCGACGACGGATCGACGGACAACACCGAGGAGGTCGTGAAGGCGATCGCAGCGACTGACCCCCGCGTCACCTATGTCCGTCACGCAGAGAACAAGGGTATCGCCGAGAACAGAAACTCGGGACTCACCCTCGCTCGCGGCACCTACGTCGCCGTGCTCGACAGTGACGACGTGTGGTCCGACGACCGAAAGCTCGAGAAGCAGGTCGCTCACATGACCGCGAATCCCGACTGCGTGGCGGTCGGCACTTTCGTCAACGTTATTGATGAGAAAGACTCAAAGATAGGCCGATTCGAGTACGAGACGACTGACGCCGGCATCCGAAACCACCTCCTCCTTCGCAACCAGTTCGCCCAGTCGAGCATCATGTACCGACTCGACGCCGCCCGCGCGTCCGGCGGATACGACGCGACGTATCGCGTGAACGACGACTATGACCTCTGGCTCAAGATGGGCACACAAGGCACCCTCGCCAACCTCCCCGAGTACACCACAGGGTACCGCGAGCACGGCGGTGGCATCACCAAGGAGAGAAAGCTCAAGGCCGCGACCGAGCATCTCGAGATCATAAAAAAGCACCGAAAGCAGTACCCACGATACGGCATCTCCCGCGTTAAAGCCTGGGCACGCATCATCAAGGCTCGCATATAGGCCAGCAAGGAAAAGCCCCACCGAATGGCGGGGCTTTTCCTTGACGTATAAGACCGAAAACTATCGAACGTTCACGAGATTAATCTCGACTCCCTCGGTCGGGTGACCGTTGGTTATGACGAGCGTGTTCGAGGTGCTGGTCCACCAGATGTTGCCGTTCACACGGACGCGGGCACCGACAGAGTACTCGCCCTGCGGATTGATATCCTTTGGGTTGTACTCGAGGACGAACGAGAACGGAGAGCCCTCTCCCTTAGTGATGACGGTCTTCTGGGCAAGCGTCTCTGAGTCGACGCCCGACTCCGACACGTCGATGAGGACGTACTCGACGGCGCTTCCCGCAGGGAGATCCACCTGGTCAGAGTAGCTTGCGGTACCGGTGATCTGGGCGGTCGCGCCGCCCTTGGTCGCGAACCAGACGCCCGCGGCGACAACTGCGACGACGACAATTCCGATGAGTATCTTTTTCATGAGTTTCGTGAATAGGGTTATACCGTCAGTATACATTATTTTGTCTGGACCGCACCTCCGCCTCCCAGAAGGGCCGCCACGCGCTCCTCGGTCGGCGGATGGGTCATGAAGAGCCTGGTCAGGAAGCCGACCTTCTTACCCTCGCCCGTAAAGGGATCGGAGATAAAGAGGTGTGCCGTGGCGTGATTCGCCTTGCGCATGCGGAGACCGCTACCCTCAATTTTTCGAAGCGCGCTCGCGAGACCCTCGGGATACCTTGTCATAAGCGCGCCCGTAGAATCGGCGAGAAACTCTCTCTTGCGCGAGATGGCGAGCTGTATGATGACCGCGACGATCGGCGAGAGGACTGCGAGGACGATGCCGACGATCGTGATAATGAGCTGCACCTGCCCGCCTCCCCTGTCGTTGTCCCTATTGCTCAAGAACCCCATGCGCATGAAGAAGTCAGAAAGCAAGGTGATGAAACCGACAAGGATAACCACGACCGTCTGAAGGAGAATATCGCGATTCCCGATATGGGCGAGTTCGTGCGCCACGACCCCCTCAAGCTCGCTTCTGTCGAGGGCGGCGAGAAGGCCCGTCGTGACGGCCACCGCCCCGTGCTCCTTGTTCCTGCCCGTGGCAAAGGCGTTCGGGGCCTCGTCCTCGATGACGTAGAGGCGAGGCATCGGCAGGCCTGCCGCGATAGCGAGGTTCTCGGTGACGTTCCAGAGCTCGCGATGCTCGTCGCGGCTTGCCTCCCTCGCGCCCGACATGCGAAGGACAATCTTGTCCGAGTACCAGTAGCTTGCGACGTTCATGGCGACGCTCAGGAGTACAGCGACGTACAGAAAGTTCACGTTACCGTACACGCGCGAGAACACGAAACCGAGCGCCATGACCATGATGAAGAACACGGACATGAGAGTCCAGGTCTTCCAGACATTGTGGGACTGTTGGGTGTAGAGATTCATTTAGAACTTAACTTCAACAGGCTGCTTTGCAGCCTCCTCGGTAAGCTCGAAGTACTCTGACTTGGCGAATCCGAAGTTCTTGGCGATGACATTGCCCGGGAACGAGTCGACCGCGGTGTTGAGGGTCATGACGTTCGAGTTGTAGAAGCGTCGGGCGGACTGAATCTTGTTCTCGGTGTCGGAGAGCTCGCGCTGAAGCTCGAGGAAGTTCTGATTGGCCTTGAGCTCTGGATATGCCTCAGCGATGGCAAAAACGGACCTGAGCGCACCGACGAGCTGATTCTCGGCGACCGCCTTGTCGTGCGCGCCGCCAGCGCCCATAGCCGCAGAGCGAGCGGCGGTGACACTCTCGAAGGTCTTGGTCTCGTGGGTCGCGTAGCCCTTCACCGTGTTGACGAGATTCGGGATCAGGTCATAGCGCCTCTTGAGCTGCACGTCGATATCTGCCCACGACTCTTTCACGTGGTTCACCTTGCGGACGAAGCCGTTGTAGGCAAGCACCGCCCAGAGGACGATGACGCCAAGGACAATAAGGAAAATATACATAAGTGGCAATTTATTACTCTATAACAGACCCTTCAATACTATCACGGCGCGGCCCCAGAGCGCCCTCTAAGATACGGTCCGACCTATACTTGATTTTTATTTTAAAAGTGGTATAATATATAGCAGAACACCCTCACCCATGCTCCAGAACATTGACCTCTCAGGACTCACATCAGCCATCTCGCGCCTCGACGAAACGTCAGAATCCCTCAGAAGGACCCAGTCGGACATCACCCAGCAGGCCGACGCCGGCGAGACCCTCGTCAGAGGGATTGTCGCCGGGCTCGAAGACTCGTTGCGCCAGATGACGGACGAAAAGGCAAGGCGCGACACGACCGCCCTCATCGACAGTCTGGGCGACCTCCGCGCAAAGCTCTCACGGCTCGGCGACATCGACCTCCTCAGGTCCTCGGCAACCATCCAGGACCTCGGGGACCAGCTCCGCGCGGAACGCCGTCGACTGGGCGACATAATTGAATAGAGTCCACCCTTCAGGGCCCGCCGCACTCCGGCGGGCCCTTTTTCATCGAGATATTGAACATTTTAGGGTTTTACTGTAGTATATTTCGCACGGCCCTATCGTCTAACGGCTAGGACGGAAGCTTCTCAAGCTTTAAATCAGGGTTCGATTCCCTGTAGGGTCACAAAAACGAAAACCGCGCCAGTACTGGCGCGGTTTTCGTTTTTGTGAACCCAAGCAATAAGGACCGTAATAAAAAGCCGGTTGGTCGCATGCGACCAACCGGCTGAACACATCAAATCCCGCGAAAATTTAATGGGGTGACCTGTATCCATAGAGGGCGAGCATGACGCTGCCGAGCTCGGAGTCATTGAGCTCGATAACGGCCTTGCTCGACCACTTCTGGAGACCAGGGCTGAGGGGGCCTGCTGGAATGGCCCACTCGTTACCGTATCCGTTTACATGCCTGCGAACGAAGATGAGGGCGGACTTAACGCCGCTCCCCCGTTCGACCATGATGATGGCAGCCTCGCGACCACCTCCCTCCTCGTCGATGTGCGACAGAAGAATCTTGCCCTTGAGGGCGAGATGATCCTCATTGACGAACACCCTTACGGTGGGAATGCTGGCGATGTAGTCATCGAATTCCGGATCGATGATCCGGAGCCTCTCTATCTTCTCCGCCACACCCGGTATGCCCCCAAATGTCGGAACGACACCGGCAGTGGACGAAGAGGCACCCAGGGCAAGAACGTCCGGGTCTAGCGACGGTAACCTGTTCATAGTTTCCTCATGGTTTGATTTTTGTGTCTGGTTTTTGATGAACTCCCGCCCACTTTTCACCGTAGCAGAATAAGCGCGAGCAGCACATAGGGGCCTGTGGATAAGAGGCGCACTGTACGCGAATGAAAAGGCCGTCCAGCGTACGCTGGACGGCCTTGTGTTTTTATCGGAAGCCGCCGTTGGCCGCAACCGAGGCAACATCGTGCTTGCCGGCTCTTCTGAAGCTCGACCCCACCGGAATGGCGATGCCGAGACGGAACACCTGACCCTCGAAGAACTCAAGCGAATCTTTCTCCTTGAGGATGAGAAGCACGAGCGGGTGCTCGAGGCCAGGCAGATGAACCGCCCTGCCGATGACGATAGCTCGCTCGGCGCGCTCGTAATCCTCGGACGTCAGCCGTTCCCGCATCCTACAGAACAGGTTGAGCCTCGCCGAGTCGTGAGGGTCTCCCCTAACGCTCAGCTCGTGGTCGCCCGTCATGGGGTCGAAGGCAAAGCCCACGACGCCGTCGACGTCGAGAAACAGCCTCTCGACACGCTCTATTCCCTCTGGGGTTTCCAGTGCCTCAGCGACCCTGTCGCGTTCATAATGAATGTTCATAGACTGGCATACAGGATACCTGCCCGCGGCAATCAGCGGAAGCCTTGACCTGTTTGCCCAAACCTTATCTGATATGGTAAGGTCTTCCCCAGACACGGGCCACGAGGCCCTCCCCAACCGCGACGGGAAGTCGCCCAACGGAAAGCACATCGATAGCAATGGCCACCGCAACTAAAACCGACATCAAAAGACTGCAGGCAAAGATCAAGGCAAAGCAGGCGGAAATCACCAAACTCATAAAGGAAGAAGGCGACGCGCGCCGACGCTGGAACAAAGGACACCGGGCATTCAAGAGCAATGTAAAAAAATTCGCCGTGACAGACGCCAAACATCGCGGGACGAAAAAAGACACCAAGCTCCGAGATGAAATTCTCAACTGGATTGACGATCCCGATGTGAGGCACACCCGGCGTCGCGACAGCTCTCGGGAAAAGATGGCGACGGCGCAAGCCGAGCTCAACGAGCTCACCACCCAGCTCGCCGTCGCCTCGGCCGAGATCGCCAGCCGCGAGCGCGCCATCGACGAGATCGTCAGCACCGTCTTCAGCCTCAACGAGAGCGCCGTCCAAGCGTCGAGAAAGCGCGAGGACTATGTCACCCGACACGTCTTCACGCGACTCGTCGGCCCCGACGGAAAGCTCAACACGCAGGTGACCTTCACGAGCGCCGACGGACTGCGTCGCGTCGTGGCGATGGTGAATCACATCACCCTCATCCAGGGCGACAACGCCCAGCGGGCCAAGGGTCTGGTCAGCCAGTTCTTCGACCGATTCCAAGGCCAAAAGGCGCTCGACGAGGCCGTAAGACCGCTTTATGAGCTCACCCGACAGCTTCTGGTCGAGAAGACGCAGTTTAAGGTTGGTCCAGACCTTTACCGCTTCCTCAGCATGGAACTAGACGCGACGGTCTTTCCCGAACTCGCCGAGGCGCAGGAACTCCTGCGCGCGAGCATCAGGTCGGAGAAGACCAACTCGTATATCCGCATCTTCGAGCGCGAATCGCGCTCGGGCAAGTGGACGCCCGTCAGGCAGTCGTGAAATTCAGGCAGCAGGCCCATAGCAAAGCCGCACCTTCGGGTGCGGCTTTTTTCTATGAAGACCTCGTCCTATTCGGCACCTTCCCTCCCGCCTTGCGCGCCTCCGATATACCGATGGCGACGGCCTGCCTGCGACTCGTGACTCTCTTTCCGCCCCTGCCACTCTTCAGGTCGCCACGCTTCCACTCGTGCATAACCTTGGTTATTTTCTTTTGGGCCTTTGGTCCGTATCTGTTCATATGCGTTTTGCGTAAATTACGGATAAACGTCAGTGCCGCGCCCGAAACCATTCCGCGTGTGCCACAGTAAAGATACGAACCACGCAGCCACAAACTTTCCACGAAAAAGCCGCCCTCGGTTGAGGGCGGCTCGCGGGACAATGTCTCAGGAATCGCATGGGGAACGGTGGGTGAAGAGATCGCGGAACAGGTCAAGCGCAGCGCCCTCCACGACCGCACCAGAGCCATCGACGCAGGCCAGGACAAGGTCGACGAAGCGGTCGATAGACCTCTGCGCACCGTCGGGCATTCTGTCCTTCGGCAGGACCAAGTAGACCCCGTGAATCTTCAGAAGCCTACGGACAACGACTGCGCAGGTCCCGTCAAAGAGCGCCACCGAGAATGACTCCCAGTTATCGACGTCGCTCCGCAGACCTTCGGGGGAATACGAGGCGAGGACGGTTCCCCTCTTCACGATGTCTTCGCGCTTTTTGCACGCGGTGAGCGCGAGATCCGCGTCATCCTCGAGCCGAACGACGATCTCCTGCTCCCTGCCGCCCCTGAGATACTCGTCGAAACGAGGAATCGAGGCTCGAAGCCTGTCGATGGCACGAGGCAGGGCCTGGAGCTTGGCATCATACTCCTGGCGCCTTCTCTGAGACTCCTCTCGATTGACGCGTTCTCTGTCCAGATCGCTTCTATATGCCGAGACCGCTGACTCAAAGATGCTGTTCGCATCGGGGGATAATGATCCGAGACCGGATTCTCTCATGGTGTGTTTCTCCTGTGTAGTTGTGGTTTCAGACGATCAGATTCATCTGCAAACTACCACCGAGACAACATTCTGTAAACAGCCGCGACGAAGTGGCGTCAAACGCAGGGCGAGACTAGCGCCTCTCCCACTCAGACTCCTGCCTGACCAGGACGTCAATTGCCTTCGACTGATCGGCAAGGAGGGCCTTTGAGACACGCTCCATGCGCATGGACTGAGAGCCCTTCACGAGCACGACGTCGCCCGCGCGGACAATGCTCGAGAGGTACTCGCCCGCCGCGACAGAATCGTCAAACGAGAGGATGCGGTCGGCAGCAAGACCCGCATAGCGAGCGCCCGTAGCGTACATTGAGCCCCTCTCGCCCACCGTCACAAGCGTGTGGACGGTCTGGCCGGCGACGCCGCCCACGTCCTTGTGCGCCTTGTCGGAAAGCTCGCCGAGCTCCTTCATGTCTCCAAGAACCGCGATCTTGCGACCACGCGTGGCAAGGGCGCCCAGAGTCTTGAGAGCCTCAGTGACGGCAATCGGCGAGGCATTGTACGAGTCGTCGATAACGACGGACTGTGACTTGCCCTCGAGCACGCGCATCCTGCCCCGCGGGGTCTCAAGATCTAAAAAAGCATTCGAGAAGTCACCACGCACGCCGAGGATTCCGGCAACGGCATGGGCGGCGGCGAGCGGGTACATCAAATGCTTGCCGAGCACGCCGAGAACCTCCACGTGATCGGCGGCGGACTTGTCCGAGCCAATGAGCGCATACTGGCCGCGCGGCAGGAAGAGCGCCGAGCCGTCGTATACAACCTCCGACTCGAGGATGCGAGACGAGGCGCCTTTGCCCTCGCCGTACAGCACCTTGGCCACGTCGAGGTCTCGCACGGCATTCATGAACAGCTTATCATCCGCGTTCACCACGAGCGTCCCGCCAGGCTTGAGTGCCTTGGCGAGGAACATCTTCTCGGCGAGCACCGCCTCGGGGCCCGCGAAGAACTCGACGTGCACAGGGACGTCAGACATGCGCGTCAGCACGACGATGTCCGGGTGAAGCCAGGCGGACACCCTCTCGATGTCGCCCGGATGGTCGGCGCCGACCTCGAGCACGAGCCACTCGGGAAAATTGCGACCCTCGTGACCGACACCGAGGGCGATGAGAAGACCGTCCCACAGATTCTTGACCCAGCCGCCGAGCGAAGACCAGGCATTGTCGAGGCCGAGGATGGCGAGAGGAAGTCCAATCTCGCTGTTGAAGCTCTTCTCGCTCTTGCGCACGGAAAGAGACCTGTCGAGCACGGCAAAGATTGCGTCCTTGGTCGAGGTCTTGCCGACGTTACCCGTCACGGCCACGATCTTTGGCTGACGGAGGCGCAACGCAAGGCGCGCCTCTGCGGTGAGAAGCGCGACAACGACGGTCTTGAGCTTATTCTTGATGAACGTCATACGCGGAAGTGATTATCTGTCGGGCGGAACCTCGTAATAGTTGATAAGGAATTTAGTCATGTCCATGAACGGGACAGTCAGGGTGTGCGATGCGTACTGGGCCCCCTTTGGGTATACCGTGAAGAGGAAGACAATAAAGCGGGGCTTGTATGCGGGGAAATAACCGAAGAACGAGTGCAAATATCGGTCCGTATAATACCCTTTTCCGGTCTCGGACGCCATCTGCGCAGTTCCCGTCTTTGCGGCGATTGAATAGCGCTCCATTTTGACCGTTCCGCCGAGAAGAGCCTTGTCCACGACGTTCACGAGCATCCTCGTGATCTCCTCGGAGGTCTCCGGCTTGTATACCCTATTCTCCGAGCCGTCATAGGCAATCGTCTTGCGCAGTCCCGAGGTGTACTCGATGCGCTTCACGATATGGGGCTCCGGAAGGTAACCGCCGTTGCCAAGGGCAGAGAGCGCGCGCACCGTGGCGATCGGCGTGAGCGCGATTCCCTGTCCGTACGAGGCCGTCACGTGCTCGATGTCGCGCGGGCTTTCAAGATTCGAGACCAGGCCATGAACCTCGCCCGGCAGGTCGATGCCGGTTTCCTTGCCGAAGCCGAGATTCCTGAAGTACTCAGCGAGCTTCTCGTTACCCAGCCTCTGGGTGACGAAGGCCATGCCCACGTTGAGCGACTCGTTGAGCACGCCCTGCATGTTCGTCTCGCCTCGAGCCTTGCCGTCGAAGTTTGAGATGCGCGAGCCGTTGATGACCAGCGTTCCCTTGTCGTTATAGGTCGTGTCAGGAGTAACGGCGTTTGCATCGAGCGCCGCGGCCATCGCCAAAGGCTTCACGATCGAACCCATCTCGTACACGCGATCGACGATCGGGTTACCGAACACGCTCGCGCTCTTTACCTTCGAGAAGTCGTTCGGGTCGAAGTTCGAGGAGACTGCCATGGCATAGATCTCGCCCGTCGACGGATCCATGACGATGCCTCCGGTCAGGTCAGAGCCCCACGCCTTCTGCACCGCGGCGATGCGCGCCTCGAGCTCACCCTGCACGGACGGCTCGATGGTGGTGACGATGTTCCCCTCGCTTTTCTCGTCCGAGAAAACAGCGTCGCCGATGCCCGAGAAGATGGCGGCGAAGAAGTTAACGTAGATGCCTGACGAGTTGCGCGAGAGCACGTCGTCATAGTACCTCTCGAGGCCGTAGCGGCCCTCAAGGGTCTTGCCGTCCTCGCCGTAGCCGACGAATCCGAGCACGTTCGAGGCGAGCGTGCCGCCCGGGTACGATCGCCAGCGCTCGGTATAGGCGTTTACACCCTTGAACTGAAGCGCCTCAATGCGCTTCTTGGCGTCCTCGTCGACGCGGCGCGCGATCTCGCGGTACGTGTCGTTCACGCGGGCGAGCTGAGACAGAAGGCTCGTCTCATCTACTTTCACGATGCCCGAAAGGGCGTTGAACACATCCTCGGGATGCTCGACCTGCTTGGGGTTGATGGCGATAAGATAGCCGCTGCGAAGCGTGGCAGCGGAAATCGGGTCACCCTTGCGTGGGCTGAAGAAAATCGTGCCGCGGTTGAAGACGCTCTGACCCTTGCTCACGTACTGACGGTCGGCCTGGTCGAGAAAGTCCTGGTTACGCATCACCTGCAGGTAGTACAGGCGCGAGAACATGAACAACGCAAAAAGGCACACGAGCGTGCCCATAAGCGTCAGCCTTCCGGTCCTGATGGTGCGCATGACCGTCAGGAGGGGTTAGCGGTTAAACGAGAGCGAGAAGGACGTCTTGGTGATGTACGACGCGTCCGAGGTCGACGAGACGAATCCGAGCGAGCGGGCCTCATCGAGGGTGAGGGCCGACTTCGCGGCAAGATACTCCGCCTCGAGGTTACCGACCTCAGAGGTGAGCTCGGAAATCTGAACCTGCATGTCCTTGGTCGCCACGATGTTCACGATCGCGGCGTTGACGAAGTACGCGTACGAGAGAACGAGGGCGGCGATCATGCCGGCGAGGGCCCAGGCGGTCACCGGCCTCTCCATGTATGCGACCTTCTCCTGTACGTACTGTGTCATGTGTTTCTAAAGTTATTTCTAATTTTTTATAAAAACCCTCAATTTCGAGCTGCGAGAACGCGGATTCCTTTTCACCTCCTCGTCTGACGGCACTATCGGCTTCTTTGTGAGTGACCTACCCTTTCCCTGAGCCTCGGCCTCCCTCATGAACTCCTTCACGATCTTGTCCTCGAGGCTGTGGAAGGATATGACCGCCACCCTTCCGCCGGGCGCAAGCGAGGAGAGCCCCGTGGCAAGCCCCTGCTTCACGCTGCCCAGCTCGTCGTTCACCGCGATGCGGAGGGCCTGGAAGCTGCGAGTCGCCGGATGGATTCTGCCCTTTCGATAGAAGCCGGGCACCGATCCCTTGATGATCTCGACCAGCTGGAAGGTGGTCTCGATCGGCTCGACCTCGCGGGCCTCGACGATCGCCCTGGCGATCCTTCGGGCGAAGCGCTCGTCGCCGTAGGCGTAGAGCACGTTCGCGATGTCCTCCTCTTCCCAGCCGTTGACGATATCGCGGGCGGTGAAGACCGTCTCGTCGATGTCTCGCTTCATGGTCATGAGGAGTGGCTCGTCCTTCTGGAAGCTGAAGCCCCGTCCTGAAGAATCAAGGTGCGGCGACGATATGCCGAGGTCGAGGATGATCTTGTTCGCCTGCGTCCTGCCTGTCTCGGCCGCCGCCTCCGCGATGAACTTGTCCATGTCGCGGAAGTTGCCGAGAAAGATCTTGAAGCGCGAGGTGACCTTGGCGAGCTTGGCGGTCGATTCCTCGATTGCCTGCTCGTCTCGGTCGATGCCGATGACGAAGATGTCTGGCTGTCGTTTGAGCGCCTCGAGAAGGTGTCCCGCGCGGCCCAGCGTGCCGTCCACCACCACATCGCCCGGAGCAAGCTCCAGAGCCCCCACTGTCTCGTGTAAAAGGACTGATTCGTGCATTGCCGATTAGATGACTCCAACCTGGCCGAGCTTCTCGGCGAGGGCTCCCGCCTTGCCCTCGACGCCCTTCTTGTACGCCGCCCATGCCTTGTCGTTCCAGAGCTCGACGCGGGACTGGACTCCGACAACGGCAACCTTGCCCTTGAGGGAAGCCCAGCCCTGGAGAAACTCCGGGATCAGGATGCGCCCAATCGAGTCGATGTCCGCCTCGACGGCGCCTCCGAACATGAATCGGCTGAAGCTTCGGCTGTCAGACTGTCCGATCGATGCCTCAGACAGCTTCTCGGAGATCTTCTCCCACTCCTTCGGTGTGAACACGAAAAGACAGTGATCGAGACCAGGAGTCACAACCACCTTCTTCCCCATCTTCTCCCTGAATTTCGCCGGGAGAGAGATTCGGTTCTTGTCGTCTATGGAGTGTGTGTACTCTCCGATAAGCATTGCTGTTCTCGCGGGAAAATTTGATTTACCACTTCTTCCCACTTACATAACATTTTATAACACCCGTTCCCACAATCAAACATTTTTATCCACATTTTTACAACCGTTTATCACGACACCACACGTTCTGACAAAAAAGAACGGCTCAGTGGAGTGAGCCGTTTAGTACGCCTATACATAAAGATATTTTTAAGAAAGAAAATCCCGGGGGATAACTAAAGCACAGTCGCCTCGCTCCTTGTTTTAGTAAAAGGCGCCGTTTCCTTGCGGAAACGGCGCCGAAGTGCCGCATTAGGCTACGCCCGTGTTGAAACGACCGTCCTCTTCTCGAAGCTCCTGCGAGGTTCGCGCCCGATGGCGCTCCTCCTCGATGGCCTCCCGCGAGAGATAGCCGCGGACATCGGTGGGAATCGGGGCGAACGCGTTCAGATCGATGAGGACCTGGGCCATTCTCCTCCTCTCCATGTCGAGGTCGTCAGGCGTCGCCCGTGTCATGTCGAGAATCTCTTCCGCCATGACAAACGCGACGCGACGTGCCGCAGCCTGTCGGTCTGAGGCACTCTCCCATCGCGGGTTTGATTCGACTGCCGGGCCGAGGACCTGTTCCATGAAGGTCACGACGCTCAGGAATCGCCCGATGCTTGAGAGCGACTTAATTCCGTCGCCGAAGATCGAGCCAAGCCAGAACCTCGAGAGCGTGATTCGCGCGGCCCGCCACACTGAGTCGTGCAGCTGGCCGTTGTAACTTTCCATGGGATGGCTGTTACCGGCCCCTGACCATGTGCGGCACAGGTCGATTATGACCCTGTCCCGCTTGCGCCGAAGCGCGAGGAATCTTCTGACGTTCATTGTGTCGGTATGGGTTGATTGTTTCGTTGAAGGATCTACTACGCTCTCCCTAAGATAGCCTTGTTTTATAAGAAATGTCAATAGGGCGAAAAAGCCGGCAAAAGCCGGCTTTTTCGGAGAATTATGTTGAAATGACACCCTACTCCCCCTTCTTCGGTCGCATGAGCGGGAAGAGCTGGGTCTCACGGGCAGGCTTGTCCATAAGGAAGCTGAAGAGTCGCTCCGAGAATCCGAATCCGCAGGTCGGCGGCATGCCGTGCTCGAGGGCCTCGACGAACTCTGAGTCGTTCATCTGAGCCTCCTCGTCGCCCTCGGCGCGGAGCTTCTCCTGGTCGGCGAAGCGTCCCGCCTGGTCGATAGGGTCATTGAGCTCGCTGAAACCCTTGCCCATCTCAGACCCAGCGATGAGGACCTGGAAGCGCTCGACAACGTCGGCGTTGCCCTGCTTTCGCTTGGCGAGAGGCTCGAGCGACACGGGAACATTGATGAGGAAGCCTGGTCCCGAGATCTTCTTGCGGCAGTACTTCCAGAGCGTGTCGGTCGCGCGGGCGAGGTTGAAGCCCTTTGGATCATACTCAACCTTAAGCTCGCGGAGCTTCGCACAGACCTCTTCGAAGCTCGCCCTCGAGACATCGATGCCCGTAGTCTTGAGAATCGTCTCGGTAAAATCGTAGACGACCCATGGTTTGCCAAGGTCAACTTCGAAGCCCTTGATGTTGAAGACGAGCGTGCCGAAGGTCTTCTGGGCGATGTGCTTGTACATCTCCTCGACGAGCTTCATGCCCGCGGTGTAATCCTCGAACGCCCAATAGAACTCCATCTGGGTGTAGTCCTGAAGGTGCTCGGCGTCCATTCCCTCGTTGCGGAAGATGCGGCCAATCTCGAAGACCTTCGGGAAGCCGGCGACCATGAGTCGCTTGAGCCAGAGCTCCGGCGAGATGCGGAGGTACACGTCGAGATCGAGGGCGTTGTGATGCGTGATGAACGGTCGAGCATCGGCGCCGCCAGCGACATTCTCGAAGACAGGCGTCTCAACCTCCATGAATCCCCTGTCGAGAAGGAAATCGCGGGTTGCGCGCCAGAAAGCGGATCGCTTCACGACCATGTCGCGTACCTCCTTGTTGGTGAGCATATCGAGGTAGCGCTTGCGGAACTTAATCTCCTCGTCCTGAAGTCCGCTCCACTTCTCGGGAAGCGGGAGGAGCGACTTGGTTGCCATGACCCATGACTTCACGAGGAGGCTCTTCTCGCCTCGCTTGGTGACAAAGAAGGTTCCGGAGACCGAGATGAAGTCGCCCATGTCCGCCGTGTCGGCGAAGAGGTTGAACGAGGCCTCGTCCATGTCGTCCTTCTTGAAGACGCACTGGAACTCGTCGCTCCCGTCGTTAAGCACGACAAAGAGAATCGCGCCCTGGCCGCGAATAATCATGATGCGACCGGCGATGGCGCAAGTCTTTGCCTCGGCCACGAGTCGGTCAAAATCGGCGCGAGCGGCCGAAAGCGGCATGTCGCGGTCGACACGGGCCGGATACGGGTCAACGCCTGCCTTCTTGAGAAGATCGAGCTTGGCCAACCGAGCGTTTCGTATTTCTTCGAGTGAAGCCATGTATCGCGCGATTAAGCAACCGCGACGATCTTGTACGCGATGCTGCCCTTAGGGGTCTGGATGGTGACGCTGTCGCCTCGCTTCTTGCCAATGAGCGAAGAGCCGAGCGGAGAGAGGTTCGAGATCATGCCCTCAGAGGTGTTCACCTCGTCAGAGCCGACGATCTTGAACTTCTGGGAACCCTTGCCGCCCGCCTTCTCGACGGTGACGAACGATCCCATGGAGACATGGTCTCCGTGAGCCTCGTGGACGATCTCGGCGGTCTTGAGGGTGTTCTCGATGACGGCGATGCGATCCTCAATCTTTGCCTGAAGCTCGCGGGCCTCCTGATACTCTGCGTTCTCGGAAAGGTCACCGAGAGATCGGGCGTACTCGAGATCCTGCGCGACCTCCTTGCGCTTCACCGTTTTGAGTTCGAGAAGCTCCTGCTCAAGCTCCTTGAATTTCTGCTGGGTGAGGTATTTCGTGGTGTCCATAAGGCTTAAATTATGTGTAGTTGCCACATAATAGCACAGTTTTAGCGATTTTGGAAGGATTTTGCCCCTCACCGGCCGGAGGAAAGACCGAACATGGCCATCTGCGATTCGAGATTACCAACTCTCACCTCGAGAGCGTCGAACCGGGCGTCAACATATTCCCGCATCTCCACGAATCCCCTCTGCGTCATGATTGCCAAGGCCTCTATCTTTCGATCCATCATGTCCTCCATACGAACAGCAAAAACATCAAGTTTCGCGTCTATTCTTGCATCCATGCGCATGAAAAACGCATCAAATGCCTTTTCAAGCGTCTTCTCTAGTTGGGCCTGCGTTACATGGGTATCGTGATGACTCATGCTCACATCATAAAGCCCGCGAGGACGCGGGCCCATAAACGATACCTAAAGAAACCTACTGCGACACGGAAGTTGACGTACTGGAAAGGTACGGCGAGCCATTGAGATGCATCCAGTCAACGACCTCGCGCATGGCGGCAGTCGCTCCGTAGAGATTTGCCCTCGGACCCCGTTCCATCATGATGACGAAGGCGTACCGCGGATTCTCGTACGGGAAGAATCCCTCGACCCACGAGTTCACGAAGGCCTTGGAGACTCCGAGCTCGGCGGTACCTGTCTTTGCGGCGATTTGGACGTACGGCACGTTTAGTCCGCTCGCGCTTCCAATGAGAGCTCCCTGCCTCATTCCCTCCCGAGCCACCTTGATGTTCGCTGGGTCGAGTGGCAGCTTCTCGCCTCCCGCGATAGTGAGGCCCGTCTGCTTGAGGACAGTCGGCTGCAGCAGGGTGCCACCGTTGGCGATCGCCGAGACGGCGCGCAGCATCTGTAGCGGCGTGACCTGGAAGCCATACTGTCCGATCGACGTAAAGTACGTGTCTCCGATGCGCCACGGGTCTCCCGGGAAAACTCTCTCTTTCCACTCGGGCGACGGAATCGTGCCGGCGGGACCCTCGAAGATACCTCCCGTGGTCGGCTTGCCGAGGCCAAACATGCTGAAGTACTTGTTGAGACGCGAGATGCCGAGGCCAGGCTGATCCTCAAAGCCTCCTCCCACCTCGTAGAAGTAGACGTTCGACGAGACCGCAATCGCCTTGCGCATGTCCACCTGTCCGTGGGCCTTCCAGTCCATGAATACCGTCTTCCTCGTTGGGTCGTAGGGATTCGGCACGCTGATCGAACCGGTGCTGAGAATGGTCTTGTTCGGACTGATGACGTCCTCCTCGAGGGCGGCGATGGCTACGTATGGCTTCACGATCGATCCGGGGGTATAGAGGCCCGAGACGATACGGTTGAGAAACGGCTTGTTCACGCTGTCGGTGAGATAGTCCGCGATGAGATCCTGATTCTTTCCGTCCGTCATTACCTGGCTCGAGTACTCGGGATAGCTCGTGAGGGCGATGACCTCACCCGTGTGCACGTCCATGATAGCGCCCGCGCCCCCGGTGAAGCCGACGCGCTGCGCGAGGCCGCTGATGGCCTCGTACAGCTTCCCCTGGAGCGGAGCGTCAATCGACAGCGTGATGTTCTGGCCGTCGCGGGCCGGCCTGATGGTCGACTCCGCGTCAGTCTTGCCGAGAGCGTCTACCTCCACGATTTTCAGACCGTGCTCGCCCTGAAGCTCGTCGTTGTACTCCTTCTCGATACCGGACACCCCCTCGAAATGGTTGCGGTAGTAAAAGCCCTGCTTGTCCTTGGCCGGATAGCGGAGATACCCCAGCAGGTGCGAGAACCCTTTGTCCGCCGTGTACGCCCTGAGCGAGAAGTCCGAGTTGTCTGGATTGATCGCGTTCCAGGCGAGCTTCACGCCGTTGCGGTCGGTGATCGCCCCGCGCTCCGAGAAGATAAGGGTCTGGCGCATCATGTTGCTTTCGCTCATCTGGGCGTAAGTGTCGCCCTCCCTCACCTGCAGGGCCCAGGCCTTGCCGACGAGCACAAGCAGGAGCACGACGAAGAAGGACGAGAGGATGATAATCGAGAAGAGGGATATGGGTTTCTCGATGCGACCCTCGAACTGATGCACGTCAAAATCAGGCAGGTTCTCTGAGTCGAGGAAGATCTCGTCTGGGTCAATGGTCGTCCTCTTCTTCATGTTCATGCGGGTATCTTACCAAGAGAGCCTGCTCCTGAGGAAGCCCGCCACGAGGAAGACGGCGACGGAAAAGGCGGTCCAAACGTACGCAAAGCCGTGAAAGCCGGCAGGCGTCGCGTACAGAGCATCAATGACAATACCGTACACCATGGCCTCATAGAAGCGCGGCACGAGGGCGCAGGACGCGAGAATAACAGCGGCAGTCACCCACCACGGCATAAAGAGGATCGAGACGACGAGGATGATGTTGAAAAGTAGTCTCATGATATTGAAATTGGGGGGGGCGACCTATCGGACGCTCGAGTCCGTCTCCACCTCGACGAAGCGCAGCTCGTGCATGTTGACGGGTGCCTTGAAGAGGATGGTCTGAAGTGAGTCGGTCGAGTCGACGATAATCTTCTCGACGACGCCGAAGACGTGCGAGCGAATGTGCGGGAAGGTGATGACGTCGCCCTCGGCGACCTTCACGTCGACCGGGAGGCGGGCCTCGAAATTGCCGCCTCCCCTGCCCGTCGCCTGGGCCTGGACCGTGGACGATCCCATGACCACCTGCAACGCCCTGCCTGGGGTCGAGAAGAGACTGACGCGGGCGGTTTTGGCGAAGACCTCGGACACGTCGCCGATGAGCACCTCGCCCTGGGCGTATACCTTGTCGCCGATGGCAATGCCGTCGGACGTGCCGACGTCAACGATGAGCGTGTCGTAGAACGTGAGCGGCGGACGAGAGAGCACGAGGCCGAGCACGTCCCGACCCGCGTGCTCGCGGCCCAGGAGCGTCTTGAGCTCCCCGTTCTCCTTCTTAACCGTGTCGAGCAGAAGCGCGCTCGCGTCGCGCGAGGCTATCTCACGGCGAAGACCCTCGTTCTCGACGACGAGAGAGTATTTGGAGCGCACGAGGGACGCGAGGCGGCTCACGCCCTTGAGAGTCGTCGACTCCGATTTCCATATGGTCGAGGTCACCGGCGAGAGAAGTCCCGCGTAAAGGTTCGGGAAGGCAACGTGCACGGCAAAGACGAGCGCGACGGCGCCACCCGCGAGCATGGTAAGCCTGCGGTTCCTCTTGATCTGTACGTTACTGCGCCTTAGGTAGG
This sequence comes from uncultured bacterium, assembly GCA_966243015.1. GTDB lineage: Bacteria > Patescibacteriota > Minisyncoccia > Phycocordibacterales > UBA6065 > UBA6065. The sequence continues at coordinate 186,917 of CBIMES010000001.1, read as the reverse complement.
TCATCTTCGTTTTGTATAAGAACATCGGCGAACCTCTCCACATCCTCGAGAATGATGCCCGCGCCTCGCGCGACGGCGGTGAGAGGATCATCGGCGATGTGAACGGGAATCTTCACGCTCTCCTCGATGAGGTGGTCGAGGCCGCGGATCAGGGCGCCTCCGCCCACGAGCCAGATGCCGCGATGCATGACGTCGGCGAGAATCTCGGGAGGCATGGTCTCGAGCACCTCCCTGACGGATTCGACGAGGTTCTCGATCGACTGGCTGACAGCCTCGCGGATGTCAGAGTCAGTGAGGACCACCTCGCGCGGAAGGCCCGTGACAAGGTCACGGCCCCTGATCGGCGCCTCGTGAGGAACCTGGCCGGGCACGACCACGCCGATGGCGATTTTGATCTCCTCGGCGGTCTTCTCGCCGATGAGGATCTTGAACTCGTTCCTGATGTACGAAATGATGTCGTTGTTGAGGCGGTCACCGGCGATCTTGAGCGACTTCGAGCGCACCACGCCGCCGAGCGAGATGACGGCGATGTCGGTGGTGCCTCCGCCGATGTCGATGACCATGTTTCCCGCCGGGTCATGGATAGGGAGCTTGATGCCGATTGCAGCGGCCATCGGCTGCTCGACGACGTGAACCTCGCGCGCGCCGGCGTTCTTGGTCGCGTCACGGACGGCGCGCGCCTCGACGTTCGTCACGCCCGAGGGAATGCCGACGATGACGCGCGGCCCGAAGAACTTCTTGGTCTCCTTCTGCGACTTGTTGAGGAGGTACACGAGCATCTCCTCGGCGATCTCGAAATCCGAGATCACGCCCTCGACGAGCGGTCGTACGGCGGCGATGTGGGCGGGTGTCCTGCCGAGCATGTCCTTTGCCTGAGAGCCGACGGCAACCACGCGACCCGTCTTCTGGTTCACGGCGACGACCGACGGCTCGTTGATGACGATGCCCTGCCCCTTCACGTAGACAAGCGTGTTGGCGGTACCGAGGTCGATGCCGATGTCGTGGGAGAAGGCGTTGTAGAGGCGGTCTGTGAGTTTCTTGATCATTGAATGGTTCTGCTATGGGTTTGCCAGTCTAGGCTCCGAGCTTCGAGAGAAGCTCCTGCTCCGTCACCATCGAGGTCTCGCCGGTTCGGCGATTCTTAAGTTCATACGTTCCGGCGGCCAGAGTCTTTTCAGACACGACGATGCGCCACGGCATGCCCATGAGGTCGGCGTCGGCGAATTTCTCGCCCGGTCGGGCCTCGCGGTCGTCGTAGAGGGTCTCGACACCGGCCTTCGTGAGAGCGTCGTAGAGGCGATCAGTTTCCTTTCTCGCCGCGTTCGAGGGGTCATCCTTGCCGCCCTTACCGTCGACGACGATGAGGTGAGCCTTGAAGGGCGCGACTGACTCGGGCCAGACGATACCCTTGTCGTCAGAGAGGGTATCGACGACGGTTCCCATGACACGGGCCGGGCCAATGCCGTACGATCCCATGATGACGGGCTTCGGCTTGCCGTCCTCGTCGACGAAGGTAAGCTCAAAGGCGTCAGAGAATCGGGTGCCAAGCGAGAAGATGTTCCCCACTTCCGCCGCCTTTTTCTCGACAAGGTCCTCGCGCCTCACGCCAAGGTCGGCGAGCACCTCGTCGTTCAAAACCTCCTTGTTCACGGCAATCTTCTTGCCCTCGTGCACGTAGATCAGATCCTCGCCCGCATCGGTCACGGTCTGGAACTCGTGCGAGTATTTCGAGAAGCTTCCGCCCGAGGCAAAGGTCATGTAGGTCCTGTCGCCGAGGCCCGCACGCGCGAAGACGTTCTCGTAGGCCTTGGCTGCCTTGGCATAGAATTCTTCGTGCTGCTCCTTGCTCCTCGAGAATGAGTAGAGGTCCTTCATGACGAACTCGCGCCCGCGCATGATGCCGGACTTCGCGCGCTCCTCGTTTCGGAACTTGGTCTGGAACTGGTAGGCGTAGCGGGGCAGGTCTCGGTACGACTGGATGTAGTCCTTCATGAGGGACGTGAGCGCCTCCTCGTGCGTGAAGCCGAGACCGACCTCGGTACCGTTCTTGAGCCTGGTCTTAAACCAGTTGTCGACGACCGCGTCGTCCCAGCGATTGGTCTTCTCCCAGACCTTCTTGTCCTGAAGCGCCGTCATCGAGAGCTCCTGTCCGCCGATGACGTTCATCTCCTCGCGGACGATGCCGATAATCTTCTCGAGCGTGCGAAGACCGAGGGGCAGGAACGTGTAGACGCCCGCCATGTTCTTGTAGACGTACCCCGCGCGGATGAGAAGCTGCGCGTTCTTCGCGACCTCGTCCTTGGGCGCCTCCTTGCGGGTCTTGGTGAAAAGATGGCTTTGTCGCATGGATCGCATGGGTTTACGGTGTGGCGCAGGGCCGTTACGGTCGATAATGCCCCCATAATAGCCCATATTTTCGGCTTTTAAAAGGTCGCTCTCCTCAGCGAATCATCGACCCCGATGGGTCAAGAAACCTATTGCTTTTTATTGATAAATATGGTAATATATTAATTGAGTCGCTCAATGAAATCACTCGCGAAGTTTCTCCAGACCAGGCGCGCGGCACGGCTCTTCAATGCCGCCGCCTCGGTCATCGTGTCGGGAGTCTGCCTCCTCAAGGCGGCGGGCTCCCTGGCGCAGCATCCGCCCGACGTCATGTGGGCGCTGGCCTGGATCGCCCTGTCAGTCGTCACGTATCACGCGTCGAACTGGCTCATGGGCGTTCGGGAAAGCAGAGGCTGATGCGCCATTCGGCCGCGAACCCTTCGGGTTCGCGGCCTTTTCTTTCTCGCCCTTCTCATCTACAATTTACGCATGAACACACACGGAAGCAGGGCCAGAGGCTTCACCCTCATCGAGCTCCTCGTCGTCATCTCGATCATCTCCCTCCTCTCGAGCGTAGTACTGTCGAGCGTGAACACGGCGCGCGCCAGGGCGGCAAACGCGAAAGTGCTCGCCGAGAAAAGGTCCCTCCAGACCGCGGTGCAGATGTTCACCACCGATTCGGGCAACTTCCCTTACCCAGGGAACCAGTCATACCACTGCCTCGGCAACAACAACTGCTCCTTTGCGGGGACAACCCTTGCCCCAAGCACCGCGGGCGACCTCTCCTCGCTTACGACAACTTACGTACGCAGGGCGTCGACCAACCCGACCGTAACCATCTCGGGCCAGTCGTACGCCGGACCGCTTTATTTCTGCAACACGGTATCCTCGGGAAGGTGCACCCGCGCGACCATCTATTTCACCATAGCAAACGCGACCAGCTGCCCCGGAGGAAGTACGCTGACGAACACGGGAACCAACGGAGTACTCTGCGAGGCAGACGCCGGAGGAACCGGATCATCGTCAAGTTACTAATTACCTGAGGCCCGTCATCTACTTCGGGACGGAAAACCTCGTCTCTTTTACGATCGACAAGCCTTCCTGATCAAAATACGCAAGACTGAATACCACGCCCTCAGAGGAGCCGTTCCTTTTCATAAGCTCAAGCGCCTTCTCCCTACCTTCGTAGACAGCCATGTTCCTCTTAGAGCAGAAGACAGGAATCGGGTTTATCGGGAACCAGTGTCTCTTGCCCGGAGCCCTCTCGTCCATGAGAAAGATGACGGCGTCATTGCCGGCCCTCTCCCCCATCTCCCTCCCCACATCGCAAAATGACGTCTCGTAACCCTCGGGCGCCCTCTGGGCGAACCAGTTGCCGAACAGCATGTAATTCCCCCATACGAGGAAAATCATCGACAGTCCAAGAGCGAAAGAGAGCCTCACCCAGGAGTTTCGCCCCAGGAAGCACCCCCACAGGATACGGCCTAAAAGGACGAAGAGCAGGATGATAAACGGGAGGCTCTTGAGCACGGAAAACCCGTGAGGAACATGTGAGGTCCAATGGAAGAACACGACGTGGTGAACGACGAACGGCAGTCCGAGACCAAAGAAAACGGGAGCCACCGTCGCGGCGTTGCTCCAGCCAATCTCCCCAGACACCTCTTGCCGATTCCGCCGCGCGAGAAACCAGGAGAGTGCAATCGTGACGGCGCACGCGAGAAGCATCCAGAGAAGGGGCGCGACCATGGAATAGTGGTCGAGTATGTTCGAGAATTTATGCGCGTTGAGAAGCGACGTGTCCCCGTAGGCGTAGCTGTTCACGTACTTGTCGATGAATATGGACACGAAGCGCGAGAATCCGATCACCGAGGCGTACTGGGCAAGCGTGACGACAAGGGCAGCAGTCGGGGCGATTACGCTCGCCCAGAACATTCCCCGAAGGATTCTGTATCTGCCAGAAAACAAGATGTAGAGGCCTATAGAAGCGGCGCAGATGTATCCCAGCCAATCGGTATAGGCGGCAAAGAAGACGACTGCCGCGTAGAGCCAGGTAAACTTTCGAGATGGTGCGCCGAGCGCCTTATAGAGAAGATACCCGGCAAGAGCGAAAAGGGGCTGAATGACCGTATCCGAGAAATACATGGACATGTGCCATACGGCGCTAGGACCGATGAACATGTACAGAACGAAGGCCACAACTCCCCAGGCAGACGACCTGGTCAGGTCACGAGCGAACGCAAAGAGAACGAAGGCCGTGAGCACCTGCACCGACATGGCGAACAGCCCCATGTTGAGGAGTGTCAGGTCGACACGCACGAAAAAGAAAAACACCTCCGCGAGCATAAAGGAAAAAGGAGGGTACGACAGATAATAATAGCTGCCGTCCGAGGACATGAAGCCGGTTCTCCCGCTCTCGTTCGCTGAATTGTTGTCTATGAACCCGTTGGCGTCCCCTGGGTACGTGAGAGGTGGCGCGAAGAGGTTCCGAAAAGTGGGCTCCTCTCTGAATATGTCTGCGTGCCTCATCATTACGGCATGAAGCCAGTTGGCGTTTCTCGGACTCTCTGACCAGATGGTCGGAAGCCTCAGGGAGACCGACACAACCACCGCCAAGAGCATGAGGAGATACGCCGACTTTTCTCGCCTCAGGTGGGCATACGCCCTTTTAAGCAGTGATGTGACTCTGTTTCTCATACGCGAGACGCTATCGGCCATGGAAGCCTTTCTCATAATACCCCTTCCCCGAGCCCACGGAATCAAAATCGTACCTCGTGCCCTCTATGATGCCGCGCGCGGCGAGCATGCCCATCTCGAGAGAGTGGTCCTGATTGTTGTACCTAAACCTGCCAGGCCTGCCGACGGCGAAGAAGCCGCGCATCGAATCAAGATAGGTCCTAACCACAGAGACCCTCGACTCATAGTCGAGATCGTAGACAGGATACACATCCCCCTGTCTCATGATTCTGGCGGAAATGACCTCAGAGACAGAGAACAATCCCATCGCCTCAAAATGCGGCATCGAGACAGCCATAAGCTCATGAACGGAAGAATTCCACACCCTGTCGCCCTCAGTGCAGAAGAACTCTACGAAAAGGGACGTTTTGCCTTCCGGGGACATGGTCGCACTGAAGTTCCTCATCTCGCTCACGCGGCCGAACGGAACGTCCTTTTCGGGGAAGTAGATCCACTGGTCGGCGGTAAGCGTTGGCTTGCTGATGGTTATGAAAAGATACACCTGGCTTCGGTACGAGAGGCGCGAGACCGCGTCGAGAACCCTGCGAGGGGGCTTCGGGTCGAGGGCGGCGAGGGCCTGCCTCACCGGCATGGACTGAACGACGTTCGAACACCTCACGACGATCTCCTCGCCGCCCCTGACGAGCGAGACCTCGAACCCCTTCCCCCTCCTGCCGATGCGAACGGCCTCCCAACCCAGAAGGATCTCTTTTCCTCCCTCGCGAAGCCTGTCGACGATCACCTCGTACACCTGGCCCGATCCGTTGCGGGGATAATAGAAACTGTCGACCAAGGACGCGACGCCCCTTCCCGAACGGAGGCCGAACACCCTGCGAAGCAGGGACAGCGCGAGCTTTGCCACGTTGAGCCCCGCAATGCGCTGAGACGCCCAGTCAGTATGAATGGTAGAAGCGGGAATGCCCCATATCTTCTCCGTATAGTTAATCATGCAGAAGCGACCGAGGCGTCTGCCGAAGTGAGCCTCGACATACTGCTCAAAGTTTGAGACTCGCTTCCTAAAGAGACCGTAACGCGCTTTCGCCCACGCATAGCTCGCAAGCATGCGAGACGCCTCGAAAGGTCCGACGTTGCGAAGCGCCTGGAGTGCGTCTATGGGGTACGAGTAGTACTTACCCCCGATATACTGCCGCGTCTGCCGCCTCACCTCAATCCAGTCATCGCCCAGGACGCCGCCGATGAAGTCATAGAGACGAGGGTTCTTGGAGAAGAACCTGTGAGGCCCATTGTCCGTATAAAACATCGATCCGTCAGCCTCGGCGAACGAGTACGTTTTTGAGAGACCGCCAGGTATGTCGTCGCGCTCGGCGACGACAAACCCCCTGCCCGCGTCGAAAAGCTCCATGGCACAGGCAAGACCGGCGGGACCCGCCCCAATGATCAACGTTTCTGTCTCGACGATTCTCATGCGGACCTTAGCGGAACAGCTTCACGATGTCCCGATACGTGATGAAGAGCATGAGGAGGATGAGAAGCCCGAAGCCGATGGTGTTCGCCCAGTTAGCGATGACGGGCTTGATCGGCGAGCGCTTTACCGCCTCGATGAGAACGAAGAGGATGCGGCCTCCGTCGAGCGCCGGAAACGGCACGAGGTTGAGCACGGCAAGGTTGAGCGAGATAAAGGCCGTGAACGAGAGTAGGTAGACGACCCCAAGCTTACCCGCGTCGCCAACGAGCCGGGCAATGCCGACAGGTCCAGAGACCTGCGAGAAGTCCGCCTCGCCGACGATGGCGTCATGGGCCAAAGTGTAGAGATTAAGCGCGATACCCTTGAACATGCTGACCGAGAGCTTTGCGCCCTCCCAGACGGCGAGATGCGCGGGAAGAACCACCTTGCCCGCCTGATCCATAGAGACGCCGATCGCGTAGACGCCGGCGTCAGTTGCCTCCGGAGTAGCGGTCAGGAACACCTTCTCGCCCGGTCGGTCGACCTCGAAGGTCACGGGCTTTCCCGCGGAGCCCCTGACTGCATCCTGAATCTGCTCGACGGTCGGAACCGTGGTCGTGGAACCCGCAAAGGAGAAGGCCCTCACCTGATCTCCCGCCCTGAAACCGGCCGCGACGGCCGGCGACTGAGGCAGCGCGTCGAGAATGATAACGTGCGCGTCCTGAATGTACTTGGCGTCGGTGCCCGAGACAATGGTCGTCATGCCTGACATGTAGGCGATCGAGAACAGGAGCCAGGCGAAGACGATGTTCATAAGCACGCCTGAGGCGAGCACGACGACCTGCTTCCACTTGGCGATATGTACGAAGCTGCGCCCCTTGTCCGATCCACTGATCGATTCCTCGTCGGGATTCTCGCCGAAGATCTTCACGAAGCCACCGAACGGAATTGCGTTGATTGAATAGACCGTCTCCCCCACCTTCTTGCCCCAGATTCTCGGCGGGAAGCCGAGGCCAAACTCGTCGACGCGGACGCCGAAGCGCTTTGCCGCGAAGAAGTGGCCGAACTCGTGCACGAGGACGAGCACGGCGAGTATGACGAAGAAGAGGACGATGGACATGTGAATGTGTTTTATGTAAGTGCGGCCACGCGGACCGCGCGATCAAGCGAGACTAGCCGAGGATTTCCTTCTCCTTCCTGTCCATGAGCTCAGTGAGCTTTTTATTTGACTCGTCGACGAGCTTCTGGGCGTCGGCCTTGAAACGGAACTTCTCGTCCTCGCTCATGCCGCCCTCCTTCTCCTTGGCGTCGATGTCGGAGTTGACCTCGTCGCGATGCTTCCTTACCTGAATCTTCGCCTGCTCAAGCTTCTCCTTCGCCATCTTCACGATCTCGACGCGGCGCTCGCCGGTGAGCTCGGGGAACGATACGCGCACGCCCTTGTCGTCAACGGCGACGGAGAGGCCAAGGTTGGCGACGGTGATCGACTTCTCGATACCCTTCACGAGCGACTGGTCCCACGGGACGATGCGGATGGTTCGAGCGCCCTCAGTGGTAATACCCGCGACCTGGTTAAGAGGCATGTCAGAGCCGTAGGCCTCTACGCGCACGCCGTCGAGGACCGAAGGGTTCGCCTGACCGGTTCGAACGGTAGAAAGCTCCTTCTGAAGCCATGATTCGGTAGCGGAAAGGTTCGTCTTGAGTGTGGTGAAGTTGTATTGCATATGAGCAGATAATAGCATAAAACCCCTTCCCCATATAGATTTCCCCCCTATTTTGCAGGGCCAAGAACGCAATACGTATAGATGTTGACTGGCCAACCAGAAAGCGGGTATTTGAAGGTTGTTGCCTCGGAGGAGAACATAAGGACGTAGCCGTAGTTGCGTATAGGGATATCCCTGTCGCCGACCGCGTTTGTGCTGCAGCGCCTGTACAGGCCGTCATCAGCCGTGTAGGAGGAATACTTGTAGCACCTGCTGTTCCCTGTGCTCGCATAGCCCGTATTGATCGGATCGCGCGGAATGCCGCCCAAGAACCCCTCGTTCACGAGGAGCTGCATCACGTTATCCCACTCGCCCATCGGCTCACCCAGGCTCGACCCCGCATTATTGCACGAATTATTCCTCGCGCCCTCGGTATTAAGCGAGCCACTGTTTCCATAGGGGTATGAGCCGTATTTGGCGTAATACATCTCGAGGGCGCTCATCACTTGATTCATCTGGGACATGCGCAACGCGTCGCGGGATTTAGCGCGAGCCGTATTAAGAGACGATAAAACCACGCTCGAGAGAAGCGCGATGATGGCAATGACGACGAGGAGCTCGATGAGGGTGAATCCTTTCTGAGTATTCATGAGACCTTCTTATTCAACGGGCGCGCCCGGGGTCTCGGATTCCTGGGGCTCAGAATCCCCTGAAACGACCTCCTCCGCAGGAGGCGTCGAAGACGCGACCTCGGCGTCGACCGAGGAAGGCGCCTCCTCGGACGTCGAAGACGCGCTCGACGTATCCGGAACGTCCGAGGTGCTCGAGGCGGTCTCGGTGGGAACGAGGCCCTCTGCCTCTGAAGACGTATCCTGCACAGGCTGAGGCATGTACACCGTCGAGCCGTTCTGCGTGAAGATGCTCTTGAACTGCTCTTTCGTGATACACACGTTATCGACGCAGATGTCGCCCTGGATGTTAAGCTTGCCGACGTTGAGGACGCCGATCGACGCCTCGTTCACATAGGTGAAATTCGAGGACATGATGCCGTCAACCTTTGCCGAAAGCTCCTTGAGGGCGTTGACGACCGCCGCCAGAATCGGCCTGTCGGAAAGGGTAAGGTACCCTCGCGAGTCTGTCGCGACTGCCTCGGGTATGGATGACTGCACGTTCTGAGCAGAGAATCCCGTATAGAGACCGGAGGTCTCCATGCCCGACACGGCGTTCCACTTGTACGTGATCGGCTTAATCTTGGAAATGTCGCTGAGGCCCCTCGCGAATTCCCCCTGCACGTCCTTAAGCCTCTCGTCAGAGGAAACAGTGACGTTGCCGAGCGAGTCCGTGATGAGGTTCGCGCCCGCAGAGCCAAGCGAGGCGAAGCGGACGGTGCCCGAAGTGGTGAGCTGGGCGGAAGGGGTGGTGGTGCCGATACCAACGTTTCCGCCGTTGGTGACAGTCACCCTTTGAGTCCCCGCACCCGTACCAAGATACAGGTTGCCAACGTAGCTACCGCCGAGATAGAGATCGTTCAGCCCGGCGGCAATCTGAGCTATGACAGCCTTATTACCAGACGAATCAAAGCCGTATATTCGTGAACCGTTGGTAACAATTATGTTACCAGCGACAGAGAGCTTTTCAGATAGAGACGTCGTGCCGATACCCATCTTCCCAGTGACGTACAGGTCGTTCAGGTCCTTCACGTTCCCCTCCGTCAGGCGATCAATCGCCGTAGATACGATTCCCGCCACTATTGCCGCACCCGTGTCATTGATATGAATTCCGTCCGCCTGGAAATACGTCAAGTTAGAGTACGCACCGTCTGCCCCGAGGCGTGCATCGCCAGCGAGGTCGGCTATGCCGTCGGCGAAATTTGCCCAATTCGCCCTGATGAGCGCGTTGTAGGTGTTCTTCTGCGAGTCGAACGTTCCGTTGCCGTTTGAGCCAGTTCGAGAGACCATCGTGCCTATGATCACCTTGAATCCCGCCGCCCTTCGCTCTCGAGCATACGCCACCAGCTCGTTATACGTTGCGACCGGCGTTATTCCCTCGAGCGCCATACTGTTGATTCCCCCCCCCATACGACCACGATGTTCTCGCGGGCCCTGTCGGAGAGTCTTGCGTCAACGCTGGTCGTCGCGTTGAGTATCATGTCGAGAACGGTTCGGCCAGAGACAGCGGTGTTGTACCTGCTGAACGTATGGGTCGTGGTTACCAGGTTCGGGTATGGGGTGGTGAGGCCGTATCCGAAGGTCATAGAGTCTCCGTCAAACACGAGCTGCGACGTCGTGGTCGCTACACCTCGCGCGTATGACGTCGCCTTGACCGATCCACCCACGTCGAGCTTCGCCCCTGGGGTGAGCGTGCCCACGCCAACGTTTCCACCAGCGTCCACGAACAGCCTCGTCGCGTTTCCCGCGCGGAGCGCTATATCACCTCCAGACGCCTCCGCGGAAAGCTCAAGGGTGTTGTTCCTCGTCCCGAGGCCCGCGTTCGAGCCGATCCACGATATGAGCGATCGAAGCGACGAGTTCTCGGTGAAGGATATGTTGTTGTATGTCGTATTCGCCGTGGTGTTCACGGTAAGTCCCGATCCGCTGCTAGACGTGTTATAGGTGTAACCTCCAGACGCGTTCACCACACCCACCACATCGAGTGCGGTCGACGGCGTCGTGGTTCCTATGCCTAGCAGGCCACCGTCAGTAAGGATCATTTTAGTTGCCCCGCCAGTCCTGAACGCTATGTCGCTACCCGAATTCTCGGCCGCAAGCTCGAGGGTGTTGTTTCGAGCGCCCAGCCCAGCGCCAGAACCAATCCATGAAATCAAAGCCTTGTTGGACGCAACCTCGTTGAAGGCAAGGTTCGCATACCTCGTACTTCCGTCTGTGATAACCGTGAGCGCCTGTCCGTTCCCAGAACCCATGTTTGAGGCAATAGTTCCGGTCGCCGAGATGTTGCCACCGAAGAAGCTGTTTCCAGCGCTATTGACCGTGAGGACCCTCGCGTTCGTCGAGGACGCGAGCGCGAATATGTCACTCGTTCCCGCGGTTCCCGTTACGGCGAGCCTTGCTGACGGCGTGGTGGTGCCGATTCCAACAGCTCCCGTGCCGCTCGGCGTGAGGGTGATGTTCTGATTAGTGCCAGCAGCAGTAAGATTGATTGCCCCGTTATTTCCCGCGATTCCTCCGTTTCCGGGAAGATAGAACCCAGCTCCAGAGGACTGCAGGTACAGACTTCCTCCCGTCATGAAAACATTGGAAGAAAACGTCGCGAGACCCGCAAACGCGGAAGACCCAGAGACAGAGAGGAGTGCGGAGGGCGAACTCGTTCCAACACCGAGCGCACCAGCGCTTGTCACCGTCAGAAGCCGAGCGTTGGTTGACGAGGCAACAGCGAAAATATCGCCGCTGCCAGCAGCGCCCGTCACGGAAAGCCTCGCAGAAGGAGTGGTCGTTCCGACTCCCACGGAACCACCGTTCGCAATCGTAAGAGCCTGAGACTGGCCCGTGAACCCCGTGCCGAGATACAGGTTGCTGACATAGCTTCCTCCCAAGAACAGATTGCTTCCCGAGACACCGGCGACCCTCACACTGTTACCGCTGGCGTCCTTTGCGTAATAGAATCTTGATTGATCTATCTCCACGTCGCCGCCCACAACGGAAAGAGCTCGCGCGGGCGTCGATGTTCCCACGCCCACCTGGCTGAAGTAACCCCCGGCGCGAGTAGTTGCGCCGATGGGAAACGGGTTTGAAAACGCATACTGAAGAGTCTGAGGATTTACAACCGATCCAGTCGCTCCCGACCTAAGGACACTGATATCCTGATATATTCTCTGCGCAACCGCCAAATAACCCGCCGTGGTCAAATGGATACTATCCGAACGAAGAGAGCTCGGCACGATGTCATTGTCATGGTCAGTAACGTCCTGCGGAATCCCCGAGTCGTACAGCGAGACAAGATACTGACGCATGTCGATGAAACGGGAGCCATACGTTTCGGACAGGTCGCTGTTAAGATTTGTTATAAGCGTGTGTCCCGCTCCCCCAGAATACTCACTCGGGTAATTGCCATTGATCACGCCAATGATCAGATAATTATTGTGCCCGAGAGCCGCAACCATCTCGGCGATGTCAGCTTTGACGGTTTCGGGAGAGCTGTAATTATTCCTTCCTGCCCAAATTATCGTCGGATGGGCGTGTTTGTCGGTCGCGGCGAGCATTCGGGCCTTTATCTGAGTGCTCGTCTCGCCACCGACGCCCCCGTTATAGACGGTAGCACCCGTAAGACTGGCAAGCTGCGTCGGGTAGGGTGTGCCGCCAGCACCTGCGGTCAGACTGTCTCCCCATGTGGCAATGTTATTGAAAAGCGTTGCCGATATGTCCGAGGACGTGGCATAGGCCAAGCCAAGGTTAAGTCTCGCGGAAGACGCGTCAGACGCACCCGTTCCTCCGCTTGTCACCGCGAGAGCGGTGCCGAGGCTGAGGGAACCGGCAGACAGGCCTCCCGTGACAACGGAATTGGTAGACGTTGCGTTGGTGGCAGTGAGATTCTCGACGAACAGACTCGCTATAGTCGCAACCGCCGAGGACAGGGTGTCCACAACACCCGTCGCAAAGCGCCCGACGGTCGAGAAGAACGTGGTGCTGGTAGCGTTCGCGAGCTCAGCGTCACCCGAGAGCACGGAAGACTGACCAGACACGGCTGACAGAGGCACAGAGACCCTCCCTTCCTGGATGTCGGCCCTAAGGTCGGAAACCATGCGGGCGGAGGCGCTCACGATAGAGTCGCCCTGGGCCGAGGACGATCGATAGACAACCGTCTGGACCGAGGGCTCCGAGGGAGACACGGTTGTGGGTGCGGGCAATCGCTCGATCGAGGAATCGATCATCGATTGAACGTCCGAACGGCTCAGCGAGGGATAAGGGCCGACGCCAGACGAAACCTCGCGTGCCGGGGAATCCGAATCCGCAACATTGGTTACGACAGAGGAAGGCTTAGACCCCTCGCCCGACGGAGACGGCAGCAACGGGGCTTGGGTAATTTCAGCGGTGGCAGAATCAGCCGACGGAGAACAGTCGGCTTTGGTGAAAATCGAAAACACCTTGCAGAAGAAGAGAGAGGCGCCTCCCCTTTCCTGCGCATGAGAAAAAAGCGGCGCAAGTGTGAGTAACGCTCCTACAAGCACAAAGGACACTACCCTAAATTTCATATCGTGATTATATCACAGGCACAATCCACAAGACCCTGGAAAAAATCAATTATTTATCAAAGTCGAGCAACGCCACCCGCTCGAGAATGAGCTTCACGGACGGAGCGCGGTCCTTGAGATACGGCACGAGCGAGACGATCTCCCTGATCGCCACGGCGCGCGCCGGCGAGACAGCCCGCAAACCGTCACCGCGCAGCTCGTCAATGACGGCAAGAAGGAATCCCTCGGCGAGCGCCTTGTCCTTCTCCTCAACCATGCCCGACACCTGAGCGAGACGGTCCTTATATGAAGAGGAAATAAACTTCTTGGCCTCGGCACCGAGCGTCGCCTCCTTCGAGGTGGCGTGGGCGATGATGATGACGCGCGAGCGCAGGGTCGGCAGGAGTATCCTGCGTGATGTCGAAATGACAAAGAAATGAGTGCCCGGCGTCGGTTCCTCGAAGACCTTGAGAAGCGAGTTCTGAGCCTCCCCCGTCATTGAGCCCACGGAAAGAATAAAAACCTTCCTGTCACCCGCCACAGGCCGCACCGCCTGCATCTCCTGAAGACCGCGGCCGTCGTCGATGCCGAACGAATCGTACTCGCCGTAATGCACGTCAGGATGACCCTGGCGCACGATGCCGAAGGCCTCGCTCAGGAACGCCTCGATGTCGGCGAGCACCGCGGCCCGCTCTCCTTCAATGAAATACGCGTGGTGGAGGGAATCTTTCTGGAACATGGTGACAGTATAACAAAGAAGAAAGATCCTCAATCAAAGACAGGGACCTCGATACGGTGCTTGCAAAGTGAAATTAGAATTTGTCTTTAACCGAGGTAAAAAGAAGACATGCCGGAATCAAATAAGCCAACGGCACAAAGATCCCGTATAGAAAGATAGTCAACGCCCTTGAGGGTTTCTTACGAAGGATAATCTCACTTATCATAACGACGAGGCCCGTGATGATAAAGACGTGGAAACCGCCCAGAAACGGCAATGCAAGCACCGTATCAAAAGGAGCAAGTGGTTCCGCCATAAAAAGTCCCGCCACAGAACCCCCAAACACCCAGGATAGGGCAACCATGCCAATCAAGTAAAACCCAATGACGAAAGAAAATAACTTGAGCTTTTCAAAATTTTTCATACCGTAAATTAAATTATCTCTTCGAAATAATCGTCCTCTTGTACGTCTCGAGATGCTCGAGCGCGATGCCGGTTCCCTTGGCAACGCAGTACAGAGGGTCCTCGGCGAGGACGGCCTTCACGCCGGTGCGACGGAAGACGAGCTCGGGAAGGTTGCGGAGCTGGGACGATCCCCCGGTCATGATGATGCCGCTGTCGATGATGTCGGCGGCGAGCTCGGGAGGAGTCTCCTGGAGCACGTCCTTGATCGCCTTCACCATGTCGCGAAGCTCGCGGGTGATCGCCTTGACCACCTCGTTCGACTTAAGCTCGGTCGAGCGCGGCAGTCCCGAGACGAAGTCTCGTCCCTTGATGACCATGGAAAGCTCCTCCTCGAGAGGAACGGCCGAACCGATCTGGATCTTGATGTTCTCGGCGGTCTTGTCTCCGATGGCGAGGTTGAAGGTCTTCTTGATGTAGTCGGCGATGGCGGCGTCAATCCTGTTGCCGGCGCACTTGACCGAAGTCGAGGACACGATGCCACCGAGCGAGATGACCGCGACGTCAGTCGTACCCCCGCCGATGTCGACGATCATGTGGCCGCGCGCCTCCTGAATCGGGATGCCCGCGCCGATGGCGGCGAGGATCGGCTCCTTGACCACATAGGCATTCTTGGCGCCCGCCTTCACGGCAGCTTCGACGACGGCTCGTCGCTCGGTCGAGGTGATGCCCGCGGGAACGGACACGAGGACTTCTGGCTTCCAGATGTTCCACTTGCCGAGAGCCTTGTCGATAAAGTACCGGAGCATGGCCTCGGTCACGCGATAGTCGGCGATGACGCCGTCCTTCATCGGACGGTACGCGATGATCGACTCCGGCGTTCGGCCAATCATGTTCTTCGCCTCGACACCGACGGCAAGAATCTTGTTGTCCTGTTCGGACACAGCGACCACCGAAGGCTCGTTGAGGACGATGCCCTTGCCGGGAATGAACACGAGGGTGTTCGCGGTGCCGAGGTCAATGCCGAGTTTCTTCGTAAATATGGCCATATGTGGCCTTAACTATACGCCTATTTTGTGGATTGGCGAGTCTTGACCACCCCTCCTAAGTGATAGATAGTTATATGCGAACCGCTCACCATGGCCTCACCAGCACCCGTCCTCGACATCACGGAAATCCCGCTCGGCGACTTGCTTCGCGGCAAGTCCCACATTCGCATCGTCCTGCTCGCAGATTATACGGAAAAACCGCTCAAAGTGTTCCTCGCCACCTGCCGGCGAGAAGCCCTCAGGGCAAAAGAAGGAGGAAGACAGCTCGTCACGCAGCTTGAGGATCTGTTCAAGAGCCTCAACGTCACCTGGCCCTGACCCGCGGCCAGATATCACATCCGCACTCAGGTGCGGATGTTTTGTTGACATCTGGACACGACGGGGGCACTATGGTGATGAAATGAACGCCGACCCCTCCCCATCGACCAGCGAAAGCCACGGGTGCGACACCGGGAAATGGCAGGGCCTCACCGTATCGTCCGTCGTCTCTGGCCTTCTGGCCCTCCTGCTCGCAGCCTGGATCGTCGCCTCCCTCACAAGAAGATAGACCCCCCTCAGCACGCCTCCCCTGCGTGCTTTTTTATCCACAGCACCGTCTTAAATGTATAGCATATATGCTATACTGTTTCTCACTTACCCATAAGCACCGAACCATGCCCACCAAAACCAAAAAAACCGCGAAGGAGAGCAAGCCTGCCGAAGCCCTCGCCTCTATCGGCCTCATGATCGCCCGCCTCCGCGAGGACAGGCGCATGACCCAGACCGAGCTCGGCGAGAAGATCGGCACCACCCAGTCCGTCATCGCCCGCATCGAGAAGGGCGAGCAGAACCTGTCGACCGAGACCCTCGCCAAGCTCTCGGCGGCGCTCGGCCAGGAGATCGTCTCCCTCGCGAAGGGTGGCACGGTCAACTTCCGCATCGAGGGAGGACATCAGCTCTCGGGCTCGATCAAGGTGCGCACGTCGAAGAACGGCGCCGTCGGCCTCATGTGCGCATCGCTCATGAACCGCGGCACGACCGTCATCAAGAACACTCCCAAGATTGAGGAGGTAAACCGCATCGCCGAGGTGCTCGAGTCCATCGGCGTGAAGATCGAATGGAAGGGCCCAGATCTGCACATCACCCCGCCCGAGAAATTCGCCATGAAGGACATCGCCTACGACTCCGCGGCGAAGACCCGTTCCGTCATCATGATGGTCGGCTCGCTCATTCACAGAATGAAGGAGTTTGACCTCCCTCAGGCGTCAGGCTGCCGACTCGGCTCCCGAACCATCAAGCCGTACGTCTACGCCCTCGAGAAACTCGGCGTGAAGATCGAGACCAGCTCAGAGTACTACCACGTCTCGCACGACGGCCTCAAGAAGGACCGCGAAGTCGTCATGTACGAGGCGGGAGACACCGTGACCGAGGCCGTGCTCATGGCGGCGGCGCTCATCCCCGGCACCACGACCGTGAAGTTCGCCTCTGCGAACTACCAGGTCCAGGACGTCTGCTTCTACCTCGAGCTCCTCGGCGCGAAGATCGACGGCATCGGCACCTCGACCATGACCGTACACGGCATCGACGGCAGCAAGAACGGCGTGAAGAAGGACATTGAGTATTTCCTCTCGGAGGACCCCATCGAGGCAATGTCACTCCTCGCCGCGGCCATCGTCACCAAGTCATCAATCACCATCGAGCGCTGCCCCATCGACTTCCTCGAGCTCGAGCTCCTCAAGCTCGAGAAGATGGGGTTCAAGTACAAAATCGTGAAGCGATACAAGGCCGACAACAGCAAGACCAACCTCGTCGACATCCAAACCTTCGCGTCGAAGCTCGTCGCCCTCGAGGAGAAGATTCACGCTCAACCATACCCGGGCATCAACATGGACAACCTCCCCTTCTTCGCCATCATCGGCACGCAGGCGGAGGGTCAGACCTTCATCCACGACTGGGTGTACGAAGAGCGAGCGATCTATTACAAGGAACTCGACAAGATGCGTGCCGAGACCATCCTCGCCGATCCGCACCGCTTCTATGTGAAAGGCCCGACGAAGCTCAAGGCAACCGAAATTGTCTGCCCTCCCGCCCTTCGCCCGTCCGTGATTATAATGCTCGGCATGCTCGCGGCCGAGGGAACGTCGGTGCTCCGCAACGTCTACAACATCAACCGCGGATACGAGGACCTCGCCAATCGTCTCAATGCCATCGGCGCGAAGATCGAGGTGTTCAGGGATCTCTAAGAAAAGCATCGCATAAAAAGAGAAGACTGCGCGGGCGGGCCTTTCGGCCCGCCCGCGCAGCCTCTTGCTTCTGTGGAAAAGTATACGCCCAAAGGGTTACGCCGACCGATTAATTTTGTTATGGTAGAAACATGACATCTCATCGGAACAGGGGCTTCACCCTCATCGAGCTCCTCGTGGTCATCGCCATCATCGGCCTGCTCTCGAGCATCGTCCTCGCGAGCCTCAACTCGGCGCGCGAGAAAGCGCGCCTCGGCGCGGCGAGGCAGTTCTCCGCCCAGACGTTTCGCACCATGGGAGACCAGGTCGCCGGCATGTGGGACTTTGACGCGGATTCGGGAACGACTGCGATCAACGGAGCTGGCGGTAACAACGGGACACTCTCAACGGGAGCAAGCGTCACCTCGGCAAATACCTATTCAGGCACGGGGCAATCTCTTCAGCTTAATGGATCGACCGGCCGCGTCACAATCGGTCACTCCGCCGAACTCGCCCCAACGTCCGCAGTGTCCTTCGGGGCCTGGTTCAACGCTTCGTCAATCACCGGTCCAAGGCGCATCATCTCCAAGTCCCAAACCGGCGGATACAGCCTGGCCATCAACGAGGCCGTGGCTTGCGGCGGAACGGGCGGCCTGTGCGGGCTCCTCAACGTAGGGGGAACCTGGCACGCCGCCAAAACGCCAATCTCGAGCATATCGCCGAACACATGGCATCACGCGCTCGTAACCTATGACGGCGATACAATCAGGCTTTATCTCGACGGAAAGCAGGTTGCGGAAAATGCGACGCCCAATGGTCCTGTGAACTACGCGGTAAACAACCCTCTCTGTATCGGAGCCGAGGCGGGTTCAAGTGCCTGCTCGGATGGCGAATATTTCCAGGGCCACATAGACGAGGTTCGCGTATACGCAAAGACACTCGTCGCTTCCGAAGTCTGGAATATCTACGCGAAAGGATTGGAGAGGCTCACGATTGCCGCACGCCCCTAGATTCAAATATAACATCCCGAAAAAGCCTTTCACGGACGGCTATTTATGCTAGTCTGTATGCGTGTATCTGATTAAAGCCATACCCATCGCCCGCGGAATCGGAGCTGACCTGCTTTCATATTGGAGCCCAAGCGAAGCCCTTCCGGGCTCGATTATCCGCGTGCCCCTCCGCAAGCGCACCGTAGGTGCCATCGTTCTCGCCAGCCAGCCCGCCACCGAGTCAAAGGCCGAGATCAAGTCGGCGAACTTCGAGATGAGGAAGGTGTCGAACCTTAACGCCCGCAGCATCGTGTCGACCCAATTCTTCAAGGCAACCGAGGAAATCGCCCGCCACTATGCCTCGTCCGTCGGCAGCGTGCTCTTTGACCTCGTGCCGGCGACGGTCCTCTCAGAATACGAGTCGCTCCCCGAGGCCAGGCCCCTCATCAAGCGAACCAAGTCACGCGAGTCGTTTGTCCTACAGAAGGCGGATGACGATCGCTACGGTCACTACAAGAGCCTCATCCGCGAGCGCTTCGCCCGCAAGGAGTCCGTCTTCATGCTCATGCCGACCGTCGAGGACATCAAGAAGGCGTGCTCGTATTTCGAGAAAGGCATCGAGCCATACACCTACATATTCCACAGCGGCGTCGCCAAGGGTGAGATAGCCAAGCGCTGGAAGAAGGCCCTCGAGGACGATCACCCCATCATCATTGTCGCCACCGGCGGCTTTCTCTCGATTCCCCGCCACGACGTCGGCCTTATCATCGTCGAACGAGAGAACTCCCGATCGTACAAAAGCCAGACCAGGCCCTTCATCGACGTCCGCCTCGCCGCCGAGAAACTCGCCAAGGAGACGGGGGCGGACCTCATCCTCGGCGACTCGTATGTCCGCGTGGAGACGCTCTGGCGGCACGAGGAGGCTGAGCTCGTCGAGTACGCGCCGCCGGCCATGCGTTCCCTCTCGACCGCCCGCGACCACCTTGTCGACATGAAGATATACAAGGGCGCAAAGTCCATCAGGGTCCTCTCAAACGACCTCATCGCCCTCGCCCAGAAGAACCGCGAGGAGAGCGGCCTCATGTTCGTCTTCGCCGGCAGAAAGGGTCTCGCGCCCCAGACCATCTGCGCCGACTGCGAGACGACGCTCACCTGCAAGCGCTGCGCCGCGCCCCTCGTCCTGCACGGCAAGGACGACAGGAGGTTCTTCCTCTGCAACAAGTGTGGTCTCCGCTCTGACGCGCACACCGTCTGCCGAGGCTGCGGCAGCTGGCGTCTGACCACCCTCGGCATCGGCACCGAGCGCATCGCCGAGGATTTGGCCGCCGCCATTCCCGAGGCAAACATCATCGTCCTCGACAAGATGTCCGCACCGACCCACAAGAAGGCCGTCGAGATCGCCGAGAGGTTCTATGACTCGCCCGGCAGCATCATGGTCGGCACCGAGCTCGCCCTGCTATACCTCGACCGTGAGATAGACAACACCGCCGTCGCCTCGCTCGACGCCCTCTTTTCGATTCCCGACTTCCGCATCAACGAGAAGATTTTTTCGATCATCCTCAAGATGCGCTCGCTCGCTCGCAAGCACTTCCTCCTCCAGACGAGGCGACCCGAGGAGCCCGTGCTCGCACTGGGCGTGAAGGGCAATATCATAGACTTCTACCGCGAGGAGATCGAGGCTCGCCGCGCCGTCTCGTTCCCACCGTTCTCGAACTTCATAAAGATCTCGTACACCGGCAAGAAGGAGACGGTTCTCGACTCAATGGAGAAGCTGAAGGAGATTCTGGCCGACTGGACCGTCGACGTCTTCCCCGCCTTCATCGCGACCGTGAAGGGCGAGTACGTCATGCACGCCCTCATCAAGCTCTCGCGCGGAGAGTGGCCTGACGAAAAACTTCTGGAGAGACTACGTTCGCTCCCGCCTTCTTACGCAGTCAACGTTGATCCAGAGAGCATTCTCTAGTACTTGATTTTTGTATTATTTGTGATATAATATACATCAGAGCGCTGTAACCAAAGAATACGGCGTGCGTATCGGGACAACCCCGCACAAGCGCGGCCCTGATAGGCAAAGACTGAAGAAAGCACCATGTCCTCTGACAACAATGTCGGTATCACTGTCAGCGAATCAAAAGGAACGCTCGCTGATCTCTACGAAAGGCTCGCAGGGGGGAACGGACGTTCTTGGCTCCAGGCGCTTAAACGCTTTCTGGTCAAGAAGTATCCCTGGAAGGAAACCGTCACAACATATATTGAGCTCATCAGGGCTTTTCATTACTCCCGAGTCAATGCGATGCTGAATCCAGCAGTCATGGGAGAGGAAAGCATGAGAATCGGCTCGACCCAAGAGGTCTTCTCTTTCCAGAAGGATAAAACCACAAGAGAAGTTATAAAATCTCTCGCCGAGGCCGGATACAGGCCAGGAACGCTCGGAGATCTCATGAAATGGGTCTCGGGAGATGAAAACACGGCAAGGGGTCGTATCAAAATATACGCCCTCGGCTCAGTAGTAGAAATCGAAGGCGGAGCACCCCTCATTCCCTATTACGAAGAGGCCGTCGGAGACAGGGAGCTCGACCTCGCGTTCTTCGGAGGCAAAGACGCCATCTGGCCAGCAGGCACGATATTCATCGCCAGCACACGCTAACCCACCAACGGAAAACCCGCTCGGTGGGTTTTCTTTTTGCCTTTTCCCCAATTTTCTATAGACTGTCTACATACACACCATATGGTACCTATTGTCCAAAAAGAAGACCCCGTACTGAGGAAGAAAGCCAAGGCGGTGCCGGCCAAAATGTTCGGAACCCCCGAGCTCCGCAAGATCCTCGCCGACATGTCCGAGGCCCTCGCCTCCCAGGACGACGGCGTGGCTATCGCTGCACCTCAGATCGGCGTCTCGTACCGCATCTTCCTCGTGGCAGGCAACGCCCTCGAGATGATGTACCCCGAGCTCGGCGCGAACCTCCCCAAGAACGTCCCCGTCCCCGATATGGTCTTCATCAACCCAAAGATCATCAAGCTCTCGCCCGAGCGCGAGGAGATGGAGGAAGGTTGTCTGTCAGTCCGTTACCTCTACGGCAAGACCATGCGCGCGACCAAGGCTCGCGTGCGCGCCGGGGACGAGGAGGGCAACACCTTCGAGTTCGGCGGCACGGGACTCCTCGCCCAGATCTTCCAGCACGAGTGCGACCACCTCGACGGTGTCCTCTTCATCGACAATGCGACCGACGTTCACGACGTGCCGCCGCCGGGGCACAAGCACGACAAGAAACTCGCCTAATCACGGCACGCAATAACACAAACCCATGGCAACACCTCGCATCGCATTCTTCGGCACGCCTGACCGCGCGGTCATCGTCCTCGACCACCTCAAAGCAGCGGGCATGTCGCCGCTTCTCGTCGTCACCCAGCCTGACCGACCGCAGGGCCGCAAGCTTGTCATGACCCCGCCGCCGGCAAAGGTCTGGGCGCAGGCCGAGGGTATCCCCGTCCTTCAGCCCGACAACCTCGCCGACGAGACGTTCCTCAAAACCCTTCGCGACGGCAACTTCGACGTGTTCGTGGTCGTCGCCTACGGCAAGATCCTCCGCCGAGACGTTCTCGACATACCACGGCGTGGCTGCGTGAACCTTCACGCGTCGCTTCTCCCCCGCCTTCGCGGATCGTCACCGATCGAGACAGCGATCCTCCGCGACGAGCGCAGGACAGGCGCGACCATCATGCTCATGGACGAGCTCATGGATCACGGGCCCATCATCGCCACGGCCGTGACCGAGCCCGCGACCTGGCCCATTCCCGCAGATGAGCTCGCGAGACTCGTGGTGACGGCAGGCGCGCAAGCCCTCGTCGAGACCCTCCCGAAGTGGATAGAGGGATCGATCGGAGCAACAGAGCAGAATCACGCAGAGGCAACCGTCACCAAGAAAATCAAAAAGGAAGACGGCCTCATCGACCTCACCGCCGACCCGTATCAGAACTTTCTCAAGTTCAACGCGTACAAGGGTTGGCCGACGACCTATTTCTTCAAAGACGTGAACGGCAAAAGCACTCGCTTTATCATCACCGACGCCGCGTACGAGGATGGGAAGTTCGTCATACGCAAGGTCATACCCGAGGGCAAAAAGGAGACCCTTTGGAAGGAATAAACAAAAGCCGCGAGTCACTCGCGGCTTTTTCCGGCGCGCCGACTAATCAGGCTAGTAGAGATCGTCGTACAGACCCCTTGTCGCCTGGCGCGCCTCGAGGGTGGTCTCGTTCTTGAACGCGGTAGCCACGAGATAGTAAAGGCTGCCGGCGAAGAGGATCGCGACGGCACAGAACGTTATCATCTGCTTGTTGAGGCTCTGCCAGTTCATAGATCTATCTCTTAAAGCGTTGAGGCAGGCCGCGAAGCATGTTCTTGAACTTGAGCCCGCCCCTCCTTATGAAATCGATTCGCTTCGACTTCTTTGAGCGAAGGGACTCGACGATCTCGTCGCGAGCCGCAGTGAGGGCCACGTACAGGTCCTCTTTCTCTGCCTCGGCACGGAGGGTGCCGATGCGGGATCGGAAGTTGATCTCGGCGCGGAAGATGTCGCCCGATCGGTGATGATTGGTGGTCTTGCCGACCTCGACCTCGACAAGAACGCTGGTGTCGTCGGGGTCTGTATACTTCTCGATGAAGGAAACAACCCTGTCAATCGCGGTCGTGATTGCCTCTGAAAGCTCTATGCCCGTACCTTTCACAGTGTTCTTGATCATGGTGGTTGTTATGTTAGGCTTCTTACCTTTTAGTATAGCACCTATCGAAGTCCGCCAGAGCGCTTGGGTGTGAATTCCTCGGCGAACCTGCGAATGCTCACCGTTATGGGCAAGAGCTCGAGACCGTCCTCGGTAAGAGCGTAGATGACAGGAATCTTTTTCTCGGACTCCGTCCTTCGCTCTATAAGGCCGAGCTGCTCCATTTTCTTGAGACGCGCCGTCAGGGTCACAGGATTAACGCCCGCGATGGCGCGCTCGATTTCGCAGAAACGCCTCTCACCGTCGCCGAGGGCGCCTATGATGGCAAGCGTCCAGTAGTCCCCGATCGCCTTGAGAACTTTGTTGCACCGGCTTCCCGTCACAGCGTGTTGACTCCTGATCATTAGTTACTATAATTAGTATAGTACTATATTATATTAAGTACTATAGATATTCAATTATTCCGATAAGACTATTATACAAAATATGAAGAATCAGGAAATCATCAAGGCCTTGAACTGGCGATACGCCGTAAAAACCTTCGACCCGAACAAAAAGGTGTCCGACGCCGACCTGGCGGCCATTCTCGAGAGCGGCCGCCTCGCGCCGAGTACCATCGGCCTCGAGCCGTGGAAATTCATCGTCGTGGAAAACCCAGGGCTCCGCGCCAAGATCAGGGCGGTAAGCTGGGACCAGACCAAGGTGACCGACGCCTCCCACCTCGTCGTCATCGCCCGCAGAACCGATGCCCCTTCCCTGCCCGGCGAGCTCATAACCCGCACGGCCAAGGCCCAGGGAAAACAGGAGTCTGACCTGGCCGGCCTGAAGGCCATGGCAGAGGGCGGCATCGCGGCGTTCGCTGGCAATCCCGCCGTCATGGACCGATGGCTCGCCGGCCAGACCTACATACCGCTGGGAATAATGATCGAGACGGCCGCGCTCATGGGTATCGACACCGGACCGATGGAAGGCTTTGACTCGAAGAAGGTTGATGAGATTCTTGGTCTCGAGAAAGAGAATCTCGCCTCGACAACCATGCTCGCCGTCGGCTACCGCGGCGATGATTCCTACGCCTCCTTGCCCAAGGCACGCCGATCAACCAATGAGGTCATCGAGGTCAGATCATAGCGACCAAGCCGCCGAAAGGCGGCTTTTGCATATGCGCGCAATAGGATATTATGAGGGTATGACTCTCAACATAGAAGGCGTCGAATTCGATGACCCGATAGTCGAGAAAGACAGGGTGGCAAAAGTCGCGGACACCAAGTCGGGCACCGAGGAATGGATGCTGTCGCACACCAAAGTCCCTTTGCGGTGGTTCCGCGTCCTGCTCGGCGCCCTCTCGGCCCTCTGCCTCTTGGGCACTATCATCTTCCTCCTTCTCACGTATTACGTTAAAAGCCCCGTAACCCCCTAAGAACATGAATCCGAACACCGCGCATCGGGCCTTCACCCTCATCGAGCTCCTCGTCGTAGTCTCGATCGTGTCACTCATCTCGAGCGTCGCCATGTATTCAACCGCGTCAGCGAGGGCCAAGGCGGACGACGCGAGCAAGAAAAGCCAGGTGCACCAGATAGAGACGGCGATATCTGTGAAGAAGACGGCCACCGGCAAGGTGCCGAGGAACTACAACTGCGGCGGCTCGTACTGCGCGGGAGGAACCGGTGACTCAATCGCCCGCGAGGGCACCCAGGCCTTCAACGCAAGCATGCAGGAGCTCGTAAACGAAGGGTACATCTCGGCAATCCCCAACAGCAAGGACGACTCGTACGTGTACTACGCGGACGCGGCGGCCGAGTCGGCGGCGTTCGGCGCCGAGCTCGTCACCCCGACCTCCCTGCCCATGGCGGCGAGCGCCAAGAGCTATTGCCCTATCGTTCCTGCACCCTATACCTCGTGCGTGAACACCATGAGCACGGGAAGTTATATCGAGGCCGAAGAGGGCCCCGGAAAAGCCGTGTTCAGAGAGGACGGGGGCTTCGCCGCCCAGTTCTGCCGCATATACGGCCCCGCAACCTCAAGCTGCTGGATAGCGGGCGGGGACGGATCGTTCGCGAACGCGTGCACCGGCGTCTCAACCGCGTCAATTCCGAATGGCACGATTCAAATCAGCCTCATACCTAGCGCATACGCCCAGTTCGGAGGCGGCGGCATCGGTGGCCTGCCAGGATTTAACTTCTGCACAAAGGCTGCTGTCCCTTATGACATAACGTGCCAAATTCCCGCAAACACTGTTGACACCTGTTCGGGAGGAGACACCGACTACTGCGCCTGCATCTAGGAAAACATTAGGAAACAGATGAACTGACGGAGGAAGGCATTTTCTGAATTTTTATCGAGAACCCGTCGTACTACCTAGGTGGCACGACGGGTTGTGCTGTGCGCATCCCCGCCACAATGAGCTTATAAGCCATAACTTAAAAAGCCATGAAACATCGCACATTAATTTCAGTTAGGGTGGGCGTCGCCGCGCTGGCGGTCGCCCTGACCGTTGCCGCCACGTCAGCGCAGGCTCAGACGTCGACGGCCGGAACCCTCACCTCAACCACCACCAACTCAACGACAATCGGAAGCGGCACGACGAGCGCGGCGACCACATGGGCCGGATACACGCCACAGGGCGGCTTCTGGCTCACGGGCGTCGGGGACCTGACGGTCGGTTCCCGGAGCCAGGCGGTCGCCGACCTCCAGGGATTCCTCATCGAGGGCGGATACCTTGTCCTTGACCCAAGCGTACCCCGAGGGTACTTCGGGGAGATAACGAGGGACGCACTTATTCACTATCAGCTCTCTCGAGGCCTGCCCGTCACGGGAATCCTCGACGTGGGCACCAGGAACTCCCTCGCCCAGTCCATCACGCAGAGAATGAACCCCACCGGCGTCGCGCCGAACACAGGCACGTCAAACGGATACTGGTACAACGGAATCTGGTACACCTACCCCTACGGACTGACAAGCTCGACAAGCAACGCGTCGACGGAAGGCGGCTACTGGTATAACGGCGTCTGGTACAGTACCTCGAACAGCACCACGACAACAGGCGTTACGGGAACGGACAGCACTGACACATCAACCACCACGGCCCGACGCGTGACCGGCTTTGTCTCTGGTGACCCGATGAGCGACGGGTTCAACGGAGCCACCGCGAGCAGCGGGTACTGGTACAACGGAGCGTGGTATAGCTACCCAACGACAAGCGCATCCAGCATGACAGGCAACAGCAGCACCGGAACGAACAGTTCCTCGAACGGCTACTGGTATAACGGCGTCTGGTACAGCAACTCGGCCTCGAACACATCGAACGGAACAAATGGGGGCAACGGATCGAACATCTAGCTCTTTACTGACGTACGTCTCATGAGGAAGGGCGCCCGGCTTACGCCGGGCGCCCTTTCAAAACCCCACGCAAAGAAAAGTCGCCCGTAAGGGCGACTCGATAGATAGGGACAGACTAGGCGAGAGCGACTTCCGATTCGAGCCACTCTATCCTCGACCCGTCCTTGCGGACGATATGGCCATCGACGATGTCCCTGAACTCATTCCAGGTCGAGACCTTCGGAAGGACGACGACCACGAGACCGGCGAGGCCGCTCGGAAATCCCTTGATCGAGAGACCGTCATCCCTCAATACAGAATTGCCCTTAAGCCTGACGACGGACTTGTCGAAGACGATACCCCTCTCGCCGTCGGCGTCCTTGAAGCCGATGATTCCGACCGCGAGGCCGGCCATCAGTTCGATAGTGAAGGATGAACGAGGCTTTCGAGAGCATCGGGCGTGATGGTCAAGAAGGATTTTCCTGAGTTCCTTTGTGCGCATTGATACGTGTCTCCTGGGTGCTGTTGATGGTTGAAGGTAAAGAACGGCGTTACATATGCCGGAACACACATTAGTACGCAAATCCAGTTTGGTCAACAACGGGTCGCGGCAACAGACGCCAGCGCCTCTTCCGAGGCTAGGAATTAAGAATCCATATGGAGTAATTGAGATAAGCCGCGAAGCTCACCCACGCAACATAAGGAACAAGAAGAAACATCGCGGGTTTAGATATCCTGAAGAAGAGAATCATGGTCCACACAATGGCGAGCCACATAAGGGCAATATTCACGAGCGCCCACACCGGACTCTGCAGACCGAAAAACACGATTGACCATGATGCGTTGAGGGTGAGCTGGATAATGAAAACAGAAAGGGCCTTTCGGACGTCTTTGCGACCGAGGCCTTCCCTCCACACAAGGAATGCCGCGACGCCCATGAGCGCATAGAGCGTGACCCAGACAGGGCCGAACACCCAGCCCGGAGGGTTGAGGGCCGGCTTGGCGAGGGTCGCGTACCAATTCGGGATCGCCGAGACAGTAAAGGCCGAACCGAGGACGCCCGCGAGCTCCGACACAAGGACCGCGGTTATGAGTTTGAGTGAATTTTTCACGTGACGTACGTTGACGACCTGATATCAATGCCTATAGACCCTTTCGCAGCGCCCGAAAGGCAATGCCCGTCCAAATAGATACAAAACCCAGGAACACGATTAACCCTGAGAACACATAGGTGATGATGCCGAGGTTCAGGGCGGTGATAAGTGCTGTCGCCGTCACCCAGATATTGCGGGCATCATTTGAAACCATGACAGGCTGGGCGTTCTCGTCCAAGACAGGGTCCCCTTTTTCGTCAACCTTCTGGACTTTCTGCGGCATTTGAGAGTAGGTCTTGCCGCCCGTTGTCTCAAGAACGTGATGGCGGATAATATCAGCCTGGGCTTTCAGGGTAAGCGGCCCGCGAACGGGGGCGTTCGGGATAGAGGCGTCGGCAGGCGTCGTGATCTGCTCCCTCGCGACATTCTTGTACGTAAAGACGATGCCCCAGGTTCCGCCAAGTATCATTACCGACCCGGCCGTAAGTGCCAAAAAGCAAGAGACGCCCAATATCTTTTTCATGGATATGATTATATCAAAGGTCTACTACGGATGAAACGCGCGCCTGCCAGGGCTCCTTCGAAAATCAAAAGCGCCCTGACGGGCGCTCAATATTTTAGGCTCCGGGAGAAGGGATCGAACCTTCGACCAATCGCTTAACAGGCGACTGCTCTACCGCTGAGCTATCCCGGAATACGCCCCATAATAGCAGATTATTTGCCACAGGCAACCCTCGGCGCCGCCCCAACCTTTCCCAAACAGGGTATACTGTATCCAATGGCAGAAGAGACCACGAGCAACAAGGCGCTCGATGCCGAGCTGGTCAGGAAATCCCTTGAGTCCCCTGACGAGTTCGCCGGCATCATTGCCAAATACCAGGAACCCCTTCGGCGCTATGTCAGGCGTATCGCCCGCTCGTCCCCTGACGAGACCGACATCATCCTCCAGGACGTCTTCATCAAGACCTACGAGAACCTCAACGACTTTGACCAGGACCTCGCATTCTCGTCCTGGATATACCGCATCGCCCACAACGAGAGCGTCGACTACCTGCGACGCAAGAAGCGCTCGGGCGGCTCTCTCGACGATCCCGCCTACGACGACGAGGGCGTGACTCTGGTCGAGACGATCGCCGCTGACGAGGACGTCGCCGGCGAGCTCGACAAGGGATTCCTCCGCACGAACGTAAGAATAGTGTTGGACGAGCTTGATCCCCAGTACCGCGCGGTGCTCGTCCTTCGGTTCCTCGACGACCGCAGCTACGAGGAGATATCGGACATCCTGCGCAAGCCCCCCGGAACGATAGCCACGCTCATACACAGGGCAAAGAAGGAGTTCCGGCGACTGGCGGAGAATCACAAAGGTCGACTTGATGACGGTGAAACAAAAACACTATGACACTCGAACAGAAAATACTCGCGAAGATAAAGACAGAGCACCTCAAACCGGTACCGCGGGAGTACTTCAAGCTGCGCGACTCGATCCGCTGGACGCTCCTCACCCTGTTCGTGGGTGCCCTCGGCGTCGGCTTTGGCATGATCATCTACGGACTCGTCACGACCGACGTATCGGTGCTCGCCAAGCTCGAGCTCTCGGCCTCCGAGAAGGTGCTCTTCTCCTTCCCTGTCTTCTGGGTCGTCGCCTGCGCCGTCATCGGCACCGTCGCCTTCCTCAACCTGAGAAGGACCCGCAAGGGATACAAGGTGAGCGGAAAGCAGTTCGCCCTCATCGCCGTCCTCGTCTCGATAGGCGTGGGATCGATCGTCTACGCGCTCAACGTGGCCCAGTATCTCTCGCGCGTGGCGGGAAACAGGATTCCCCTCTATAACGACATCGTGGCCCCGAACACCGAGAACTGGTCAGATCCCGCCCGTGGCCTCCTGTCAGGAGTCGTCCGCTCAAAGGACTCGAACGACTCGTTCACCATCCGCGACGCCAACGCCGTACTTTGGACCGTCACGGGCGACGACATCATCCTCCCCGAGGGATATGACATCCAGACCGGCGAGCGCGTGAAAATGATTGGAAGGATTACCGGGAATGACACCTTTACCGCGAGCGAGGTACATCCGTGGGTAGACTGACGGTTCGCGCGTCGGAAACCGAATAGTCGCCGACCGTGAGCCTGCGAAGGTTCTGTATGGAGGCGCAGGTACCCAGCCTTCTGCCCAACTCCTCGGCTAGGCTGCGAATGTACGTGCCGCTCGACACGTCGAAGACCGCCCTCACGAGGGCGTTTTCGTATGAGAGAAATCGCGCGTCGCGGACAACCATGGTCCGCATCGGCGCCTCGACCTTCTCGCCCCGATGGGCATAGGCATAGAGAGGAACGCCGTCGCGCTTTATGGCCGAGAAAATGGATACGGGAAGCATAAGCTCCCCTTTCATGCCCTCGACGACCTCGCGAACCCTGTCGACAGAAAGGTCGGGAACGGGAAGCTCTTGTGTGACGGTACCGTCCGCGTCGCCACTGTCGGTCGCCACGCCCAGGCGAATCTCCGCCTCGTAAGTCTTGGGAAGGCCGATGAGACCCGCGAGCTTCTTGGTTCCCGTTCCGACGCCGATGATGAGAAGGCCGGTGGCCAAAGGGTCGAGTGTCCCCGCGTGCCCCATCTTCCTCACACCCAGTTCACGCCTGAGCAGCCGAATGACGCCAAAGGACGTGATGCCTTTGGGCTTGTCGACGAGGATAAGGTCTGGATTTGAAATCATTCGGTGACGGTTACGGTTACGCGCAGGTCGAGATTCATGCGGTCATAGAAAGATACCACACCGGGCACCGAGAAGCTCACCACGTAGCTGTCGCCCGGACCGATCTCGCCGGACTCGAGTCGCGGGGCGCTCCTGCTCTGCCTTTCCTCGGCTATGTTGTGGATGCTCTGGTCGCCTATCGAAAAGACGATCTCGTCGCCAACCCGCGCGGAAAGCGCCCGAGGCTCGACCCTATCGGTGAAAAGGGTAATTTCGCGCGTCGAGCCGGTCGAAAGATAGACCGCGGCGGCATTGCCGGAACCGCTCTCGAGCCTATGAGAGAGAACATAGGTACCCACGAGCGCGACGCCCAAAAGCGCCCATGTGAGAGCCCTGAACTTAGTCTTTGGATACTCGGTAGATTTTTCCTGCTCCATCGTCAGATACGTAGATAATGCCACCCGGAAGCGCTTTCACGTCAACGGGCCTGCCTATTTTGCTGCCGTCAGGCCTCAGCCAGCCGGTTATGAAATCCTCGAACTCCCCCGTCGGGTTACCGCGCTCGTCGAGCGCCATGCGCACAACCTTGTAGCCGGTCGGAACGCTGCGATTCCACGAGCCGTGGTAGGCGACGAGAACGTCGTACCACATCTCCTCCGGCCAACCCTCCTCGGGTACGAAGGCGAGGCCGAGCGGCGCGGAATGCGCGGGAATGTCTATGTGGGAAGGCGTCTCGAGAGGCTCCATGCAGGGATTCCTGATGTACGTCTTCTTGTCGTAGGCGGTATCGTGGACGTTCTTGCCGTAGCAGAGGGGCCAGCCGTAGTTCCCTCCCTCGCTCACGATGTTAATCTCGTCCGGCGGAGTGTCGTCGCCGAGACCGTCGCGACCCATGTCGGTCGCCCAGATCTCGCCCGTGACGGGGTGAATGTCCATGAAGACGCTGTTGCGGAGACCTCGGGCGAACTCGGTCGTAGATCCCGTAACCACGTCATAGGCGATGACTTTAGCGCGACGGACGTCAGACTCCTCGCATACATTGCACGAAGACCCGACAGACACGAGCAACGTGTCCTCGCTTGGCGAAGGCATGAAGAGCAACGTTCGGGTGAAGTGGGTACCGACGCTGCCTCCCGGAAGATCGAGAAGCCTCGTCCTGCCCGTGGCGACCATTGATTCGGCGTCATAGTCGAACACGTCGAGCGCGTCCTTCTGGGCGACATAGAGCTCGCACGCGTCAGGGCGGGCAGAGTCGCGACATCTGAAGGCCATGCCGTGCGGCAGATTCAGGCCCTCGGCAACCGTCTCGACACGCTCTGCCTTGCCGTCTCCGTCGGCATCGACGAGGGCCGAGACCTTACCCTCTGAGGGCTGGCTGACCAGCATAACGCCATGCGGGTCAAAGGCGATGACGCGAGCGTCGGGGACGTTATCCGCGAACACCGACAGGGTGAAGCCTTCGGGGAGCGAGAAATCGGAGAGCGACTGGACGGGCTCTGCCCTTGGCACCGAGACTGATTTGTAGGTCACGAAAAACCAGACGGCCAGGACAAGGGTCGCCAAGAGCACTAAAGCAAGAACCCATGAGAGTGTCTTTCTCATGGGTTCAGTATAGCACCGTACGATCCAAGGAGAAGGCCGTTACATCACGCGCTCCGCGACCACGGTTCCCGACACCGTGAACTGGTCAGGGACGTCAGCCACGAAAGGGATATTGGGGATGACGAGGCCGAAATCTGATCGTTTGAGAGTCGACTTGAAGGTTCCCTCGATCGTCGCCTCGCCCACCTTGAACATCGCCGTCACGCGCGCCGGCTTGGTTACGCCAGAGATGGTGAGATCACCGTCGAGAACCAGGGTGAAGGTGTCGCCGTCCACGCTCGAGCCTTCCGCGTCGAAGCTCTTTGGCTTGAACGAGATGAACTCGTTCGCCGCGTCCTCGGATTTGAGAATGAGTCGGGCGATGGCGCCGTCTCGCCGGGCGTCGTCAGTCTGAAACGAGCGCGCGTTCACTTTGACGGTTCCGAGTGTGATTGACTCGGCGCCGATGGCAAGATCGCCCGCGATCTGAGTGGTCGTGCCCACGACGGTAAACGGATTGCCGCGAAGCGTCTCGTCGATCTCGAACCTCACGAGCGACCTGTCCGGAGAGATGCGGTACACGATCGCGTCAGACGAGGTAGCGAGCGTCTCGGTGGCCAAGGCCACATCCTGCGAAGGCAGCGAGGGAGCGCGAGTAACGTAGATATAGGCCGCTATCGCGAGCACGGCCAGGATCCCAACAATGATAAGAACCTTTTTCATATAATTGATTGTGTTTAAGCGGACTTCCTCTTGTGAATCATAACCGTGTTCCCGTCTGGGTCAGACACAAGGGCCATGTGACAGGCGCCCGTATCGATGGGCCCCATGACGAACTTCGCGCCGTCGCGCCTGAGGGCAGCGATCGCCTCGTCGAAGCTCTCCACCTCGAAGGTGACGACGCCTCCCGCGGAGCCCGGCTTGAGGGCCTCGGCCCCTTTTCCGATGACGAAATAATGCGGGCCGATCTGATACTCGATGAAGGCCGTGCCCCCGTCCTCGAACGTGCTGGTCGGCTTGAGGCCAAGGGTCTTCTCGTAGAAGGCCCTCGCGCGGGCGACATCGGCGACTGCGTATGAGGAAAAAGCTACTTCGGTGATATTCATAACATCAATTATCCCAAGCAGACCGAGTTTATACAATACCTCATACCCGTGTCCGTCGGACCGTCATCGAACACGTGGCCAAGATGCGATCCGCAACGCGCGCAGGTCACCTCGACGCGGCTCATGCCGTGACTGTTGTCGACCGTCTCCTTGATTGATCCCGGAATAGCCTGGTCAAAGCTTGGCCAGCCCGTGCCCGAGTCAAACTTTGCGTCGGCCGAGAAGAGCCCGTTGCCGCAGGCCGCGCAGCGATAGACCCCGTCGGCAGACTCGGCCAGCTTGCCCGAGAACGGCGCCTCGGTACCCCTTTCCCTCATTACCGAATACTGCTCCGGGGTAAGTGTCTCGCGCCATTCGGCATCGCTCTGGGGAATCGGCCTGTCGCCCTCGTGAGAGACGCCCTCTTCGTTCGATGTGTGGTTCATATATTTAGCTTATGCTTTTAAGAAGCCCCGCGAAACGCTCCTGGACCTTCTGGAGCTTGGGATTAATCACGACCTCGCAGTATGGATTTTGCCGATTGCGGGCCGCGTAGTCGCGATGATACTCCTCTGCCGGATAGAAGTCCGCCATAGGGAGAACCTCGGTGACGACCGGGTCGCCATGGACATTCGAGGCATTAATGTCCGCAATGAAAGTCTTTGCCGCCGACAGCTGGCCCTCGGTCTCGCAGAAGATGACGGACCGATACTGGGTACCCACGTCGGCGCCCTGGCGATTGAGCGTCGTCGGGTCATGGGTGCCAAAGAAGACGGCGAGCAGATCGTCGAACTGAACGACCGACGGGTCATAGACAACCTCTGTGACCTCGGCATGCCCCGTGGTCCCCCTCGACACCTCCTCGTACGTCGGATTCTTGGTCGAGCCGCCCGCGTACCCGGGCATGACGGAGACAACGCCTCTAATCATCTTGAAGACAGCCTCGGTGCACCAGAAGCAGCCTCCGCCGAAGAGCACCCGATGAGTTTTCACCTGAGACGACATGAGACTTCAATAAGGTTAAACCAGCAAACGCGATGCCCAATACCCCGCCACGGCCGCGGTGCCCGTAAGCAGCATTCCCCACGCGATATCGACGACGGTCACAATGACCGGCCAGTCTCGGAGGGATGACTGGTTGGTAAAGTCGTACGCGCCGTAAGCGAGAAGGCCTAGGAACGCGCCCGTCAGGAAAACCCTTGTGTAGCCATACTCACCCCGAAGCGCGGGCAATACAACGAAGAAGACAATGCCGACCGCGTAGATGAGATAGAAGATAATCGCGGGAAGATAGCTCGGCGAAGGGGCGAGAAGATGGCTGATGTGTCTTTGGTAGAAAGAGCCTCCCGCGCCAAACAGGTAGGCACAGTCAATTGCCAAGAGAGGCAGAAGCGTTCCGGCGAAGGCAATCAGGGCGGTTCTCATGGCGCCTACTCAGTTACCACCCTCAGATAATGCTCGGCTGACTCGCACGGTATGACATTGCCGCCCGTGGCGAGCGCTCCCCTCACCTCAACCCTGTCGCCCTCCTCAATCTCGGACGGGTGAGTTATAGAATCCTTGGCGGCGCAGAGTTGAAGGCCCATGGAAGGCACCGCAATGACGGTCTCGTTGCCGTCGTCCTGCCTGACCACGAGGAGGTACGGACCGTCGACCATTGCCTGTTGCAAGTCAACCTCAACCACCTCTCCCGAGACCATAATGTTGCTCACCTCCGACGAGAGGTCGTTCGGGCCCTCGTCAGCCGAGCGCCGGTCGCGCGCCAGCATGAAGATACCCAGACCGACGACCGCGACCAGAAGCAAGAGCGTTATTATTTTTTTCATATGATTAAGTATAGCAAAGAGCCCGACCTAGGCGGTGCGGGCCGATATAAGACCGACGAGCTCAGACCAGCGCCTGCCGTGGGCGACGCCGAACTTGGCGCCCTTCACCGCGTACGTCGCGTCGTCGCAGTACGCCTTGACCAGGGTGACTCCGTTCGTGAGAGCGCCCGACTCCTCGAAGAGTCCTTTCGCCGCCTTCCGCTCGTCGTCAGACAGCGGCCGGCCAAAGAGACCCTTGAGGGCGGCCCTGTGCTCGACGCAGCCGTTGTCAAAGACGTACTGGGTAAAGAAGGTGTGCTGGCCCTGCTCCAGATCGCTCATAAGCGCCTTCCCGGTCTTCCTCCTGTCGCCCATGATGTCGAGCATGTCGTCCTGGATCTGGAAGGCCATGCCCAGCGCGAGGCCCACGCGCCGCGCGTACTCGTCGAACTCGCCGGCCCTGTTCGCGAGCGCGGCGCCGATGCGCATAGGCTGTATGAAGCTGTAGCGCGCGGTCTTGAGCTCGTTCTTGCGCTCGATCTCGGTGGCGGTCGCCTTGTCGCGCGACATGATGTCCACGTCGATCATCTGGCCCACGATGACCTCATCGACAAGCTCGGTGAACAGCGTCCGCGCGGCGACGGCGGCCTCGGCCGAGACCGTCCCGGACACCGCAGGACAGACGCCTGCCTCGAAGGCCTCGCGGGACCAGTTGAAGATGAGGTCACCGACGAGAATCGCCTGACCAATGGACACCTGCTCGAACTTCTTGCCTTTCGGCATGACGGAATCCCTGTAAAAGGCATGAAGGGTCGGCATGCCGTGTCTCTCGACGCCCTCGTCGATGATGTCGTCGTGGATGAGGGCAAAGACGTGAAAGAGCTCGAGGCCGACCAGGGCTCGCATGATGCTTTTCGGGTCCTTGCCTCCCGCGGTCTCGTACATAAGGTACGCGAGGTACGGACGGATGCGCTTGCCGCCGCCGATGATAAGGCTGACGGCATGGTCGACGCTCTGCTCGATGCGCTCGTTCTGGGCAAGCGTCTTCGCCGAAGCCGCCTTTTCACGGACGAAGGTCCTGAGATGCGCGTCGAACTCCCTCTTGAAGTCTCTGAGCGTGAGGTGTCTCATATGGTTGTAGTGTCATAAAAAACTTGTAAAGAACCGGTAAAGAAAAAGTGAAGTTAAACGTATCGAGGGCGACGTGTCGGTACAATCGGAATACGGTCCGCCATCCTGAGCATCGCCCTCTTTATGATACGCGCGGCGAAGGCACAACCTTTCAAAGGAAAAGCCGCGAATCTCTTCGCGGCTTTTTTACGCACACAATGAGCGGTGCGAATATGTGTGCGTTATTTACAAAAACAACGAGCGCAGCGAGTATATTTTTGTTATATCCCTTGGCTACTTCCCTTGGGGTCCTCTTCCCTATTCCCCCGCGAATGCCCTCTCGAGCGCGGCCAAGTCGAACCTCTTCATCTGCAGGAACGCCTTGGTCACGCGCTCGACCTGCTCTGGGGTGCCGGAGCGCATCATCTCCTCCATGCGGCGCGGGTTGATCTGCCACGAGACACCGTATTTGTCCTTGAGCCATCCGCATTGCTCGGTCTCGGGAACGGCAGAGAGCTTGTTGGTGTAGTAATCCATCTCCTCCTGGGTGTCGCAGTTCACGAGAAGCGACACCGCCTCGTTGAATCGGAAGTCATGCACGTTGCCGCCGTCCATGGCGACGAACCACTGGCCCTCGAGGGTGAAGTCAGAGAACATGACGTCGCCCTTCTTCTGCACGGGAGTGTCCTCCGGGAACAGCGCAAGCGCGCCGCGCTTTGCGTCCTTGAACACGGAAAGGTAGAAGTCGCTCGCCTCTTTTGCCTTGCCGCTCACCTCGTTCGTGAAGAGAAACGACGGAATGACGCGAGGGCGAGGCTCACCCTGCGGGTTGGTGAGAATGAGCTGCCATGACACGCCGTACTTGTCCTGCACCCAGCCGTATCGCTTGCTGAATGGGTACTCGCCCAACGCCATGAGCGCAGTGCCGCCGTCGATGAGCTTGTTCCAAATCTCGTCGATGTGCGCCGGGGCGTCTGGGTCCTGCGACGGGTCGAAGTTGACCATGAAAGAAATAGACGGATTGATCTTGAAGTACGGGCCGGCGCTGATGGCCATGAAGGAGTGTCCCATGACGTCGAACGACACCACGTCGCAGTCGCCCGACGGCGTGCCGTGGAGCACTGACGAATGCGTGATTTTCGAATCAGGAAATACCGAGGCGTAGAACGCCGCGGCCTCCTTTGCCTGTGTGTCGAACCAAAGATGTGAAATTATTTTCTGCATACTTCCAGTATACGACATAAAGGCAAAGAATCAGATAAACTCCAGCCTGAAACCGTACATCCCCATGCCGCAGGTGCCTCGCACGGTCTCTCCGACCTGAGGGGTTCCGAGGTCAATCACCTCCTCTCCCGTCTGGGGAAGAATTTTCTGATAGCCGATTGATCGAATCGCCAGAGAGGCCGAACAGTCATAGGTCCCGTTCGTCCTCACGACGAGCTTGGTCGGGACACCAGACTGAGCAGTGGACACCTTCGGCGCATACCCTCCTCGGGCGTTAATCGTTATGTATTGAACGCCGCCCCTCACCTCCACGTTCTGGGCGGGACCGGCGTCGCGAGAGTCGGGGACGCTCCCCGACCGACCGAAAAACACGATGCCCATACCAATGACAAGGGCGGTCGCCACAATAATTGAGGCAGTTCTGTTCATGCGACTATATATTGAAGATCGGGTTAATAATTCCGACACCCGCCAGACCCGAGAGAAGCGCGAACAGTCCAAGGCCTATCACCACCACTCCCGCTGACTTGAAAAACAAAGGAGCGTGCCTGCCGCGAGCGAACGAAGCGGAACCGAATGAGAGGAGGGCGAGTACGGGTAGCGTTCCAAGGGCGAACGAGAGCATAATCATAAGACCAGAGATAAAGGTGCCGCTGCTCAGCGCCGACACCTGCATCGACTGCGTGAATCCGCACGGCAGGAAGAATGTCGCAAAGCCCAGCGCCAAGGGCGCAAACGTCTTGTGTTCGACGCCCTTGAGCGTGTTGAACACCGCTGACGGCATGGTGAGCCCGCCCCTCTCAAAGGCCCCGACCAGATTCAATCCGAGCAGAATCATCACCAGGGATGCCAGGATGCCAAGCGATGCCGCGAGCGTCAGGTTTATGCCGATGACGCCACCGACGGCACCGAGTACCCCGCCCAGCACTGCGAAGCTCGCCAACCTTGCGCCGTGGAACAGCAGGAACGCCTTCGTGTCACCCACGCCATCCTTCGATATGTTCGCGGAGAGCGACAAGACAAGGCCACCGACGACCGCCAGACAGCTCGAGACAGACGCGACGAGGCCGATGATGAGGCTGGTCACCGGAGTGACCTGACCGCCCAGGCCGACGTTCAGAACGCCTGATTTCTGAAGCAGGAAGAACAGGGCAAGCAGGCCGAGGCCGAGGGGAATCGCCTTCCAGGCAAGGCCATTTTCCCGCTTCTCCCCCTGGGGAGCATCGAGAAGCGCCGCGTAGCCGTTCGAGCGAATCTTGTCTGTAATCAAACCAGCGAGCTGCCTCGGATCCATACCCTCGCTCGCCTCAACCTCCAAGACCCTCCGCTTCAAATCAACACGGGCGTTGCCGATGAAATCCTGCTCATTCAAAGTGTCCTCAATGAGGATTTTGCATGACGCGCAGTGAGTTCCCGAGACGTGAAAAGTGTGTTTCTTCATACCTATATCTTTTTAGCTTTAATACGCAACGAATTCGATACGACGGACACCGACGACATTGCCATGGCGAACCCGGCAAAGACGGGATTGAGCACCCAGCCAAAGATTGGATAAAAGACCCCTGCCGCCAGCGGGATACCGACCACGTTATAGACAAACGCCCAGAACAGATTCTGCTTGATGCCCCTCATGGTGACCCTCGAGAGCTTAACGGCCTTAACCAGTTTCGATATATCGCCCCCAAGAAGCGTGATGCCCGCCGACTCTATGGCCACGTCGGTACCCGTCCCCATGGCGATGCCCACATCAGCCTGAGCAAGGGCGGGCGCATCGTTGACCCCATCGCCAGCCATCGCGACGACATGCCCAGACTCCTGAAGCGCGCGAATCTTCTCAAGCTTATCCTGCGGCAGCACATGGGCTACGACGTCGTCGATACCGACAAGGGACGCAATGTGTCTCGCAGTCTTCTCATCATCGCCGGTAAGCATAACCGTCTTAATGCCCAGCCTGTGAAGCCCCGCAATCGCCGCCTTCGACTCCTGCCTCACCTCGTCCGCGACCATCGCGAAACCCAAGACCCTTACGCCCGTGGCCAGAAGCACCGGCGTCTTACCCTGAGAGGCAAGCTCAGCGATCCTCTGACCGTCAAAGGCGAGTCCGAGCTCCCTTATCAGCCGCATGTTTCCGACAAAGTACTCCGTGCCCCCGACCTCACCCCTAAGCCCCCTACCCTGCAGGCTCTCGAAATGAGACACGCTCGAGAGCGGGATGCCCTTCCCCTCAGCATAGCCCACGATAGCGTGTGCGATGGGATGCTCAGACTTTCTCTCGATTGAGGCGATGATTGAGACCATGTCGGCATCGCCCAAATCAGAGACGCTCTGAATGTCCACCAGCGAAGGCTTGCCCTTTGTTATTGTACCCGTCTTATCAACGACGACGGTAGTGACTTTGTGAAGTTTCTCAAGGGTTGCCGCATCTTTGACGAGGATGCCCTCTCGAGCGCCCTTTCCGACGCCAACGATAATCGCGGTCGGCGTGGCGAGGCCGAGGGCGCACGGACACGCGATGACCAGAATCCCGACGAATGAGACCAGTCCAAGGGAAAGAGCCTGGGAGAATCCAAGATACCGCGATCCGACCAGAAGCCACACTCCGAGGGTAACAAAGGCGACGACAAGCACGATGGGGACGAAAACACTCGATATCTTGTCAGCCAAGGCTTGAATCGGTGCCTTGCTGCCTTGCGCCTCCTCTACCATTTTTACGATCTGAGCCAAAAGAGTCTCCGATCCGACTTTCGTAGCCTTGAAAACAAATGATCCGCTCGTATTCATGGTTCCCGACACGACCGTGTCTCCGGTCTTTTTCTGAACCGGCATTGGCTCCCCCGTCACCATTGACTCGTCGATGAAGGACGAGCCTTCGGTTACCACGCCGTCAACAGGCACCTTGGAACCAGGCTTAACGATGATCAGGTCACCGTGCCTCACGTCACCCACCGAGACTTCCACCTCCTTGCCATCGCGAACAACCAGAGCCGTCTTCGCCTGCAGATTAAGGAGTTTCTCTATAGCATCACCCGTCCTTCTCTTCGATCGGGCCTCCAAATACTTTCCCAACGTGATAAATCCAATCACCACAATGGTGACATCGAAGTATGTGTACTCGGGAACCCTGAGCAAGGTTCCAAGAAACGGGACGAGGGTGAGGGCGATGCTGTACGCATAAGCGGCGACTGTTCCGAGGCCGATAAGCGTGTCCATATTGGCGACCCCATGCCTGATGAATCTTACGACACCGTTCAGATACGGCCTACCCACCCAGAACAGGGCAACTGTCGCGAGGACCATGCCCACGATATTGAAAAGAGACATGGGAATAGGAAGGTTCGGCACGCCGGGAAACACCTTCGCTGAAATGTCCCACATCATGAGACCGAAAACAGCGCCGGTGACAGGCAGGATGAACTCAGTCTTGTGCGCGAGATGGTCCGCGCCGCCCTCTCCCGCGCCCGCATGGTCGTGCGAACCAGCCACGGAGTCATCCGTTGCCGAAAGGGAGTAGCCGAGCTTCCCGACGACGCGATTCATGTCGGCGACGGAGACGAGCCCGTCGTTATACTCCACTTTCGCCCTTTCGGTGCCGTAGTTTACGGAAACTGCTTTGACATGAGGGGTCGCCCCGAGCCTTTTCTCGATGACGGACGCGCAGCTAGCGCAATGCATGCCGCCGACCTTAAGAATGTGAGTGGCCATATGCGTCTACTCTACGTTATACCAATCGCTCCTCATCCCCCGAAGCTTACCTATGCCGCCCGTCAAAAAGGCCTCGACCGCATCCGCATTGTTCAGCACCTCCGCCCGGCTCGATTTCCGCCTGGTTTCCCTCGTCATCTCAATCCCCTCCTCGTGGTGAGCGATCATGGCGTTCAGGAACCTCAGGTCAAGCTTGTCGTCGGCGGGACCAAGGTTGGCGACAACAGGCTTGCGAACGACCTTCGCGTCATCGTACCAGCTCTTTTTCCATGAATACAGCTCGGCTATTGCCTTCGGCTCATCAGCAAGGATGCTCTGGGCGAGAGCCTTCATCTCTGGGCGAGCGGTATTCTTCGCAAGCTGTTCCGCGAGAAGCATCGCGCCCGTATGATGGGCAATCATCGCATTGACGTAGCGAAGGTCGAAGGCGCGGTCAGCCTCGCCAAGACTCATGCCGCTCTTGTCGTACATGGAAACCCTGTACTCCGGAGTCAGATAGTACCCAAAGGCGATGCCCAGAACGGCGCCCATAACCGCAAGACCCAGCGCGAAATATATCGACACCCTCATTTTATTTCCTTTTTAGCTTATAGACCTTGATAATCTCGTCCTTTGCCCTCTTCACCTCGCCAGACTGGACCTGGTTCACGACGCAATGACCCAGATGATTCTCGAGAAGCAGATCCTCGACATTAGACAGCCCCTGCTTCGAGGCCGACGTCTGGGCAATGACGTCTATGCAGTACACGTCATTCTCGATCATCTTCTGGAGACCCCTCACCTGACCCTCGATCAGCTTGAGACGCCGAATTATCTTCGCCTTATTCTTATCGTCTATGTATTTCATGAAAATAAGTATATACCCCCTAGGGGGTATTGCAAGCCCATCATGGGGATTGCCGAGGGAGACGGTAGGCGCGAGGAAAAAGCCGCGCTTCTGGCGATTGTTTTAATGGCCCGATTATGATAACGAGCGCGATACTGTAACTAGTCTCGCGCGATTTT
Organism: uncultured bacterium; assembly: GCA_966243015.1. GTDB lineage: Bacteria > Patescibacteriota > Minisyncoccia > Phycocordibacterales > UBA6065 > UBA6065. The sequence goes on along the minus strand of CBIMES010000001.1, from coordinate 144,874 downwards.
GCTGGCGTCCTCGGGATAGAGCCAAACGGCGCTATACCTAATAACACTTCTGCGACCCTTTGAATCTTATCCAATCGACCCGTTCTGAGTCATTTATTCTTTGATCGTCTCCCTTTTGGACACAAAGGTGGTCCATATTTGCTTAACTATGTAGCCAGCCATTGCCAGCAAAACGGTAATCAAGATACCTGTGAGTATTGAGTTTGTCTTATCGGTCTGGGATCTAAGGTCTTGTATTTTTTCATCAAGGTTCTTCTGCTCCTCACTTAGTATTTTTGGAGTGATGGCGGTGTCTGGATTGGAAAGTATCGTCTCGTATAGATAACTATTTTTCTCCTCTATAGAGCTAATCCTTTGATCAAGATATTGATATGAAATATTCTTTCCGCTTGAGATTGCGCTTAGTACGCTATCTATCTTGTCTTGAGTGACATTAATTTGAGTCTTTAGATTTTCAATTTCTGATTTCGAGTCAAATGATAAAAATGAAAAAGCCCTTGTTTGACTAAGAGTAATCAATACAAGAAAAATATAAGCTACCAGCACTATGCCCGAGATAGCTATTTTCTTTGTACTTTTTTCACGATTTATCCTCTCCCTTATTTCTATGGTTTTTAGGAAATCTTCGTAATAATCTATTTTCTTTGCCATGAGTTAGTTTGAAGGAGGGGGCGGCATTTTCATGATATTTTCGGCCAATTCTTTCAACTGGCTTTCATTGGCGGAGTCAATATCCTTCTGGGTAACACCACATTTTTCAATAAGCAATTTTTCTAAAGCCTTTAACCTAGAGTCCCTTGCCAAATCAAAGGCATTTTTAGGCCCAATTTTTGGGGCAACTGTTTTTATGTAGTCTTCAAAATTCATTTTTTAATTCTATCTCTTATTTAGATATGTGTATATTGGACGCTTCTTGAGCTTTCGAAACTACTCTCAACTTGGTTGGGGGACTTGGACTCGAACCAAGATTTTTCGGACCAAAACCGAAAGTCCTGCCATTAGACGATCCCCCAATACCGCAAAACTACTTCCCCTCCCCCATAACGTCAAGGATGACGAGCTCGAGCGGGAGCTCGCGGACCGGCGAGATGCTGACGGTCTCGAAGGCGCCGAGAAGCGCGCGGAGAAGCTTCGAGTCGACGACGGCCTTCTTGTTGCCGATGAGCTCCTTGGCAAAGGCCCGGTCCTCCTCGCTCGCTTGGGCGCGCACGAGCGAGTCGACGCCCATCTTTTCGAGAAGCGCAAGGCGCGCGAGCGACACTGAGAGTTCAAGGAAGAGCTTGGCGTCGAAAGACCTTTTGCTTACGGCGGCGAGGGCCTCGAACGCCTTAGCCGCATCCTTCTCGGCGAGGGCGAGGACGAAGGCGCGGACAAACTCGGACTTCGGGGCGCCCGTCGCCTCCTCGACATGGGCGCGGGTGATCTTCTTTCCCTCGAGTCCGGCGATGCCGCGCTCGAGCGCTCCGTGCGCGTCGCGGAATGACCCCTCGCTCACCAGGGCGAGAAGCTCGGCCGCCGCAGGCTCGATGCTGAAGCCCTCTTTCTTAGCAATGTCGGTGATGAGGTCCTTGAGAATCTCGACCGTCGGCCTGCGGAACTCGAAGACCTGGCAGCGCGAGACGATGGTCTCGGGAAGCTTGTGAACCTCGGTCGTGGCGAGGATAAAGACGACGTGCTTTGGCGGCTCCTCGAGAGTCTTGAGGAGGGCGTTGAAGGCCTCCTTGGTAAGCATGTGCACCTCGTCGATGATGTAGACCTTGTAGGTCGACTCAAATGGCAGGGTCGAGACAGCGTCGCGGAGGGCGCGCACGTCGTCGATGCCACGGTTCGAAGCGGCGTCAATTTCATAGGTATCATTCGCGCTCGTGCCGATGGCGCGAGCGAAGATACGGGCAATCGACGTCTTGCCGATGCCGCGGGTGCCGGCAAAGAGGTACGCATGGGCGACGTTACCGCTCTCGGCCACGGCGGACAGGGCCTTTACGACGGCGTCCTGGCCAATGACGTCGGAGAAGGACTGCGGGCGATACTTTCTGTACAGAACCTGGTGAGACATGATGTGGAGATTATATCGCAATAAAAAAACGGCGTACACACTGTGTACGCCGCCGAGGCTGAGAATCGCCTGAGTTGCTTATGGCCAGACGCAAACCCAGCCCCTGTAAAGGCCGGCTCGAACCAAAATGAGCCGCCTCGTCCTATCCGGTGTCAGATCCCAGCCTTGTTTTAGTAACGGTGAAGTTTGCCAGCACGCGGTGGGAGTCCGTGTATATTTTTACACTACATTCAAAATAAAGTCAATAACCCTGCCGAGGGGCCCGTCGCCCAAAGAAAAACCCGCCCCTTTTCAGGTGGCGGGTGGAAGGCTTCTGATCACCGGTATACGTTGCTTCCTTGCACGTACCGGGCCCTGACGAACGGGCGATGGGAACATCTGGATCTGTTCATGGTTCCTTTCGGACGGCGCCGTGTCAGGCGCGGCCGGCGAGGGCGGTGTCGAGGTTGAGGGCGGCGATGCCGATGGTGATCTCGTGGGTGTTCTTGCGGGTGCGGGCCGGGGGCCCGTTGGTGTCGTTCATCTGCAGGATCTCCAGAGAGTGCCGCATAAGTGCGGCCAGAACCTTCATGCGCGGAATGCGCCCGTAACAAGGTGCTGTTTTACTCTGTTTTAAATAATAGCATATTTAAAATATTTGTCAAATACCCTGCCCTGTTGCATCGCAAATAAAAGCCCGTCGCCCTTTCGGACGACGGGAGGCTCGAAGCCTTAGTGCTGGCCTTAAGAACGGACCCCGACGAAAATCGTCAGTTCCCGTAGCCGGCGATATTGGCGTGAGTTCCGACCTGGCCACAGCCGCGGTCTTGGTTGTGGGTGAAGCCGGTGGTAATCCGGACGTTGCCGACATTCATGTCGGCCGGATGTTGGCCCGGGGCGATGGTGCCCGGCGGACTGTTCGTGGTGCGCACGACGTATCTCCGTTGGTGTTGTGGTTGAAGAGCTCCGCAGAGACGGTTTACTCCGTGACTATTTATACCAAAACCAGCTCTCGGGGCAAGTCTTATCTCCCCAGGAACTCCCCCACCACCCTCTCGAGACCCGCGGCACCTTCCGTCTCCATCATCTTCACGCGGAGCTCTTTCGCATTATCAAAACCGTTCACGTACGCCTTGAAGTGCTTCTTCATGATGGCGAACGACTTAATGTCGCCAAGCAACTTCTCGTACAGCTTGGCATGATCGACGAGGACGCGAAGCTTCTCCTCGAGCGTCGGTACGACGGGCTTACCGTCCTTGGAAGTGAGTTCGGAGAACAGCCACGGGTTGCCGAAGATGGCACGACCGAGCATGACGCCGTCGGCGCCTGACTCGGCAGCCTTAAGGCGCGCGTCGGCGATGTCCTTGGCGTCGCCGTTGCCGATGATGAGGGTCTCGAGACCCATGGCGTTTCGAATGTCGACGACCTCCCTCACATGCTCCCAGCGGGCGGGCACGAGCGACATCTCCTTTCGCGTTCGGCAGTGCAAAGTGAGCACGGCGACGCCCTCGGCAAGCACCTCGGGGATCCAGGTCGGGATCTCGTTCTTGTTATAGCCGATGCGGGTCTTCACGGACACAGGGATGAGGCGGCCGGTTTTCGGGGCGGCGAGCGCCACGCCCTCCTTGGCGGCACGGATAACCTCGCGAGCCGCCTTGGGGTTCTTCATCATCGCCGCTCCGGCGCCCTGCTTCTCGATTGACTTGTCGGGACAGCCCATGTTGATGTCAATGCCGTCAAAACCAAGCTCGGCGGCGAGTTTCGCCGCCTCACGCATCTTGTCGGGATGAGCGGAAAAGAGCTGGGCGACGATTGGTCGCTCTGCCTCGGTGTACTCAAGATCGCGCTCAAGCACCTTCCTGCCCGGCGAGCAAAGGCCGTCAGCAGACACGAACTCAGTCCAGAGAACGTCAGGCTTGCCGTGCTCGGTTATGACGCGTCGAAAGGCCGCGTCGGTGACGTCGGCCATCGGCGCGAGGACGAAGAACGGCCTCTTGAGCTGCTTCCAGAATCCCATTTCCATGCGGACAACAGTATCACGGCCACGCTCAGCCCTTATATTGACATTTTGCAAAAAATATGTATTTTTAGTTACGAAGCACACCGCTCCTTTATCCATGAAATCATTCATAGTCACCAGTATCGTCATCGTCGCCTTGCTTGCCGGAAACGTCTTCCTGGCAATCCAGAACAAGGATCTGGCCGTCAGCGCCGCGATCCTCAAGTCGGAGAAAGAGGCCGCCGCCAGAGAGCGAGACGCCCTCGCCGCCGAGGTCGAACGCCTGAAGAAAGGGACCGAGAGACCCACCATCAAGGAAAACGAGATCGGCATCGAATCCGTAAGGCACGGCAACATCTCCGTGTTCACGGTCAGAAAACCAGCGAACACAACCGAGCCCCAATTCAGAAAACTGAGCTCATTTGTGGCAGTGGCCAAGAACTTCTCGATAGGAACAGGACAGACCATACTGTCGATTGTTCCCGTAGGAGAATGCGTCATGATCGACGGCGAGGAGGCATACAGCAAGGCCCTCGTGACGCACACGTGGAACTGACAAAAAGTAAAATACGCAAAGCGCGCCCCACGGCGCGCTTTTTTTTATTTCTTCAGCTTATAGAACACCTTGTTCCCCGCGTCGAGCCTGATGTACTCAAGCCTCGAGAGAAATGCCTGTGGAGACGAGGCAACGGTCTTGTCATTGAGTATGGATGAAAGGTTGGCGAGCACGTCAGAAAGGTCGTCGTTCGTATTGATGATGAGCCTTCCCCCACCCTCAAGGACGATGTCGGCATACCCCGCCTCGCCCGCCACGATCTCGCGCGGCTCGATGTCGAGGGCCACGAGCTCTCGCACGAAGAACTTCAGGTTCTTGAACTCCTCCTCGCCGTAGACCTGCTCGCCGAGCGGATCGGTGGTCGAGGCGTTGCGGTACGCTATCATGCTCGCGTCATCCGACGGGGAGAACGCGAAGCCATTCTCGTCGACGGCAAAGCACGACGCGAAGTCGCCCACTTCGCCAAGGCAGAAGCGCGCCACCTCGACGCGCTCCTCGACGTGAATCTCGACGACACGCAGGCCGTCGCCCTCGACGGTCACGTCTTTGACGACCGGCAGCTCGCGGAGGGCCGCTTCGATAGCGTCCCGAGGGTAGATGAGAATCGCGCGGCGAGAGAACATGCCGAGATAATTTCCCGCGAGCCTCTCTTCTGCAAAAGTTCTTATATATGTCTCAGCGAGGCGAACGTTGCCGCTCACCTTCACCTCGGTGACGGCAAGGAAACTGGCGTGGGTGAGAAGCGCGAAACCTCCCAGAAGTACGACGACGACGCCGAGGATCATCGAAAAGAAGACGAGCGCCCTCTTCCTGCGCCTAGCGATGATCTTCCTCTGATGGACCCTGACGTTGCCGCGCATGGCCCCTTACTTGGTTATGGAGTCGCTGCCGAAGTACGGCCTGAGGGCCTCGGGAATTTTAATGGAGCCATCCGCCTGCTGCATGTTCTCGACAAGCGAGACAAGGATGCGCGGGGTCGGGATGGCGGTGCAGTTGAGCGAGTGTGCGTAGCGCATCTTGCCCTCCGCGTCCTTGTAGCGGATGTTGAAGCGTCGGCACTGGAAGTCATGGAAGTACGAGGCCGAAGAGATCTCGCGGTACTTGCCCTCCTTCGGAACCCAGAGCTCGATGTCGTACTTCTTCACCTGACCGAGGCCGAGATCTCCGCCGCAGTTAACCACAGTGTGGTACGGAATGCCGAGAGACTCGATGAATTCCTCGGTGTTGCGGTTAAGCTCGTCATGGAGGCGAACCGACGTCTCGTGAGAGGCCTCAGAGAGGATGACCTGCTCGAGCTTGTAGAACTCGTGCACGCGGATGAGGCCCTTCACATCCTTCGAGTGGCTGCCCGCCTCTCGCCTGAAGCACGGAGAGAATCCGAGGTACTTCACCGGGAACTTGCTGCCGTCGAGCACCTCGTCAGAGTGCATGGCCATGAGGGGAACCTCGGCAGTACCGGCGAGCACGTCGCCGTCCTGAGTGGTGTAGAAGTCCTCGACGTCGCCGGGAAGATGCGCGGTGCCGTAGAGGAACGGCTTGCGAACGATGACCGGCGGGATGACTGGCACGAAGCCTTTCTTCGAGAAGAAGTCCATCGCGTACTGCCAGATGGCGAACGAGAGTCGCGCGCCCGCGCCCGTGAGGAAGTAGCCGCGGAATCCGTGCACCTTCGAGCCCCGCTCGAAGTCGACCATGCCGAGGGCGTTCATGATCTCGACGTGATCCTTTGGCTCGAACGAGAAGGCGGTCTTCTCGCCCCAGACCTTTACCTCCTTGTTGTCGGCGTCGGTGTCACCCTCTGGAACAGACATGTCCGGGATGTTCGGCACCTGCAGCATGAGACCCTGCCACTCCTTCATGACTTCCTTGAGCGACTCCTCCTCTGCCTGAAGCTCGGCCTTGAGCGTCTTCATCGACTCGAGCAAGGTCGCCTTCATCGCCGCGTCGACTGACGGGAGCTTTGCCGAGACGGCATTCTGCTCCGCCCTCTTTGCCTCGATGGACGTGAGGAGCGTCTTGCGCCTCTCGTCGAGCTCGACGAGTCGGTCGACATCAACGGAGACGTGCTTCTTGGAGGCGCCTGCCTTCACAAGGTCCTTGTTCTCTCTGATGAATTTGATGTCGAGCATGTTTATTTAGGGATAATTTAGGAAATATTACGGATTCCTAAAGTTCCCTGATGATACACTAGTTTTCCCATGGATTCCAGATTTATCAAGACATATAAGGCGAGAACGGTAGATCGGGACGGGTTCCCGGGTCTGCTCGCCCACATGCCCAAACCACCCACCACCATTCGGGTCAGGGGCACCCTGCCGCCCGCAACGCATACATATATAACAGTGGTGGGCTCGCGCAGGTTCACCGACTATGGCAAAGAGGTGTGCGAGACGCTTGTGAAAGGGCTCGCCGGCCTGCCCGTTGTCATCGTATCGGGTCTCGCCCTCGGCACGGACTCTATCGCCCACCGCGCCGCCCTGTCGGCGGGAATACTCACCGTCGCAGTACCAGGGTCGGGACTCGACGATGACGGATTGTATCCCGCAAGCCACCTCAATCTCGCTTACGAGATCCTGGAAAAAGGAGGCGCTCTCATCTCCCCATTCCCCGACGACACCCGGGCGGCGCCTTGGACCTTTCCCGTCAGGAACCAGGTCATGGCGGGCGTGTCGAGAGCGACGCTCGTCATAGAGGCCGAGATAAAGTCGGGCACCCTCATCACCTCGAAGCACGCCGGGGATTTCAGCCGCGACGTCCTGGCGGTGCCCGGAAGCATATTCTCCCGGCAGAGCGACGGGCCCCACATGCTCATCCGCTCGGGTGCGACGCCCATCACCTCCGTGGACGACCTGCGCGAGGCTCTCGGTTTTGAGCGAGCCCCAAAGACACTGCCGATCGCCGAGCGCACCGACCTGACGCCCGATGAGTCCCGGCTCGCGCGCATCATAGAGAGTGAGCCCATCACGCGGGACCGGGCGTTCCAGATCTTCGGCGGCGACATAGCGGATTTCAACATCACCATTTCAATGCTTGAGCTCAAGGGCGCCGTCAGGGAATCAGAGGGTCGCCTCAGGATATCTTGACGAATGTTCATATAATGTGCAGAATCAAAAACAGGTGCACATACTCATGAACGACTTATCATACATACACGCGCTTCTCGCGCTCGGCGTCATATTCATCATCCTCACGGGATGGTTCTCCGTGAGGTGGCTCTTCTCGCCCTCGGGACTGTTCTCCCCTCTCTACGTCTACTACGACTACAAGGCCCTCAGCGACGGGGGCTCGATCCTGGTCGTCGGCTTCAAGGCATGGCGCAAGCCGAGCCTCGAAAAGGTCAGGGCGTGGATGGACAGCGCGGGCTACATCTTCGCCAGGGTAGACGACATGCTAGTCCTCAAGCAGTCGAGCCAGCTGCCCGAGGGAGGACTCATATCCTCGATCGGGAAAGACGGCTCGATACACAGCATTCGCTGCGGGCGAAACCACAGCGAGCATTCGTTCGCCGAGGACGGCAGACTTGTCCTAAACCAGCCGGACAAGCAGTTCTTCGCGGTTGTCCGAAGGAACATGATGAACAGGAGGACGCTGAGATAGAGAAAGTGTCGACATCAAGGCCGCATCGGAATACCGATGCGGCCTTTTCTTGCGCGAGACACGCCGTTTTGCGCATCGTTTATTTGCCAATAAAAAAAGTTTCGTGTAATACTGGGCGAATCATATGTCCAAACTTCTCATCGTAGAGTCTCCGGCGAAGGCGAAGACCATCGGGAAATACCTCGGTGACGAGTACACCGTCGTCGCGTCCGTCGGACACGTGCGCGACCTGCCGAAGTCGAACAGGAAAGCCATCGACATCGACAAGGGATTCGTCCCCCATTACGAGGTCTCGCCCGGCAAAGGTGAGGTCCTGGACAACATAGAAAGGCTCGCGAAGAAGGCGGACGAGATCCTGCTCGCGACTGACCCCGACCGAGAGGGAGAGGCGATCGCGTGGCACATCGCCGAGGCCGTGAGCTTCGGCAAGAAGCCCGTGCGCCGCGTCGTCTTCCACGAGATCACCAAGGACGCCATCGTCGAGGCCCTCAAGCACCCGCGAGACATCGACCAGAGCCTCAGGCAGGCCCAGGAGGCGCGCCGCGTCCTCGACCGACTCGTCGGCTACGACCTCTCCGGCGTCGTCTGGAAGAAGGTGCGCTACGGCCTCTCGGCCGGCCGCGTGCAGTCCCCCGCCCTGCGCATCATCATGGAGCGCGAGCGCGAGATTCGCGCCTTCAAGCCCGAGACATACTGGGTCATCGACGCGGAGACAAAGACCGCGGCCAGGGCCCCGCTTGCCCTCACCTGCTCAATCGAGCCTCGCGAGAAGGCCGAGGTCGACCGCATCCTCAAGACGGGCAAGGCCGAGGACTGGACGGTGATCTCCGTCGACGAGACCGAGGCCAAGCGCAGCCCAAAGGCGCCCTTCACCACCTCGACCCTTCAGCAGGCCGCCTCGACGCGCCTCGGCTTCTCGCCATCGCGCACCATGTCTGTCGCCCAGCGCCTCTACGAGGCAGGTCTCATCAGCTACATGAGGACAGACTCGACCAACCTGTCCCAGCAGGCCATCAGCCAGATTGCGTCATATATAGAGAAAGAGCACGGAAAGGACGCCGTCGCCCTCCGCACCTACGCGACCAAGTCAAAGAACGCCCAGGAGGCGCACGAGGCCGTCAGACCAACGACCATCGCCAAGAAGAGCGCGGGAGCGAACCCAGAGCAGGTCGCCCTCTACGAGCTCATCTGGGCCCGCACCGTGGCATCACAGATGATCGACGCCCGCACCCTCCGTACCAAGATCGTCGCGAACGTGACCTCGAAGAGCATTCCCGACTTTCACGCGAACGGCACGCGACTCGTCTTCCCTGGATGGCTCGCCGTCGACCCAGGCGCGCGCGGTGAGGACGTCGAACTCCCGAAGGTTACTGCCGGCGAGAAACTCGCCCTCGTGTCGCTCGAGTCGACCGAGAAACAGACCGAGCCGCCGGGACGATACTCCGAGGCAGGCCTCATCAAGGAGCTCGAGAAGCGCGGCATCGGCCGACCGTCAACCTACGCGTCCATCCTCCGTACCCTCGAGGAGCGCGAGTACGTGACCAAGGAGAACAAGGCCCTCAAACCGACCGACACCGGAGACGTCGTGTCCTCCTTCCTCGAGGAGTACTTCGGACCGTACATCAGCGACACCTTCACCGCGGACATGGAGGACAAGCTCGACTCGATCGCGGAGGGAAAGATGACATACGAGAAGACGCTCTCCGACTTCTACGGGCCGTTCCTCAAGGACGTGAAGGAGAAGGAGGCAGGCGCCAAGGCGACCACGCTCGGCGAGGCCGACTCAAAGTTTACCTGCCCTGTCTGTGGGTCGCCCATGGTGGTCAAGCTCGGGCGCGCCGGCAAGTTCCTCTCGTGCTCTCGCTACCCTGACTGCGCCGGCGCGCTCATGCTCGACGGCAGCGAGATACCAAAGGACCGCGTCGTCGGAAAGCATCCTGACACCGGCCTCGACATCACCGTAAAGACAGGACGATACGGCCCGTACGTGCAGATGGGCGAAACGATCAAGGCGCCGAAGAAGCCCCGCAAGAAGAAGCCGACGAAGAAGGAGCTCGCCAAACTCGCGGCAGACGCTGCCGCGGGCATCACCCCTCCGCCGGCCGAACCAGAGCCTGTCGCCCAGAAGGCGAAGATGGCGTCGATTCCGAAGGAAATCAACCCGGCCGAAATCACCCTCGCCCAGGCGGTGCACCTCCTCACCCTACCCCGCCGCCTCGGCACCCATCCCGTCACCGAAAAGGTTATCACCGCCAATATCGGTCGCTTCGGCCCCTACATCGTGCACGACGGCGACTTCCGCTCGGTGAAGAAGCCCGACGACGTCTATACCATCAGCCTCGAGCGCGCCCTCGAGATCCTCAAAGAGGAGAAAAAGAAGCGTGGCTTCAGGGCGAAGAAAAAAGCAGAATAAGGTTTAAACCCGCACGAAAACATCGCATTGACAAATGCGATGTTTTTGTATTTAATACACATCGAAACTTATGTCCTCCCCATCACCATCAACCTTGCACAGTCGCATTGTCCTCCGCCGCGCCCAGACCGACCTCGACGCGGACGGCTTCGAACAGTGGCTCGCCGACCAGGGAAAGACGAACAGCCGCCTCTCCCTCCGCGCCTCCCTCGCGCCCGTCGAGAGAATTCACCCTTCTCTCCTCGACACGCTCTGCAGACAGGAAGGCAGGAACGGCGGCGTCATCGCCGCGACGAGCGCCCTCGGCGAGATGGCCGAGTTCAAAGGCCCCGGCGGCAGAAACATCCGAAAGCATGTCTCGGTATTCGAGGGCCAGTTCATTGCCCTCAACATCGAGACGATTCGACTGGCGGCGTAAGGCGCAGTGGCAGAAACAGGGCCGATCCGTGAGGATCGGCCCTTTTATATGCCGCAATCCCAGCAGATTAAAAGGCTCAGTGCACTGAGCCTTTTAATGTGGCCTTATAAAGCCACAAAACAAGATAGTAATTGACTTATTTTCAACTATGGTGCATATTGTGGTCCGACCCATGATCTTATCGACACCCAAAAAGAGAGTTCCCAAGGCCCGGCCCGTTACGTCCATCTGTCTCAGGCCCACGCCTCGGGACTTCTCGAGCAAGGAGGAGCTTCACGCATGGCTCATCAGCCAGAATGCGGAGATCGCGCCCATACGGGACACCCCTCGCATGTGGCAGCTCGGCCTCATCAGCCTGGAAAACGGATACGTCTCGAGCACCGGCGAGCCCCCGCCTCGAGCGAGCCTCGTCCAAAGCTGCGTCGAGCGCATTACCATCGTGGACATGCCGATACCGAAAGGTCGGCAGTTCCTCCTCAGGCCGGCGCCCGAGCAGAAATAAGGCGACTGGACAGCAAAGGCCCGCGCATATGCGCGGGCCTTTTTTCTTCCTGAAACTTGAGACTAGAGAGAGAAATTCTTGATCGAGTACAGATCCTCGGAGTTCTCCTCCTGCTTCTTCTCCTCGCCGGAGCGGTCGTCGAGCGGGGCCTCGGCAGAGGCAATCACGGACTCGCCCACCTGCGGCACGGTCACCTCGGCGAGCGCCTGGCCCTCGGGAGTTACGGCCGGCTGCGCGGCAACCGAAGCGCCTACTTCCGCAGCGACCGCATCAGCGGCAACGGGGGCGAACGAAACCGCCCCGCCCTTCGCCCTCGTCACCTCGACGATGTTCATGATCGCCTTGAGGTCCTCGGGCGAGAAGAAGTCGATGGTGATCTTGCCGCCCTTCATCTTCTGCTCGATCGAGACGCGGGTGCCGAAGGTCTCGGAGAGCTTCTGCTCGATCTCGATGATCTCTGGATCGAACGATCGCTCCTTCTTGCGGGCCTTCTCGACGGCGATCTTGCGGGCGATGGTCTCGGCCTCGCGCACCGTGAGCTTCCTGAACATGATCTCCTTGAAGAGAGTCGACTGCTCCTCCGGTCGGTCGGTGAGCATCATGAGCGGCCTTGCGTGACCCTCGGAGATCTTGCCCTGCGAGAGCGCGTCGAGAATGTCCGAGGGCAGCATGAGGATACGGATAGAGTTCGAGACGTACTCGCGGGACTTGCCGATCTTCGCCGCGACCTGGGCGTGCTTCATGCCGAACTCATCCACGAGCTGCTGGAACGAGCGGGCGCGCTCGACGGGGTTGAGGTCCTCTCGCTGGAGGTTCTCGATGATGGCGAGCTCGAGCTTCACGCGAGCGTCATCGGTGTTGGCGCGGATAATTGCCGGAACCTGCTGAAGGCCGAGCTTCTTCGAGGCGCGGAGTCGTCGCTCTCCGGAGATGAGCTCGTACTCGACGGCGATGCCGCCGTCCTCCTTCTGTACCTCGGACCTCGTCACCACGAGTGGCTGAAGCAGTCCGTACATGCGAATAGACTCGGCGAGCGAGGTGAGGGCAGCCTCGTCGAACTCCCTGCGGGGCTGGTATGGGTTTGGCCTGATCTTGCTCGTCTCTATCCAGAAGATGGAGTCGCCGGTGAATTGTGACGGTTGTGACATTGGGGTGTTGGTCGGGTGATGGGTTATGAACTGAATTTTATCACAGTCACCCCTCGGGCCGAAATTCGGCCCCGCGAATTGAGAAAACGGGCGTTTTGGTGTACTTTGAGACAGTCAGAAAACGAGCGCCGGGGTGGTGGAATGGCAGACACAGGCGACTCAAAATCGCCCGCCGCAAGGCTTTGAGGGTTCAAGTCCCTCCCCCGGCACCACAAACAGGCACCATGAAGAAAACGCTGCCAAAAATCCTCGTCGTCCTCGGCCCGACAGCCACGGGCAAGAGCGACCTCGCCGTGCACCTCGCCCAGAAACTAAACGGCGAGGTCATTTCCGCTGACTCGCGTCAGGTGTACGTCGGTATGGACATTGGCTCCGGCAAGATTACGAAGGCCGAGATGAAGGGCGTCCCCCATCACCTCCTCGACATCGCCGACCCGCGGAAGCGAATCTACAACGTCGACGATTTCAGGCGAGACGGCGCGGCAGCCATCGCGGACATCGTGTCACGAGGAAAGCTCCCTATCATCGCCGGGGGCACGGGGTTCTATATAGACGCGCTCGTATCCGGCGAAACCTTCCCCGATGTGCCACCAAACCAAAACCTCCGCGACCGACTCGCCAAGAAATCGACGGCGGCCCTCATGCGCGAAATCACCAAACTCGACCCTCGCCGCGCCAGAGAGCTCGACCCTCTCAACAAGGTCCGCATCATCCGCGCCATCGAGATCGCCCGGGCGCTCGGCTCGGTACCCAAGGCGAAAAAGAAAAGGCTCTACGACCCCCTCTACATCGGCCTCACCCTCGACACCGAGAGGCTCCGAGAGAAAATCCACGTTCGCCTCCAGAAGCGCATGAAGGGCGGAAAGATGGTCAAAGAGGTCACGCGCCTCCGCGAAAGCGGCATGACCTGGAAGCGACTGCACGCCCTCGGCCTGGAGTACCGATACGTGTCACTGTACCTGCGAGACAAGCTCTCAAAGGAGGAGATGCTCGCCCAGCTCGAGAGCGAGATATGCCAGTACGCTCGGCGCCAGATGCAGTGGTTCAGGCGAAACAAGGACATCGCCTGGTTTGCGCCCGGAGACGACGCACGCATCGAAAGGGCTGCAAAAGCCTTCATGAAAAGCAGAGATTGATGATTTTCGTCAGGTGGGGTTATACTACGAGTAACATACAAAGCCCATGCGCATACTCATCATCGAGGACGACACGGAGGTGAGGCGGTCTCTCGAGATCGCCCTCAAAAGCGAGTCCTTCGTCGTCGACAGCGCAAAGGACGGGCGCGACGGCTCGTATCTCGCGCGCACCAACGAGTACGACCTCATCATCCTCGACAACGTGCTCCCCTACAAACTCGGCATCGACGTGTGCCGCGAGATTCGCGCAAGCGGCAAGACAACGCCGATACTCCTCCTCTCCGTGAAGTCAGACCCCGAGGAGAAGGCCGCCCTCCTCAACGCAGGAGTCGACGACTACATCACCAAGCCCCATTCACACAAAGAGCTTCTCGCCCGCATTAGGGCACTCACCCGTCGCGGCCCCGAGATTCGAAGCGCCGTCATGCAGGCCGGCGACCTCACCCTCGACACCACCACCTACGAGGTGCGCCGCGGCAAGAGCCCCATCTACCTTACCCTCAAGGAGTTCTCCCTCCTCGAGCTCCTCATGAAGAACAAGGGAAAGGTCGTCTCGCGAGGCGCCATCCTCGAGCATGTCTGGGACATCGACGGCAACCCCCTCTCGAAGACCATTGAGACGCACATCGTGAACCTTCGCAAGAAGCTCGAAAAGGGCAAACAGACGAGGCTCATCTACAACATTCCCGGACGCGGGTACAAGATCGAGACGCACTAGGACACCGCGAGGACGCAATCTTTACCGAAACTTTACCTTTTCTTGACTCTTTCTGAGGGACACTGGGCGAGGAATCCGAGGCGGCTTGGTCGAGCGGAGGCCAGACCTTAGACGAGACGTTTAATACGAAACACATGAGCAAGATCATGCAGAGCATCCTTACCGATGCAGAGGCGCGAAACCCACAGGAGGTGGAGGCGGCGGCCGCGGCCGAGGCGGCCTTCGAGCCTTGGCAGTAAGGTAAGATAGAGGAATGGCGAAAATGGACACTCACCCACAAGACGAGAATCCCGGACGACTCCACCGCATCACGCGTCTCATCAGGGCGGGTGTCCATTTTCTCTATTCCAGGCACTTCAAGCCCAGGGCAAGGACAGAGGACGGATACCGCCGCGAGTTCATGCTCAACGTCATCCTCGTAGGCTCGATAGCCCTGCTCGCGTTCCTCGACGCCTCCCTGCTCTACAACACGATCATCAAGGGCTCCTCGTTCATCGGCGCGACGTTCTGGAAATTCTCGCTCCTCGTCGCCCTGTTCATGTGTCTCTACGCCCTCTCGCGCAAGGGTCTCGTCAGAACGACCTCGTACGCGGTCATCGGCCTCTACTTCCTCGGCGCAAGCGCGAGCGCCGCGAGCTGGGGCGTGACCCTGCCGGCGAACCTGCTCGGCTTCGCCCTCATCATCACCATATCGAGCGTGCTCATCAGCAGTAGGTTCGGCTTCGTCATGTCGATGGTCACGTTCGCCACGCTGCTGACCCTCGGCTCGCGCGAAATCAGCCGCGGCGTCCTGCCCGCATGGAAGGCCGAGATGGTCACCATAAGCGACATTGTCGTCTACGCCGTCATACTCCTCCTCATAACCCTCATATCATGGCTCTCGAACAGGGAGACAGAGTATTCGCTCAGGCGCGCCCGCCAGTCAGAGGCCGAGCTCACGCTCGAGAAAGGCTCCCTCGAGGCGAAGGTCCGAGAGCGCACGAGCGAGCTCCAGAAGGCGCAGGTCGAGAGGATGACCCAGATGTCCCGATTCGCGGAGTTCGGCCGCCTCTCCTCGGGCCTTTTCCATGACCTCGTGAGTCCTCTCTCCGCCATCGCCATGAACCTGCAGGAGCTCGAGGGCAAGTCAGGCAAGGACACCGCCGAGATCAGGGACCTGCTCGACCGGGCCATGAAGGCAAGCAAGCGCATGGGAATATTCACTTCATCGATCAAAAAGCAGATTCGCGCGGACAACTTCAGGGAGGCCTTCTCCCCCAACGACGTCATCGAGGAGGCGGTCAGCCTCTTTCACTACAAGGCAGCCCGCTCCGGCATCTTCATACACTTCTCGGCCGAGCAGAAGCTCTCCCTCTACGGAAACCCCATCAAGTTTCACCAGATCTTCTCGAACCTCATCTCAAACGCAATCGACTCGTACCAGTGCGGCGCGCAGGCGAAGGGATCAGCCCAGGGGGACAAGGAGGTCTCCGTCACCCTCAAGCGGCACAGAGACAGCATTATCGCCACCGTCGAAGACCGCGGTTGCGGCATATCCGAAGAGGCCCTGCCGAAGATCTACGACCAGTTCTTCACCACCAAGCCTCGCGACGTCGCCATGGGCCTCGGACTGTCGACCGTGAAGGACATCGTCGAGGGCGAGTTCGGAGGCGCCATCAAGGTGACGAGCGCCGTCGGCAAGGGAACGAAGTTTACGGTCACGGTGCCGCGAAACCAGGACAATCATGCCACCCCTTAGGCGCACAGAGCTTCTCGCGATCATCAAAAGCCGGCAGAAGGCCGACGGCAGCTTTGACAGCCTCTCGTTCCGGGAGGGCTCGGAGCCCACGGTCTCTCTCAATACCTTCACCACGTCCCTCATACTCTCCTGCCTCGCCTCGGTGCGGCCGGCCGCGGGCAGCGAGGACGAGAGGTCCGTCGCGCAGGTGACCGCGGCCGGCGCCGACTTCCTCCTCCGCGAGAAGAGCGCCCACTGGTCCTGGAACTACTGGCAGCGCGGCAACGCCGAAGCGAACAGGACGCCCTGCCCGGACGATCTGGACGACACCTCGATGGCGCTCTACGCGCTGTCCGCGCACAGGCCGCAGGCGATCACGGGCGACGCGCTCGCCCAGGTCACGAGACTGCTCACCCTCGCCGAGGACCGCGTCGGAGGACCCTATCACACCTGGATCATCGACCGAAAGAAGGACGGTCGCTGGCACGACGTGGACATCGTCGTGAACGCGAACATCGCGACGTTCCTGAAGACCCAGAACGTCAGGCTTCCCCGCCTCGTCTCTTTTGCGGACGCATGCATCAAGGAGGGCAAGTTCAACTCAAAATACTACACGCCCCTCGCCGCGGCATACGCCATCAGCCGATGGTATGACGGTTCGATGAAGAAAGAGCTCGCCGTAATCGTGGCAAACCTCAAACAGAAGGACGGCACTTGGGGAGACACACTCTCCGACACCCTCGCCATATCGACACTCGCGCGACTCGGCGCAGACGAGACCGTCTACGCGAAGGCACTCAGAAGGCTCGAGGGCGCGACCTGCGAGGCAATTCCTTTTTATGTCGAGGCCATCAAAGACAAGGTCGTCGTGCGAAGCGGCGCCGAGGCGCTGACGGCAGCCTTCTGTCTCAAGGCGCTCGAACTCGGGCACGCCGCGGGAGGCTCAAACGCCCGCGAAGCGTCCGTCCAACCGGCCGCGCTGGATATCCAGGACGCCGTGGCCCTGAGGACGCACGACGAAGTCCTGCGGAGGGCCCGCGAGACCCTCTCCCTGTTCCCGCGAAAGACAGTCACGAAGATAGATTCGATCCTGGAGAGGATGACATCTCGAGACCCCGGCAGGCAAATCACCCTCCTGCCCTATTTCTTCGCCAGAGGCATGGCCGACGGAGGCAAGGTACCCGATAGCCTGGCCATCGAGCTTGGCACGGCGAACCTCCTCGGCTGGCTCGCGTACAAGATCTACGACGACATCCTCGACGACGAGGGTGAACCGGGGCTCCTGCCCGTAGCCAACGTGTGCCTGAGGGCCGTCACCGACTCATACCGACGCATACTCCCCGCGGAACACCAGCCACTTTTCGACGAGCTGATGAACGCGACCGAGCGGGCAAACGCATGGGAGCGGGAATCGTGTCGAATCGGCATCCTATCGGCAGCGGGAACCGTCATCGAAGCGGCAACCGTGCCAACCTACTCAAACCACGCCATCCTCGCCGACAAGTCGCTCGCCCACGCGCTCGGCCCCGCTGCGATACTCACGACCGTCGCGGGCAAGGGACTGTTCACTGACCTCCGTCAGACACTCGGCTTCTTCAGAAACTACATCATCGCCCGACAGCTCAACGACGACGCGCACGACTGGTATACCGACCTCGAGCGAGGCTTCGCCAACAGCGTGTCAGCCAAGGTGCTCAAAACATATTTCGGTCAGATCGCGCCCCTGACCTCCTGCAACGTGGGCGGAAAGAAGCGCGAGCTCGAAGGAATCTTCTGGGACAGGATCGTCGACGCCGTGCTCGTGGACATAAGCGATCACATTTCCCAGGCGCGAAAGAACCTAGGCAGGATCGGCGCACTCTCGGACACCGCGTATCTCGAAAGCCTTCTCGCTCCGCTCGAGCGCGCCGTTTCGAAGACAGCCGCTGAGAAGAGAAAGACCCTCGACTTCCTGGCGTCATACAAGGCGGCATAAGAAAAGGCCCGTTCCGCGCATGCGCGGAACGGGCCACTCGAATCACTTAAGCTCAATTGTCTCGGCAGTCTCGGAGAGAATGCGCGCCATGAGCATAAGGCTGTAATCGCTCGGATACATGACGGTGAAGTCCTGGGTCCGGGGAATCTCGCCCTGACGGTCACTCCATCTCCCAGAGAAGTAGATGGCGTTGGTCGCCCTGACGAGCCACCTGAAGTCAAACTGCAGGACGAGCATAAGTTGCGAGAAATGGCTCTGCCTGAATCCACTCCTGTCCTGCGCCTCTCCCTTGAAGGTGACACGCAGAACCTGGCCTATCGCCAGATTCCTGAGCTGAGCAAACAGACTCTGACTGTCTTTGACAATAATCACGGTAATCTCCGTTGGGGGTTTGTGCGAACTGTGAAGTAGCTGGTCTTGTGTATATAATACTATCTTTTGTATAAAAAGTCAATAGAACCATCGAAGGGCCGGCGCTTACCTCCCCTCCTTCTTTTTCGTCTCCTTAGACTCCCGCTTCAGGTATTTCTTTCCCTTGATCTTCTCCGGCAGCAGGCTGTCGTTATCGTATTTCTGATATCCCTTGTGATACCCGAGGTCTTTCATAAGCTTGGTCGGCGCGTTCCTGATCTTGAGCGGAATCGGCAGGTTGCCGAGTGACTTCACATCGTCGAGTGCCTCGAAATAGGCATCGTAGGCGCTGCGATCCTTCGCGGCGAGGGCGAGATACGCCGTGCCGTGCGCCAGATTAATAGCGGCCTCAGGCAAGCCGATCGTCTCGACAGCACGAAACACCTCATTCGCCACAACGAGCGCCGTCGGTTGGGCAAGACCAATGTCCTCTGAAGCAAAGATAACCATGCGGCGGGCGATGAACTTTGGATCCTCCCCACCCTCAACCATGCGGGCGAGATAATAGAGGGCAGCATCAGCGTCACCTGACCTCATGCTCTTGATGAAGGCGCTCACGGTGTCGTAATGTTCCTCGCCCTTCTTGTCGAAGCGGATGAACATCTGCTCGAAGGTGCTCTTGAGCGTCTCGAGCGTGACGTTTCCGTACAGCCTCTTGGCATTCTCGAGCGCCGTCAGCGCCGTGCGCGCGTCTCCGTTCGCCAGGTTCACGAGCCAGTCCATCGCGGCCTTTGGCAGCTTAATCTTGGTGCGCTTGATGATGGCCTCAATGTCCTTCGTCTCCAGGCTTTTGAGCACGAACACCCGAGTGCGCGAGAGAAGGGCGGGATTAACCTCAAAACTCGGGTTCTCGGTCGTCGCGCCAATGAGAGTGAGGCGGCCGCTCTCGACAAACGGCAGGAGGAAGTCCTGCTGGGCCTTGTTGAAGCGGTGAATCTCGTCGAGGAACAGCACGCGCGGGCGCTGGTCCAGCAGGTCGGTGTCAGCCATGATGCGCTTGATATCATCCTTGCCCGCGGAGACGGCCGAGAGCTCGTATAGGCGCGCGTCGAGGGCCTTGGCATAAATGCGCGCCAGCGTCGTCTTGCCCACGCCTGGCGGGCCCCACAGCACGAACGAGAGCAGATGCCTATCCTCGATGGCCCTGCGCAGGGGCTTGCCCGGACCGACCAGATGCTCCTGGCCGACGAACTCGTCGAGCGACTGCGGGCGGATTTTAGATGCGAGTGGCTCCATGGTGATGAGTGCGCCCCGTGAAGGGATTATCTTCCGTCGACCCTCAGGCGGTCAAGGCCGTGCTTGTCGAACTCCCTGTCGTATTTGTCGTAATAGGCGCGGACGCCGTCGGGGAACGAACCCTCGCCCGCCTCAAATGCCTCAAGATCCTCCTCGGTGACGTTCTCGAGAAAGTCACGCTGGCCCAGTCGGTCGGACAGCTCTACCCAGAACTGGTCCTCGATGTACTCGTTGATCTCCTTCTCGGTCTCGTCCATGACCTCGTCCGACGGCATGAGCTTCTTGCCCAGGGTCTGCGAGAGCTCCTCGGCGTCAGTGTCGGCAGCGGCCTCGAGCACCCGCTTCTCCACGCCCGCGAACTCGCCCTTCGGCTCACCCCTGATCTCCCTTACGGCCTCCTTGATGAGAAGGCCCATATCCAAAATACCGACGAGGTCTCGGTACTCGTCCTGTGAAAGCGATATCTGTATGCGCGGCTCGGGTGATCGGCTCATGGTTTTTGTCCCTAGCAGTATGGCAGGAGCGAGGGCAAATGCAAGGCTTTTTAAAATACGGCCGGCGTGCTATGCTTTTGCGCACGGGCGATTAGTTTAGTGGTAGAACAAGGCACTCCAAACGCCTTGGCGGGGGTTCGATTCCCTCATCGCCCGCAAAATAAGGAAATTAAACGGCTCACTGCAGTGAGCCGTTTATTATGCCTCAATAAAGCCGTTTTATGACGCAAGAAAAAGCCACCCAAGGGCGGCCCTTTGCGTCCCCTAAAACTGGAACTTAGCCTTGGTAAGGGGTCCAAAATACCCCGCCGCCGGGCTGATTCCGTTCGCCGCCTGCCACTCGGCAAGGGCGGCCCTGGTCAACGGGCCGAAATAACCCGTAACACCGGCAGAGGCGAGGGCCCGAGCGGCAACCCCCGATCCCTGAGAGAGTTTTTTCTGAAGGGCGGAGACATCTGGGCCCGACACGCCAAGTTCAAGGTCCCGGCTCGGGATAACCGGTGAGCCAAGCGCGGCCGACACCTCTGCTGGAAGGATGAAACCGGCAGCTTTGAGCGCGAGGAGAACTGACTGATACTGCGAAATAAAGGCGGGCGAAATCACAGAGGCAGGCACAAGAGAGGAGGTAATCTGATTCTGCGCCATGGCCACGGACCTTCGCGCCGAACTCGATCCAGATCGAGAGGCGGGGGCGGCCGGAGCGGGTTGAACCTGCTCAGGCTCTGGCTCAGGATCAGGATCGGTATCGCCTCCCCCGCCGGTCGTGTTCCGCGCAAGATAACCCTCGAAAGACTCCGCGGGATCCCCATCCTGTCCGAGAATCGGCCCATTCTCGCTCGCATACGCGAATCGAGCGAAAAAGAGCCACGAGAAATCAGGCTCGATCGCATCACGATCATAGGAGAGGCTTACGTCGAAATCAGGCGAGACGGCCTCATCAAGCGTGAGAATGACGCTCTGATCAACGACGGAGACACCCACGACAGAAAGCTCGGTCTCCTCGGGCTCCTCGACCCTCACCCAGTCAACCTCTATTTTGTCAGTCGGCGCAAACTGGTTGGTGCTTTCAAACTGAAGCTCGAGATTGTTAAACGAGGTCGGCTCCGAGAAACGAAGGATGACCCACTCCCCCGATGTCGCCGACTCGGCGGACTCCTCCGGCCAACCCTCGGTAACGAGCCTGAAGCCGCCCAGCACATTGGAGGTAACCCTCACGCGGGCACTCACGACGGAACCCTCGGGGAACGTGCCCTCCTCCTCACCGGTCTGAATTACAAATGAGTAATAGGAGTTGTCCACCTGGGAGAAATCAGTCATCGTGAGAACCCCGCCCTGAGTGGTGACCGAACCAGCGACCACGTCACTCTCCTCAACGCTCTGCGCGATATCGGGGAGATTCTGAAAACCGTCCTCATAAAGGGGGTTATAGGCCACCGAGCTCACGGTGAACATCGAGGGAGTCGGGATCGACGCCTCGTTCAAGAGCTCATCGAAGTTCGCGGTAACGGTGTCGCCGTCGACGACCACGGACGAAAGGCCCGGGACAAGGGCGAGGCGCGCTATGCCAAACCTTGACTGCCCGGCGTATCTGTCAAAGCGGCCTACAACAATGACCTTCCCATCAGGCTGGAAGGCAAACTGGCGGGGCGTGCCGATCGTTGCGTCATAGAAGAAACCATTTGCCCTAAACTCGGCATCCAGCTGTCCATTCGGGGTTAAGCGTGCGAGACCGCCGGCCACGTTACCGTCATAGAAGGAGAAGGAGCCGCTGACGAGAATCTTGCCTCCCGGCTCAGGGGTCATGGTGATCGGTTCCCCGTCAAAACCCGTGCCCACATTGAAGGACTCGTCTATTGAGCCGTCAGTGTTGAAACGAACAATCCGCCCGAGCTCCTCATCGCCATAGGATAGAAGATTGCCAACCACTATTACCTTGTCATCGTCCTGAACCAGAATGTCGGTCGGCAAATTATTGAATGGCCCGCCCAGACCGAAAGACGTGTCGACCGAGCCATCCGTATTGAGCACGATGATCCCTCCAGCGGCCTGGCCGTCATACGACGTGAAATTGCCGACGGCGACGATCTTATCATCCGACCTGATTCCAAGGGCGCTCACCTGAGTTCCTATTTCCTGCGGACCAAAGCCGGCTCCGACATCAAAGGACTCGTCCAGGGAACCATCAGTGTTAATTCGAGCTATCCCGTCGACAGGAAATCCGTCATAGGTGTCAAAGAGGCCTCCGATTATGATCTTCCCGTCATCCTGGACAACAATGTCATTAACCCGAGAGACAGCCCAGTTTTCGGTATAGACGGCGCCAGCGCCAGAATCAAAGGTACCGTCAAGCGAGCCGTCGGAATTAATTCGAAGGATGCGGACAGCGTTGATTCCTCCCCCGAAATAGTTTGCGGCGATCATCTTTCCATCGTCGAGTTTCCGAATCAGCAGCGTGGTTCCGTCATAGCCCCTGTCTCCTGGCACACCCGGCAGATTAAATGTCTCATCAAAGGTGCCGTCAGCGTTAAGCCTCACGATGCTACCCCAGGTTTCACCATCATACGTCCCAAGCGCCCCGCCGACGACGATCTTGCCGCTGTCTTGAACCACCGAGGTGAAAAAGCTGCTTGCGGGGCTATTAAAGAGGTCCCCCGCGGTGGGATTGAAGCTTGGGTCAATCGAGAACTGGCTTGCGTGCATTGCGAGAGGAGTCACAAGCATAAGAGCGAGGGCGGATGCCAAAAGACCCGCGGGAATGTATTTGGCTATCTTGGTTGCCAGTAAACGCATGTGTATGTAAGTTATATTTAAACGATATAATTCTATCACAATGCGTAAAAGGGCCGCCCTTGCGGGCGGCCCTTTTGACTTTCGGTCTTACTTCTTTGCCTCCTTGAAGACAACGCGCTTTCGGAGCACCTTTGAGTACTTCTTGAGCTCGATCTTTCGCTCCACCTTCTTCTTGTTCTTTCGGGTGTAGTACACCTCGCCGGTGGCCTTGTTCTTGAGGATGATGAGTGAGTCCTGTGACATAAATTGAATGAAAATGTTGTAGGAGGATAGTATCACGACTCCCCGAAAATCGCAATATTACGCCCTTCCGAAGCGCGGAATGAGGGGGTTTATGCGCGTTACGGCCTCGTAATTGATGGTTTCCGCGGCCTTTGCGAACTCCTCCGCGGAAAGAACAGCATCGCCCTGGGTTCCGACAATCACCACCTCGTCCCCCTCCTTGGCCGCAGGCGCGTCGGTTACGTCTATCACGCACATGTCCATGGACACCCTGCCCAGGATGTTCGCCCTCTTCCCGCCCACGAGTACCTGCCCCGAGTTCGATAGAGCACGCGGCATGCCGTGCCAGTAGCCGACGGGGATGACGGCGAGACGCGAGTCGCGGGTGAGCTCGTGGGTCAGATCGTAGCCGACGCGCTCGCCGCGCGAGACAAGCTTGGTCTCGGTGACGATGGTCTTCCAGGTGAGCGCGGGCTTAAGAGAGATTGCCTTGGCGCGCGCCTGAATCTCCGGCGACGGCCACAGGCCGTACAGGGAGATTCCGGCGCGCGCCATGTCGCAGTGGAACTCGTCAGAGAACAGGATGCCCGAGCTCGCCGAAGCGTGCGTAATCGGCGTGAAGCCCTTCTCCTTGAGCTTGACGACGATATCGTTGAAGAGCCCAATCTGCCTGCGCGAGTAGGCCTCGCGGGCGGGATCCTCCATGGCGGCGAAGTGCGTGTAGGCCCCTTCGATAACCGCAGGGAAACCCTCGGAGGAAATCACGCGGATGGCCTGCTGGACCTGAGACTCGACGACGCCCTGCCTGTGAAGGCCGGTATCGAACTTGAGGTGAACGCGCAATCGCTTGGGAAGCTTTGCCTTGGCGAGGTTCTGAAGAGATTCGAGGGATGAGATGGTGAGAGACACGTTCTTCGAGGCGGCAGTCTTATAGAGCTCGGGCAAGGTGTAGCCGAGGACAAGAACAGGCGCCTTGACGCCCGCCTTACGAAGCTCGAGGGCTTCAGAAAGCTCATCGACGGCGAGCCAGTTAGCGCCCCCTTTCAGGGCAGCCTTCGCCGCGAGAACCATGCCGTGCCCGTAGGCGTTCGATTTTACCACCGCCATCATGGCCACCTCGTCAGCAAGGAGATTCTTAAGGGTTCGGGTGTTGGACTCAAGGGCGCGGAGGTCGACTTCGATCCAGGTGCGGAGACCAGCTCCTAGGGTCTTGGATAGCTTTTTCATAATGGGGAAATAATATCATAAAACGTATACGGGAGAGGGACTCGGTCACGGGTTATTTTTGCTCCGCAAAAATCCCCGCGACCCCGCCTCCCTCGCCGCCTGTCGCAGGAGCGACGTGGCGGCTTCGGTCCGGCCTTCTCGTCCCCATTCGTACGCAATGACGAAACAAAAGGAGGACAGCATTGCTGCCCTCCTTTTGTTTCGTTGTGCGCCGAGAGGGACTCGAACCCCCGATGCCCAGTGGGCGGGAGATTTACAGTCTCCTGGAATAGCCGCTATCCGATCGGCGCATATACCATCGCGTGTAGTACTCTATCACATTTATCCCATCGGGCAATACCGAGGCGTTCGGGTACGCATGTAAAAGCCGCCCGGCAATCGGGCGGCTTTCGCGCTACGGTTTTAATTGGAAACCTTCTCCGCCTCTACCCCCTCGGTCAGGCTCTGCAGCGGAACAGCCTTCCTGCCCTTCTTCACGTCGAAGGTGAACTGGTCGTTCTTCATGCCGACGGAGATTGATCCGCCCTTGCCGACGGCCTGCGAGATCATGTATCCCGCGACAGGCGTGAGGATCTTCTCCTGGATGAGCCTGCGAAGCGGTCGGGCTCCGTACTGAGGATTGTAACCCTCCTTCGAGAGGTATTCGAAGACAGCGGGAGCGACGTCGAGGCGAATCTCCTTCTCGGCGAGGCGCCTAATCACCTGCTCGACCTGGATGTTGACGATATTCCTGATCGACTCAGGCGAGAGGACGTCAAAGAGGATGATCGAGTCGAGTCGGTTGAGGAACTCGGGCCTGAAGTAATCGCGGAGGCTCTCCATGACCTTGCCCTTCACGTCGTCGTACTTGGTCTTCGAGCTCGCGTCGGCGGCAAAGCCGAGCTTCTCCATCTTGTCGATGAACTGCGAACCGATGTTCGAGGTGAGGATGATGACGGTGTTCTTGAAATTGACCACCCTGCCCTTGGTGTCAGTCAGACGGCCATTGTCGAGCACCTGGAGGAGGATGTTGAAGACCTCGGGATGAGCCTTCTCAACCTCATCGAAGAGCACGACAGAGTACGGTCGGTGTCGCACCATCTCGGTGAGGGTGCCGCCCTCGTCGTAGCCGACGTAGCCCGGGGGCGCGCCGATGAGCTTCGAGGTCGAGTGCTTGTCCATGAACTCGGACATGTCGATCCTGATGAGGGCCTTGTCGTCGTTGAACATGAACTCGGCAAGGGCCTTGGTGAGCTCGGTCTTTCCGACTCCGGTAGGTCCGAGGAAGAGGAACGACCCGATCGGCCTGTTTGGGTCGGCGATGCCTGCTCGGGCGCGACGGATGGTGTCAGCGATCTTCTGCACCGCCTCCTTCTGGCCGATGACGCGCCGTCCCAGCTCGTCCTCCATGCGCATGAGCTTGCGAGCCTCCTCCTCGAGCATCTTCGAGACAGGGATGCCCGTCCACTTGGACACCACGTCAGCGATGTCCTGCTCGGTGATCTCCTCCTTGAGGATGCGTCGCGAGGACTGCATCTTCTTGAGTTTCTTCGCCTTGGTATCGAGCTCGCGCTCGAGGAACGGAATCTTGCCGTAGCGAATCTCGGCGGCCTTCGCCAGGTCAGCCTTGAGCTCGGCGTTCTCCGCCTCCATGCGAAGCCTCTCGAGGTCTTTCTTGTGTGCCTTGATACCCGTAAGGAGCTCTTTCTCGGTCTTCCACTTGATTTCCACCTCCTGGGTCTGCTCCTTGAGGTCGGCGATCTCCTTTTCGATGACCTTGATGCGAGCCTTCGGCGCCTTGGCGTCCTTGCTCACGTCAATCTCCTTCCTGAGGGCCTCTCGCTCAATCTCGAGGCGCATGATCTTGCGATGCGTCTCCTCGAGCACCGGCGGCTTGGACTCAAGCGAGATCTTGAGGGCGGACGCGGCCTCGTCGATGAGGTCCACAACCTTGTCAGGCAGGAATCGGTCGCTGATGTAGCGGGCCGAGAGGTTCACCGCAGCGATGATCGCGTCGTCCGTGATGCGGACGCCGTGATAGAGCTCGTACTTCTCCTTGAGGCCACGGAGGATGGCGATAGCGTCCTCAGTGCCCGGCTCCTGAACGTAGACAGGCTGGAAGCGTCGGGTAAGCGCCGGATCCTTCTCGATGTGCTTCTGATACTCCTTGAGGGTCGTCGCGCCGATGGCTCGAAGTTCGCCGCGCGCGAGGGCCGGCTTGAGCATGTTGGACGCGTCCATCGAGCCCTCTGAGGCTCCCGCGCCAACAATAGTGTGAATCTCGTCAATGAAAAGGATGACCTTTCCGTCAGAGCGCTCGATCTCCTTCATGATGTTCTTGAGGCGCTCCTCGAACTCGCCGCGGTACTTGGTACCGGCGACGAGCAGACCGAGGTCGAGCGAGACGAGCTCCTTGTCCTTGAGGGACTCGGGAACATCTCCCTGGGCCATGCGCAGCGCGAGGCCCTCGACGATGGCGGTCTTGCCCACGCCCGCCTCTCCGATGAGCATCGGGTTGTTCTTGGTGCGGCGCGAGAGAATCTGGATGATGCGGTTGATCTCGCTGTCACGACCAATGACGGGGTCAAGCTTGTTCTCGAGGGCAAGCTTGGTCAAACTCCTCGTGAACTTGAGAAGGGCGCGTGGCTTCTTTGCCGGGGCAGGCGCGTCCTCCTTCGAGGCGCGGAGCTCCTCGATGACGCGGAGCACGCCGTCCTTGGTGATCTTGAATTTCCCGAGAAGGTCATGGGCAGAGCTCGGCATCTCAAGGAGAGAGATGAGAAGGTGCTCGGTCGAGATGAACTCGTCGCCGAGGGTCTGCGCGACCTTCGCCGAATTCTCGAGCGTCTGGGCAAGCTCGGGGGTCAGGTAGATCTGATAGGACTGGGAAAGCGTCGCGCCCTGGTTCGCGCCCTCGAGTGACTCGGCAATGGATTCAGAAAGGAGGATGGTGTCAACCTCGAGCCGCTCGAGGATGGCGGTCACCATGCTCTCCTCCTGAATGATGAGAGATGAAAGGAGATGAAGGGGGTTAACGTGATTCTGGCCACGCTCGATCGCAAGCTCGTGGGCTCGCCTGATCGCCTCCTTCGCCTTGGTGGTGAAATGGTTAAAGGGTGGCATAAGTTTTGATTATATCCGCAGGAATAAAGGCCTTTTCTGTCATAGAGTCGCTCTGTATACCTACTACCTCACCCAAGAGATTAGCAAGAACCGACAAAGAATCAAATCCGGACCCATCCATGCTCGCCTTGAGCGGCCCCGACCCTGCCGTCGCCGAAACCGACGAGACTATCCCCGTGGCGACGACAGGAGACACCGAGCCGCCGATCGCCACGACCGACTGGCCGAGCTTTACGTTCGCGGAGACCGAGAGGGCTGCGGGCGTGTAAGTCCTCATATCGGCCGGGCTCGAGCTCTGGTCCGCCTGAAGGAGCGACAGGCCGCGGTCCCTATCTCGGGCTATGTATGTGAGCGGCACGACGTTGCCTCCCTCGAGGCGGGCAATGAGCGGTACGCCCTGGGGGATGACTGACGACGAAACGATGCGGCCAGAGGACGTGACGATAAGACCGATGCCGACAAAAGAGAGAGGCGTGCCGCCGTCGGAGGTATAGATGCGCGCGACCGAGCGCGACACAGCACTCACCGCATTCGGCACGGCCTCGTCGTCCTTCACGACAATAGTCTCTTTGGTGACCGCAGAGGCATCGTCCGAGGCCTTCTCTATAGTACGCTCGACGATGCGGTTAATTGTCTGGACAGCCGTCGGCTGATCCTGCTGCATGAGAGAGACCGTCACGATTCCCGTCGCAATGGACGAGACGAAACTGACGAGGAGGGCGAGCAATATGATCTGTTGTTTGTTCAGTTGCTCCATACGGATATCATACGCCACAACATTCGCGTACACCAGCAATACAGGCCCTAACGAAGCACGGGTAATTCGCTCGAGGCGAATTCCCTCGAACTCGCGCCGTCGCGCTCCGTTAGTCTTCGTTAGGGCCTGTATTGCTGAGTGTTACAAGCTCTTGATGGCGTCTGATATTCGCTTTATTTGAGAAGACGTTATATCAGGGTCGATGCTGAAGCGCAGGGTGTTGCGGGCACGCCAGGATGGGCCGCCGAGGGATGCGACGACGTACGAGCTCTCCTCGCCCTTGAGACAGGAACTTTTGGTCGAGCAGGCGATGCCTCGCGCGTCGAGCCTGATGACGGCGAATTCGGGGTCAGAGAGATTCGGCAATGAGATATTGAGATTGTTCGGGAGCCTCCGGTCGAGAGAGCCGTTAACCACGAGACCAGGGACCTGTCGCTCAAGTTCGGCGACAAGCTTCGTACGGGCGGAGAGTGCCCTCGCCCCTCGGCGCTCCCTGCCTTCCTGCGCGAGCCTGAGCGCCTCGGCGAAGCCAACGACGAGTTCGACGCTTTCCGTGGTCGGGCGCATGCCGCGCTCCTGCCCCCCGCCCCTCATGAGCGGTTCGCACGGCACCCCGTGCCGCAAGACAAGCGCGCCAATCCCCTTGGGACCGCACATCTTGTGAGCGTCGAGCGTCAGCGCGTCCACGCGAAGGCCCTCGAGGTCACACGACAGCCAGAGCGGGGCCTGCGAGGCATCAGAGTGAAAGACGGGAAATCTGGTGTCAGAGCGAACGGTACCACCGGAACCGTCCGAAGTCGCAATCTTGGCTGCCCGAACCTTGCGGATGCCCGCGCCTATCTTCGACACCGGCTGAAGCGTGCCAATCTCGTTGTTCGCGAGCATGCAGGTAACAAGCACGGTATTAGAGCGAATTGCCGCAACGACCTCATCCGCACTCACGATACCGTTCTCGTTCGGCTCTATATAGGTTACGGAAACCCCCTGCCCTTCCAGTTCACGAAGCGTCTCGAGAATCGACGAGTGCTCAATCGACGAGCTGACGATATGAACGTCGGCGAGATTCGCGCCCGACTTCACGTATGCCGCGACGACGCCGCGGATGACCGTTACGTTCGATTCCGTCCCTCCGCTTGTGAAGAATATTTCGTCAGGCTTGGCCGAAAGCAGTCGCGCAACCGAAACCCGCGCCACCTCAAGTGCCTTCTTCGCCCTCACGCCCTCAGCATGAATGGCCGACGGGTTCGCCCAGAGTGCCCGCGCCTTCGTCATCGCACGGGCAACGCGAGGGTCGAGCGGCGTAGTCGCCGCCCAGTCCGCGTATATTCGCCTGCCCTTAGGCCGAAACTTCATAGCCCCATACTATGCAAAATCAGCCAAAAAGAAAATGGCCTCTTGTGACGTTTATTTTACCCAGCTCCCGAACCCCCTCGCGCCTGCGCCCTTAGGTCCCTTGCGGAGCGCGACGGCGCGAGCAGAGCAAAAGTCCACCAGGACTTTAGCGTGGACCGGAGGGCGCAGGCGCGAGGGCGGTCAAGAACGTCTGAAATAAAAATAAACGTTGCCACAGGGCCATATTTAGGTTACTATGTCCAAATGACTTTCCCCGTCGACATACTCGCCCTGGTCCTTATTGCGCTCGTCGTCCTCGTAGGCATCGCCCTCGTGCGACTCGAGCTCAAAGTCCGCCGCCTCACCCGCGGCGCGAGCGGCCAGAGCCTGGAGGCGGCGATCGGGGGTCTCGGCCAGTCCATCATCGACCTCAGAAAGTTCGAGGACGAGTCAAAAAGCTACTTCAGGAACCTCGAGAGGCGCATGCGTAGGAGCACCCAGGCGGTAGAGACGGTCCGCTTCAACGCCTTCAAGGGAGACGGCCTCGGCGGAAACCAGAGCTTCGCCACGGCGATGATCGACGAGAACGGAAACGGTATCGTCATCTCGAGCCTCTACACCCGCGAGCGCGTCTCGGTCTTCGCCAAGGGCATCACCGCCTTCAAGTCGCAGATCGACCTCTCGGAAGAAGAGCACCAGGCCCTTTCGGCGGCACAGGAAAAGCTCGGCGGCAAATAATAATTTTATGAACAACCCATGTCTATCGACTTCAACACAAACCAGAAGCGTCCGCCCGTCGTCTCCATCATGGGTCACGTTGACCACGGCAAATCGACCCTACTCGACTATATCCGCAAGTCTAACGTCGTAGACAAGGAGGCCGGTGGCATCACCCAGAGCATCACCGCCTACGAGGTCACCCGCGACACGAAGGATGGCCCCCAGAAGATCACCTTCATCGACACCCCAGGCCACGAGGCATTCGCGGGCATGCGCGAGCGCGGCGCCTCGACCGCGGACATCGCCATTCTCATCGTCTCGTCCGAGGACGGCGTGAAGAAGCAGACCGTCGAGGCGTACAAGCAGATCGTCGCCGCAGGCGTGCCGTTCATCGTCGCCATCACTAAAATCGACAAACCCCAGGCAAACGTCGAGCGAGCCAAAATATCTCTCGCCGAGAACGAGATCTACCTCGAGGGCTACGGCGGCAACATCTCGTACGTGCCCATCTCGTCAAAGACTGGCGAAGGCATCGACGAGCTCCTCGACCTCATCATCCTGACCGCGGACGTAGCGGGACTCGAGGGCGACTCAGAGACCCTCGCGACCGGAACCGTCATAGAGGCATACCGAGACCCAAAGAAGGGCATCTCGGCCACCCTCATCATCAAGAACGGCTCCCTCTCGACCGGCATGTTCGTCGCTGTAGGCGAGGCGTTCTCCCCCGTCCGCATGCTCGAGGACTTCAGCGGCAAGAAGATTACCGAGGCCACCTTCTCGAGCCCCGTCCGCATCGTCGGATGGAACCTCGCGCCGAAGGTTGGCGGCACCTTCGTCTGCTTCAGCTCCAAGAAGTCTCTGGAGGCGCACCTCGAGCGCATCGCCGAGGAAAAGTCTGGTCGACCCGTCATCGTCCCCATGGGCCCACGACGACCGGAGGAGGGCGCCAAGAAAATCCTCCCCGTCATTGTGAAGGCAGACGTCCTCGGGTCAGTCGAGGCCATCGAGCACGAGATCAAGAAGATCCAGAACGACCGCGTCGTCGTCAAAGTCGTTCACGCGTCAATCGGCGACATCACCGAGTCGGACATCAAGACTGCGGGAGGCGGCACCGAGACCCTCGTCGTCGGCTTCAACGTGAAGGCGGACGGCCAGGCAAAGGCAATGATCGAACGTCTCGGCATCACCTACGCGACCTTCGACATCATCTACAAGCTCACCGAGTGGCTCGAGCAGAAGGTCATCGAGGCCCGACCAAAGGTCAAGACCGAGGAGGTCACGGGCAAGGCCAAGATCCTCAAGTTCTTCAGCGCCACCAAGGACAAGCAGATCATCGGAGGCAAGGTCATCGACCGCGAGATGACCCTTGGCGCCCGCGTTAGGATTGTCCGTCGCGAGACCGTGATCGGCGAGGGCGTCGTCCGCGAGCTCCAGCAGGCAAAGTCAAAGACGAGCTCGGTCGCCGAGGGCTTCGAGTTCGGAGCCATGATCGACGCCAAGATGGAGCTCGCGCCGGGCGACGTCATCGAGGCCTTCGCCGTCGTCGAGAAGTAATTCCCTCCACACACCACAAACACCATGTCATCATCAATCAAGCAGGGACGATTCGAGGAGATCATCCGCGACCTCGCGGCGCGATTCCTCTCGCTCGAGTCGAACCGCACCTCCCTCATCACCGTCACCAAGATCGAGACCAACCAGCAGGGCTCGACCGCGACGATCTTCTTCACCGTGCTCCCCGAGGACCAGGAGAACGCCGCCCTCGACTTCGCCAAGAGGCAGCGCGGCCAGTTCCGCGAGTTCGTCAAGGAGCACGGCCGCCTCATGCGCATCCCCTTCTTCGACTTCGCCATCGACCAGGGCGAGAAGAGCCGCCAGAAAATTGACGCGCTCACGAATGGGCTCTAAGATAGACATGCCGCGGTAAAGCCGCGCGCACGTCAGACGGCCACGTAGAAAAGTGGTAATTCGGAGATCTGCAAAATCTCTATGCGCGAGTTCGATTCTCGCCGTGGCCTCTCGGTAGAAACGCCGCCCGGGTGGCGAAACTGGTCAGACGCAGGAGACTTAAAATCTCCCGCTCGTAACAGAGCATGTCGGTTCGAATCCGACCCTGGGCACCGCCAGAGCCCTCGGGAAGGCCCAGGACTGGAAAAAAAATCAAAGCTGTTGTAAGATACTGAAACACCCTTCCTTAGCTCAGTTGGTAGAGCAGATCCCTCTTAAGGATAAGGTCGTAGGTTCGATCCCTACAGGAAGGACTCGAGTGAGCGAAACGGCCCCGGAAGAAAGCTAGCTTTCTTCCGGGGCCGTTTCCGAGCGAAACACTTCCTGTATGTACCCATACAGGAAGTGATGAAGGTCAGATTCGGCACATTCGAAATTCTCTCTTTTGTTATACTGAACGCATCTGCGCGAGTGGTGAAATGGCAGACACACCTGCCTTAGGAGCAGGCGCCGCAAGGCATGGAGGTTCAAGTCCTCTCTCGCGCACCAGACAGATTTATTGACATAATCAATAAATTCTGATACTATAGTAATCGTGAATACCGACTCACCTGTTCCTTCCACAAAGCCTCAGTTCTCGATAGTGATCATGGTGGCAAACCCCGAATTCCGAGCCCTGCTCGACCAGGCGATACCCCACCTGGGCTTCGAGATCGACATCTCGACTCGAAGCCCAGGCGTCGCGCTCGGGGTCATATCGGCCACCAAGACCGACATCCTTATCGTGGATACTGACACCCACGGCCTAGATGTCCCGGCGGGCATCGACAAGGATGCACTCTTCCTGCTCGAATGGGCAAAGAAGGAGCGTCCCCAGACCCTGCGCGTGCGCATCTCCTCATACCTGCAAGGCATCGACCCGAAAGAGAAAGCCCTGGAACCAAGGGACGGGCAGATAAACCTGCTCAAACCCTTCAACTTCATGGCCCTCCGCAAGGTCCTCGAGGATGCGGCGCTCAGGTCGCAAGGCTAGATACCGACCAAGAAACGAGACCCAAGGGCCTGTCCGCGTAAGCGGACAGGCCCTTTTTCTTTTCCAAACGCGCGCGGAGAGCTTAACAAGGCCCTGTTTTCACAAAACCACATACTTGACTTTTTGTATATAAAATGCTATTATATACAACAGGACAGCACCAGGAGGCACCCGCCTCCCTGCCCTTTGACACAGACATAAACACACAACGAAAACCACCAACCACGGAGGAATCAGACAATGACAGATATCGAAATACTGGACCAAGACAGGCTGAACATCATCCTGATCCTGGTCCTCATCGGGCTTACCGCCCTGACAGCAATCGGCATGGCCATCTATTATTTTGCCCACAAGGACATCATGTTCACCATGGTTCCCCAGGGAGAGATTGTGGTGATCATGCACGGCGACAGAGTAGCGCGCTTCATAGGCAACATAACTGGTTACTGGGTTCACCCAAAGACAGGGATTGTTACCGAGGGTAATGCTCCAACGAGCATAAGCCTCCCCGGAAACATCTATGGAATATATTGGATAGGCCTCTGGCCTTTCGCCTCGCGATACAAATACATGTTCCCGAGGACAAAATACTCCAAAGGCACCGATGGAGCGACCGACTACACGATACACGGAAAAAACGATAGGGCCGACTCAATATTCTGGCAGGCATCGTTCGGCATAACCGTCCGCGGCGCTGAAACCGAGGAAGGCATACCCATCACAGCCGACTTCGTCATCACAACCAGGACAGTGGACGCAAACAAAAGCCTCTTCGGCAACAAATCACCAGGTTGGCTCGCTAACGCGAACGGCTCAGTAACCGCCGAAATCCGAGATATCTTCGGAACCAGTAAGTTGAACGAGATAATCCAGATGGAGGCAGAGGTCGGAACGGATGAGCCAAAAAAGGACGAAGGTGGAGAAAATACGCCCAAAGTCCATGTAAGAAGTCGCCTGCAGAAGGGCATCGCCCTTCTCAACGACTCTGACAGGGGCAATCCCGGTATCAAGAGCACCCTCGGACAGGAAATCGTTTCGGTTAACTTCCTCGGCTTCTCCATCGATCCGACAGACAAGATGAGCGACACCCAAAAGGCGTCCCTCACCAAGTATTACGCGGATCGAGACAAGGAGAAGGTCGAAACAGCCGCAGAGGCCAAGTCGAAAGAGATGCGCATCCTCGCGGACGCGAAGCTCTATGAAGCACAGAAGGAGGCCGAGGCGATCAAGGTTAAAGGTAATGCTGAGGCGCAGGCCGCAAAGCAAATGGCGGACGCCACAAAGGAAAACCCGCATGCGGGCCTGCAGTCGCTCGGTAATTCGAAATCAATCCATACGGTTGTCATCGGCACACCAGCCATGCCAGCATTTGGAATAAGTCCGGGAACAGCAGGCGAAAAACCTGGTAACAACTAAAAGAAAGGAGTTAGAACAGTGACACCGCTGGAACTGAAGTTAATGTTAGCGCTTGGTGCGGTTGGTATCATAGGCCTCATCTTTGTCGCACTCATCGTCTACGAAAAGATGAAGGAGGACGCCAAGGGCAAGCCCAAGACAACAGACCAACCCAAAAGCTGGATTGAGGAACTCTGGGAGAAGCACGGTAAGGAAATCGCAAAGTCCCTCGCCCTCATCAGCATATCGCTCGGATTCTTCAACTGGCTCTGTGCCAGGACAGAATACGAGTGGTGGTGGACGTTCTGGTATAGGGGCAGCATATTCTGGATAACCCAGATCGCGATCGTGTTCAGCATATACGCGGTCATGGCTGCGCCCAAGAAGATAGCGAAGCTGTTCGGCATCATCGTCCTGGTGACTGCTGTGGGCAGCTGGGTATACGTCGTGTGGAAGTCTGAAGATTCGCCCTCAATCGAGGAGGCCTTCGACCAAGCGCTCGCCGAGATATCGGATCACCCCACAGAGCGGGTGATCTGGGTCAAAGCGGGAGGCTGGAAGAAGATCCCCGTGCCGAAAGACAAGCGAATTGATGTCACGCTCAATCCGCCCGTCGATTTCTCCCTCAGGGTGAATGACGAGCGAAAAGTGCACAGAGCAGCGCCTGGAACGTATATCGATACGGATCGAATATTCTCGGCGAATCCAACTCACTTCTGGTTCAAGCCAGACGGTGACACGGAGATGACCATAACGACCAAGCCTAAGTCCTAGGACTTAGCAGCGAGGGCCGTCACGCAAGTGACGGCCCTTTTTCATTACTTGACAATTTACATAAAACGATATATCATAATATAAAGTTTGCCGCAGATACGGCATACAGATCTTCACATATTCCCAACCATCAACCCTCCAAAGGAGACACGATAATGTCAGACACACCCGCAAAGGACAGCGTCACACTGAGCGGTAAACTCGTAAAGTTCATCGCCCTGTGTGCCCTCATCTGCACCATCGCCATCGTCAGCAACAGCTTCTCCGGCTGCAAGAGCACCGAAGGAAGAAAGGCGAAAGCCGACAAGGAAGAAACCGAGGAGCGCGCCGAGACCGGCCAAACCGGATTCTCGTCAGGCTCCTCAACCTCGGAACGTCGCAAGACGAAAACCAAGGTCGAGAGCGTCCCGCTCGAGTCCATAACCTCCGAGTCCGGCATCACCTATCGCTTCGGCTATGCCGAAGGCGACCGACCGACTGGCGTCGAGGCCGAGATAACCATCGAGCCCAACGTCCTGTCGCCGGAATACTCCGTCGCCGACCTCCTCAGCAGGAAGATCGGCATCGAGGCCAAACCCGGCATCTGGATGATGGCAGACGGAAAACCCCACGAGCTGCCCGCTCGCGGCGCGTTCAAGATTCCCGACGGTGCCACCAAGGTCAGGTTCTTCTCGAGCAAGGCCTTCAACATCAAGGTGCCGGAGTAAGGAACGGTTCGGGGCAAATCAAAGGCCCGCGCACATGTGCGCGGGCCTTTTTCTTTTTCCTGTCTCCTGTCCTTCCTACTGACCCACCGTGCTCCTGAGGACGCCGATGATACCCCAGACGGAAACCATGATGAAGAGGCCGATCGTGCTCCAAAGGATGTGATTGGCACCCTCTGCCCTTGCGTCGCCGTCGCTTGAGTGCCTGACGTAGTTGAAGACTCCGTAGACGAAGTACACAACGGCAGCCGCGAAGAGAAGTCGTATCGCCGGATTCACCACCACAGCGAAGAACTTCTGGACAAGAGGTACACCCAGAGCGTTCATGGGGACTAGTTAGTAGGGACGTTCGGGAGCTGATTGTTGATGTTTCCCGGAGCGGTCTGGTTGCTAATGCCGAAGGTGTTCACGAGGATGTTCACGAGACCCCATACGGATACCATTACGAAGAGGCCGATGATGCCGTAGATGATGCGATCCTTTGCGGCAGCCTTTGCGTCGTCGCTACCCGACATGACGTAGGTCGCGATGCCGTAGATGAAGTACACGACGGCAGCAGCGATGATGAGCGGGAGAAGCGTGTTGAGAATCCTGTTGATGAAGTTGAAGATGTCCCAGACGTTATTGATTGCTCCCTGCGCGCCTGCCGTGAATGGAAGGACGAGCAATGCAGCGATGAATCCGATTTTTTTCATGAGTTGTTCTAAATTTTATAATGCCCCTCAATTATACCAAGGAAAGCCAAGCTTCGACAAAGCGTGGGGATAACCTATCGCGATGGGATGAGGGTCGGCCTGTTTACCTGATCGGCCGAAGTGCCGAGCTTGAAGGTGTTGTTAAGGATGTTGACGAAGCCCCAGATCGACATCATGACGAAGAGGCCGATAATGCCGTAGTAAATGGTCTGCTTACCCTCGTCCCTCTTCTCCTCGTTCAGGAGCTTGAACGCGCCGAGGACGATGTAGACCACGGCAAGGGCGGTGACAATGTAGACGAAGTAATCAAAGAAGGCGATGATGCACTTCACCAAACCCGCCGCACCCTCGGTCTGAAGCTGACCGCACGACGATATCGAACCCTTTGCCTGAGCCGAGGCCAAGACCGGCGCCGTAAGCACGGTGAGGGCAAGGAAGCCTGCTACAAGTATCTTTTTCATGGCTGTGTTTTTATATTGATGTTCTTACAAACTGATTAATGACTGTTCTCACGACCTCCGTGATAACGTTCGCGCCGATGAGAATGACCGCACCGATAATGGTGTTCTTGAAGGTCTCCTTGGCGTTGTCGAGAGCGTCAGGCTTTCCCTGCGCCATGACAAACTTGAAGCCCGAGAGGATGAGAAAGAATGCTATGACGGCATAGCTGAGGCTGTATACGAAATTGATGACGAGGTAGACGAAGTCGCCGAGGCTGTTCACTCCCTTGAGCGGATTCTCGAGCTTGGCGGTGGCGGTGATATTGTTCCTCGAAGACGTGGCGACCGACGCAGCTCCCCTGTTCGTACCGCCGAATCCCGTGGTGGTCGACACCTCTGCGTAGCGATACTCGGTTTGTGCCGCGACGAGGGCGGGTGCCGAGACCGCGAAGATGACTGCGAAGGCGATGATGTGATGCTTCATGTGATTATGGGTTGAAATAGCTCCTCCAGATTCCCTGCGAATCGTTCTTGATGTTTGGCGACAGCAGATTGTCGAGGACCGTGTAGACGAGGATGAACGAGACCAGGATCCAGAGCAGACCAACGCCGACGTACCAAAGCATGTGCTTGGCCTTCTCGAGTTTGACAGGATTGCCGTTCGAGGTCAGGAACTGGAAAGCCGTGTAGATAGTCATGGCGAGAACGAACGGTATCGACATGTAAAGCAGGAACTTGATGACCCTGTTCGTCATCTCGATGAGCGCATTGAAGTCACACTCGCTGCCCGTCACCGTGCCGTCAGGCTGAGTCTTGGTGACGCCCGTGCATGGCACAATCTGGAAATTGTCATTCTTTGGGTCGCCGGAGCCCGATCCCGTATTGCCCTGCGCAAGGGCGGATTGCGCCGAGAGGGCGAAAAGCGCGAAGATCGAGAGTAAAATGATTATTCGTTTCATATGTTTGCCTGCTGAAGGAGCACGTCTATCTCCGTGCTCGCGGTTCGTACCGCCTCGCTCGCCCGGACCCTGCCCGAGGTCACGCTCTCGACGAGCTTGGTGAAGGTCGCTTTCGTCGCCTCGCTGTTAGGATCGAGCCATGCGCGGGACATGAGGGCGCTCTCGTAAAAGACTGCGGTGTAGGCGTTGCCAGGCGTGGTGGCGAGAAGGTCGCGACGCACGGGCGGGAGACCGCTCGAGGCGACCCATTCGGCCTGAAGGGCCTTGCCCGTAAGAACCTGAGCGGCGACATAGGCCGCGCCGA
Organism: uncultured bacterium; assembly: GCA_966243015.1. Classification (GTDB taxonomy): domain Bacteria; phylum Patescibacteriota; class Minisyncoccia; order Phycocordibacterales; family UBA6065; genus UBA6065. The sequence goes on along the minus strand of CBIMES010000001.1, from coordinate 106,115 downwards.
GATTCTTCGACGACTTGAGAAGGGTTATCGCCTGCATGCTGCCGAAGGTCAGCCTCTTTCCGGGAATCTGAGGGACGGCCGCGACGTCGAAGTTGAGGTTGGGGTTCGCGAGCCTGATGCCAGCGATTTCGCTCGCATAGCCAAAGTACAAGGCGAGTTTCCCGGACAGGAACATGTTCCTGTCCGTGGCGAGAGACCTGTTCCACGAGTACGACGCCTTTACAGGGTCAGAGAACTCCGTGAAGAAATTAACGGCCTGCTCTGCCGGGATAAGGCCGCTGCCCTGGTCAGAGAACGTGCTTCGAAGATAATTAAGCTGAGTGTCACGCGCGACGATCGAAGTACCGGCCTGAAGCGAGAGAAGCGAGACCAAATCTTTGGCATGGCTTACATTGTTCATAGAACCGAACGCGACGAGCGCCTGAGTTATGTTGCCCGAGGCGTCCTTCTGTATGATCTTCGGCGCAAGGGTGTAGAGCTCGGTCCACGAAGTCGGAGGAAGCGGGATGCTCGCGTTCGAGAAAATGTTCCTGTTCCAGTACATAACAATCGGATCGACCGCGAATGGCAGGCCGATAACACCCTCGGGGGTCAGGAAGAGCTCGCCCTCCTCGACAAACGAATCTCTGAAAAGGCGCTCAGAATAGTTCTCGAACGGCACGACGTAGAACTTGTCACGTTGCTTCACGAGAAGGTCCTGAGGCAGGAGGATCATATCGGGACCCTGACCGCGAGCAAGGGCAGCGATAAGATCGGTCTCGAAGGTCGTTCGATCCTTGGCGACATAATCGATGTTGACCGTATCGCGGTTCGTGAGGGACGCCTTACCAAGAAAGTCGCCGAATGTCTCTGCATCGATAGTCCCCCACATGGTCACCTGGATGGCAGCCGTAGAACCCTTGCTTCTCTGAATGGAGAAAAGTATCGCACCGACAACCGCAGCCGCGATGAGGAATCCCGTAAAGATAAGTTGGAATCGGGTCATGTTATTGCTTTCGCGCAATTATACCATAGTGATGCGCGCCAGCGCTGATCTCACGCTCGAAGGAAAAACCTGCCTCCTTGAGCATGATAAGGGCATTGTCCTTGTAGACGACGTGTTCGGGATGGGGGCCCATGAGCGAGAAGGACGCGGACCAGTCGATAAGGAGGATGCGGCCCTTGGCCTTGAGAATGCGACGCACCTCTTGAAGGAAAGTCTTCTTGTCCTCGAGCATGAAAAGCACGTTCGACACGATGACCACGTCTACGATGCCATCACGAATCTTGGTACCGCCCAAGCGCTCGAGATCGCCGTGGACTATGTCGATGTTGCGAATATGGACTTTCTGAGCCTCGCGCTTGAGTTTCTCCAGCATGTCCTTCTGCACGTCGACCGCATACACCTTGCCGAGAGGAGCGACGATGCGCGCGGCCTCCATCGAATAGAACCCCGAACCTGATCCGAGGTCGGCGACGATCGCACCGTCCGACATGCCGAGTTGCTCAAGGTTGTGACGTGGGTCGCTGAACATAGATGCGTATAAGTATATCAAAAATACCTGAGGCAGCTATATTCAGTTATTTCCATAAAAAAAGCGCCGAGAATTTCTCGGCGCCCTGTAGTCAACGGGACACTACTCCATGACCCTCACCTTGAGCGGCGCCGGATCAGACGAATCTGTGTCCTCGTAGTAGAAGCGAACCTTCTTGGCTCCGCGAGGGACCACGATGACATCTGACTCGACGGGAACCGCCACCACCGTCGGCACATCATTCTTCCGAAGACTGATACCTGTCTCAATCTCCATCATGAGACCTTTCCTGCGCGACACGAGGACCTTACCCTGCTTTATCTCCTCGCTGACGCAGAACGGCCTCGACCGAACGCCCGAGCCATACTCATACTCGTTGGACGACCCGTATACCGTCACGGGAATAAGCCCTGACGGGATGCGAATCGGCTCCGGCGGCGCGAGCGGCAGGAGCGGTTCCTGAATCACGATGGATGCGGGCGGCTGCTCCTGCTTCTGCTGCTCAGGACGGACAATGACATAGTGAGGCGTCTTTGCGTCGGCCTGAAGCCTGGTGACCGAATCGAGCAATTTGGCATTGTGATCAGCAAGCACGTTGGCCTCGTCCTTGAGACCGTCGCCCCGAAGGATGGCGGCCATCAGCGACTGCTCGGCAACCTCCTTCGCACGAAGCGCCTCCTCGTATTCCTTGAGAGACACAGAGCCGACGGGAACACCATCGCTCTCGGATGAACCGGGAATGTGAATGGACTGCTCGGCGGCCCGAGCCCATTTGATGAGAACGGGACAAGCCAGGTAAAACACAAACGCGAAGGCTCCACAAAGGAGAAGAAGGGCTATCGCAGCAGCAATCCTGTTGAGGGATATGCCCAGGGATTTAGCCTTCATGACTCCGGACAAATTTTTCCACTTCTCGCCCTTCATAAACTTGGGGCGAGGGACGAGGAAAAAGAAGATTCTGACGAAGTTATTGGTGAGGTGGGTCTCGAGGACAGGATCCTTTTGACCATCACCACTGGGTGTTGAGCTCATAGTTACAAACGGTGTTGGTTTCGAAGAACAACAGTGAGACGCAATCGCGCGCCTCCTTGTGATACTGTTTGTTATCCTTTTATCATAAAAATACAAAAAGTCAATACCCTCTCAGGGAGGGCATTGACCGGAAAATGAGGCTAGAAAGTCCTTTCTATGGTCGGAGGAATCATCGGCGAGCTGCCGGACAAATTGAAGGTACTGTCGAGTATGTTAACAAGGCCCCAAATGGACGACATGATAAAGAGGCCAATGATGCCGTGATAGATCATCTGCTTGCCGTCCTCCCTCTTCTCCTCGTTCGTGAGCCTGAAGGCACCGACGACCACGTAAACAACGGTGAGCGCGGTGATGATGTAGATGAAGTAGTTGAAAAAGATGATGACGCAGTCAACCACTCCGACGAAGCCACCCGTCCTCAGATTGGCGCACGCGCCTCCAGCGAAGCCACTTGATACCGATCCGCCAGAACCTCCCGAACCACCCTGAAAAAGAGTGAACTGGGCCGAAGCGACCGTTGGCGCGACAGCCGACAAGACAAGGGCGAGTGCGAAGAGCGATCCAATAACCTTTCCCGCAAGGACACGTACGTTTTTCATGATGTACATAGTATAGCAAACCCTGCCACGGCAAGAAAAAGCCCCGAGCGCTTTGCGCTCGGGGCCGATAAGACAACTTGCCTACTTTTTTCCGTCCGGCACGAACACCTCGACGATCAGCTGGCTTCCCTTCTGGGCGAGAGTCGGGTCGATACAAAGTCTGATCGAGCGAACGCCGCTTGGGACAGATATCTGCGAGACGTCTTCCTTGATCTGGGTATAGTCGGGGGACGCCAGCCTACCCAGCACGCCCTCGGGCTTGGTCTCGAGCACGAGACCACGAACCGGGACAACACGAAGCCTTTCTTCGGACACATACTCGGAAACCGAATATGAGTCCGTAGATATGCCGACGTGGAATTTCAGCTGCTTCCACGAGCCGCTTCGCGTCTTCTTGTGCGAGGCGCCCGAGGGAGACGCTGAAACGACCGGCACGGCTGACGGCTTTACAGGACCCTGCTCGACCTCGATTGCCGGCACCGGTGTTGGCGGCACCTGCGGCATCGGTTCAGGTTGCAGGGAGACAGAGGAAGCAGTCGCCTCGGTCGGGGCTAAGGGAGTCACCTGAAGAGAGGCCGCGATCTGTTTAAGGGCCTCATTCTCGGCTTCAAGTGCCTTCCTCTTTCCATCGACGGTCTCGAGGTCGGCGATGAGAAGCTCGTTCTGCTTCTTCAACGTGTCCCGCTCGACCTTGAGGTCGTCTCGTTCCCTACCCGTCTTACCCATATCTTTGATCATCGACAGCCGCTCGCCGTTTATCCTCTCGGCCTCTACCGCGTTTGCGGTAAGGGTGAGGTTTGCGGTGTCCAGGGCTGCCTGCTTTATCTTGAGCTGACCCTCGGAATTCTTGAGTTTACCCTCGGCGAGCGAAAGCTTGCCGACGAGCTCCTCATTTTCCTTCTTGAGTCGCTCGGACTCAGACTTGTGGTCAGCCGTGGCAGGCGTCGCGGATTCGGAAGACCAGGGCAGCATGTGCGCCTTGGTCAGGAGCATCGCGCCGATGGTAAGGACCAGCGCTATGCTCACAAGCCAAATCCAGACACCTTTCTTCCTGCCGTCAGACCCTTCTTCCGAATCGTCCAATTTGTGGGGATTCGGGGGCGGTTTTTGTGGTGTAGTCATGATTTCAAACGGTTTGCGAAGAACAGCGGACGCGCGACGCGCGCATCCGATTACTGTCTGAACCCATTTCTACATGAGAAACACAAAAAGTCAACGCCTCCCTTTCGGGAGGCGTCGCTTGAGGAAATATGGGAATTTTGAGCCTAGAGACAGACCACGCTCGCGAGAGAGTCGCCGTCGCGGAGCTTCATGACGCGGACGCCCTGGGTCTGGCGGCCGAGGGTCGGAATCTCGGCGAGCTCGACGCGGACGACCTGGGACTTCTTGGACATAGCCACGAGCTCGCTGTCCTCCTCGGTGATGACCTTGGCGGCGATGACGACGCCCGTCTTGTCAGTCACGTTCATGGTGAGGATTCCCGATCCGCCGCGGCCCTGAGTCTTGTACTCGGACATGTCGGTCGTCTTGCCGTAGCCGTTCTTCGAGATAACCATCATGCGCGCGCCCTTGGCGCCCTTCTTCACGGCGTCCGCGCTGATGACGGAGTCGCCCTTTCCGAGGTTGATGCCGCGGACGCCCATGGCCGCCCTGCCCATCTCGCGGACGTCAGACTCCGCGAAGCGGATAGACTGACCGTCGGCCGTGACGATGGACACGTCGTCGCCCTTCGAGACGAACGACACCGAGACAAGCGCGTCGCCCGGCTCAAGGGTGATGGCGATGAGGCCCGATCGGCGTACGTCGTGGAAGCTCTCGGCCTTTACCTTCTTGGCGGTTCCGAGCTTGGTGACCATCATGAGCGAGAGCTCCGCGGACGCCTTTGACTCCTTCGGCATCGGCAGGATCGAGGTGACCTTCTCGTCGTCGGCGAGTGCGAGGAAGTTCACGAGGGCCTTGCCCTTGGTGGCGCGCCTACCCTCGGGAATGTCGTACATCTTGATCTGAAACGCCCTGCCCTTGTCGGTGAAGAAGAGCACGTCCGCATGGGTCGTGGTAGTGACGAGGTTGGTGACGAAGTCCTCTTCCTTGGTATCGAGATCGACGACGCCCACGCCTCCGCGCTTCTGCTTGCGGTACTCGTCCGGGGCAGTTCGCTTGACGTAGCCGCCCTGGGTGAGGACAAGAACGGTCTCGACGTCAGGGATGAGGTCCTCGTCGGAGATCTCGCCGAGGGCGGTTCTCACTGACTTGGTGCGTCGCTCGTTGCCGTACTTCGCGCGAATCTCGACGAGCTCGCCCTTGATGGCGTTCATCATCTTCTTCGGGCTGGCGAGAAGCGCCTTGAGCTCCTCGATGAGGGCCTGGACCTCCTTGAGCTCGTCCTCGATCTTCTTGCGCTCGAGTCCAGCGAGCTTCTGAAGTCGCATGTCGAGGATAGCCTGGGCCTGGAGGGCCGAGAACTTGAACTTCTTCATGAGCCCCTCCTTCGCCTCCTCTACGGTCTTTGAGGCGCGGATGAGCTTGATGATCTCGTCGATGTGATCGAGGGCCTTCTTGAGACCGAGGAGGATATGCTCGCGTGCCTCGGCGATGCGGAGATCGTAGGTGGTGCGTCGCTTGACCACCTCCATGCGATGCTCGATAAAGTGCTCGAGGATGGACTTGAGCGAGAGAGTCTCCGGTCGGCCCTTCACGAGGGCGACCATATTCAAATGGAAGGTCTCCTCGAGCTGAGTGTGCTTGTAGAGGAAGTTGAGCACCTTCTGAGGGTGCGCGCCCTGCTTGAGGTCGATGACGATGCGAATGTCCTTCGCGGACTCGTCGCGGAGGCCTTTGATGCCCTCGATGCGTTTCTCGCGCACGTGATCGGCGATTGCCATGATGAGGTCTGCCTTCACCACGCGATACGGGATCGAGCTGATGATGATCTGGAACTGGCCCGCCTTGTTCTCGACGATCTCGGCGTCGCCACGCGTGACGATACCGCCCTTTCCGGTCGAATAGGCGTGATGGATGTCCTTCTCGTTGTAGATGGTGCCGCCCGTCGGGAAGTCAGGTCCCTTGATGAAGCCCAGGAGGTCCTCCGTAGTCGCGTCGGGATTCTCCATGAGATGGGTCGTAGCGTCGAGCACCTCGCCGAGATTATGCGGAGGGATGTTCGTCGCCATACCGACGGCGATGCCGAGGGTGCCGTTGAGGAGGAGGTTCGGCACGGCGGTCGGAAGAACGACCGGTTCCTTCTTGGTGTTGTCGTAGTTCGGCCGGAAGTCGACGGTCTCCTTCTCGAGGTCGCGGAGAAGCTCACCCGAGAGCTTGGACATCTTTGCCTCGGTGTATCGGTACGCCGCGGCGCCGTCTCCGTCGATCGAGCCGAAGTTACCCTGACCGATGATGAGCGGGTAGCGCATCGAGAAGTCCTGGGCCATCTTCACCATCGCGTCGTACACCGACGCGTCGCCGTGCGGGTGGTACTTACCGAGCACGTCTCCGACGATGGTCGCCGACTTCTTGGTCTTGGCGGACGCCGTGAGGCCGATCTCGTGCATCGCGTAGAGGATGCGGCGGTGCACCGGTTTGAGTCCGTCGCGCACGTCAGGAAGCGCTCGCGAGGTGATGACCGACATCGCGTAGTCGAGGTATGACTCGCGCATCTCAGTGACGATGCTTCGTCCGATGACGCCCTTCTCTTCGAACGGCAGCTTAGGCTCAGGAACGGTGTTTTTCGGGCTCATGGATTATGGGTTTTAGTGCGTGGATTATAGCATTTTCAGCACTTTTCAAGTACTTGACATACTCGCTCACACAACGTAACGTCAACATCGAAACGACCTTTACCCATGATCAAAAACCTATCGCGCATCCGTGCCGCGGCCCACCAGATGCGACTTGTCCCAGAAAAATCACCCGCCTTTATCGAGGCATCGCACTTACTGCTGAAGGCCGTGGAGTCCTCATTGCCCAGCCAGGAAGTCCTCGACATGAGATTCGGGGATTTCTTCCAGAGTAAGGTGACAAAGGATCACGCGGGCATACGCTCAGCAATCCTCATAAAGCAGGTTCCGGGAACGAAACGCACGTTCGCGGAAATCACCGTGGAGGAATTCGTCGCGATACCCGCCGCCAAAGTGTCCGGAATCTACGACATTGGCAAGAGAACGCTGACCGCGATCTCGATAACACTCGATAGATTCAACATTAGCTGGGACTGGCCCAAGACCTGGCATTAGGCCCCGAAAAGCAGGCGCCGCACGAAGTGCGGCGCCTTTTCTTTAGTTCGAATAGATATCAGCTGGATAGTACTCCGTCTGAGGCTCATCAAGGATAACGTCGGGCTCGGAATCACGGTCGGACTCAGATGAGGTCGCCCTCCTTCCGCCAAACATCTCCTCAAGGGCGGGGTACTGCGCTTCGGTAGAGGAGACAGTCGTAGTGGATCCATCGTCGATATCGGCGAAGAACTCATTCCAGGAATCATTCAGCTTCTGGCCGAGATTCCTGATTTCGCTGTTCTCAGAAGGGCTTAGCTCGAAGGAAATCGCGCCGCTGTTTATCCTAAAGGCGAGAGCAACGCCCCAGAAACACGCAATAACGAGAGTGACACCCGTAGCGGAAAGGAAGATGAAGCGACGCTTCTGGCTTTCCGACTTCCTCCTCATGTTCTCGATAAATTGAAACATTGATGTGAGCGGGCCTCGCCCGCGTTACCTAGGCCTGAGCCTCGAGCACGACGACGTCGGCGTCCTTGCCGTCGAGGTCCTTGCGCTTGAGGGTGAGCTTGTCCTGCGGCTTCTGTCCCTCCTCGCCGGCCTCCTTGAGGAAGGTCTTGATGGCTGCCGCATCCGTGGACACCGGGATAATGAGCTTCGGCTCGAGCTTCACCGCGAGCTTGTACGCGTCGGCAGGCGAAAGCGTGTCCGAGCTGACAGGCACGAAGAGGATGTCGATGGACTCAATGCTCTCGTCAGCCTCGGTTGGCAGGTCCTTGGTCGAGAGGGCGCCCAGGAAACAGAGGTTCATGTTCTCGAGCTGCACCGTATATATGGTGTTGATCTTCTTTTCTCCCCCATAATTGGTTTCCGAGGCGAAGCCTTTGATGAAAACGTCCTTGATCTCGTATTCGCCGGGACCGGTGATGGAAAAAGCCTCCTTGCCGCCGAACGACACCTGGTCGACGCCGTTCATGTCACCGTTGTTCGCCGAGACGAGGGCGACATCCGCGCCGAAGCGGCTCGACTTGAGCTTCGAGTCCTTTGAGATCGGGTTGACGGCGAGCGTTATGTCGCCGAACTGTACCTTGAAGAAGTATCCGCCTTGATATGTGATTACCATGCCGAGAAGTATAGTGTATTTCCCTTTCCGCATCTAGATTGACAAGAAGGGGCGCTTTCTTTATTGACACCCGTCGCACAGGGAGTAGCCTAGATGCGGGAACGGTTCCTCGCCTGTCGGCAAAGAAAAACTCGAGTCTGCCCGGCGCCGGGCAGACTGGCCAAACCGACCGCTTGCAACGGTCGGGGTTGAGGGTCGCGGCTCACCGAGCCGGTCCGCAAACCGATTCAACGCGATTCCAGAGTACTCCCCCCGCGCCAAGCACGGGAAGACGAATCAGGCAGAAACAACGCAGCCGAGGACGAGCCGGCCGACATGCAGGCCACCACTCGCACCGCGCGTCCCCCGACGCGAACGTCTGCCAAGCCAACCGAAAGGCCGAGCCGGTCTCTCGTGGCCGCACCGCAAGGTGCGGCCATTTTCTTTTGTACCGCTTGCCTAAAGTCATAAACTCTCGCCCAAAGCACTCTTTGATTTTTATTTCATGGGATTTCATCGCCTTTAGCCCGACAATTACAGGCGTGAGGAGAAAGCACCACACAAGCGACAGCGACCCCATCACGAGGAAAGACCTCGTGACTTTTGGCACCGAGCTGAGCAGAGAGCTCAGCAAAAAGATCAGCAAGGAGGTGATACGAGAGGTTCGTGTCATCGTCGACGATGCCGTCGGCGAACTCGCCACCATGACGAAGCGCGGTTTCGACGATATCAACGAGAGAATGGTAACCAAGGTTGAATTCAACGAATTCAAGGCTGAAATGCACGAATTCAAGACAAGCATTGAACCCGCTCTCTATGACCTTCAGACCGACATGTCCGAGGTTAAAACGAAACTCAACACCATAGACACCAGACTCACCCGAGTCGAAGGAAACCTCGAATCCCTCACCGTCGTCGCGCGAAGCAACTGGCAGGACCACGAGAAACGCATTGTCAGGCTTGAGGAAAAGGTCCCGTAAGCAGGTCGACGCGCGCGGCCAAGGTAAGGCTTTACGTGAAGCCCCACTTATGGTATCTTGCCTTTACCTGACTTTCGTCAGTTTTTATTTTATCCCGCCCGATCGGTAACCCTTTTCCGCGACCACTGGCAACGAGCACTGGGAAAAGAGCCGTGACGGCCATTTACACTATGGCAGAAGAGATTAAGAAGGCCGGAGTGATGGACAAGTTCCTCGCGGACACCCTCACCCCGCCTAACGTCGGCGACATGATCGAGGGCAACGTCATCGCCATCGACAAGAAGGGCGTCTTCGTAGACCTCCCTCCGTTCGGAACCGGCATCATCTACGGTCGCGAGTACATCATCGCCCGAGACGTTATCAAGAAGATCAACGTCGGCGACAAGATCGCGGCGAAGATCGTCGACCAGTCTAACAAGGACGGCTACATCGAGCTCTCCCTCAAGGAGGCTCGTCAGGCCCTCATCTGGACCGAGGCAGAGCAGGCTATCGCGGAGAAGAAGATCCTCGAGCTCCCTATCAAGGAGGCCAACAAGGGAGGTCTCATCATCGAGTGGCAGGGCATCCAGGGCTTCCTCCCTGCGTCCCAGCTCAAGCCTGAGCATTACCCACGAGTGCAGGACGGCGACAAGGATCGCATCCTCGAGGAGCTCAAGAAGCTCGTCGGCACCAAGCTCGCGGTCTCGATTATCGGCGCGTTCCCTAAGGAGGGCAAGCTCATCTTCTCGGAAAAGAACTCTGAGTCAAAGGACAAGACCGAGCAGGTCGCCAAGTTCAAGGTCGGCGACGACGTTGAAGGCAAGGTTACCGGCATGGTTGACTTCGGTGTCTTCGTCAAGATCGACGAGGGTCTCGAGGGTCTCGTGCACATCTCTGAGATCGACTGGGCTCTGGTTGAGGACCCTAAGACCCGCTTCAAGGTAGGCGATAAGGTCAAGGTCCGCGTCATCGAGATCAAGGACGGAAAGGTTTCCCTTTCTATCAAGGCTCTCAAGCCTAACCCATGGTCAGAGGCAGGCAAGAAGTACAAGAAGGAGATGGAGGTCAAGGGCGTCATCATCAAGTTCAACCGACACGGAGCGCTCGCTTCTATCGAGGAAGGAATTGCTGGTCTCGTTCACGTCTCTGAGTTCGGCTCTGAGGAGAAGCTCCGCCAGAACCTCGAGCTCGGCAAGACCTACAGCTTCAAGATCACCCTCTTCGATGCGGGCAGCCAGAAGATGACCCTCTCGTACGTAGGCGACAAGAAGTAATAAAAGGCCTCACAAGGCCGCAATAAAAGGCTCACTTCGGTGAGCCTTTTACGTTGCGCACCGGCGGCGATTGACCGCAGGCGCATCGGGCGTATGATGGACTATGGACGGAACAAAGATCTCGAAATTCCGAATAGGAGCCGAGTGATTCCAGCCCGAAAGCCCGCACAGAGGCAGGGTCATACATGGAATTGCGGGATTGAGGCCTCAGAGCCCACCTCACACATACGCTACCAGGCCCGAAAGGTTGAGCCAATGCCGCCACGGAGGCGGCCAAGGCCAGGATGGTTCGGCGAACCCGAGAGCCAGAACGATGCTCTGGCAAGTCCGAGCGGAACAAAACGGCTTGCTGGTACACACATTCGAGACTCGTCACGGCGGACAAACAAAAACTATCGCCGTGGGACGGGGCGCACGCGAGACCGCCCCGTCCCCACCCCTTTGTTCCTTGCGCATGCTCGCAAAAAAAACGGCGCTTCCTTACGGAAGCGCCTTTTGCTTTGGTTACCTCCCAGGAGAGTCAAACCCGGGTATAGGTATGTGCTTCGACGCCTCCTTGTGAGCGAGACGCGCCGACTGGGTGCATGAGGCTAGCGCCACCGTGAGAAACAGCACGCCAGCGAGCTTGCCAACATGCCCGCCACGAGCAATGAGATAGAGACCGAGAAGGAAACACGCGAGAGCGACAGCGTCGTAGACGTAGAAGAGAAGAATAGGATCCATTTGGCAATCACCCTACTCCCTCTGACCCAAAAAGAAAAGCCCCTCGCGGGGCTTTCTCTTATTTGCTGAACTCCGCGTTATACTCGCTCATAGCACGCTCCGGAGAGTCAGAGACGGCGAGCTCGAGGCAGTCGACAACCTTCTTGATGACCTTCTTGAGCTCCTCGGCCTCCTTCGGCTTGAAGTCGGCGACGATGAAGTTGTCGATGATGGTGTCATGGTCAATCTTCTTCACCTGGCCATTGGCTTTTGCGGGAGAGATACCGATGCGGATACGGAAGAACGCCTGGGTGCCGACGGCCTTGATGATGGACTGAACGCCCTTGTGTCCGCCCGCGCTCTTGTCCCAGGACATCTTCGCCTTGCCGAGCGGAATATCGAGGTCGTCGTGCACGACGATGAGATCGGGAAAGGCCTTAATAATCTTGCCGTTAGGGTCCTTCGCCTTCTTCGGGGTCTTGGCGAACACACCGGCGGAGACGCCGGACTTGTTCATAAACGTCTCGGGAAGGACGAGGGTCGCCTTGCCCTTCTCGACCGTCCCCTTCACGACGAGCGCCTGCGACTTCTTGTCCGCCTTGAAGTCGTCGAACTTCATCTTCGTCGCAAACTTCATTACCGCCTCGCGACCCGCGTTGTGTCGCGTGCCCTCGTATTCAGCCCCTGGGTTTCCAAGTCCAATGATGATCATAGTAGGCACAGTATACGCCATGTGGACATGCCAGAAAAGGGCCTCGGTAAGCCCTCTTTCGACCCCTCTCCCACATTGACAAGACGCCCATTTTGGGTGTATAATATACGCAGAGTTAACATATACGATCATGGCGGAAAAAAGCGGACTGGCTCATCACGAGACATCCGCTTTTCACCACCATGATCCTGAAAGTAGGCGCAGTCGCCCTCATAACCATCGCCGTCGGAATCTTCGCGTCGGACCTCTGGTTCGCCGTGGGAATCCCCGTGTTCTCCGTAGCGCTCGATGGTCTCGTCGGCATTATCCGCCACCGCCCCTAAGGCACTCTTCAAACCGCATGGTTCGCCCAGCGGTTTTTGCTTGGCGACTCTTGTCTCCACGATGGCTCCCGCATGGTGCTCAGAAAAGACTAGCGAGGCCGACGGGCCGAGCTCGAGGAATTTTCCACCAGGAAAATATCCGTGCTTTTCTGAGCACCATGCGGGAGCCCGTTGCGTCAAGAGCGCCCCAGGATATACACTTCATACACAAAACTAACCACGCACACCATGGACACGAAGCACGAGGAGGCGCAGAAGAAGACCAGCACACTCGGAGAGATTATTCGATATGCCCTCATCGCCCTCGTCGTCGTCTTCCCCATCCGTCTCTGGGTCGCTCAGCCGTTCATCGTGAACGGCGCGTCGATGGACAACACCTTCAAGGACGGCCAGTACCTCATCGTCGACGAGATCTCCTACCGATTCAAGGACATCGAGCGCGGCGACGTAGTCATCTTCAAGTACCCACAGGACCCTTCCAAGTACTTCATCAAGCGCATCATCGGACTCCCCGGCGAGCGAGTCGTCGTCACCGACGATCAGGTGAAGGTCGAGAATGCCGAGCATCCCGAGGGCGTCGTCCTCAACGAGCCTTACACGGGCTCGGAGACGTTCGGCAACACGAGCCTCCTCCTCGGCGCCGACGAGTACTTCGTCATGGGAGACAATCGCCGCGTAAGCCTCGACTCGCGCGCCTGGGGCGCCCTGCCGAAGGGCGACATTGTCGGCAGGCCGGTCCTCAGACTGCTGCCGTTCTCCCGCATCGGCACGTTCCCCGGCGCGGTGGCAAGCACGACCGTGACGAATGTCAGCGAGACCCCTTAGCAGGCTAACCAGATTTTTCCATAACCCACATGACCCAGATGACGCAGACCAAGAAGGCGGCAGTCAAAGGCAAGGCACTCGAGCATCCGGCGTACGTATCCTACGAGCATCTCGACCAGGCGCTCGAGACCGCACTTTTCTACGGCTTCACGCCGCTCGCCCTCCCTCACCTCACCCAGGCCGACACCACTGAGGCAAAGTCTATCTCCGAAGGCGAGATCGTCATTGACCACGACAATCACGAGGAGGGCGCAATCGTCCGCCTCGAGGAGAAGATCGCCTTGCTTAAGCTCTACGAGAAGGAGAAGATGGCGAGCCTCCCCCAGCCCGTCATGCTCTCGCACCGAAAGCCGTTTGCCGGCGACAAGCGCAAGGCAAGCCCAAAGGAGGCCCATATGGGACTCGATATCATCGGAACCCCGAAGTCCATAGCCGAGGCGATCCTCCTCCAGGCGTCCCTCGCCATCCTCCAGGACGCAGGCGAGACAGACCTCCACGTCGAGATCAACTCGATCGGCGACAAAGAGTCCCTTGCCCGCTTCACCCGCGAGATCACCGCGTACTACCGCAAGCATATGAACGAGCTTCCCGCCGACTGCAAGCAGCTCTTCAAGAAGGACGTCTTCTCCCTCATCGCCTGCGACCACGAGGTCTGCAAGCGTCTCGCCGAGGAGTGCCCAAAGTCCATCAACTTCCTCTCCGAAAAGTCGCGAGCCCATTTCAAGGAGGTGCTCGAGTACCTCGAGTCGCTCGACGTGCCGTACGTCATAAACAACGGCCTCATGGCCAACCGAGACTACTGCGGCGAGACCATCTTCGAAATCCGCACCTCTGACCCAAAGGACCACCCAAAGGCAATCGGCATCCGCTACGATACCCTCGCCAAGCGCCTCGGGCACAAGAAGGAGCTTCCCGCCGTCGGCGTTTCAATCGCAGTCAACAAGAAAAACCTCAAGGGCGACGCCGTGAAGGTTGGCACGATCCGCGACATCCTCAATCCTCAGATTTGCTTCATGCAGCTCGGCTTCGAGGCAAAGCTCAAGAGCCTCAGGCTCATCGAAACCCTTCGCCAGGCCCGCATCCCCGTCATCCAGTCGCTCGCCAAGGACAAGATGGCCGGACAGGTCGGCATCGCCGAGAAGTCGCAGGCCCCCATCGTCATCATCATGGGCAAGAAAGAGGCTATGGAGGACAGCGTCATCGTCCGCGAGACCTCTACCAGGTCGCAGGACACCGTCGCCCTTGGCGAGGTCGTGGCGAGACTCAAGAAGTACAGGGTCTAGCGTCGCCCGCAGAAAAGCAATCACGAAAAAGCCGCACCGTTAAGGTGCGGCTTTGCTTGGGAGGCTACGAGGCGCGACTACAGACCCGCTTCTGGGGCAAAGGCGCCGGAGCAACAGGCTGAAGGAGCAGGCTAATGTCCACCCCTGACGACTGAATCGTCGCGTGGCAGAAGCACGGACAGCGCCAGCCGCCGAAAGCTCCCGGAGGAGACGCGGGACGAGACCCCGTGCACGATGCGTGATTCCCATTTTCGCAGGCTTGGGAGGCAAGGATGAAGACCATGTGATGAGCGGGTTACAACCCCAGCCTAGCACCGACACGAAGTCCGTCAACCAACAGTGTCGAAGGACAGACCTAGAGACCGACGCACTGATACTCGGTATAGGTATCTCCCCACTGCTCCATGTTGCCGAGTCCCTTAGGAAGAGTCTGATTGCTTATGATGCCGACCATATACTTTCTGACGGGCCTGCCGCCGCATTTGGCGTCCATGTCAGCAAACTCAGAATAGCCGGGCTCCTCGTATCCGTACCAATAAAAGTAATAGTTGTATCCGTCGCTGCACGACGTGTTCGCAGGATGTCGCGGCACGGAAGAAAGGACCTTTGCGGTAACGAGCGGCTGGAATCCGTCCCTGAGAGACGTATCCCCGCAGTAATCCTGAAGCCAGCAGCCTCCCGTGCCTTCGCAGGGATAGGTACCAACAGTTGTCTTGTAGACCTCAAGGGCCTTCATCATGGACTGGACCTCCGACGCCATCTTCGCGTTCAGGGCTTTCTTGCGCGCGGTGTTGACCGACCCGAGCACCACGCTCGAGAGGAGGGCAATGATAGAGATCACGACAAGGAGCTCGATGAGGGTAAAACCAGCGTTCTTGGCACGTGTGAATGTCATGTGATTGAGTTATTTGCGCGGCGAGTGAATCCTCTCGTACACCTCAAGGGTCGCCTTCGGCAAACGCGCTTTTTCCTCGGGCGTCATCGTGTCGACAGGCGAAGGAACCGGGCCTCCCGCCTGCCGGCTTGAATATGCGTAGAAGACAATCGCGCCGGCGATAAGGACAAGCGACAGGACGGCAAGAGCGGTCCTGGCGGAACCCTCGCTTTTCAGACCAAGGCGACCCATCACAAACGCGATCATGCCCGATCTCTGTTGCGAGGAATAAGACCTCGAAAAACCTCCCTCATTCTCGAACTGCACATTAGCCATAGTTACCCTATCGTACACCCGAGCGAGACCCATGACAAACAACGAGAGCCCCTAGTTTTGGCTGTTTATTGCCTTTTGTAGAGCCCTATGATACTCTATTGGCCTATGGCAACAAACGTAGAAGTAACCAAGAACGGCAACGAAAATCCCCTCAGCCTCCTCAGGCGCTTCACCAAGCGCGTGCAGGGCTCGGGAATCCTCCCTCGCGTGCGAGGCGAGCGATACCACGCACGAACCCTCTCGTCGTACAAGCGAAAGATGAAGACCCTCGCAGGCATCGCGCGACGCGAGAAGCTCGCCGAGGACATCAAGCTCGGAAAGGTCGCCCCTCAGGAGCCTCGACGACGATAAGGTATGGCGAGAGGATTCTCTCTCATCAACAAAACGAAAGCCAAGCTTCCCCGCTTGGCTTTTGCTCGTATGAAGGACGCCGTACTCGGCGAGGACTATGATCTCTCGCTTGCCTTTGTCGGCGACGCCGAGTCGCGCAAACTCAACATTGCCCATCGAGGCAAGGACTACGTGCCGAACGTGCTCTCCTTCGAGCTCGACGAGAAGAGCGGCGAGATATTCATCAACCCCCTCGAGGCAAAGCGGCAGGCGCCTGACTTCGAGAGAAACACCTCGAACTTCATCGCCTTTCTCTACATCCACGCGCTCTGCCATTTGAAAGGAATGGACCACGGTAGTAGAATGGACAGAACAGAAGCAGCGTTCCGTAAGAAATTCGGAATCTAGTCGCTTCGGTTTCTTACCACCGTAATGCGCAGCAAAATAGCAGCAGGCATAGACATCGGAACGCACGAGGTCAAGATCGTCCTGACCGAGTCACGTCCCGAGGGACAGCGCACCATGCCAAAAATCGTCGGCGTCGGAACCGCCGAGTCAAAGGGCGTGCGCCACGGCTACATCGTAAACGTTCCCGAGGCCGCCGAGAGCGTGCTTTCCGCGCTCGCGAGCGCAGAGAGAAACTCGGGCCACAAGGTACGCAAGGCGGTCGTCTCGATCAGCGGCATCAGCCTCACGAGCCTCGTCGCCACCGGCTCGGCGACTATCTCCCGCGGCGATTCCGAAGTGTCGGACATGGATATAGAGAAAGCGACCGCCGTCGCCGAGAAGAACATTCCCGCATCGGCCCTCGCCAACAAGCGCATCATCCACACCGTTCCCCTCTCCTACAAAATCGACGGCAAGCCCGTCTTCGGCCGACCGCGAGGCATGAAGGGCAACAAGCTCGAGGCAAAGGTCCTCTTCGTCACCTGCCTCTCGCAGCACCTCGACGACCTCGTGGACACCATCACCGAGGCAGGCATCGAGGTCATCGACATCGTCGCGTCCCCCGTCGCCTCAGCCCTCGTCGCCCTCTCGAAGAACCAGAAGGTCGCCGGCTGTGTGCTCGCGAACGTCGGCGCCGAGACTGTCTCCATCGTCACCTACGAGAACAACCTCCCGCTTTCCGTCGAGGTATTCCCCCTCGGCTCGGTCGACATCACGAACGACATCGCCCTCGGCCTCAAGATTCCGATCGAGGACGCCGAGACTCTCAAGCGCGGGGGCGCGCCGGCGAACATCCAGTTCTCGAAGCGCAAGCTCGACGAGATCGTGGGCGCGCGCCTCTCCGACATCTTTGACCTCATCGAGGCACATCTCAAGAAGATCGACCGAAACGGCCTCCTCCCCGCGGGCATCATCCTCACGGGCGCGGGTTCCGCCATCCCCGGCATCGAGGAGCTCGCCAAGGACTCGCTCAAGATCCCCGCGCGCGTCGGCAGCCTCAAGGAGGCGCCGTATTCCGTCGCCTACGGCCTCTCCATGCTCGCCCTCAACGGCGAGGAGACCGGTAGCTCGGGCGCAGGCGGCCTCAGGCACCCCCTTATCAAGAAATCACTCGATTTCCTGAGACAGTTTTTGCCATAGACACGCTCTTTTGACCTGAAAACACTGTCAACATTGGGCCACAGCCTTGTGTTGTATTTCCAGGCCCTTTTGATATCATGTACCCACTTTAGCAAGCCAGCCTTAGCCGTAATTCACCATGCCAAACATCGTTCCCGAAGTAGAGACGTTCGCACGCATCAAAGTCGTGGGAGCGGGCGGTTCCGGAAAGAACACCCTCAACCACATGATCAACTCCAAGGTTAAGGGCGTGGACTTTATCGCAGTCAACACAGACGCGCAGGACCTCCATCACTCCCTCGCCAAGAAGAAGATCCACGTGGGCAAGAACCTCACCAAGGGACTCGGAACGGGAATGAACCCCGATCTCGGACGACGCGCAGTCGAGGAGACCAAGGAGGAGCTCCAGGAGGCCCTCAAGGGCGCAGACATGGTGTTCGTCTCGGGAGGCATGGGAGGCGGAACCGGATCGGGCGCGGCACCCGTCATCGCAAAGACCGCGAAGGAGCTCGGCGCACTCACTGTCGCCGTCGTCACCAAGCCGTTCTTCTTCGAGGGCATCCAGCGCATGCGCCTCGCGGAGCAGGCTCTCGAGAACCTTCGCAAGGAGGTGGACGCGATCATCGTCATCCCGAACGACCGACTCCTCACCAATATCGACCGCAACACCACGGCGAAGGCCGCTTTCGCGCTCTGCGACGAGGTCCTCAAGCAGGCCGTCGAGGGAATCTCTGACCTCATCACCACCCCAGGTATCATCAACATCGACTTCGCCGACATCCGCTCGGTCCTCGAGAACACGGGAACCGCTCTCATGGGCATCGGATTCGCCACCGGCGAGAAACGAGCCGAGGACGCCGCGAAGATGGCGATCTCCTCGCCCCTCCTCGACGTATCGATCGCGGGCGCCAAGGGCGTACTCTTCTCCATCGCGGGAGGCGACGACGTCACCATGTTCGAGATCCAGGACGCCGCGAAGATCATCACCGAGTCCATCGACCCTAACGCGAAGGTCATCTTCGGTACCGTCCGCGACGAGAAGATCAAGAAGGGCGAGATGCGCATCACCGTCATCGCGTCCGGATTCGGCGACGCCCCTCAGGTCGCGGCACCCGTCCGCAGCAAGTCCCTCTTCTCTTCATCATCGGCCCCAGAGCAGAAGGAGGAGGCTCCGAAGGGCAAGATTCACAACAGCGTGACCCCTCCGCCAGCACCAGCCCCAAAGGAGGAGAAGCCGGAGCCAAAGCCAGCGCCCGAGGATAAGAAGGCGGCCATCCCTACCATCGACTCAGAGGACGACGACTGGGGCGCGGTTCCAGCGTTCTTGAGGAGAAAGAAATAGTCTCCCCGCGCACACCTTTTCAAAACCACGAAAATCCCCTCACTGGGGATTTTCTCATCTCAGCGCCAGTCGCGCTTCGATAGGGTTTTGAAAAGGTGTGCGCGGGACGCCTTCTTATCTCCCAAGAACGCTGGAGCATGTCGTATACCGAGTTTCAGCACGGGACTGTAACCTAATCAAGGTTCGGACACCGCGCTTACTTGCTATAATTTACCCCACTAACCTCAATCACATGTACGACCTAGCAATCATCGGCGGCGGACCAGCGGGAGTTGCGGCGGGAGTCTACGCCTCGCGCAAGCGACTCAAGACCGTCTTCATCACCAAGGACTGGGAGAGCCAATCGACCGTCTCCGAGGGCATCGAGAACTGGATCGGCACGATTAAGATCGCCGGTGCCGACTTTGCCAAGAGCATGGAAGCCCACCTCCGCGCCTATGCGGGAGACATCGTCGACATCAAGACTGGCGAGTGGTGCCAGAAGATCGCCAAGGCCGACGCGCCGAACGGAGGCACAGCCTTCACCGTCACGACCGACAAGGGCTCGTACACCGCCAAGACCGTCCTCATCGCCACCGGCAGCCATCGCCGCAAGCTCGAGGTGCCCGGCGCCGACAAGTTTGAGCACAAGGGCATCACCTACTGCGCCTCGTGCGACGGCCCGCTCTTCGCTGACCAGGACGTAGCGGTCATCGGCGGCGGCAACGCCGCCTTCGAGAGCGCTTCGCAGCTTCTCGCGTACTGCAAGTCGGTCACCCTCCTCAACAGGAGCGAGGAATTCCGCGCAGATCCTGTTACCGTAAAGAAGGTGCTCTCGAACCTAAAGATGCGCGCCATCACCAATGCCATGCCGACTGAGGTGAAGGGCACGAAATTTGTCAGTTCGATCACCTACCAAAACAAGGAGTCCGGCGAGAGCGTCGAGCTCCCTGTCTCGGGTATATTCGTCGAGATCGGATCAATCCCTACGACCGAGTTCGCCAAGGAGGTCGTGAGCGTTGATCCCTACGGACGTATCATCGTCGACCCACGCACTCAGGCAACCTCAACCCCGGGCATCTGGGCCGCCGGAGACTGCACGGACGGACTCTACCACCAGAACAACATCGCTGCGGGCGATGCCGTGAAGGCGCTCGAGGACATCTACGTGTACCTCAACGCGAAATAAACACCCTCCCGATGACCGAGGTGTTTAAAAGATCCAGATAGGGTAGACTTTACCGTATGCAAGAACAAAATAACAAAGAATTTTCCAGCGGAACCGTGCAAGGAAGTTCGCTTTTCCCGTTCCTAAAAACACTAAGCTCCTTAATAATCCTGTACTTCTTCATTTGCATGCCCTGGATTTCACTCACCTCAAGGTTCAGCCTCAAAGAGAATACGTCCATAATCATGTTTGGGCTGGGGGCATTCATGTTTGCGCTTTTAAGGCTTGCCAAGACTATTGGTCGACCGGTGTCACGGAACGGACAAAGTTACATCTTTTTTCTATACGTACTAATTTCCGCTCTCGCACTCTATTACACAGGTACGCAGTAAATCTGGTCTATCTTCCGAACAGCTCGAGAAATCTCTTTGGGTCAATCGACACCTCATTAATACGCACGGTCGTATGAAGGTGCGCCGCCTCGGCGTATCCCGTCTTGCCCGAGAGCCCGATAACCTGGCCAGGCAACACCAACTCCCCCACGTTCACGTTTATTTTAGAGAGATGCATATAGAAGGTCTGGAGGCCGAGGCCGTGATCGACAATGATGGTCTTGCCGTAGTTCCTGCCCTCCTGCGTCAGACGCACCACGCCGCGGTTCATGGCGAGCACCGGCGTGCCCTCGGGAGCCCTGAAATCAGTTCCCTTGTGCGTCAGAACCGTACCGACGGTGTTGCGCGAATACCCATAGGCGTCGGTCACGACAGGGCTCGCGACAGGGTACCCAAACGGCTGAGTCCAGAAGGCATGAGTTCCCGTGCGAAGGCCAAGCAGGCTCGCGTTCTCCCGGGCCAGGGTGCTCACGAGGGTCGTGGCCGCGGCCTGTGTGTTGCCGCCGAGCTTCTCCGGAATTCTAAACGGCTCTTCGATGCGCCTCCTCTCGCCCACATACACAGGCCTGCTTAAAACTGAGCCGTCAGAGAGTATTACGGTCACCGTAGACGTGCCAACCTTGTCCCGAATGTCGATGCCGTAAAGCGCCGTCGACCTGCCTTGATATGAAAACACGGGCAAGGCCCTGCTGCCGAAGGCAATCGAGCGCACGGTCGTGGACCCGATGAGACCGCCGACGGAAACCATGAGAGGGTCGCCCTGAATCGGCGAAACGGGCACAAGCGAAATATCAGCCGCGCCCGCGCAGAGCGGCGAGAGAAAGATCAGCGCACCGATTACATGTGCGAAAGTCCTCATAGATTGATTATACAGCAAATGAAAGCCGGGGCCGCAAGGCCCCGGCTTTCCACCGCAAAACCTAATCTCTCTCGTCGCTGATTATCCTGCCGTCGTCGAGTCTGACGACGCGCTTCGCCATCCTCGCGTACTCCTCCTCGTGAGTAACCATGATGATGGTTTGGCCCTGGGCGTAGATCTCCTGGAAAAGCGCCATAACCGTTCGGGACGACTCATTGTCGAGATTTGCCGTCGGCTCATCGGCAAAGAGGATCTTTGGCTTGTGAGCCAGAGCGCGGGCGACTGACACGCGCTGCTGCTCTCCTCCGGAAAGCTGGCTCGGCAGGTTGCCGAGGCGATGGCCGAGCTTCACGCGCTCGAGGGCGGCCTTCGCCTCCGCATATGCATGCGCCTTGTCCTTGCCCTGCATCATAAGCGGCAGCGCCACGTTCTCGACCGCGGTAAGGTCGGGCAGAAGCGCGTAGTCCTGGAAGACATAGCCAAGCTCGTTGAGGCGAAAGACGGTCTTCTGCTCCGGCTTCATGTTGTGGGTGTCCTTGCCGAAGATATAAATCTCGCCCGAAGTCGGCTCGTCGAGGAGGGAGAGCTGGTAGAGGAGCGTCGACTTTCCCGCTCCTGACCTTCCAACGATGGCGATGAACTCGTGCTCGTTCACGGAAAATTCGATGCCCTTGAGCACATGCGTCTGCTTCTCGCCGTCGGTGAAGGTCTTCTTCAGGTTCCTGACGTCTATGAGCTTGTGTGTGTTTGGATGCATGGTGTGTGAGGGCTAGTTTCGTCCGAGAATCGAATCAAGGGTGTTCTTGCGCACGATCATGCGGGCCGGGATGTATCCGGCGACGATGGTCGTGATAACGAGCAGGCCGATGCGAAACAGGGTTCCGTCGAGCGGCGCCACGAGGATTCCGTCAGAGAACGGGAAGTCGATTGGGTGCGCGGCAATATACGGCTGAAGCATGAGGTACAACACGCCAAGGCCAATGGTCGAGCCGATGACGGCGTAGAAGATCGACTGGAAGACGTACGAGGTCTCGATGGCGGTGCCGCTGATGCCAATGCCCTTCATGATGCCGATGAACTTTCGGCGGGTGATCGCGTTGATGAAGATGACGATGAAGATAGTAATCGACGCCACGGCAAGGCCGATCGACGAAATCATGTTTCCGAGGAGGGCGAAGGTCGCCTTGATGTCCTGGAGGAACTTCGGCTGCGCGTCCTCGAAGGTCTGCACGCGAGCGAGCTCGCCCACTCCGGCGCGAAGCAATCCGTCGCGCACGAGAACCGGGTCAGAGCCGGGCTTGAGCTTGATTGATATCTCGTCCACGTTGTAGTCATTCCTGCCGATAAGCGAACGGAACTGGCTGTCCACCATGAAGACGCGGAAGCCCAGCTCGTCCACCTTCGATTTGACGATGCCCTTGATAGTCATCTCGCGAGTCACGTCACCCACCTTGATTCGTATCTTGTCGCCGATACTGATGTCAGAGAGCGTCGTGAAGCCCGGCGACTCGATTGGCAGGTACTTCTTGAGGAGGTTCGCGCCGATCATGATCTGATCGTAGTCGTCCGGCGCGAGGTACTCGCCCTCGACGACGAATCGGGACAGATTCGTCACCTGGTCCTCGCGGATTGGGTCGATGCCGACGAAGCTTCCGCCGGCGCGCTCGATATCCTCGTCCTTGGTCGCCTCCTTGTAGTGAGCCTCGATCTGACCGCTCTGAAGGTAGCGGGCCGCGTAGGCCTGAGCCTCGGGCAGCGCTGAGACGATCGAGATGACCTGAGGGCTCTTCTCGATGTAGTCCTTCTTCGAGAGGTTCGAGATGATGACGTCGCTCGTGTAGTAGACCTTGTTCGCGTCCACGGCTCCCTGGATAAGCCCGACGAGCACGCCCGACACCACCACAAGATTGAGGAACGTCAGGACCATGACGAAGACGATCAGGCTCGTCGTCCAGATGCTCGCCCGGCGTATCTGCCTGAGGGCAAGGAAGAATCCAATGCGGATAAACTGAGGCATTACTAGTTGGTTGGGTTAAGGAGCACGGTCTCGCCCTCGGTCAGTCCCGAGACGATCTCCACGTTGCCCTCCGAGTCCGACACGCCGGTCTCCACCTCGCGCTCGACGGAGTCGTCGCCAACCTTCACGAACACGACCCTGACCCCATCATCCTTGGTGAGAACCGAGCGGAGAGGAACCGAGAGGGCCTGCGCCGTGCGAAGGGTCTCGATGCTCACGTTGGCCGTCATGCCGGACTTCACGCGAGCGTCCGATTCGTCGAACGAGAGCTCGATCTTGTAGTTGGAGACGCCGTCGCGAACGGTCTCGGCAGGATCAATGTGAGATACCTTTGCCTTGAACGGAACCGACGAACCGTAAGCGTCAAGGGTCGCGGTCGCCGTGTTGCCGAGGGCGATGCCGGCGATAGACACCTCCGGAACGTAGGCGTCGATCTTGTAGTCTTTGCTTATGACCGAGACGAGGACGGCATTAGGGGAAACAGCCTGGCCAACCTTGGCGTCCTGCTTCGAGACAATGCCGGTAATCGGCGAGACGATGACCGAGCGAGAGACGCTGGACTGGAAACTCTGGACGGTGGCGCGGGCGGCCTCGACGCGCGACACCTGCACTGGCACGTCAGAGAGAGACTGGCTCAGGGTGTCCTCGGCGGAAAGGAGTGCCGCCGAAGAGGTGTTCACGTTCTGTCGGGCGGTCGCCACGTCAGCCTTGTACTTGTCGATAGTTGCCTGGGTGAGCGATGAATTTGGCTCGAAGGTGTTCACGGCTCGCGACACGTCGTTGAGGAACCCGGAGACCGTGGCGATATAGGCCCGGGCGGTCGAAATGTCGGGTCGGGACGCCTTCCACTTCGTCAGAATCTCCTCGACGGCCACGCGCTGCGCGTTGACCGACGCCCTGAGGCCGTTCTCGTCGTTGAATGCGACGATGATCTCGGGATTCGAGGTTCGAGGATTCCTGAAGAACTGGTCTATCCTGTTGCGGATCGCGTCGTCGACCTGGGTGAAGGCGTCGTCGATGGACTGCTGGGCGGAAGACTTCGCGTTCTCGGTCTTGGCCTCGAACTGGGCAGAGCCCTGGAGTCGGGCAAGCTCCGCCTCGGCGGAGGCGAGGTCCGCCTGGGCCTTGAGAAGGTCCGCGTTGGTACCCGCGGCGTCGAGGGCCACGAGAGCCTCGCCGGCGCGGACAGGGTCACCGACTTTCTTGTATACGCGCGCGACGGTGCCGCCGATCTCGAAGCCAAGGGCGGCGTCGTCCTGGGCAGCAACCTTGCCACTGACCCTGACGGTCTTCACGAGATCCTTCCTGACGGCGGATACCGTCTCGTTACCGTTCTTGGAGCCTCCGCCGAATGCCATGGCCGCCCCGATGATCAATACGACTGCGCCGATAACAATTGCCAGAGTCCTGTGTTTCCTGATGCGTGCGAACATGAATGTGATGTTATGAATTGGTTCCCTTCTATAGTACTACCCTTTTGCCTTTTCAGTATAGCCCGTCGGTACCTTGTGAGACAAGGTACCGAAAGGGCCCGTGGCTAAGCCGGAATAAAAGGCTCAGTGGAGTGAGCCTTTTATTTCTTAGAAACGAGGATGTGAAAGACGATAAACACGCTCGCCAAAATGGTCAAGAGCCCTATGCCTTGCGCACCGGGACTGTCATCTACCCCTCCATACGAGATAAGGAGCAGGCCCGATACAGACGCCAAGGTCAGATGCACTATTTTGATTATCTTCATATGCGGCAATTATAACAGGCGCCGAGCCTTTACGATGTGACCCTACCGGGAATCGAACCCGGATTACAGGCTTGAAAAGCCCGTGTCCTAACCATTAGACGATAGGGCCGGAACGCCTCGAAATATAGCACTCTTTGAAAAAATCTCAAAAATGTGAGAGTATGTTCGAGCCATTCAAGATAGGCACCTGGAGAGGTGGCAGAGTGGTCGAATGCATCAGTTTCGAAAACTGACAGGCTCGAAAGGGTCTCGGGAGTTCGAATCTCCCCCTCTCCGCAACACGGTTCCCTGGAACCAGCAGACTCCCCATGAAGTCGTCCCAGCGCATCATCACCGTCAGGGTCACACCCAACGCCCGCAAGGAATCGGTCGAGGAAATCGGCCCAGACTCATTCAAGGTAAAAGTCAACGTGCCTCCCGAGAAGGGCCGGGCGAACGAACGTGCAGCCAAACTCATATCAGAGCGCCTCGACGTACCCTTGTCGCGCATATCGCTCGTCAAAGGGGACACGAGCCGGGACAAGGTATTCGCGATACGCGGGTAATGGACGGCACGCGGCCCTCCGTCTTAGAATAAGATCATGATAAAGGAACAGCTTTCAGGATTCTTCCACTTCGTCCGCACGCAGGGCGTGGCGGGCTTCGCAATAGGTTTCATCCTCGGCCGGGCGGTCTCCGACCTGGTTGGATCGTTCGTGAACGACATTGTTAATCCCCTTATCGGACTCGCCCTCCACAACTTCCCTGACCTCGCCTCGATGTCGCTCACGATTGGCGACACGGTCATCGGATACGGCAAGTTCCTCTCTCTTCTCATAAACTTCCTCATCCTCGCGGCAGTCGTGTATTTCGGCATCAAGAAGCTCTCCGAGAAGTTCGACAGGCCGAAGGACGCGCCGCCGGCGAAATAGGCCCAGAGACTGACGGGGCTTGATAAAGCCGTCCGATAGTGTAAAGTAATCGGTACGCGCGGTTAGCTCAGTTGGTAGAGCATCTCATTGACGTTGAGAGGGTCATAGGTTCAAGTCCTATACCGCGCACAGCAGTTTCCACTCTAAAACCCATGCGCATACTCGGCATAGAAACATCATGCGACGAGACAGCGGCAAGCCTCATCGAGGCCCACGACGACACCAACTCCGTCCGCATACTCGGCAACACGGTGCACTCGCAGATTGACGTCCACTCCCCGTACGGCGGAGTCTTTCCCAACCTCGCCAAGCGCGAGCATGCCAAGAACCTCGTGCCCGTCCTCGCCCGAACCCTCGAGCAGGCCGGGGCGCTCGAGGCCGTGACCCCTGACGAGCCGGGTGCAATTACCCCAGACCTCCTGCCCGTCCTCAACAGCCTTTTCACCTACGAGCCGGAGCTTCTCGAGGCGCTCAAGGCTTTCATACCAACTGTACGGAAGCCCCTCATCGACCTCATCAGCGTCACCGTTGGCCCTGGCCTCACGCCAGCCCTCTGGGTCGGCATCAACTTTGCCCGAGCCCTTTCGATTGTCTGGAACATCCCGCTCGTCGCCGCGAACCACATGGAGGGACACATCCTCGCGGCCCTCGTCTCGCGCATCGACAAGGGCGAGGACAACGGTCGCGCCCTCTACGACCTCCTCGACCGTCGAATCATGTACCCGGCGCTTTCCCTTCTCATCTCGGGCGGACACACTCAGATTGTCCTCATGGACAAGGTTGGCTCGTACAAGATCGTCGGCGAGACCCGCGACGACGCCGTCGGCGAATGCTTCGACAAGATCGCCCGCATGCTCGGCCTGCCGTATCCGGGAGGCCCGAAGATTTCCGCTCTCGCGGCAGAGGCGCGAGCCGCGGGCATCGAGAGCCCCGAGCCTCTGCCTCGCCCGATGATATCGAGTAAGGACTTTGACTTCTCGTTCTCGGGACTCAAGACCGCCGTCCTCTACCTCACCAAGAAGCTGACCGAGAACGGAGCGACCCTCACGCCCGACCAGATCAAAGGCGTTGCCCGCGAGGCCGAGGACGCCATGACGGACGTGCTTGTCGCCAAGATGCGACGCGCCGCCGAGGAGTTCGCCGTCGAGACCGTCATCATCGGCGGAGGAGTCATCGCCAACGCCCACATCCGCTCGGCTCTCGAGTCTATGGCCCAGGACTTCGGCCTTCGCATCCTCCTGCCCCAGACCGACCACTCCACGGACAACGCGCTCATGATTGCCCTCGCCGGATACTTCAGGCGGGCCGAGGCTCTCACACCGGGCGCAGAGCTCAAGGCGTACGGCACCCTGCCCATCGGGCCACGGACCGCACAAGACTAGACACGCACCGAAAACACTGGAAAAACCAGTGTTTTTTGATATCATGAAGCGCATCTATGAACCCGGATAACAAGCCCTACCAGGAGCCCAACATTCCTGCGAAATTCCTCAAGCCGTACAATCCCGAGGCCAGCGAGGACGCCATCTACCAGGCATGGGTCGACAGCGGCTATTTCAATCCGGACAATCTCCCCGAGCGACACAAGACGCCATTTTCGATCGTGCTTCCGCCGCCGAACGTGACGGGAACCCTTCATATCGGACACGCTTCGATGCTTGTGATTGAGGACATCATGGTTCGCTTCAAGCGTATGATGGGCTTCAAGACGCTTTGGATTCCCGGCACCGACCACGCCGCCATCGCCACCCAGTCAAAGGTTGAGGGCGAGATCTACAAGAAGGAGGGCAAGCGACGACAGGACCTCGGCCGAGAAGAACTCCTCCGCCGCGTCCGCGAGTTCGCCCAACAGAGCCACGACACCATCACCAATCAGGTGAAGAAGATGGGCGCGTCCATCGACTGGTCGCGCGAGGCGTACACGCTCGACGAGAAGCGCGAAAAGGCAGTGTACGAGACCTTCCGTCGCATGTACGAGGACGGGCTCATCTACCGCAAGTACCGCGTGGTCAACTGGGACCCGAAAGGCCAGACCACCATCTCCGACGACGAGATCACCTACGTCGAGGGCAAGGGCAAGCTCTACACATTTAAATATTCAAAGGACTTTCCTATCTCCATCGCCACGACGCGACCCGAGACCAAGGTCGGCGACACGGGCGTCGCCGTTCACCCTGACGACGCGCGCTACAAGCACCTCATCGGCACCGAGTACGACATCGACTTCGCGGGCGAGAAGATCCACGTGAAGATCGTCGGCGACAGCGAGGTAAACCCCGAGTTCGGCACCGGGGCCGTCGGCGTCACCCCGGCACACAGCCACGTCGACTATGACATCGCCCAGCGACACAACCTCCCTCTCGTCCCCGTCATTAACGAGTTCGCCAAGATGAGCGTCTCGTCACCCCTCCTCGCCGGCAAGAAAACTACCGAGGCTCGCGAGATCGTCGTAACCTGGCTCAAGGAGCAGGGCCTCCTCGAGAAGGAGGAAGAGATCGCCCAGAACATGTCCACCGCCGAGCGAACGGGCGGCATCGTCGAGCCATTGCCGAAACTGCAGTGGTTCATCGACGTGAACAAGAAGATCGCGGCGCGCGGCAACAAGTCACTCAAGGAGCTCATGCTCGAAGTCCTCGAGCCAGGCGACCGACACATCGAGATCATTCCCGAGAACTTCCAGCGCGTCTACAGCAACTGGATCAACAACCTGGCTGACTGGTGCATCTCCCGCCAGATCTGGTTCGGACACCGCATCCCTGTCTGGTACAAGGGCGAAGAGGCACGATTCGGCACCGTGTCACCGGGCGAAGGCTGGGTCCAGGACGAGGATACCCTCGATACCTGGTTCTCGTCGGGCCTCTGGACCTTCTCAACGCTCGGCTGGCCTGACAACACCGAGGATCTCCGTACCTATCACCCGACCGCGGTTCTCGAGACGGGCTACGACATCCTCTTCTTCTGGGTCGCCCGCATGATCCTCATGTCGACCTACCTTCTCGACACCATCCCGTTCAGGACCGTGTACCTTCACGGACTTGTCCGCGACGGTCAGGGACGCAAGATGTCGAAGTCTCTCGGCAACATCATCGATCCGCTCGAGATGAGCAAGAAGTACGGAACCGACGCCGTGCGCATGTCGCTCATTATCGGCACGGGCCCCGGCAACGACACCAAAATGTCCGAGGACAAGATCCGCGCCTATAAGAACTTCGCCAACAAGCTCTGGAACATCACCCGCTTCGTCCTCTCGTCGACCGAGACCATCTCTCTCGACAGGGGCTTCACGGCATGGAGCGAGCGAGACGCCGCGCTCATCATCGAGCAGGACGCCCTCGTCGCCGAGATCACCAAGGAGATGAATGAGTACAAGTTCTATCTCGTGGGCGAGAAGCTCTACGCGTACGCCTGGAACACCTTCGCCGACCAGATTCTCGAGGAGAGCAAGGGCATCCTCGCCACAGGCACCGACGCCGAGAGGTCGTCGCGACAGCAGTTCCTCCTCCACACTCTCGAGCTCATACTCAAGACCCTTCACCCGTTCATGCCGTTCGTCACCGAGGAAATCTGGAAAGACCTTCCGATCAGCGATAAGAAGCCCCTCATCATCGAAACATGGCCGAGCTAGCCACAGCGTTCCCCACGTCAGCGCTCACCTACGCCGTCATCGGCGGAATCCTTCCCGCGCTCTTCTGGCTCTGGTTCTGGACCCGCGAGGACAAGCTGCACCCCGAGCCCCTTCGCCACCTCCTCCTCGTCTTCCTCGGCGGCATGGCCGTCGTGCCCCTCATGTACCCGCTCCAGAAGCTCACCATCCTCGAGCTCGGCCTTGGACCGACCACGCTCTTCCTCTGGGCTGCCTTCGAGGAGCTCGCCAAGTACGTCGTCGTGGCCCTTCTCGTGCTCTACACCGTCGATTACGACGAGCCCGTCGACGCCATCATCTACATGATCACCGCCGCGCTCGGATTCGCGGCGCTCGAGAACACGCTCTTCATCCTCACGCCGCTTCTCGAGGGCGACGTCTGGAAAGGCGCCGTCACGGGCAACATGAGGTTCATGGGCGCGAGCATGCTGCACGTCGTCTGCTCGGCGATTCTCGGCTACGCAATCGGCAGCCAGTTCCACAGCAGCAGGATATGGAAGATGCTCTGGCGACTGCTCGGCCTCTCGCTCGCGATTGGATTGCACACGCTCTTCAACCTGTTTATAATAGGTGATGCAAACGGGAGCAAAACATTCCTCGCATTCTCCGTCATCTGGATGATGGCAATCGTCGTCCTCCTTCTGTTTGAGAAGATAAAGAAAGCACAACAAACCACCTAATATGCACCCATCAAAAAAATCGTTCTTTGAGCGTCTGACCGGCACCGTCAAGATTGAGGACGAGGCGGACACTGACTTCGACACCCAGCCGGGCGAGATTCACAACGGCCTCCTCGAGGAAACCGAGACCGAGGGTCAGCTCACCGTCGACGTGTTCCAGACGCCCGAGGAGATCGTCATCAAGACCATGGTGGCGGGCGTGCGACCAGAGGACCTCGACGTGAATATCACCCGAGACATGGTGACCATCAAGGGCAAGCGCGAGGAGTCAGAGGAGACGAGCGACGGCAACTACTTCCACCGCGAGCTCTACTGGGGCTCATTCTCCCGAACCGTCATGCTCCCCGAGGAAATCGAGGTCGAGGACGCCGAGGCGACCGAGAAGCACGGACTCCTCACCATCCGCCTCCCGAAGATAGACAAGTCAAAGCAGAGCAAGCTCCGAGTAAAGTCTTCATAAGCAAAAGGCCTTTGGAAGCACGGATATTTCCCTGCTGGGAAATTCCTCGAGCTCGCGCCGGTCGCGCTCGCTAGTCTTCCAAAGGCCTTTTCTTATTCCGTTTAATCGAGACCCTTGCGATTTGGGCGAAAAAGCCTTAGATTATATGAACCGCTTGGATAGCTCAGTTGGTAGAGCATTCCCCTGAAGAGGGAAGGGTCCCCAGTTCGAACCTGGGTCCAAGCACACAAAGCAAAAGTCCTCAGGAACACGGATATTTCCCTGCTGGGAAATTCCTCGAGCTCGCGCCGGTCGCGCTCGCTAGTTTCCTGAGGACTTTTGCTTTGTGTGATTAATTAGAAAGAGAGGAGTTCGCTGTACGCGTCCTTTGCGGTATCGACGTACGGCTGGATGAAATAGAGCGCGCCGAGCGAGAGGCCGATGAGGAAAACCCAGTAGACAACCCTCATGATGTTGCCGATCCTATACGAGCGCCTGATGACCCTCAGTGTCTCGGCGTTCTCCTCCGCGAGCTGCTTAACCTCCCTCAAAATCTGCTCTTGTTCTGGTGTCATATGCTGTAATTATATATCGCTATTTGCCCATGAGATAGAGCTGCTTTGCCTCGGCCGCGGAGAGGGCCCTGTTGTAGACCCTTACCTCATCGATCGAGCCGACGAAGCGCGAATAACCGCCTGTGTTTGATATGCCGAACTGTTTGGTGTTATACGGATCGAGCGTACCCGACCTCGTGGTTGAGCTCGTAAGGACTCCGTTCTTATATAGGATAAGGTTTGCACCGTCCCAAGTGAACGTGTAGTGCGCCCACGTGCCGACAGGCACGACCGAAGGGTCTCCGACCTGAAGCCTGAACCCAGAAACAAACACGTCGAAGAAGACATTGTTAGTGTTGTTAACCCTGAAACCCCAGGAATAAGACGTAGTCGAATCGTCCTTGGTCACGCCCGCGATATTCCTGAAGGTTCCGTCGTCGCCCCTCTTAACCCACAGAGACATGGATATGGCGTTCGTGAGAGCCCCTATTGAGCCCGTGGTGACAGGCATGTCCAGGCCGTTTGCCCCCGTGAAAGAGAGTGCCTGCCCAACCCTGCCAGCCACGGGCGACGTTGTCGCCGAGAGCTGCGCGGTACCAATGCCGTTAATACCGTACCCAGACCTGTCATAGGCGGTGTTAGATGACCAGTCCATATCCTTTCCATTGAACGACCAATACCCGACCAAGCCGCTCGACACCTTGTCGGTGGTAACGCCGATGGTCGCCGCCCCCTGGGAATAGAGACCTGAAATCTCAGAGGCAGAGAGGGCTCTCGAATAGAGCTTGGCATCGTCGATTAATCCGTCCCACCTCTCGCCTCCCGTCGAGTTCGCACCGAGGCGGAGGTTACCGCCGGCCACGGTTGCCGACGGGCACGCCGAGATATCGAGATACAGAGAGTCACCGGAAAGCGTGCCGCATTCCGTGCCAGAGATATTTTTCTGAATCGTCACGTTGACACCATCAATGTAGATCCGTGCCGTACCGGCGACGCGGTCAACGACGAACGCCATGTGATGCCACCTGCCGTCGAGATAGGTTGCCGTTGTCACGGGCACGAAGCTGTTAGCCGCTGCCGATCCGTTGCATACGGCTGCGGCCATCTGGCCGCTTGCGTTCCAACGGGCCATAAACATGCCGTTGGTATAGGCGACACAGCCCGTGTGCATGACGCGCTTCCAAGTGATACCTGTGTTCGACGCCCTGAACCATGCCGCCGAGGTAAACGATCCGGTGCCTATATCAGAGAGCGTGTTGGCAACCTCAACGTAATCGTTGGTTCCGTCAAAGACCAGTCCGTTCCCCCTCTTCCCCAAGGCCCAGCCGCTCGACACGGTAGACACCGCAGGGAAACCGTTGAGCGTTCCATTCCTGCCATTGCCCGAAAAGTCGTGTGCGACAGTCGAGGTTCCCTCGTCGAAGGTCCACGAACCAAAGAGGTCTGTGTTGTTTGCCGTCTTTCTCGTGACGGCTCCCGTCGAGTACAACGCCTCAACCTCCGATGCGGAAAGGGCCCTGCTGTAGACGCGGAGATCATCAATTGCCCCCTTAAACCACTCGCCACCTCCGCCGTTCGAACCTATATACGCGGAATTGGTTCCCGATGTGCCGATGGCTCCCGTGGTGGGCGTGCTCGATGCAAGTACGCCGTCGAAGTACATATACCTGTTCGTACCATCATACACCGCAGTGACGAGTCGCCACCTGCCCTCGAAATCTGACGCAGTAATCGGGACGTCAAACTCAGAGTACGTGCCCCCGACGACTATGCCGAAGGAAATGCACGTTGAGACACCCGTACCCGTCGCGCATTGACCTGCCGGCATCTGAAAGGAGAAAAGGTGCCTTTGGGCATCCTCCTTCCTGTAGATTTCGCGTATGGCGCTCGAGAGCGATCCGACGTCTGGCTTGACCCACGCCGACACGGTCATGGTCGAGGACGGCTTCATCGAGGCGCCATGAGGCACCTGGATAGTGTCGTTCGTACCGTCAAAGAGCATCGCGCCTCCCCTCTTGCCGTACGTCGTCCATCCGCTCGAGACAGTTGCGGGGGCGGCAAAGTTAAAAAGCGTGCCATTGTTCCCGTAGCCCGAGGAATCCGTCGCTCGCGTCGACGTACCCTGATCAAGGGTCCACCATCCCACAAGCCCCAGGTTGTTCGCCGGCCTGACGAGCGTCGCGGCAAGAGCATCTCCCGAGAGTATCGTGAATGCCGCGATCGCGAGAAGCGCTGTGAATAATAGTTTCCTCATATTACTCAAATGACATGGACGCTATGGTCGACTCAATCAGCCCGGACGAGCCAATCGGCGCGCTCATCTGATACACGTAGCCCGCACGAGCGAACCACACTTCCCTTGTGCGCAAAGCTCCGTCGCCCGTCTCGAACGAGAGGGCTTGTGAGCCGAACGGCAGAGTGCCGACCTGAGGCCTCTCGACCTTCATGTCGGGTATGTCGGACATGATCTTCTGGAACGTGAGAGTCGACGGATCGTCCTCGTACGGCAGGACGGAAATCTGAAGGCCCTTGGACGTGTCAGACTCCGACTGGACCACAATCGTATCGATCCCTTGATCAGACACGACCCGAACCGTATGTTCAGAGTCGTGCGAGAACGAGAGGCCCGTCTTGCGGTACTCAAACGCTTTAGACTCCTTTCTCGCCTCGGTTCCCGATGCCTCCCTGGAGGCAGTCCCCTGCCCGACGAAAAGATACGCGGCGAGGGCGGCCAGGACCACGAGGGCGACGATGACTGCGGAAACGGTCGATTTCTTGTTTCTTTTTGTATGGCTCATGGACGATTTTCATTACTCGGTTGCTACGGGAGTCGGCTCGGGCTCGGAAGCGGGCTCTGAGGGCGTTTCTGGGGCTTCAGGGGCCTGCTCAGGCTCCGTCTCTGAAGCGACGACCTCTTCTGGGCCGGTGGTTTCCTGAGGCACCTCAGGCTGAGCCTCCGGCGTTACCTCGGGGGTCGTGCTTGCCGTCGGCTCAGGGGCAATCTCAGGAGTGGTGGTGCCCGTAGAGCCGGTCACTTCCGGCGTGGTCGAGGCCGTCTCGCCCGATGGCTCTGAGGGCGCCGGCTCAGGCTGGGTCGGCTGAGGATCCTGCTGCGAAGGCTCTGGGGTCGAAGGCTGGCTCTGCGCGCCGCACTCCCCCGGCTCGCTCTTCATGACGCCGCCCTCGACGAACATACACACAGGCTGGCCGGTCGATCGGTCGAAGATAGTGATGCCCGACGCCGCGAGGTTGGACGTGTCGCCCACAGTGAGCTTCTTGGTCGAGATTGCGTCAGCAATGACCGTCACGAATCGCGCGACCGCGTTCTCAATCGAAGCGCCGAGCGACGCGAGCCATCCCGTAACCGTCTCGATCGTCGAGGATGCCGAGGTCGTAGCGGTCACGAACCCAGGAACGCCGGCGGTCGCCAGGGTGAGCTCGAGGCTCCTTACCCTGCTCTCGATTCCCGCCACGCGTTCGGTCGTGCTTGCGACGGAGAGCGCGAGCTCCTTGATCGCGTTGACCGAGGCCGCGAGGATAGGTCGGTCGTTGAGGCTGAGGAAGCCATTCGGATTGACGCCGACAGCCTCGGGAATCGCGGTCTCGACGTTCTGGGCAGAGAATCCGGCGTAGAGCTCGACCATATCGAGACCAGACGTCGCGTTCCACTTGTAGAGGATCGGGCTGATCTTCTTGAGGTCCTCGAGGCCTCGGCTGAATCGACCCGAGATGTCCTTGAGCCGCTCGTCAGACGATACCGACACGTTTCCGCTCGCATCCGTCGTGAGAGTACCCGATCCGAAGTTCGAGAACCTGACGGTGCCCGTCGTGTGAAGCTGCGCGGTCGGAGAAGAGGTACCGATACCGAACATTCCCGAAGCCGTGTTCGCGAAGACAAGCGGCGAGGCGGCCGAAGTCGAGGTTGACACGCGGAAATTGCCCCAGATGTCGAGCTTCGCGAGCGGCGTGGAGGTGCCGATGCCTACGCCCGAGTTCTGGATGCCGCCCGCGCCGTCTGACTCAGAGTAGACGGTGAGGAGCGGGTTGCCGTTGATCGAGGCGGTGTAGCTCTGCTTGGTGCCGGCAGCCGACGCAGCGGTCACAGGCATGTCGACCCAGGTGACGACGCCCGAGTCGGCCTCGAAGTTGAGGTTGCCGAGCTGGAGGTTGTCGATCGAGGTGAGGCCCGTTCCGTAGTTGTACCTGAGGGCGCCGTTGCCCACGTCGAAGCTTCCGGCGATCGACGAGGTCGCCGTCGTCGAGGTCGCGGTGAACCAGCTCGAAAGCGTCTCGCCCACGACCGAGAGCTTCGCGGCCGGAGAGGTCGTGCCGATACCGAGGTTTCCGGTATAGGAGAGGGTCATGAGGTCGGAAAGGGTCGCGAGGGTCGCGCCGCCGCCCGAGAACGTGAGGTTACCCCTTCCCGATCCCGAGGCGTCTGCGCCCGACCTGATCTTGAAGTTCTCGACGGTTCCCGCGTTGTTCGCGAACACTATAGCAGGGCCAGAGCCGGGGATTCCTCCGGAAAGAGGCGCGCCGAGCCTGAGGACTTCCTGACCGGCAGCGTTGTTTGCCACCGTCGAGAAGACGGTGAGAGGCGCGGCAGGGCTCGACGTTCCCACGCCCACGTTACCCGTCGAGCTAACGTAGAGAGACGCGGTCGGA
This sequence comes from uncultured bacterium, assembly GCA_966243015.1. Classification (GTDB taxonomy): domain Bacteria; phylum Patescibacteriota; class Minisyncoccia; order Phycocordibacterales; family UBA6065; genus UBA6065. The sequence goes on along the minus strand of CBIMES010000001.1, from coordinate 70,089 downwards.
GCAAGATTGTGCACCGAGAACGGAGTCCTCAGGATGGTGTTGCCCGCGTCGTTAAGCGCCTGCACCGAGAAAGTATTGGTAGGCTGGCCGTTACCGAACCTCATGTGGCGCTGGCCCGATGCGTTGTTCTGGGCAATGACGTCAACCCACGCCTCGAGGTTTCCCCTGAGGGTCTGGTACGCTCCCGCGCTCGCGTTCGAGGCCGGGCTCACGCTGAGGGAAAGGGTCGGCGATCCGCCGCCGCCCGTGCCGGCAGAGTTGAAGCCCATCCATCCGCCCGAGCTTCCGCTCACCGAGAGAAGGTGCGCCGGAGAGGTGCTTCCGATTCCAACATTGTTTCCGTTCGGGTTAATAGCCAAAGGGACGCTACCATGAGACTGCATCCAGCCGTACGTCGAATTAACACCCAAAGCCACGGCCTTATTGGTCGAGCCAACGACGGCGAAGTCACCCGTATACGACGAGGCATCGCTGTCCACGACGTCGACCTGGAGACGGGCCGTCGGGCTCGTGGTACCGATACCAACTTCTCCGGTGTTAGTAATTCTGAACCTTTCAACGCTTCCTGAAGTCCAAGCGATGGAGCCAGAAGACGGCTGGTAAAAACCGGAGTTGTTATCGACACCGAAACGCAAGGATGCCGTGCCGACACTTCCCGTCGGAATACGCACGTCTCCCGCCACTTCAAGTTTTACCCCAGGCGTAGTCGTGCCAATGCCAACATTACCAGACTGGTCGATTATAACCCTCTGCGATCCATCCACAAAAAATCCTATACTACTATTTGCCGCGCCAGCGCTATGGTCTGCAAGCAAGTTGAACGATCCAGTACTAGCGTCAGTAGCCATCTCAGCGTATACACTATTCAAGGCGGTATTGCTCTGCATTCTCAAGCGAGCCGTAGTCGGATCTCCGTAGAGATGCAGTAACTTCTGAGGGGTTGTCGTACCTATCCCGACGTTGCCGGTGGTCGCCTTAATGGTAAGACGAGCGCTACCAGACTGCGCAGTTGAACCCGAAGCAAGCACAGTACCAGTCTGGAAGACGAGATCGCCCGGGACACCCGCGCCCGTGCCGAGGCCGGAACGAAGCGTGAGATTTTGTGCGGCGACGTCAGTTCCCGCGGAGGAACCGAACGTGGTTCCCGATATAAGAGAGGCACGAGTATCGACTATCGTCTTGGACGCCTGACCGACGTAAAGCTCATTAAGGCCGCTGGCGCCAAAAATATTAACTACGGTCGCGCCCGACGCGCCGCTCACATCATTGAACGCGAGGCCTCCGCCAGTAAGCGCCCAATCAAAGACCGTGCCTGTTCCCGCGCGATTGAGGCGAATCATTCCCGCGCCGCTCGTTCCGCCGATGACCTCGAGCTGAGGCGTGACGGCGTCGCTTGTACCGAAAGTTCCCTTTCCGCTAACTGCAAGGAGAGATGCGGGTGATGTTGTGCCGATGCCGACGTTACCCGCAGGAGTGATGCGCATCTTCTCGCTACCAACACCCGCATTCCAGGTGAAGAACGAAAGTTCGCCCGTCCTGTTCGCATGGGTGGTGTTTATGCCGAAGATACCGCTTGTCCAGGCGGGGGTCGCATTCGCGAAGAGCACGCCGTTGTAGTTGCCTGAGGTAGTATCGGAGTTCGAGAGATACATCGCACCACCCCACGATCCATTGACGGGATTGGTATCGGAAGAGGATCCAGTCATCCTGATGCGATCGGAGATGTTGCTTACGATATCGAGCTTTGTGAGCGGCGTGGTAGTACCAATTCCGACGTTGCCGCCAGAATCAATGACCATCCTTGAGACTCCAGCCGTCCTAAACAGCATCGACGTAGACTCCCTGTTGTTGAGGAACGCCTCGCCCGCCGTGCCGACGCCGACATGGAATCCGTCCGTGGCGGCCGAACCAGTGTTACTCGAGGCGTACTGCGTGTACGCGTCTCCGCCGGACTTATAGAGCGTAAGGAGCTGTGTCGGGGACGTCGTGCCGATGCCGACGTTGCCCGCACTGTCAATGCGGAGGCGCTCGATTCGCGCATTGTTGCCGCCAGTGTAGAAGGCGAGCTGAGGTCCTGCCATGTTGGCAGCGAAGTCGCCCGAGTTCGGTGACCAAAGGGCTCCATAGAGGCCGGGATCAGTTCCGTTGATGAACTGGATGGCTCCGGATGAATAAAGCCTTGCAGTCGTGTTAGACAGACCGCCGACGTGGAGAGATCCCATTATGCTCGAGGTCGCAATGACCGACGTGGACACGAAACTTGCGGCCGTGCTTGTTCCGGTCGAGGTCGATGATCCGTCTATGCCCACCGAGAACAGGGCGTTGCCCGTTGAGGACGCCACGGTGAACGGTCTAGTGGTTCCAGAGCCCGTGACCGAGAGCGTCGAGAGCGGCGTAGTGCTGCCAATTCCCAAATTACCCGCGGTGTTGAGGGTAAGCATACCCGTCGACCCGTTGTTGGTGCTAAACACCATGTCCTTGCTTACGGAGTAGAAGTAGACCTTATCCTGAAGGCTGCCGGCGACTCCCGTGTTGGCATAGCCGAATCCGCCCATCGAGTTTCCGGAAGTATTCAGGAATCCGATACTTGAGTAGCCATTAGAGATGGTGGACTGAAGCTGGAGCGTGTCAAAGGCGTTTGACGCGTTCAGCAGTCGCGCCGCAGCGAGGCTGCCCGTCTCGTGAACCGTGAGGCGCGTCGAAGGGCTCGTGGTTCCAATTCCGATATTGCCAGAGTTCAGGACGGTGAAAGTTTCCGTGTTGTCGCCGTTCCTCGTCGCGAACGTCCTCGAGGTCGTCGCGGACGACGCGTTCGAGCCGTACACGATCATCGCCGTGTTGACGGCCGTCTGGTTCGTCGTGGTTCCCACGGTCAGACCCGTCTGGAAGTTCGACCAGTACGGCTGTATGAAGAGCGGAAGCGAGTTCGCCGTCTGCGAGTACGACGACACGACCGTACTCACGTTTATCATGTTTCCGTCGAGCCAAAGCGCCCTGTTCCCATCGTTGGACGGGCTCAGGTTTATTGCGTTAGATGTGGAATTTGAGCTGAACACCGTAGATACCCTGGCTGTCGGGGACGTGGTACCGACACCTATGTTGCCCGTGTTTCCGATCGTCAGCCTGTTCACGCCCGCCGTAGAGAAGCCTATCGTGTCCTCGGCCACGCGATACATACCCGTGTCGGATCCAGTGTCGCCCGAGAAGTTATATCCGGGATTGCCCACGGTTCCGTTAGCGGCAATGAAGACTCCCCCGGAATTGATCCTTGCCACTCCTCCCGTGCGCAGGGATCCCGTGAAGTCTATGTCTCCGACGACGGAGAGGGCACGATTCGGCGTAGAGGTGCCGATACCCACGTTGCCCTGATCGAAAATCGCAGCGTAGTTGTTCTGGGCACCCGAGGCGCTTGCGTAGATTCCCACGTTGGTAAGCGCGTTTGATCCGGCAGAGCGAGTCGAAGCGGACGTGAATGACCCAGCATATGAAGACAATGGTGCGGACGAGGTGTTGAAGCTTCCACCCGTATTGTGAACAGTGAGAACAGTCGACGAGGACACCTGACTGGTGAGTGAGTACCTGAAGGTCGAAGTACCCGACGGAGATATGCTGAGGTTCGTATTTCCAAGAGGATCCTTGAAGTTCGTGGTCCAGTCAGTCGTGAACTCAAGACGAGGCGCGTATCGAGCGACGCTCTGATACAGACCCTCCTGAAGGAGGGCGAACCTCGTCGGCGCCTGCGCCGGAGTGCCTGGATAGTACGGCTGGCTCGCGGATATAAAGAATGACTCGGCGAAAGGAGCCCACACATTGTCGTTGCTGTAACCAATGGCACCCATCTCGGCGCCCGTCTCGTCAAGGAAGCGAATAGCGGAAGGAAGCTTCCTGTTGGTCGCCGTAACGCCGGTATTCTGAATAGCGAGCACGTTGTTCCTGAAGAGCGTCGTGTCGTCATGAACAGGATAATTAGTGGTGTTCTGAATGAGAGTCTCACCAGTATTACTTACGATCTTCGCGCCGCCCTCGACGGTAAGCGCAGCATCGTAGCCATAGCCTCCCCATCCGATATAGCTCGAGCCGGTCGTGGTGCCGACGACAACCTGCCCCGATGCGTTAAGAGCCGCGAACGTCGAAGTGCCCGCCACGAGCGACTGGGCGTAGAGGTTAGTAGTTGTTGCGTTGGTCGTCGTGCTGTTCGTGACGACGAGCGTGTTCGCGAAGAGGTCGCCGATCGACGCGATAGTCGACGAGAGGCTGTCGATGGTTCCCGTCAGCAATCGGCCAAAGGTCGAGAAGAAATTGGTCGACGTCGCGTTTCCGAGAACAGAGTCGTCAGAGGCGAGAGACTGGGCGTAGAGATTGGTGGAGGTCGAGTTTACGAAAGCCAAATTCGTGCCGACCGCGTTTGTCGTCGTCGAATTGACGAGAACAACTCCCCCGAGAGTTGTCTGGCCCGTGACGGCAAGCGAACCCGTGGCGACGATATCGCCCGCCGAGACAGTTGCGGCGCTCAGGTTGGTAGTCGTTGCATTGTCGGAAAGCGAGTTAACCGCAACGAAATTTGCCGAGAAGAAATTTGTGCTCGTCGCGTTCGTGCTTGTCGAATAGGTCGACGATAGCCCCGCGACAACACCCGTCGAAGCAATAAGGTTCGTGACCGTCGCAGACTTATCAATGGTATTGACCGAAACAATCGGCGCAAGTGACGCATCGGTCACCGCAAACGTCGAGGTTCCATTCGACTGAGGGACAAACGACACGGAAGGATTCGAGCCGTTGACCGCGATTACGGCCGCGCCAGTCGACGCGACCATGGTCGTCATCTCGGCAGAGCCGTCGTACTGCACGCGGAACTGAGGCGTCGAGGTCGAGGTGACCGTGTAGCTTCCCGTGGTGATGATTCCGCCGGCGAGAAGATTTCCCGAGTTGTCGACGCGGAAGAGCACGGTACCGCCGTCCGCGCTCCTGTAGTTTATAAAGTCACCCGAAGGGGCGACGTCCGTCACGCGACGCGCGGAGAGCATCGGCAGGCCGTTCGTGATCTGCGCGATGGCGAGCTGTGCCTCGGGCGTCGAGGTGCCGATGCCCACCAGACCGCTCGAGGTGATGGTGACGCCCGTCGATCCCGCGACCTGGAGGCGGTCTGCGGCGAAGGCCGAGGCGAAGAGGTTGGTGGAGGTCGCGTTGGTCGTCGTCGAGTTCTGGATGTTCGAGTTCGAGAACGTGATGCTGTTGGCGGTGATAGAGTCCGCAGCAATCAGGCCCGCCGTCGTCGTACCTGTGAGGTTCGCGTTCACAAGTGTTGAGTTCTCGATGCGAGAGTCGGCGATCGTCGAACCCGTCATCCTCGAGTCCTTGATCTCGCTCCTTCGTATGGTAATCCTGTCGAGATCGTATCGAGAGCCGCGGTCCGCCGCGTTGCGGGCATTCTCGTTTGCCCTGAGCGCATCGAGCTGGGCCTGGGCGACCTGGGCCTCAAGGTCCGCCGTCGCACTCTTCACGAGAGCAGTCACGTCAGCGGCGCTGAGGCCAGAGGTCTGATAGTAGGTGTTGTTGACCTGCGTTACGGGCTGCGCGGGCTGAGTGACGACGACAGGCGAAGCGACGACGGCGACCGCCTCCCTCTGCGGCTCAGGCTGCGGGGCGATAGGCGCAGGAGTGTCGATGACGAGGACAGTGTCCTTTGGCGCAAAGAGCCCTGCAAGGAACGAGCTCGTCCTCGAGAAGATCGGGTTAATCGCCTCGTACACGCCAACGGCCACCGACTCGAGGCCCGAGACAAGTGAGCCGCCCGCAGTAGACGCCGCCGCGAGAGACGCGGAGCCAATACCCTCGACGCGGATCTGCGCCGCGATCGTTCGTGCCGTATCAGGAATGCTGACCGACGCCAGTACATCGCTCGCGTCAGACGATCGTCGTCCGACCGTCTCAACTGCGTCACCGTACAAGGAGACGACATCCTCTGCTGCACCAACAAAAGCAACGACGCCCTCAACCGCGTACACACCGGCATTGTGAACCGCCGCGAGATACGCTTCCTTAACGACACCGACGGACGCGGCGAGCTTGGCGAAGGTATCAGTGACCGCAAGCGACATACGAGAACCCACGGCCTCTGTCGACGAGAGGAACGACCTCGACCTCTCGGCGTCAGCCATATAGTAAGAACCGAGGACCAGGGAAAGCGAGAGCGCGGCGGCGAGGGCCTTCCTGCCGATATCAATCATGCCGAAGTCGCCCCCGAGACCCTCGATCGACTCCTCATATATAAAGGGAGAGACAACCCCCGCCACAGGCTCAGGCACAACCTCCTCGACAGTCTCCGGGACAGCAGGCTCCACGACGGCCTTGGCGACGGGCTGAACTGAAGTCTTTTTAAGCTCAGGAAGAGATGACCTTTCGTCATAAGTATAGACAAGACCAACATAGGCCTCTTCTCGAACGGCAGGAACCGGGGAAACAACTTCCGGGATAACAGGGTCCGGAGCCTTCGCAGCCACAGGCACCTCGACAGCCTCTACAGCCTCGTGTTCTGAGGCGTCTCGGCTTGCCGAGATGGCCTCATCCGTCTTCTGGAAAAGGGTCTTCGAAGACTCATCCGCGAGGCGCTTGTAGGCCAGAATCGACTCCTCGGCGACAAACCAGTTCCTTCCGACCATTTTTGCCTCGAGCTTTCCAGAGCGAATAAGCTGACCGACGTAGTCCTGAGTATAGGCGCACAGATCCGCAGCTCGTCTAGACGAGATGAACTTTTTTCCTTCGAAAAAGAGATCTGAGCTCATTGGTGAATATTATAAAATCAATGCAACCGTAAATCTCTGTGGATAGCGCCTTTCCTCATTTTCGCATTCCAAACGTCACGACCCCACCCAACCCGAGCAGGGCACCCCCTCTCAGAATGGTCATCTCGGCATAAAGAATTGATAAGAAAAAGATAAAGGCCACCCAACCATCAGATAGCTATCCGAGATTCATAATGTGGCTTAAATACGTAGATTTGATAGTAATGTTTATCAATGTTTAAAAAAGAGCTATAAAGTAACCTCTCTATCTGCAGACACCTCTCGCCCACAGGGGTCACGAGCCACCACATTTGACTTCCCTATCTTTTAGACGTGATTCATGTAGAGTTAGGACATGAAATTCGAGAAAACTTTAGAACACAAAAATCGACTCGATGTCGAGATAGCCCGACGGGGTCTGGTGCGCAGCAGAAGCGCCGCCCGAGAGCTCGTCGAGAGAGGTCTCGTGCTCGTGAACGGGGTCCAGGCCGGCAAGCCGAGCGCCGAGGTCTCCCCTTCGGATGACATCTCCCTCAAGGAGACCCCTCGCTTCGTCAGTCGCGCCGGAGAGAAACTCGATCACGCGCTCGAGACGTGGAAGATCGGCGTGACCGATGTCCTCGCCGTCGATATCGGCTCGTCGACAGGAGGATTCACCGACTGCCTCCTCAAGCGAGGGGCACGGAAGGTCATCGCCATCGAGGTCGGCACCGACCAGATGGACGAGACGCTTCGCGAGGACGAGCGTGTCGAGCTGCACGAGCAGACTGACATCAGGAAGTTCTCCCTCTCGCCCGATTCGCCGCTCGCCGACATTGCCGTCTCCGACGTGTCCTTCATCTCCCTCACCCACATCCTCCCGAAGGCATTCTCGCTTCTCAGGAAGGGTGGCCGAGCGGTGCTCCTCGTCAAACCGCAGTTTGAGGTCGGGCGAGAGATCGCGCAGAGACGCCGGGGCGTCATCGCCCTCGACTCAGAGAGATTCGCCGCGCTCGACGGGGTGAAGGCAAAGGCACAGGAGGTCGGCTTTGAGGTCGTCGCTCACATCGACTCCCCCATCGAAGGCGAGGGTGGCAACCGAGAGTTCCTCCTCCTGCTCTCGAAGTAGCGGGCCGAGTGGCAAGCAAGACTAAAGCAAAGATAAAAATGTGAACATCGACCCTGAACGGGTCGATGTTACTATCTGGGCATGAGTCCGCGCATAACCATCGAGATGCTCGCCATTATGGTAACGAAAAGATTCGACGAGCTCGAGGCAAACCTTCGAAACGACTTTCGTGCGGAACTGTCGCGAGAGGTATCTCGCCTTGAGACAAAGATGGACCTTCGCTTTGATTCCCTCTCGAACCGTATCGGTAACATCGAGGGAAAGATAGACGACCTCACCCTCAATAAAATATCGCGGCAAGAGCATGACGCCCTCGCCGCGCGCGTATCATGCCTCGAGGCCGAGGCTATTTGATATTCATCCCCCACCTGTTTGAGTCAGGCATCCTCTCCCTCTTCGAGAGCGTTATCTGATAGAGGCCGAATACGATAGTCGAGAACGTGGCAACCATTTTGTAATTGACCCAGGCGTCGGCACCCAAGAGATGCCTCACCAGCTCGTTGGAGACGGTGAGGAAAACGAACATGACCATCCAGCGCCTCGAAAGAATCATCCATCCCCTATCCGTCATATGGAACAGCGAGCTGAAGAGATCCTTCAGAATTGGCCTCCCGTATCCATAGAGACCTACGGCGATCGCCACGGCAAAGAGGCCGTTATAGACCGTATCCTTGAGGATGATATAGAGAGGGTTGTGCAGAAACACCGTCAGACAGCCAAAGATGATGACTGAAAGGCCCGCGAGGAGCGGGAATAAGGCGATTCTACGGTCCTTCGAGTACGATGCGATAAGGGCAAGGGCCGTCAGGAAGACGAAAAGGCCCGTGGCGTTAACAAGACCAACGTACTCTGCGGTAAGAAAAAAGACCACGATAGGGCCAAATTCGATGGCCCAGCTCGTAGCGACCCGCCTAAACTCAGAATTCCGCCTCTCCGAATGCTTGCTCATGAAGGGTCTCATTGTAGCACGGCCTATTGACCAAGTCAGGCATAAAATGTACCATTTCACACCAGTCGCTCTTTCCATCGCAAGAGGGAAAGCACCCACCGCCCCACCAACACTCAACCCGTCCTCACAGTGCACAATACCCGTCCCAGAAGAGCATTCATTATCGTCACGCATCCCGCCTGCCACGTCACTCCGTCCTTGGAGACAATCACCACGGCCGGAAAAGGAGTTCTCATCGACACCAAAGCGTTCCCCCAAGGAGCCTTCGGATCGACCGTGAGCGCCATACCTGCCATGGAAAGGAAAATCGACGGGCTCGCCAAAAGCGACCTCGTCATAATTAGCGTCGATTGGGACCCGTTCTACCATTTCGACATCACCATGCCCCGTCTTCGCGGACGAGGGTTCGAGGTGAGTCTCATCCTGCTCAGGCCCAAAAAGGGTCACGAGCAGGTTGCAGACCCGTCTCTTATCGCGCGATTCCAAGATCAGATGGAACACGGATCGGTAAGATACTTCGTCGAGATGTGTCTGAAGACTAAAACTCTTCAGATCTTCGAGACGGAGCGAGAGATCGGCTCGACCGAACTCGACCGAACTATCATGGAGCTCCTCGGGATTCCTGTGCCGACCTTGGCGGCAGCCTAGGCCCCACGAGACTCTTGCGATCAATTCAAGCCCCTCCCTTACCGGAGCGGGCTTTTTGTTATTCATGACCCCGCAAACGCTTTACTCCCCATTCAAATCGTGCTATAATGGACTTATGAATGAGCCGCTGGGCTCCTTTTATTTTTAATCGTTTTTCAGAAAGTTTTTAGAGCCTCGCGGCATCAACGTTATGCAGATCCGAAACATCGCAATCATCGCCCACGTGGACCACGGCAAGACCACGCTCATGGACGCAATCATGAAGCAGTCGGGAGTGGCCAAGGAGGGCTTCTCGATGGACTCAAACGCACTCGAGCAGGAGCGCGGAATCACCATCTACGCAAAGAACGCGTCGATCAACTACAAGGGCACCAAGATCAACATCGTGGACACCCCCGGTCACGCCGACTTCGGCTCAGAGGTAGAGCGCGTGCTCCGATCGATCGACACCGTTCTCCTTCTCGTCGACGCGCAGGAGGGCCCGATGCCTCAGACCCGATTCGTGCTCAAGAAGTCTCTCGAGCTCGGCATGAAGCCCATCGTGCTCATCAACAAGATCGACAAGCCAGCGGCCCGGCCAAAGGAGGTCATGGACGAGATCCTCGAGCTCTTCATCGAGCTCGGCGCGACTGACGAGCAGATTGACTTCACCACCATTTACTCTATCGGACGACAGGGTATCGCAAAGCGACAGCTCACCGACGAGTCAACCAACCTCGACCCCCTTCTCGACACCATCCTCGAGCTCGTGCCTGCCGCGAAGTCAGACACCTCTGCCCCGCTCCGCATGCAGCCATTCAACCTCGCCTACGACTCGTACACCGGCCGACTCGGACTCGGGCGAATCTACGAGGGCAAGATCAAGGTTGGCCAGAACGTCATCGTCAAGAAGCCTACCGGCGAGTCGCGAACCGGAAAGATCACCAAGCTCTACACCTTCGAGGGACTCGACCGAAAGGAGGTTAACGAGGCAGGCGCGGGCGACATCGCCATGGTCGCAGGCCTTTCGGACATCTTCATCGGAGAGACCATCTGCGAGAACGAGAGCCAGGAGCCTCTCCACGCGATTAACGTCGACGAGCCGACCATCGCCCTCAACTTCCTCGTCAACAACTCGCCTTTCGCGGGACGCGAGGGCAAGTTCGTCACCACCCGCCAGATCCGAGAGCGCCTCGAGAAGGAACTCGAGGTCAACGTGGGTCTTCGCATCGACTTCAACCCACCTGTCACCCCGGGATCGCCGGACACCTTCAAGGTCTTCGGCCGAGGAGAGCTTCACGTCTCGGTCCTCATGGAGAACATGCGACGAGAGGGCTTCGAACTCCAGGTATCGCAGCCTCAGGTAATCATCAAGGAGATCGACGGCGTTAAGTCCGAGCCGTTCGAGGAGATCACCGCCGACGTGCGCTCAGAGCACTCGGGAGAGGTCATCCGCAAGCTCTCCCAGCGAAAGGGCCTCATGACCAACATGATGGAGCGCGAGGGCATCACCCGCCTCACCTTCGAGATCCCTACCCGAGGCATTCTCGGATACCGAGGCGAGTTCGTCATCGACACCAAGGGAGAGGGCATCCTCTCTGCCCGCTTCATCGGATTCCGACCTCACGTCGGCGTCATCGAGAAGCACGAGGTGGGATCGATGATCTCGATGGAGAACGGCGACGCCGTAGGATTCGCCCTCTGGAACCTCCAGGAGCGAGGAACCCTCTACATCGGCGCAGGCGTGCCTGTATACGAAGGCATGATTATCGGAAACACTTCTAAGGGAGACGACCTCGAGGTTAACCCATGCAAAGGCAAGGTCATGTCAAACTACCGATCGGCCGGAAAGGACGAGTCCATCGACCTCGTTCCCCCATTCACCATCACCATCGAGCGAGGCCTCGAAATCATGCACGAGACCGACTATCTCGAGATCACCCCAGAGTCAGTGCGACTCAGGAAGCAGCTCCTCAAGAAGGGCGACCGAGACAAGGCGAAGAAGTAAATTCAATATCAAACGAAAAGCCCGCGCATGCGGGCTTTTTGCCGTCCGAGTTCGGCGCTATACTAGGTACCAACATATATGAAAAAGATAAACAGTAAGGTTCAGAACCTCCTTAACGGCAGCAATATCTGGTACCTCGGCGAAGGTATGTTCGGTCCCCTGCTCGCGGTCTTCTCGGAGCGCATTGGCGGCGACATACTCGACATCTCGGCCGCCTGGTCTATCTTCCTCGTCATCTCGGGCATTATATCCATCCTCGTAGGCAAGCTCTCGGACAAGTACGACAAGCGCAAGATCATGGTGGCGGGCTACTGGCTCAACGCCCTTATGACCTTCGCATACATCTTCGTTTCGAACCCACTCGAGCTTTTTATCGTACAGGCGGGCCTGGGTATAGCCTCAGCCCTCTCTACGCCGACCTGGGACGCACTCCTCGACGAGTATTCAACCGAGAGCGAGGACGGCATCGTGTGGGGCCTGGCGGAGGGTCTCCCGAACATCGTCACGGGCATCGCCATCATCATCGGAGGCTTTCTCATCACCTACAGCTCCTTCACTGCCCTCTTCTTTGTCATGGGCAGCATACAGACCGTGGCGGCACTCACCCAGTCGAGGATACTGTTTATGAAGTAGGGTCAGGAATAACAAAAGGCTCACCGTGGTGAGCCTTTTTTTACTTGAACGACTATCCGATAAGGGCGAGGTCGAATGCGCGGAAGCTATCCATGGGGAGCAAGGTGCCCCTTTTGGTAAGTTCCTGCGGCTCTTTCCGTCGCGTGACTTTAACGAACTTACCCATGCTTTGCCTGAGCCACTTGACCAGGCTACTGATTTTTTCGTCATACTGCCCAATGGCCGCCTCGCGCTTCGCTTTCACCCAAAGGACAAAGGCGAGCCGCCCGCCACCATCGGGATCCGCGATCCAGTCCCAGGATATCGCGCTGTTGCCCTTGCAGAACCTTTCGATTACCTTGCTGATTTCGGCCTTGAGTTTATCAAAGCTTTTTCTCATCTGGCGAAACTGTCTCCGGCTTTTTTCCCAGCGACGAGGACGACCCAATACCCGTGTGAGCTCGTGTGTGTACATGTATATAAAGAAGGTTTCATCAGAAGACTACACCAGCGCGGCTTTTTTGCAAAGCGAAAGGCCGCCCGTAAGGGCGGCCTTTCGTCGGTTAGACCGAAGGGTTCATTTAGAAGCTCCTTCGTGCTGGACCGTTGAAGTCGCGTCGTGGTCGCTCCTCCATAGGGCGAGCCTCGTTGACCTTGATGTCTCGGCCCTCGAAGTTCTTACCATCGAACATAGCGATCGCCTTGTCAGCGTCCGCGTCCTCCATCTCGACGAAGCCGAAGCCTCGTGATCGGCCGGTCATCTTGTCGGTGAGAACAGATGCTGAGATAACAGCACCCGCTGCCTCGAAACCAGCCTTGAGGGTCTCAGAGGTGGTACCGTACGAGAGATTACCGACGTAAAGTTTCTTTGCCATTGTGATTCTTAACTAAACTTGTAACTATCGCCGTCCTTCCCTTTGGCAGAAACTTGTCTTTCCTCCGAGAAACTAACGATGGGTTAAGTATACACGAAACAGGCCAAAAGTCAATCAGATCGTTTGACCAAACCCCGTAAAACCCATATAATATAAGCCTCTCATGGCAGACAGCAAGAAAACCGAAACGTCCTACTTTCAGGAGCTCATCCACTTCTACTTCGCCCCAAGCATGAGGTCGGTGGCGACGACCTTTCACCTGGTCGCCTTCGGGTACTTTGCCTTCTATTACATAGACAGCCTTATCCTCGCCCTCCGCTTCCTCTGGCGCATCGCGTTTGGGTCGACGGCCCTCCAGGGAATACCCTTCATGCTGAGCGGCATGGCGTTCGTAATCTGCCTCGTCCTGCCCTTCTCCGTGTCTATTTACTCTATCTTCGTCATGCACACGGTCTGGACCAAGACGACGTGGAAGGCGCCGGGCAAATGGCTCGTGAGCCTCGTCATCGTCGCGGGCTCGCTTTTCATCATCATGCTCACCGACGAGGGCGCGCGACTGGCGGCCCGACAGCCGACCATGCAGAGCTTCATCGAGGACGCGGGTCTCACGGGCCGCATATAGGCCCATGAAGATCCCGGCTAGCGGATCGAGTCCGCGAGCGAATACGACCCCACTCGCGTTCGCACGATAGAGAGCGTGACCGCGCCGAGCCCGAAATCCTTTCCCAGATCAGACACAAGCTGCCTGACGTAGAAGCCACTGCCGCAGGACACCGAGAGTCGATAAACCTTGAAAGTGGCGGGTGCCGATTTAGTCAGATACCCTTCCCACGCCTCGACTATATGACCCTGCCTGAAGTCACCGCGAACTGCCGCTATCGACGAGAGGATCTTCTGGCCCAACTCCTCCCTGCTCACATCGCTCGCGCCTGTCGCCTCGAGCTTTGACACCGTGACTTCGTGCTTTGGGATCGTGATGGTGCTTATGGTGCCGCGGCGCGCGTACTCAAAGAGAGAGACGCCGTTCACCACCTTTGAGGAATACGCGGGATACTGCTGCTCAAATGTGCCAACATATTTTCTGAGGGCGGCATTCACCTCGTCGAGGGTTGGAAGCGGCTTTGCCTCACGAGAGGCCGTAATAAGACCAAGGGTATCCAGCGTGTCAGTCTCCACGCCAAAGACAAGCTCGAATTCGTAGTCCTTGTCGAGACCCGTATAGGAATCTCGCTCCTTTGCCTTGTCGCCCACGAGGACGACAAGGACGCCCTCAGCCATCGGGTCGAGCCTTCCCGCGTAGGTCATCTTCTGGCCCGAGTACTCGGGCCGCGCCTGCACAAAGCGCTCCGTCGTCTGGAGCGGCGTCTCGCTCTTCCTTTTATAGAGATTCAGTACCGTATCCATGGCCTCATGCTACAATGCTTCCATAAAATTAACCACCGTAAGACAGAAGCCCAAAGAATCCATGCGCAAAGTCATCTTCGACATCGAAACCCGAAACCTCTTCCAGGACGTAGGATCAAACGACCCAAAGGACCTCGACATCTCCGTGGTCTGCACCTACGAGTACGAGACCGACTCGTACAAGCACTTCTTCCAGGAGGACTTCGGCAAGCTCTGGCCGATCCTCGAGAACGCCGACATGCTCATCACCTTCAACGGCGACCACTTCGACATTCCTCTCCTCGACAAGTACTATCCGGGCGATCTCACGAAGATCAAGAGCCTCGACCTCCTCAAGGAGGTAAAGAAAGCCATCGGCTTCCGCATCAAGCTCGACACCCTCGCCGAGGCGACCCTCGGATACGGCAAGTCAGGTCACGGACTCGAGGCGATCACCTGGTGGAAGAACAAAGAGTTCGACAAGCTCATCAAGTACTGCACCGACGACGTGAAGGTCACCAAGGAGATCTACGATTACGCCCTCAAGAACGGAAGCCTCAAGTGGAAGGACGGCCTCGCAGTCAAGGAGATGAAGCTCGACACAAAGGACTGGGAGAAGAAGGCCGAGAGCGCCATGACGTTCTCGCTCGGATTCTAGGGAAGCCCAAACAAGGCCTTTGGCCGGACAAAATAAAAAGCACATCAAAATGTGAACATCGACCCTCAGCGGGTC
Source organism: uncultured bacterium (assembly GCA_966243015.1). GTDB lineage: Bacteria > Patescibacteriota > Minisyncoccia > Phycocordibacterales > UBA6065 > UBA6065. The sequence goes on along the minus strand of CBIMES010000001.1, from coordinate 55,012 downwards.
GATGTTACTATCTGGGCATGAGTCCGCGCATTACCATCGACATGCTCGCCATCATGGTCCAGAAAGGCTTTCAGGAGCTTCGGGGCGACTTTCGCATGGAGATATCACGACTTGATGTGCGCATCGATAAGCTCGAAGAGAGGCTCGAGGCAAAGATGGACTATCAATTCACGGCTCTCTCGAACCGTATTGACGACCATGCCCTCAACAAGGTTTCGCGCGCAGAGCACGCGAAACTCGAAAAGAGGGTTGCCCGAACCGAAGATGCCCTAGAGCTTTCGTAGATCCTCGATAACCGCGACGGCGTGGCCCGCGGGCTTCACGTTTGCGTATAGTTTTCGCACGATGCCCTTCTCGTCTATGAGGAACGTCGTTCGCTCGACGCCGGCGTGCTTTACGCCGAACACCGACTTCTCACGCCACACGTCATACAACTGGGCAGCCTCGCCCTCCGTGTCGGCGAGCAAGGTGAAGTTGAGGCCCTGCTGTTGGCAGAACTCCTTGTGCGAGTCGCTGTCGTCGGGGCTCACGCCCAGAACCACGGCATTAAGATCGCCTATCTCGTACTCGTGGTCGCGGAACTCCTGGGCCTCGAGACTGCAGCCTGACGTAAAATCCTTGGGGTAGAAGTACAGGATTACGTTCTGGCCGCGATAGTCCGAAAGCGAGCGCATCTGCCCGTCCTCGTCGGGAAGGGTGAAATCAGGCGCGACCGAGCCCAGCATCTCCATTTGTTTGATCGATTTCATGGCGAGGGAAAGATGATATACTTACCTGTACATTATACAAAGATTTAGACACATCAATGCAAGACACCCCATCAACCAAGCAGCAGTCACTCGCGGTTCCGATCGCCATCGTCATCGCGGGACTTCTCATCGGAGGAGCAGTGTACATGAGCGGCAAGTCGGGTACCTCGACATCTGGCAACGCAAACGCGCTCGCCCGAGCCCAGAGGGACATTACCATCCCGCCCGTCACCGAGAGCGACAACATTCTCGGCAGCGCGAACGCCGACATCGTCATCGTCGAGTACTCTGACACCGAGTGCCCGTTCTGCAGGAACTTTCACAACACTCTCCAGACCGTCGTGAAGGACTACGGCACGAGCGGAAAGGTATCGTGGGTGTACCGACACTTCCCTATAGTCCAGCTTCACTCGAAGGCTCCGAAGGAGGCGCAGGCAACCGAATGTGCCGCCGACCAGGGCAAGTTCTGGCCATATATCGACCAGATCTTCGCGATTACCCCCGCAAATGACGGGCTCGACCCAGCGAAGCTTCCCGAGATCGCCCGAGGCCTCGGTCTTGATATGACCGCCTTCAACGCCTGCCTCAACAGCGACAAGCACGTCGCCGAGATCGCCCAGAGTGTCTCGGACGCGCAGAACGCCGGCGCGAACGGAACCCCTTCGAGCTTCCTCGTCCTCGCAAAGCCTCTCTCGCAGAAGACGGCTGACGACGTGACTCTCCTCTACGCATCGCTCAAGCTTCCCGATGGAAGCCTCCCCGTCTCCATCAACAAGGAGCGAACGATCGTCGCCATCTCGGGCGCCCTCCCTATCGACTACATCAAGGGCACCATCGACATCATCCTCGGTGGCAAGAAATAGCGTCCAGGCAGAGGCCTAGATTGCTCCGGAAATGAGATCGTCCTCGAAACGGGCGATCTCTTTTTCGTCATGGCCGTACGCGGAAACGTCCGGGAGGTCGAGCGCGACAATCTTCTTGAACACGGCCTGAATGAGGAGCGAGAGTCGATCGACTTCTTCCTGAGGGAATTCCATGGAAAGCGTGACAATGCGACCGTCCTCGGGCTCGACGAACTCAATGACGCCGCGCGAGGCCTTTCTGCCCCTAAAGCGCTCTGACCCTTCGACAAGGAGCTTGTAGAAGAGGAGCTGTCGCCTGTAGCGGGCAACCTTTGCCCGCTTGTAGGCGTCCCTTGAGTCCCAGTCAGACACGGCGGAGCCGGTCTTGTAGTCAGTGACGACGATGTCGTTCCCGTCAAACGAGATGCGGTCAATCTTTCCCTCGATGCGGGCGTCGCCCAGGCACACGCCCTCGTGCTTGAAATTGACCTCGACCTCGTCCGAGGCGCGCATACCCGCGCCTCGCTCTTTGAGGTACGCCGCGAGCACGTCGAGACCCTTGGCGAAGTAATGCTTCTCGTCCGCCGGAGAGAGCCTTTCTGACCGGAGAAGGAGCGCGAACCACTGCTCAACCTCCTCGTCTGACGGAAGCGCATCGTTCGCCCTGACGTGAAGCTGAACCTTCTTGAGCGTCTCGTGGACAGCCGTTCCGAAAGAGCCGGACGGCGTCTTTGCCTGAGGGAAATAGAGAAGGTTCTGCTCGAAGAAATAGCGGGGGCCTCCCCTTCCCAGGTCGAGGAAGTTCGACAGATGGGTGACCGACATACGGTAGTCGGCGAGAATCTGCTGAAAGAGAGCCTTCTCGTCCTTGACCTTCGGCACGAGCGACTCTCGTCTGCCCGCGAGCTCGAGGGTCTCGACATGGCCGGGGTCCGGAGGGGTGACGTCCTCGATTCTCCCGAACACTTCGGAGGACGCGTCGCCCGACGAGAGAAAGCGGAGCGGCAGAGACTGCTTGCCTGACTCCTCCATCTCGTACCCCGCAAGATAGAGCGTGTGACGCGCGCGGGTAACCGCCACGAAGAACAGGCGCACGAAGTCGCCGAGCGCGTCGGCGGACGGCGTGATTGGCAGGTTTATCGGGAACGGCAGCTTGTTGCGAGACGATGACCCGGCCCAGACGTCGTCCTGGCAGGACAATATGAAAACGGTGCCGAACTCCTGGCCCTTCGCCTTGTGCGCCGTAAGAAGGGCGACGGACTTAACCGACTGGGCGAACGGCGAGTTGTCGAGCAGCGGTACGTTGTTCTTCTCGCGCAGGTCGACAAACTCAATGAGGTCAGCCAGGGCGAGCGGAGCACCCGACTTGTACTCGCGAAGGGCCGCGACGAAGGCGCGCAGGCTCGAGAGGAAGGCAAGATACTCGGCCTTGTGCTCACGAAGCCTGTCCTCGCTCCAGTAGAAAGAGCGGAAGGGGCTCTTAAACTCGAGACGCGCCGGGGACCCCTCCTCGTCACCGTCGACGGACACGGACAGGGTTCCCACGAGATTGTCGAGGATGAACTCGGCCGTCTCGCTGTGGGAACGCGAGGCGAGCGAGCCGAGGAAATCACCAATTTCCTTGAGCCGGCCCCCGCTCATGCCCAAGGCCTCGGTCCATGAGACCCTCTCGTCTCGGGCGAGGCGGGCAAGCTGCCATATGTCCTTCTCGGACACGCCCCAGAACGGGTACCTGAGTATCTCGGGCAGGAGCGAGTCGAGCGCGAAGGCGTCCTCCCCCGCCCTGGCGTGAATATACCGAGCGATAGTGACGAGTTCGCGCACGTGACCCTCGTGAAGGACATTCCTCTGGCGCTCGTACGAGACCGGAATGCCCCTCTCGTGCAGGAAAGGCACAATCATCTTGAGCTCGCTATGCTCTCGGGAGATGACGGCAATGTCGTCGGGCGAGACTCCCCCGTCGATGAGCCTTTTTGCCTCGTCTGCCACAAACTTCATCTGATGCAGCACGGTCGGCAGAACCGCCTTGCGTATCGAACCCGCGGGAAGCTCCTTGTTCGCCGCCGCGAGCTTTTTCGTGATTGACGGCATGACGTTGGTCAGGCGATCAGCGTTGAACCTTACCACGTGCTCCGCCACGTCGAGAATATGTCTCGTCGATCGGTAATTATCCTCGAGAACGATGATCTTCGGCTCCTTGTAGAGGTCCTTGAAGGCGAGGATGTTGTCGAGCTCGGCGCCCTGGAACTTGTATACGGCTTGGTCGTCATCACCCACTGCCATGACATTAGGCCTGCCCTCGTGCACCGGCGACGAGGTAAGGAGCTCAACGAGTCGCATCTGCGCGCCGTTGGTGTCCTGGAACTCGTCGACGAGCACGTACTGGAACGTCTCCTCGAGCTCGGCGCGAAGCGAGGCGTGCGTTCGCAGCTTGTCCGTAAAGCCCATTATCATGTCACCGAAGTCGAAGTAACCGTCCTCGTAGAGGCTCTTCTCGTACAGCTCGAATACCTCGGCGACGCCGCGGAGCTTCTCGGCGTACGCCCTGTCGCGCCAGACGTTGTTGCCGTCGTCGTCTTTCTTGATCCACGTCTTCTTCCAGTCTGACAGAGGGGTCGTGCTGTCGAGCGCCTCAGCCTCGCGAAGCGCCGAGCCAAGCGAGCGCGCAACGCGCGCGGACAGGGCGTCCTTCGCGCCCACCCCCTTTGCCAGCTTGTTGAGGCCGTCGACGATGGCCGAATACGAGACGAGGTCCTTCTTACTGACGCGGTTAAAGAGAGGCTCAAGCAACTCCTCCACGGCGGCGAATTCGTCCTCGTTTCTGTCGAGCAGCTCGCGGAAGGCGCCAGGACTCATGCCGGCCCTCTTCAGCTCGTCAATGCGCTTTCTCACGTCCCGGAGAAAGACGAAGCCCTGCTCGGGATGAAAGGCGCGGAGCGGGTGCCTGTGAGGGAGAGCCTCGAACACCTTGCGGAGCGTCTCAATCTGGACGACGTCGTCGGCCGAATGAAACTGCGCGCCCTCGAAGAAGAACTGAGGGTACCTTTCCATCATGCGCGCGGCGAATCCGTGAAAGGTGTGAATGGCGACGCGGAAAGCCGCCTCGCCGATGAGGTTAAAGAGGCGCTTGCGCATGTTCGCTGCCGCCGAGTCGGTGAAGGTCAGACAGAGGATGTTTCCCGGCGAGGCGTCGGTCCTGCGGAGGATGTTCGCGACACGAAGCGAGAGGAGCTCAGTCTTGCCGGATCCCGGCCCTGCTATCACGAGGACGGGTCCTTCGATGGCGTCCACGGCCTCTTTCTGGCGGGCGTTAAGGGCCTTGTAGCGGGCTTCGAACGAGGTTGGGTTCATGGCCACAGTATAGCAAAAAGCCGCCCCGTTCGGCGGCTTTTCGTCAGAGAAAGCCCTGTAAGGCTAGGCCCTCTTCCAGAGGCGGAGAACGGTGTACTTGCCGGCACCCGAGAGCGAGATGGCAATCGCCGCGAGGAAGAGCATGAGGTCGAACTCGTATCCGCCGATGAACCCGAGGTTAAGCTTCACCTTGCCGATGGCGCCAAGCATGGTAATCGCGAGGAGGATGCCTGCCCAGCCCGTGAAGACGCCCAGAAGCATCGCGATGCCACCGAGGAACTCAATGTAGGCGACGAGATAGGCGAAGATTGAGGAAAGGCCGATCGACGAGAAGAAGGCGATGGTGTCGCTCATGGTCGATATCTTGTCCCAGCCGTGGGCCATGAAGACCAGCGCCAGGCCGACGCGAACCAGAAGAAGCGCCGTGTCAGTGTTGTTGTGCAATTTCATATCAATCAAATGCTTAATATCCGCCTTGTAATGTGGAAATTATACCACGCCTATATAGACGTCACCTTCTTGTCCTGGTCATCGAGGATGATGAGTTTGTAGATCTCGAGAAGGGCGAAAAGAAGGGCGATGATGAGCGGGCCAAGGAACACGCCGACGGGGCCGAAGAAGAGAATGCCGCCAATAATCGAGAAAAGGACGAAGACGGGGTGAACGGTGAATCCCCTGCCAACGATCATAGGCATGAGCAGGTTATCGACGAGACCCACTATGACGACGCCCCAGATACCGAGACCGATCGCGGGTCCAAGGGAACCCGTCGCCGCAAGGAAGATGATTGCCGGCACAATGACAAGGCCCGTGCCCAAGCCCGGGAGCAACGCGCCGACGGCCGCGACGGTTCCCCACAGGACCGCGTTCGGTACGCCGAAGATGGCGAAGCCGATGCCCGCAAGCGTTCCCTGCACGAGCGAGATGATAAAGGATCCCCGCACCACAGAGTTGACCGCGCGCTCGAGGCGCTCGATGATCTGCTTGTCGTAGGCGTCGGCGAGCGGAGAGAGCTCGATAAGACCCTTCTTAAACCTATGTCCGTCGCGGAGAACGTAGAAGAGTGAGATCACGAAGAGGAAGAGGCCGAGCACGAGGGACGCCGTGCCCGAGAAGATGGCGCCGAGATTGCTGACGAACTTCGACGACACATACTCGACGGCACCCTCGATATCAAGCTCAAATGACGGGAACAGCCTCTGAACCGGGCTCAGGGTCGCGTTAATTGTCTCGTTGAATCCCGCGAGACTTCGGTCGCTTACCTGCGTGTACAGCGCGTAGGACTCGACCGTCAGACGCTGGATGAGGAAGCTGATCGGGATAAGGATGACGACGAGTATGAAAAGAATAGTAAGGAATGCCGAGAGGGTCCTTCGGTTCCTGGTGGTCTCGAGAATCTTCTCGTGAACCGGCCGAGCGACGACCGCGAACATGAAGGCCAGGGCGATCGGCGCGAGGAACGGCAGAAAGAGGGCTCCGGCCAGGAGGAAGATGGCGATCAGGAGACCGATGAAGAAAGACATCTGAAGCTTTTTTGTGTCCATGTGTGTTTACGGGGAAACCACCTTCGTGAGGTGCTCTCTACAGTATACACCCTTCCCTCGCGCCGAGCAGTCATCGCAGACGAGAATCTGCTTCGCGCAGTCACCCGACCGACAGTCGCCAAAGCGCTCGGTCTTTGCAGAGCAGTGCTCGCAGGTGCCAATGATCTCCCTCCTGCCCTTCTTTGGGTCAAAAGCCATGGTGACGCGACCATCAAAGACGTACAAGGAGCCCTTGAAATGCTGTCCAGGATACTTCTCCATGTACGAGACAATACCGCCGTCGAGCTGATAGACGTTCTTGAAGCCTTTCTTGATGAGATATCCCGAGGCCTTCTCGCAGCGCACGCCGCCGGTACAGACCGTGAGCACCTTGTCCTTGGAAAACTTCTTGAGTCCCTTCATGGCCTTCGGCAGATCACGAAAGTTCTTGAGCGGAGGGAGAACCGAGCCCTCAAACGCGCCAACCTTGTGCTCGTAGTCGTTGCGCATGTCGATGATGGTAAACTTCTCGCCCTTCTTGAACCAGGAATGGAGATCCTTGGGCGCGAGATGAATGCCCGTGGTCTTGCGAGGGTCGACGTCCGTCTGACGCGACTTCTTGAGCGAGAGCGAGACGATTTCGGGCCTGACCTTCACGGAAAGGCGCGGGAACGCGGTGCCCGTCCCAACGCTTCGCTTCCAGTGAATGTCGGCGAAGCCGCGCCTCTTTACGAGGTCGGCGCGATAGACCTTCGTCGCCTTGGCCGTGCCCTCGACCGTGCCGTTGATTCCCTCCTTGGCCACGATGATGCGGCCCTTGAGACCCAACCTCTGGCAGAGCGCACGCTGCTCGGCCGCGAACTTCTCCGGGTTTCTGATGGCGGCGTATTTATAGTAGAGGAGAATCTCGTGCTTCATGATTTCGCGAGGGCAGACAGCATCAGGTACCGACTAGAAAGCGGTGAACGGGAACGAGAGCGTCGTGCTTCCCTGTCGAACGAGGGTGTCGAGCTTGAAGTCAAACTGCCTGTCTCCGTCATCTTCGTACATGACGACCGCGTACATGACATGAGGGGTCGTCGGTCGGAGAAGGTCGATCACAACCTCGCTCGTCGAGGTCGCGTCCACGCGACGGGCACCAAGGATGCGACCGAGGAAGTCCCCGTTCTGCTCCCTGACCGCGAGCCAGGTCGAGGTCGCGAGCGTGCGAACCTCAGAGACGAGAACCGTAGAGGTCGCCGCCTGCTGAGAGACCCTCAGGAAGTAAGGGGAAGTCGTGGCGGCGGAGACGGTCGAGATGACGCTCTCGCTCACAGGCTCCTTGCGGTCCCTGAAGAGGGCAACGCCGATGATGTCGCCAATGATAAGGCCCGCCACTACCGCGATCCAGAAATATTTGTTCTTCAGTATTGTTTTCATATGCGTTGATATTGCCTCGATTCTAACACCAAAGTCAAGCGGGATAAAGAAAAGATAAATTTGTGAATAGCTGGCTTATTGTGGCCCTAATTCTGAAATGTAGAATGAAGCGCGTCTATCAGAAAACAACCACATGCGCATACTTGTCATAGAAGACGACCGCGACCTCAGAGGCTCTCTCAAGGCGCATTTCCAGGCCGAGACTTTTGCGGTCGACACCGCTGCCGATGGAGAGGAGGGATCGTATCTCGCCAGAACCCATGAATACGACGCCATACTCCTCGACAATGTCCTGCCGAAGAAGAACGGCCTCGACGTCTGCAAGGAAGTACGGCAGAGCGGCAAACACACGCCCATCATCATACTTTCGGTCAAATCCTCGGTCGACGACAAGATAGAGCTCCTCAACGCGGGGGCCGACGACTACGTGACCAAGCCCTTCTCGTACAACGAGCTCAAGTCGCGGGTGCACGCCCTGCTCCGCAGACCAAGGACGCTCATGCCTCCCCTGCTCAAGGTAGACGACCTCATCCTCGACACCCTCGAGCAGCGCGTCCGCCGCGGAAAGAAGGAAATCTACCTTACCCGCAAGGAGTTTGCCCTCGCCGAGTACCTGCTCAGAAATCGCGGCACCGTGGTCAGCAGGGCCATGCTCATGGAACACGTCTGGAACAGCGAGATAGACCCCTTCTCCAACACTATCGAGGCACACATCCTGAACCTTAGGAAAAAGATAGACGCCGGGGCGAGGAAGAAGCTCATACACACGGTGCCGGGACGCGGATACAAAATCGAGGTGCCGGGAAAGACAATTTTCACCTAAAAAACACGTATCGGTTGAGGCGTTTCGCTTTATGCTATATAGTGAAGGCCACGCCTTCGTAGTTCAATGGATAGAATAGCTCACTCCTAACGAGTAGATCCAGGTTCGATTCCTGGCGAGGGCACACAAAGAAAAAACACCCAGTCTGGGTGTTTTTTCTTTGTGTGCCTGGAAGGACCGATCATCCTATGCCTGCTGGATGCCGAGAAGGTCGGTTAGGATCTTCTCGTCATATCCGACCATGACGTCTCCGCCGATATCGATGACGGGCACCCCGAGCTGACCGCTCTTCTCTACCATCTCGGCCCTCCTGGCCTGATCAGACGCGACGTTGTACTCGGTATAGGCGACGTTGTGCTTCTTGAAAAAGTCCTTTGCCTTGTTGCAGTAGACGCAGGTCGGGGTCGAATAGATTTCTACGGTTTTCATGCTGGTTGTTTACTTAAGCTTATAAAGCAGTATACACGAACCGACGCCCTATCTAAAGAGGTCAAGGAAAGCCTGCCACACGCTTCTCTCCGGAAGCGGCGTTATTCCGCCGTCCCCTGAGCGATTCTCGACGATAATGACCGTCTGCTCGCCCTCCCTGACCACGCCGAACCTGTCTCGAATCTCGCGCTCCCTGCCCTGCTCGGTCTCGAGGGAGGCGTTAAGCGAGACGAGCTTCTGCCGGCGGTCCTGAAGCTCAGAGAGGTTGGCGCTCATCCTCTGGGAGAGCTCCTCGCTCTTCTGGTACTTGTTGTATATACCCCAGACCGCCTGGGCGGCGAGCACAAGCACGAGAATAAGCACGCCGATCGCGTATCGGGAGTGGAAGAACCGGCGGAACCTCCTGCGGTCTTGGAATTCTCTCATGCTGTGCTAGTATAACTCCCGTTAGGCCATAACCATAGTCCATCACATGATCCTCAACCCAAAGCACCGCAAGGCCCTCCAGATCTTCTGGAGCATCTTCGCGGCACTTATCATCCTCAGCATGGTGCTCACGTCGTTCTCGATTCTCTATCGATAAGGACAAGAAAAAAGCCCGTCCTTTCGGACGGGCTTTTGCTTTGGCACGGCCATGCGCCTGTCTCATACCCCCGCGGGCTCAGGCTCGGAAGTTGGGGTCTTGGCGTAATGGGCGCTCGGCAGGTCCTCCCCAATCTTGAAAACCAGGAGGTTCGACGATACACCCGCAAGTCTGCCGTCGAGGTGAAACGAAAACTCCGTGCGACAGTCCTCCGGCAGAAGGCCGACGGCATCCTCGGGAAGGATGGCAACAATAACATCTCCACAGCGGACGAAGAGCTCGAGGTCGGCACGAGCTCGGCCGTTGTTGTAATCACGATTGAGGCGAACAGCCCTGCGACAAACGTCGAGGAGGTCGGAGCCTTCGGCCATGATCGATCTGCACTGAGGGTGATGCGACTGAATGTGAACTTCGTATACGATCTCCTTGAAGGGAATCGACAATGTCTGCTGGGCGAAACGAGCGAGGGCCGCCCTCCGCTCGTGATACTTAACCGACTCACCGATCGCGGCAAGTGTGTTGCTGGGTGTATTCATGAGGAACAAGTGACGTGTTGAGGGTTCAGGGGAAATACTACACCCGACCCCCTTCCTGTCAATAAGAAGGCGCCTACTCGCCCATCCTCATCATCTTCACGAACACGTCCTGCGGGATGTTGATGCTTCCCTGCCCGCGCTCGAGGAGGCGCTTCTTTCCCTCCTTCTGCTGCTCCCAGAGCTTCTTCTTTCGACTGATGTCGCCTCCGTAGAGATGACCGGTAACGTCTCGCTTGAGGGCCGCGAGGGTTCGGGACGCGAGAATGCGACCGTGGGCCTTGCCCTGAATCTTGGTTACGAAAAGCTGCTTTGGCAGGATCTTCTCGAGCTTCTCGACCGCCTTCTCGGCCTCGTCATAGGCCTTCTCTCGGGCGACGATGCGGGTGAAGGCGGGCACAGGCTCCTCCCCCACGAGAATGTCGAGGCGCACGACGTCAGCGACCTTGATCTCGGTCGGCGTATATGAAATAGAGGCGTATCCAGACGAGACGCTCTTCACCTCGTCAAAGAAGTTACGCATGAGCTCGCGAAGGGGCATATCCACGACAATCGCCATCCTCCCCTCTCCGAACGAGTCCATATGATCAGTCACGCCCTCGTGCTCGAAGACGATCTGGGTAAGGGGGCCGACGTATTCCATCGGCGCGATGAGCTTCACCTTGACCCACGGCTCCTCGACGAGTTTGATCTGGCCCTCGTCAGGGAACAGCGGAGGCGAGTACACGACGACCTTCTTTCCGTTAGAAAGGGTGACCTGGTACGTAATCGACGGCGTGGTGACCACGAGCTCGAGGTCGAACTCCCTGCGCAGGCGCTCGGTGATGATCTCGAGGTGGAGCATGCCGAGGAATCCGCAACGGAAGCCGCGACCAAGGGTTCCCGAGGCCTCTTCCTCGTAGGTGAAGGCGGAGTCAGAGAGCGAGAGACGCGCGAGCGCCTGTCGCAAAAGCGTGAGGTCGTCCTGGCTCTCAGGATAGATTGATGCCCACACGACCGGCGACGGCTTCATGTATCCAGGCAGTATTGAAAGCGCGCTGCGAACGGGGGTAATGGTGTCTCCCACCGACGCAACACCCGGCTCCTTCACGCCGGTAACAATGTAACCGATCTCGCCCGCCGAAAGCTCCTCCTTCGGGGTCTCGTCTGGCGCGAAGATGCCGACCTCGTTTGCGATGAAGGTCTCGCCCGCCACGCGGAAGGTCAGGGTCTCACCCTTCTTGACCTTGCCATCCATGACACGGGCATAGACGGTGACGCCGCGGTGGTTTGAGTACTGGAAATCGAAGATGAGTGCGCGGAAGTCCCTGCCGTCGAGCACCTCGGTCTTTGGGGCGGGCACGCGACGCACAAGCTCCTGAAGAAGCTCGGGAACGCCCTCGCCCGTCTTGCCCGACACGGACAAGATGCTGTCGAGGTTCACGTCAAGCAGCTGGGCGATCTCCATCTTCACGTCGTCGACGCGCGCGAGCGGCGAGTCGATCTTGGAGATGACGGGGATGATTACAAGGCCCGACTCGCGTGCCATGTTAAGGGTCGTGAGGGTCTGCGCCTGAACGCCCTGCGTCGCGTCGACGAGAAGAATCGACCCCTCCACCGCCTTGAGCGCTCGCGACACCTCGTACGAGAAGTCGATGTGGCCCGGGGTGTCGATGAGGTTCATGGCGTACTCGCCCGCCCCGATGGTCGCAGTTGCCGCCGACTCGGGCAGCGTATAGCGCATACGCACCGGCTGCATCTTGATGGTGATGCCACGCTCTCGCTCGAGCTCCATCGAGTCAAGGACCTGCTCCTGCATCTTGCGCTTCTCGATCGTGCCCGTGATCTCAAGCAGACGGTCGGCAAGCGTGGACTTGCCGTGGTCGATATGGGCTATGATGCTGAAGTTTCGGATGCGGGAGATATCCATAAAAGTCACCATAAATTAACACAAATACCGCCATTTGGCTAGAATCATATATTGACTCATAACTAAATATAATATATAATATGCACAGAGATTTTGACTCAGTGGAAAATCGACTTGCGGGCAAAACGCGCCGCGGCTTTTTCACAAGATCAGACAGAAAGGTATACCGATGTTTCTTACCGTCTTATCAATAGCCTTGCTCGCCTGGTTTTTCTGGGAGTGGAAAAGCAATAAAAGCCAGTGGCTGAGACTGTCGCTTGAACTCAAGGAGCTGGACGCTGAGTTGGCCATTCAACAAGAGGAGGGGCCGGGGCAGCCGTTCAGCTACCGCGTCTCTGAGGAAATCTGGGAAAAAAGCCGCGAAGACATGCTTTTTTACAGGCGATTATTCTGGATAGAACTAGCCTTAGTTGCCACAGACTTATATTTCCGCTTCTGGTAAAAACACCCCAGCGACAAGCCCGCGCATCACGCGGGCTTTTTCATTTCACAAGACGGACTATGACTGGAGTCTGTCGAGGCTCGTCCTATCAACCCTCCACACCTTGTGCTTGAAGGTGATGAGAATATCGCGAAGCTCCGTGCTCCTCATGAGCCAGAGCACGAGAATCATGACGGCGATACCGATCAGTCCCGCGCACAGGCCCTGCATAAAGACACCGAATACGGTTCCGAGGTCAAAGACATTATCAAAGAGGCGAAGCGATCCGTACGCCACGTACCCGCCGATAAGGGACGAGCCGACCGACTGGAAAATGGTCCGGCCGAGGGCACGGGTGAATCCCGGGAACTCACTGGCGCAGGAATACCAGTGCAGGGCCAGATTGAGGAAAGAGCCGAGCGAGAACGCGAGAGGCAGCATAAGTACGGACGTGTTGGGCACGCCGCTGACCTTAAGGAGCGACTCGACGAAATAGGCAAAGGCCGGCCAGAGGGAAAAGAGCCTGATGAGGCCGAAGGCCGCGAGAATGGTGAAAGCCATCGACACCACGTTGAGGACAAGAGGCTTCGTGGTCTTGCCCTCCGCATAGAACGATCTGACGAAGAGCAGGATCATGCTCTGAGCTGCCGCCGAGGCAACAAAGAGTGCGAGAGCGGCCGCCGTGAGCCTCGTGTCGTCCCAGCTGAAGGCGCCCGACCCGAGGGCCGTTCGCACGATCTGGGCGCGCAGGACGATAAAGAGGAAGGTCAGGGGCACTGACCAGAATATGACGTGCTTGAAGGCGGACACGAGCTTGTGCATGAAAGCCTCCCTGCCCTGCTCGATGATGATGCGGGCGAGGACGGGAAAGGCGGCCGACGAATAGCTCGCGCCGATGATGGAAAGCGGCACCGATTGTAGGTTAAGGGCGAGGTTGAATATCGAGATTGACCCCGCGCCGAGAAACGACGCAAACGACACAAAGGCAATCGTGGTTATCTGCTGAGAGGACATAGTAACCGTGCGAGGCACGGAGAGAAGCGCCACTTTCCTCACCCGAGACCAGCCGATGCGCAGGGTCGGCCGCGGAAAGAGCCCGTCGCGGATGACGATGGGAATCTGCGCGACGCACAGCAAGAACGCGCCGAGCGCAACACCCCAGGCAAGACCGGTGGCCCCGTACGCCGGCAGGAAGAAGATAATGCCGACGATGATGCCCACGTTATAGAGCGGCACCGAGAGCGCGTAGACGAGAAACCTATTCTGTATCTGGGTGACGCTCGTGAAAAAGCCCGCGAGACCGAGAAGAAGCGGCGAGGTGAGCAGAATCCTCGACACCGCGACCAACTCGGCGCCGAAGCCTTGGGCAAAGAGCTGCGGGAAGAGGGCCTTCTGTATCTCGGGCATGAAGGCAAAGGCGAGCGCGCAGACGGCGAGTATGAGCACACAGAAGGCCGAGAACAAGTCGGAAATCGACTTCTTAAGGTCGTCAGTGCCCTTCGCCTTGCTCTCGACGAGAAACGGCACGAGAATCGAAGTCGAGACGAGCGAAGCCACGACCACATAGATCATGTCGGGAACGCGGAACGCGGCATAGTAGAGGTCGAGCGTCACCGATGTTCCGAGGGTATGGGCGAGAAGCCTGTCACGAAGGAGGGCAAAGACAAGAGACACTGCCGCCGAGCCAGCCAGAAGGTACGCCGCCTCGTGAAGGCCGCTTATCTCCCTGCCGACAAATGACAGAATCCTCTTTACCATGAACGACTAGATATTCTCGGCCGACGAGGATTCATCGACGGGCAGCGAAGGCAGACCTTTCTTTGACGTCGCGAAGGGGGCCTTCCCTGCCTCCAGGTTCGAGATGATGTCGGCTATCTCTGCGTTGTCCGGATTAGTCGCGCGAAGCTCTCTGAACTGAGCGAGAGCGCCCTGCGTGTCCTTGGTCTCATAGAGGCTCAGGCCGAGAAGGTACTTGGCGTTTGCGTACTGTGGGTTGATGGTGACCGCGCGGCCAAAGGCGAGCACGGCATCGGCAAAGCGCTTCTGGTCGTAATAGAGCAAGCCGAGCTGGAAGAACACGCCCGAGTCGTTCGGCGAGAGCATGGCGACAGCCTCGACCGAGCGAATGGCCTCGGGAAGGTTCCTCTCGGCAACCTGCATCTCGGCGAGGAGGTAAACTGCCGCGGCATAGTCCCCTTTCTTCTCAAGGGCTTTGCCAATCTGGGTTCGCGCTGCGGCGTTGTCACCCTTTACCGCCTCGAGGCGCGCGAGGGCAAGATAGAGCTCTGGGCTCTCCGGATTAACCGCAAGGGCATTCTGGTACGCCTGAACGGCTGCTTCGTAGGCACCCTCGATCTTGAGCGGCGTCACCGCGGAAAACACCTGGGCGAGAGCGGCGTGGTTAACGTAATTCGTCCCATCAAAGTCGACTGCTGCATTAGAGGCCTTGATAGCCACGGACAGGTATTCCTGGAACTTCTGCTGAGTCTCTTCCTGGGACGCCTTGTCGTCGGAGAGCAGGACGGAAAGTCGGAGGAGGTACAGCTCGGAAAGCGCCCTGTACTGAGCGTCCGAAGGAGACACCGAAAGAGCACGAGCAATGTAGTCCTCGGCAGCTTCAATGTCGCCCGAGACATTCGCAGCAACGAGCGCCTTCTGGAGATACACCGTCGCGACAAACCGCTTGCCCACCGCGTATCCGAAGAAGGCCGTGCCCCCCAGGGCGACAATCACGAGCACGATAGACACGAAATTAAGAACTGGCTTCTCGGCCGTTCTGACGGTGACCTCCCTTACGACCCCGCTATCCCTGAGAGACGCGAGGAAAAGCCCCGTGAAGACTGCTGTGAGGAACCAGAGAGCAGGACCAGGCACGTAGGGGAATGAAACAGCCCACAGGTACGACGCGCCAACGAACGAGGAAACCTCGAGATACCTCGAGAACGGCGAGGTTGAAGGCCTCACGAGGCCGCGAAATCCCGAGACGAGAAGGGACGCAATGACGGCGAGGAGCACGACGGCGCCAACAAGTCCCGTGGTGAGGGCAAAGCTTGGGAAGAAACCCGTGCCGTAGTTAAAGTCGACGCCCCAGAAGACGGTCTCGTTCACGCCGAGAGGCTTGTGAAGAAGCCACTGCGTCGAGAACCTATTTGGGCCCGCGCCGAAGAAAGGATCGTCGGCAAGGGTTGCCTTGGTCACCTCAATCGTGGTGCCCAGCGTCGGCCTTACCTCAGTCTGGGAAAATCCGACGAGACCGGAAATCTTGCCACCGAGGAAACCACCAAAGAATATGAAAGACGCCGAAACAACGAGGGTTATGAGGGCGTAGACCGGGAAACCCCTTCTCCCCTCGCCCTTCTCCTCGCGGCGACCAAGGGTCTTCTCGTAAACCACGAAGACGAGGGAAAACAGCGCGACAATGACCCAGAGCGGCCACGAGTTCACGAGCGCGAGGAAGACGAGCGATACCGTAAAGGAACCCACGACCAGCGCCTTGAGCAGGCGACCGAACGCGAGCTTCTCGAGAGTGACGAGCGAGAGAAGCGCCGTCAGCCCGAAGAACAGACCCACGTCGGTCCACCTGCCGATCGGACTCGACACCACGTCGGCAAAGACGCCGAACGAGAGAACGTCGGCGCCGACGATCATGCGGACGACATGAAAAACCGCGAATAGCGCGAACGAGGCCATGAGCGTCACATAGGACGAGAAGATACGCTCCCTCGTCCTGACGACGAGCGGCACGAGGGCAAAGAGTGCGAGGCCCGAAACGAACATGACAGCGGTGCCTATCTCAAAACCCTGGCCGAACAGGGACACCTCTCTGCTCGCGGAGGCAAGCGCCGAGGCGACGTAGACGAGACCGAGAATCACTGAGCCAAGATACAGAGAGCTCTTGGGGAACGAGAAGACCCCGTCCCTGAAACGCCCGACGAGCCAGAGAGCCGTGAGGACGGCGACGCCGACGATGAGAAACGCGCCCTTGCCGGACTGTAACGGCACGGAAATCGAAGGAAAGAAGAAAATCGGCGTCAGGAAGAGGAGCGCCTGCAAAACCCAGAAAGAGATGGTGTCGAGCCTCGACCCCCTCTCTTGATTCGCCTCGTGATCAATGTGCATAGAGCCTGTGTGTATCAAATGCGTTTAATTCACGTATTATACCGCAAACAGAAATAGAAAGCGCCCGCCTTTCAGGCGGGCGCAATCATTGTTCGTGGACTATAAGCCGAATTCTGTTCCCTCCCGGCTTGCGCCGGACGGGCCAAGACAATTTATCTGGGATGCGTGTCGCCACGCACCTCGAGCGGCACTCACGAAGCCTTGCGGCCTCGAGCACGGCCTTGCACTCGGGTAAGGATTTTGCCGTTGCACTCTCAGGTTGCCCTGAGAACGATCCGGAGACCTTGCGATCGACGGATCCCCTAGCCTTTCGGCATCGGTCGTTTCTGTTCGCACCTCTAGGATTACCCCGACGGGCGTTACCCGCTACCTTGCTGCGCGGCCTTGCGGCCGGCAAGTGTTCGGACTTTCCTCACCCCGCCTTGCGACAGGGCGCTGTCTTGAGGTCCACGTTTTGATTATATCACGGTTTTTATTGAATAGGAAGGCCTTATTGGGCCGCATCCTGTTTAATTGACTTTTATGTAAAAAGTGATATAATATATACTAGAGTTCAGAAACATCAACGCCAGCACACTACAGCAGAAAACCATGAGTTCAAGAATCATCAGGCTTCCCCTTCGGGAAAACCTCGTCAGCGACGATCTGCTCAGGGAGCGCCAACGAATCCCACAGGACGTCTACCATCAAATCCTGACATGGATGCCGATCGTCACGGTCGACTTCGTGCCAACTCGAATCCGTGACGGAAAACGCGAGTTCATGCTCGCCCGTCGTAACGAGGAACCCTTCAAGGGAACCTGGTTCGTCACCGGAGGTCGCAAGACTTACGGCGAACGCACGGAGCAGGCGCTCAGGCGTCAGCTCAAGCGCGAGCTCGGCATCGACCTCGAGTCACCGGACGTAACCGCCCGATTCGCCACCACGCTCGACGTGCTCAATCCCGCAAGCGACGAGCCAGGAGGAAGGCCCCTATGGCACTCCACCTGGCTCCTCCACGAGGTTGAATTGAGGGGCGACATCGAGGCGCAGGCCCTCGCCGAGAACGGGGAAATTCGCTGGTTCAGGCACATTGAACCCGACTTCCCCGAACCCGTGCAACGGGCCCTCGAGGCCATCGGCTTCTACCCTGAAGTCTAGGTCCCGAAAACATCAAGCCGCGAACCCATAAAGTTCGCGGCTTTTTCTTATACGAGTGCCTCCCCAAGAAAACGAAAGCCCCTTAGAAACGACTCGGTCGCGCGACCGGCGCGAGCTCGAGGAATTTTCCAGCAGGAAAATATCCGTGCGTTTCTAAGGGGCTTTTGCTTTCTGTTCTAGTGCTTCTTTCCGCTGTCCACCTCGTAGCTCGTGTTCTGAGCCTCGAAGAAGTTGACGAGCTCGAAGACGTCGGTTGCGGTCGACATCCACTTCGCAGGGTTAGTCGCGTTGTAGAACTTCGGGAGTCCGAGCTCCTCGAGTCGTCGATCCGCGACGTACATGACGTACTGGTTCACGTAGTCGGCGTTGAGTCCGAGGATTCCTCGCGGGAAGAGATCCTTGTTGTACTCGAGCTCGAGATTAACGCCCTCGATGATAATCTGGCGAATCTCGTTCGCGAAGTCCTCGGTAAGGAGCTCCGAGTTCTCCTCGAGAACGCCGTGCACGAGATTGATGCCGAACTTGAGGTGAAGGGACTCGTCTCGGAGCACCCAATTGATCATCGATCCGAAGTTTCGGAGCTGGTTTCGCTGTCGGAACGAGAGCATGACCATGAAGCCGGAGTAGAACCAGGTTCCCTCCATGACGATGTTGTACGCGACGAGGTTTCGGATGAAGTCCTTCTTGCCCTCGACGGTCTCGATGTCGAGAGACTGCTCGGTCATGCGCTTGAGGTACTTCATGATGTACGCCTCCTTTGCCTGCATCGAAGGCATCTCGAGATGGGTGTTGTAAATCGTCTCTCGATCGAATGGGAAGGTCTCGAGCACATATTCGAAGGCAACGCAGTGATTCGCCTCCTCCCACATCTGCTTCGCGATATAGAGATGACACTCAGGCGACTTGAGGTATGGATACACTCCAAGGGCGAGAGTTCGGTTCACGATAAGCTCGGCCGGGTTGAAGAAGGCCATGATGAACTTAACCGCGTGTCGCTCGTCCTCCGTCATCTTGGCGAAGTCCTCGAGATCCTCCTTGAGGGCGATCTCGTGTGGGAACCAGGTGTTTCGGACGGCCTGGTTGTAGAGGTCGTACGCCCACTTGTACCGAATAGGATGGAGATTTACATCTTCCGGAGAAGTCTTTCCGATGAGTGACATGTCTTTTGTGTTTAGCGCTTAATACTTTGTTGGCAAAATCGAGTCTACTGGCATGAATCACACTGCGCAAGCTCTGCCGGGTCGGTTGGGCAGGTCTTTGCGGCGGTCATGATGACACGAGGCTTGGTTGCGGGTGCAGCGGAAACAGTGGTTGCGGCAACAGGGGTCGAAGTCTGCTGGGCTGCGGCGAAGGCCGATCGCTGCGCAACGTCAGCCGCGATGTCGGCAAGAGACCTGTACGCAGTGGCAGGCTTTGCCTCCGCCCTCACCTCAACCTTTGGTGTCATGTTGAAACCGATTGGTCGAGGGGCCTCTGACACAGAGGCTACGGGCGCCTGCTGAGGAACGAAGGCTGGCTCGGGAGCCTTGGCCACTGGCGTTGGCGCCGTGAAAACCGGAGTTGGGATAGGGGTAGGAATCGGCGACTCGACGACGCGAGCAAAGGCAGGTGCCGCAGGAGCCTGCTCGATGTCGAGCGACTTCTGGAGAGGAGCGGTGAAGGCGGCAACCTTTGGTGCCTCGACAGGCTGAGCCGTAAGTTTTGAGGCGACGGCGCCGAATCCAACCTTACCCATAGCAGCGGCCTTATTGACCTTGACCGTGGACTGCTCGGCAGTGTGACGAGGCTTCATGTGGAGGTAGTAGGTCGTCTTCACGCCCTTGTCCCATGCGGCGGTGTAGATCTTCATCGTCTCGTCGATGTCTCGAGTCTCGAGGTACATGTTTCGAGAGATAGCCTGATCAATCCACTTCTGGGCTCGAGCCGCGACCTCGATAAAGGCGAACGGTGAAGTGCTAAAGGACGTCTTGTAGATATCCTTGAGGTGCTGAGGAATCCCCTCGATATCTGAGATGTCTCCCTGGGACTCGATAATCTGACCGCGAACCTTCTCCCAGATACCCATGTTCTTGAGATCCTTCACGAGATTCTGGTTGATGTCCATGTACTTTCCCGAAATCTTGTTTCGAGAGAAGACCTGGGCGAAGCGTGGGTCCATGCCTGGGGTAGTTCCCGCGACGAGACCGATGTTCGCGTTCGGGGCGACGGCCATGAGGGTCGCGTTTCGCATTCCCTTCTGGACCTTTGAGCGGAGGAGGTCCCAGTTGAGACCCTTGTGCTTTGACTCCTTCGACACAGTGATAGGTCGACCTCGATCTGCCTCGAGCTCCCTGATGGTATCGACAGGGACCATTCCCTTCGACCAGCGAGAACCCTGGAAATTAGGGTACGATCCGCGGACCTGGGCGAGGTTCGCCGACTCGTCGATCGCCATGTACGAGACGAACTCGAAGATGCGATCGGTGAAATCCCATGCGTGCTCTGAGTCGTACGCGAGACCGAGCTTCTCGAAGACATCCGCGAGACCCATGACGCCGAGACCAATCGCGCGGTTCTCCCTGTCTGACTTTGCGGCTTCAGGGATAGGAAGCTTGTTGATGTCGATAAGGTTGTCGAGCTGTCGGACGGCGAGGCGGACGGACTCCTCGAGCTTGCCCCAGTTAACCTCCTTGTTCGACACGTGGGCGGCGAGGTTTACAGAAATGAGGTTACATACGGCGACATTGTCCTTGTCCTGCGGGAGGCAGATCTCCGTACAGAGGTTAGACATATGAATGGTGCCCGTGTTGTTGTTGAGGGCGCGGAGATTGATCGGATCCTTCCAGGTAATCCAAGGATGGGAGGTTGACTGAAGTGAAGTGAGAATCTGTCGCCACTGCTCGGTAGCGGGAACCTTCTTGAAGGCTCGCATCTCTCCCCTCTCGGCCTTCGCGATGTACTCCTGATACTTCGCGGAAAAGGCGCTTCCGTAGAGCTCGTTGAGGTCCGGGGTCTCGGCAGGATCGAACATGTACCAGTCCTGGCCCGACACGACTCGCTTCATGAACTCGTCAGAAAGGAAAGCGGCGGTGTTAGCGGTTCGCATGCGGAGATAGTCGTCGCCCGCGTTGTGCTTCCAATCAATGAAGTCTGGGAAGTCGAGGTGCCAGTTCTCCATGTAGAAACAGAGGGCACCCTTCTTCTTGCCTCCTCGCTGGATAGCGCGGATGGCGGTGTCGATGATCTTGGCGAACGTCGTAGGACCCGTCGAGGCGCCTCCGAAGTTTGACTTGAGAGGAGATCCCGCGGCGCGAAGCTTGGTGACCGAGGCACCGATGCCTCCAGAGCCCTTCGAAAGAAGCATCACGTCCGAGACGGACTTCGCGATGTGCTCCATGTCGTCGTGAATCTCGAGAAGGAAGCAGTTTGAGAGGGACGGACGATTGGTTCCCGCGCCGAGATTGGTCGAGCCTCCGGCAATGAACTCGTGTCGAGACATCTTCTCGTAGAAGCGGATGGCCCACGAAGTAGGGTCGGCCTCGTTGTACGAGAGACCCATGGCAATGCGCATGAAAAGGTACTGCGGGGTCTCGACGATATTCTGAGCCACGTCGCGGATGCCGTATCGGTTCATGAGACCATCAAGGCCGGAATACAGGAAGATGTCGTCTCGCGAGATGCGAAGGGCGTCGGCGAGCCGGTTGAGGTCGAACTTGCTCCCTATGTCAGGGTGCAGGCGGTTGGCGGCGATGCCGTCAGAGATATAGCGCAGGAAACCAGCCTTGTGCTTTGCCTCGAGATCGGACTTGTCGTCCTCGTTGTACTCGCCAATGACCTTCTTGTAGATGGTCTTGAGGAGGAGTCGGGTGGCAACCTTGTCGAAATCGGTATCGTACTGGATGTTCTGTACGGCGGCGTTGATGGTCGCCTTGTCGAGATCAGTAGTGGTGATGCCATCGTAGAGCGTGAGATGCGTGTCGGTCGCGATCTGCATCACCATAGCCACTGGGTCAGAGAGGCCCTCGGTCGCCCGCTCGATAGATCGATTGATCTTGTCGGCGTTAAATGGCTCCTTCGTGCCATCCCTCTTTGTGATAAAGATATTCATAATCTCGAATGATAATTTCTGCGCTGATAAACCGTTCGTCGATACATTCTAACGCAGATATTTTTTCCACAGAACCCGAACGGTGGGAAATTTTATCATCACGATACGCGCGGTGGGAAAAGTAAATACATTGGTTCACCGCATTCTCGTAAACGTCTTAACAAAGCGGTAAAAAGTCCGTCGCACAACAAAAAATCCCCCGTGTTTTTTCGGAGAATTTGTGGTGAAAAAATAAGCGGGAGGTTTTACCGGCCGAGAGCGCCCTCTATTTCGATAAAGTTTCCCACCGAGACCCCGAGACGGTCGATCGTGCCCGCCGAAAACTCGATGACGGAGCGTGCGGGCACCGACGGAGAGTAGATTTTTGGGTACGTATCAGCCCCGACAGAGCCCTCGACGTGGACGATACGAAAACTCTCGTCCAGCCAAACAATATCAATCGGGAACTTCATGCCCTTCATCCAGAATCCGTAGAAGTCAGACCTTTCGTACGGAAATATCATCGCCTCGTTCGGGGCGAGGCCGTCCAATCCTCCCAATCCCCTCTCTTGCTCGACATCCGTACGGGCAACCATGATGTCGAACGTCTCGCCGCCGAGCCTTCCGACGACACGATCGAGCGAATCCTGCGAACGAGCGTCAGACACCTCCGGAGAAAGAGGCTGGGACGCTGATTTCTTTGCAATCACGAACCCTGCCGCGAGCACGGCAGCAAAAATGAGGACGAAAGCCAGTATTTTGTGCTTCATCCTAATATTGTAGCAGAGTCGGTCTAGGAAACGAGCGCAAGAAGCGCCGCCTTGAGCATTTCCGGATTCGCCGAACCCTTCGACTTCTTCATGCCCTGGCCAACGAGGAACATGAGGGACGCCTGCTTGCCTTTCTTGTACTCATCAACAGCCTGAGGGTTCTCGGCGACAACCTCCTCGGCAATCTTCTTGATTGCCCCCTCGTCGCTCTTCTGAATGAGACCCTTCTCGTCGGCGATCTTCTGAGGGTCACCTCCCTCCTCAAACATGATGGCGAGAATGTCCTTCGCGCCGCGGGACGACACGTCCTTCTTCTCAATCATCTGGATGAGATTGGCGAACTCGACAGGACCGAACGGAAGCGAGGCAATGAGATGCTCCCTGCCCTCCCCGTTCTTCTTCTTGATGAGGCCGAGAAGGTCGCTCGAGATGTAGTTTGAAACCAGGGCGATTGACTCCTTTTTGCCCCCAAATACTGAGGAGGCCGCCTCGAAGAAGGCAGACACCTCGGGAATGCTTACGTAAATATAAATTTCCTGCGGCTTGAGGCCCAGAGCGGCGTAGCGCTCGCGACGGACCCACGGAAGCTCGGGAAGCGAGGCGTCGAGCCGCTCGTTCGAGAACTCGGGAATCTCGGATATCTTGAGCTTCGGCAGGTCTGGGTCTGGGAAGTATCGATAGTCGTGGGAATCCTCCTTCTTTCGCTGCGAGAAGGTCTTGCCGGTGGCGTCGTCCCAGCCACGGGTCTCCTGGACAATCTTCTCGCCCGCCTCGATCATCTTGATATGGCGTTCGGTCTCGTAGGCGATAGACTTCTCGGCGGCCTTGAACGAGGCAATGTTCTTGACCTCAACCTTGGTGCCGAACTTTCGGGCAGCGGTATCCTCCGCAGAGGCGACCGATATGTTCACCTCGACGCGCATCTCTCCCTTCTCCATGTTCGCCTCGGACACGCCGAGGGTTCGGAGTAGAAGCTGGAGCTCCCTGCCGAAATTTCCGGCCTCCTCGGGCGAGTGAATGACGGGCTCGGTCACGAGCTCCATGAGTGGCACGCCCGCTCGGTTGAAGTCGACGAGCGAGTAGTCGCCCGTGTCGTGAAGCGAGCTCGCGGTGTCCTCCTCGAGGTGAACGCGGGTGATGGCGACGCCGCCGACCAATCCGCCCTTCACGAGCGGGTACTTGTACTGCGAGAGCTGATAGCCCTTCGGAATGTCTGGGTAGAAGTAGTTCTTGCGATCGAACTCGGTGAAGTCAGCGAGCTCGGCACCGATGGCGCGACCCACACGAAGGACCGACTCGACGGCCTTCTTGTTGATGACCGGCAGCGTTCCCGGATGACCCATGCAGACTGGACAGACATTCGCGTTCGGCTCGCTCGAGAACGGGTCGTTCTTGCAGGCGCAGAACATCTTGGTCGCGGTCTTGAGCTCCGCGTGAATCTCGAGGCCGACAGTCGTTACGTAGTTCTTCATGTTAGATGGTTCGGAGTATCTTAACGAGATCGTCCTTGAGGGCCTTCGCCTGCTCGTCGTTGATGACCGAGACGACAAACACGTCCTTGTTGAGCTTCTTCGCCTCCTTCACCTTGGCCTTGAGCGTCTCGTCGTCGACGAGGTCGGTCTTGGTGAGAATAAGCAACTCTCGCTTTGACGCGAGCTCCTCGGAATACGCCTCGAGCTCGTGGCGGATAGTCTTGTAGGCAGCCGCAATGTCCTCGTTCTCGAGGGAGATGCAGTGCAGAATCATCTTCGTGCGCGAGATGTGGCGGAGGAACTTGTCTCCGAGACCCTTGCCCTCAGACGCGCCCTCGATGAGTCCCGGGATGTCGGCGAGAATGAAGCCGTACATGTCGCCAAGCGACGGCTCGAGGGTAGTGAACTGGTACGACGCAACCTTTGACTTCGCGTTGGTGAGGGCGTTGAGAAGAGACGACTTGCCCGCGTTCGGGAAACCGACGAAGCCCGCGTCGACGACGAGGCGAACCTCGACGTGGAAGTCAGCCTCCTCGCCCGGGCGCCCCTCGGTAGTCTGCTCTGGCCGCTGGTTGGTCGAGGCCTTGAAATGCTCGTTGCCAAGGCCGTAGCGACCACCCTTGAGCACGAGCACGCGCTCGCCCTCCCTGAGAAGCTCGAACTGCTGCTCGGTGTCGCGGTTATACACGACAGAGCCGACCGGAAGCTTGAGGATGAGGTCCTCGCCGTCAGCACCGTCCATGCTCTTCTTGCCGCCGTCGCCTCCGTTGGCCGCCTCGAAGAGCTTGGTGTTTCGGTAGGTCGCGAGAATGCCAATGTCGCGGACAGCCTCGAAGTACACGTCTCCACCCCTGCCGCCGTTGCCGCCGGCCGGACCCATGAACTCCTTGCCCTTCTCGTGCAGCCAGCGAACGACGCCGTTGCCGCCCTTGCCCGCCTTTACGTGAAAGTCTATTTCGTCTATGAATGCCATGATTGCACCATATTAGCGGAAAATGGCTCTAAAAGCCACTAAAAAACGGCTCAGTGCAGTGAGCCGTTTAATTTGCGCGAAAGCGACCCTCTTCAGAACCAACGGCAAAGGATTCATGGCGCGCCATGCCCTCGGCATAGACTCCCTGAACCTCGTACGCCGTCAGGCTCGTAGTGTAGACGCGAACGTCGTCGAGTGATCCCGCCAGATTGTCGTAGACCGAACCGCCAACCGAGGCGGCAGTGACCGACCCTGTCTGGTTTGCTCCCGTAGCACGAGCTCTCTCCGACCCGTCCACGTAGAGAACGTGATTCGTGCCGTCAAACACATAGGCAACGTGATGCCAGACGTCAGCCGAGAACAGGGACGGCAGCTGCACGAGGATACTGCCTCCCCACCTCCATGTGGCGAAGCCCGTGGTTCCACGAAAGCCGAACTGCACTCCAGCGCTTCCTCCAGAGAACATATTGAATACGCTGCCTCCCGGCGTCCCCGTGTACTTCACCCACGCGCTGATCGTCTTGGGCGCATCAAGGGCAGGCATGTTGCTTATTCCTGTATTGAAATATCCTCCCGAGAACGTGAACGAGCACCCGAGGCCCGAAGGCGTGTCGGATGACCATGCGGCGGAAGGGCCGGTACCCGTGTTTCCAGAACCAGACAAGTCGCCGATTGTGGACCCCGAGCACTCGTCAAAAGTCCATGACCCCACGGCCCTGTCCCCTATGGCACGATAGGTACCCGCCGCAAACTGGCGCGCGGCGGCGAGACGAGCCTTCTCTCGCGCGGAGCTCAAGCTCGCGAGCACCACGCTCGAGAGAAGCGCGATGATAGCAATGACGACAAGAAGCTCGATGAGGGTAAAGCCCGACTTCGAAGAGGGGGCGTCGCCGAGAGCCTTCCTCGCAAGCGCAAGCGCCCCTTCCCTTGTCTTGGCGACGGCGAGAAACCTCTTGCCATGGCAGAACGTCGCATCGGGCACACCGGAAACACGGGCAAGCTCTTCGCCCGACAGCCCCGCCCACTCCGCCGGAAAATCCTTTCGATTCGCAAAACCCGTCTCTTCGGCCGGCACCGCTCGAGCGCCCCAGGTACCTCCCTCGGCACTCTTGCGAACCATGAAAAGGGGCTCGGGATGAGAGAGCATCACTTCTCGCCACGGATACTGTCCGTCGAGCTCAATGATTCTCTTGTCCTCGGCCTTCTGGTAGGCATCCTCGACATGCTTCTTGCCCCTCTCTGCCTCAACCGCGCGCTCAATCGCCCGTCTCAACATGGGAATCGCGGCATTCACAGCCTTAACAAACTGACCATCGAAGTCCTGTGCCTCGTCCCACGAAGGATTAAGGGCAGTGAGGTAATGAGAAAAGCTAAAGGGAGATATGCCCTTCACGCGCAGGTCGACAATATCAAAGCCATTGTCCGACGCGTCAAAGGGGGCGACGATATTGTCATCGATGCTTTGCGCCGCGGCATCCGAGCCCGTCAGCATGACACCGTACTCCTTCCAGACGAGACCGAAGGCGGCATACGGAATGCCATTAGGCCTCTCGCCCGCCCCACCCTTCTGATGATGGTCAAAGCGCTGACGCGAGACGTCGTAGACGCCACCCACGTCAACGACATAATCCGCGGAATTGATGATCTTCTGATCGCGCGTGCGGATTAGGCGATATTTTCCCTTGAGGACAAGATGCAGAACTGCCACGGCGCAAATATCGTCCGCGTGGAACTGGCTGTTATGGGTGACGATAAGAGGCTTTCGGAAAAACATGAAGGAAATCTAAAATTAGAGCTTCGAGACAAGCCAGTTCACCGCCGAGATAACGAGGGTGGCAAGGAACGCGGCCCAGAACGTGGCCACGGTAAAGCCAGAGACAAACGGGAACGCCGGCAGGAAGTACATGATGGCACCGTTCACGACCAGGCCAAACAGACCAAAGGTAATAAGGTTGAGAGGAAGCGTGATAAGGGTAATGATGGGCTTTATGAGCAGATTCACAAGGGCAAGGGCCACAGAGACGACAAGGGCCGCCTTGATGTCACTTACGCCAATACCAGAGACGATGTGAGGCAGAAAGAAGACCGACGCCGCAACGGCGAGGATGCGTATGATGAATTTCATGGCCTCAGTATATCACCTAACCCCACGCCCCTTGTCCACTACATTACGGGACGAAAAGCGTCTATAATGGTCTCTCGCAACATTAATCACACACATATGGGAGTAATCACATCAGTCAAAGCACGAGAGATATTGGATTCACGCGGTAATCCGACGGTAGAGGTCGACGTAACCCTCGCCGACGGGTCGTTCGGGCGGGCGGCGGTTCCGTCGGGAGCTTCAACCGGCAGCCACGAGGCAGTCGAACTCCGTGACGGCGACAAGGAGCGCTACGGCGGCAAGGGCGTATCGAAGGCCGTGAACAACACGAACGGCGCCATCGCGACCGCTCTTTCAGGCAACACCTACGACCAGTCCTCGCTCGACAAGGCGCTCATCGACCTCGACGGCACCCCGAACAAGGGCAACCTCGGAGCGAACGCCATCCTCGGCGTCTCCCTCGCCTTCGCGCACGCAGAGGCGAAGTCTCAGAAAATTCCCCTTTACGAGTACTTCCGAAAGGTTAGCGGCACGACCGAGAAGATGAGGCTTCCCGTTCCCCTTATGAACGTGCTCAACGGCGGCAAGCACGCGGAGAACTCGACCGACCTCCAGGAGTTCATGATCGTCCCTCTGGGCGCACCGACCTTCAAGGAGGCCCTCCGCTACGGCGCAGAGGTATTCCACGCACTCAAGAAGATCCTCTCGTCGAAGGGACTCAACACCTCTGTCGGCGACGAGGGCGGATACGCGCCTTCGCTCCCTAACAACGAGGCTGCCATCGAGACCATCATCGAGGCAATCAAGAAGGCAGGCTACACCCCGGGCCTCGACATCGCCATCGCCCTCGACGCAGCGGCGACCGAGCTCTACGAGAACGGCGTCTACAACCTCAAGACCGAGAACCGAAAGCTCACCTCCACGGAGATGGTCGAGTACTACGCTGACTGGGTCAAGAAGTACCCTATCGTGTCGATCGAGGACGGCCTCGCCGAGGACGACTGGGCAGGCTACGAGCTCCTCACCAAGACCCTGGGCGACAAGGTCCAGATCATGGGTGACGACCTCTTCGTGACCAACTCGTCGCGACTCCAGATGGGCATCGACAAGAACGTCGGAAACTCAATCCTCATCAAGCTCAACCAGATCGGAACCGTGACCGAGACCATCGACGCCATCAAGCTCGCATCAAAGCACGGCTACACCTCTGTCATCTCGCACCGATCAGGCGAGACCGAGGACGTCACCATCGCAGACTTCGTGGTGGGACTCGCAACCGGCCAGATCAAGACCGGATCGGCGTCCCGAACCGACCGAATCGCCAAGTACAATCAGCTCCTCCGCATCGAGGAGGCACTCGGCGACAAGGCGATCTACCCAGGCAAGGACGCGTTTAAGATCTAACTCACGCTACAAAAATGAAAAAGCCGCCCTTGTGGGGCGGCTTTTGCTTCCTCGCTCAGGCCGACTGGAGCAAACCAAGCTCCTCCGCCGACTCAAACGAGAACACGAGATCGAAGATCTCGACCAACTTTCCGCGGATCACCGTTATTCTCCTGTGAACAATCTGCAGGAGCCGCTTGAAGACCTCGGGAATCGACATGAGGTCATACTGGGTGCAGTCACGAAGGACAACCTTACCATCCTCGCAACAGCACTCGCCGTCGCAACCGCACTCTCCGTGCTCACCGTAACTTTCCTCGGCATCGGCCGAGAAATCACCAATCGGGACAAACCGACGTCCCGCGGGCTGACAAAGGGACTCTTCGTAGGCGAGCTGGTCGGCATCGAAGAACCTGCCGAGCAATTCCCAATTGATTCCACCTGAGACCCGGGACCTACACAAGGGACCTTTGGAGTCCCGAACCATTGCGTCGAGGATGACATCTTCCTTTCTGCCATCGAGATGCTCTTCCTGAGATACCGTGGACGATTTCCTGGCGCTACGCTTATTCATTGTTAACGCTTTCTCTTCTTGTTTTTGGTTGGTTTATGATCTGACACCGAGCTGTAGAGAACAGCTTTGTTATAAACCTTACAACTCAGAAATAGATAGGTCAAGCACCTTATCAACCGTCATCTTTGAGGTACAATATGTGCTCACACATACCCAAAAACCATGAAAACCTTCAAGCAGGCAGTGCTCATAGTCCTCGACGGCTGGGGCCATAGCGAGAACCCTCAGAACAACGCCGTTGCAGCCGCAAAAAAACCCTTCTTCGACTCTCTCTGGGCGAACAAGCCTCATACCCTCCTTGAGGCCTCTGGCGAGCACGTGGGCCTTCCCGCGGGCCAGATGGGCAACAGCGAGATTGGTCACACCACCATCGGCGCGGGCAAGATCATCGACACGGACCTCGTCCGCATCGCCAAGTCGATCAGGAACAATGAGTTCGGCAAGATCCCGGCGATCGTGAAGCTCTTCGATCACGTGAAGGCGAACGGCTCGACCCTCCACGTGAAGGGCCTTCTCGGCACCGGCGGCGTCCACGCGCACAGCGACCATCTCTTCGCCTTCCTCAGGATTGCCAAGGAGGCCGGCATCGAGAAAGTCGCCATTCACGTCTACACCGACGGCCGCGACACCGCGCCGCAGAGCTCCGCGCAGTTCCTTCGGGACCTCGAGGCCGAGATTGAGAAGACCGGCATCGGCTTCATTGCCACCGCGACCGGCCGCTTCTACGCCATGGACCGAGATAACAACTGGGACCGCGTGAAGAAGGCCGAGGAGGCCCTCTTCGAGTGCAAGGGCACCGTCTGCAAGCCAAGCGACAAGCCATCCGAGGTCATCGCAGCCCTCCACGCCAAGGGCGTCATGGACGAGCACCTCGAGCCCGTCATCTTCCTCGACGAGACCGGCAAGAGCTACCCTATCCAAAAGAACGACGGTGTCTTCTTCTTCAACTTCCGCTCTGACCGAGCGCGCCAAATCTCGAAGAAGATGCTCGAGCGCGTAAAGACCGACAATCTCGCCTTCGTCACCCTCACCGAGTACGACAAGACCTTCGGCGCGGACGTCGCCTTCCCTCCCGCAACCATCGAGACCACCATCGCAAAGGAGGTTTCGGCCGCAGGCCTCACCCAGGCCCATATCGCCGAGACCGAGAAGTTCCCTCACGCGACCTACTTCCTCAACGGAGGCGTGCAGACCCTCTACCCCGGCGAGAAACACGTGCTCCTCGACAGCAGGAAGGACGTGAAGACCCACGACGAGGCTCCCGAGATGCGCGCCGAGGCAATCGCCGACAAGGCCATCGAGGAGATCAAGGCCGGGGCGAACTTCACCTTCATCAACTTCGCGAATCCCGACATGGTCGGCCACACCGCGAACGTGCCGGCGATCGTAAAGGCAATCGAGACCACCGACGCACAGCTCAAGCGAGTCATCGAGGCCGTCGAGTCAGTCGGCGCAGTCGCCTTCGTAACCGCAGACCACGGCAACGCAGAGCTCAACATTGATCCCGTCACAGGCGAGAAGCACACCGCCCACACCATCAATCCCGTCCCCGCCATCATCACGAGCGACGACCTCGCCTTCGTGAAGGGACCGAACGAGGTGTCAGGCGGCCTCTCCGACATCGCCCCAACCATCCTTGCCCTCATCGGTGTAAGGCATCCGGAGGGAATGACGGGAAAGCCCTTGGTTAGGTAACCGAAAAATCAGGCAAAGAAAAAGCGCCGGAGGTTATACCTCCGGCGCTTTGTTTACGCCAATGACAACACGTTAAGCGGCCAAACAAAGACTCGAACAGGCGACAAAGAACTTCGCGCCCCTGAACCGAGCGATCCAGCCAATTACGACGGGCTCGCCATCGACCAGGCTGATGTCGGAACTGAAGCCAATCTCCTCGACCGCCACAGAGCCTGAATTGCAGTCGATGTAACGCCGCCCTCCGAGAAGGACTTTGATTCCGTCACGGACAGCAACGATGTCACCCACCTTGAACGGAGAAGGCTCACGACGCTTGCCGTAGGCCTCGACGATGAGTTGCCCAGCAGCCGCGGAACAAGCAACGTCGTCATTGGTATCAGGGAGGCCCCGGTTGAGGCCTCCCGCACATGGGAAGAGCATATTCATACAACCATCAAATTACATCGAAAACTAAGTATGTCAAGGTACAACAGAAAACAAAAGCCCCTCGGAAACGACTCGGTCGCTGCATGACGCGAGCTCGAGGAATTTTCCAGCAGGAAAATACCCGTGCGTTTCCGAGAGGCTTTTTTTCTACTTTACCTTCCAACCTGTCTTGAGGTACTGATCCAACTTCTTCGCCTTCACCTCCATCTCTGCCCCATCTTTCACGATAGTGACCTTCTCGTTCCTGCCGAGCTTGTCGCCCGAGGACGCCACGGCGTTCGAACCGCTTCCGAGAATGCCTTTGGCGTCCTGTTCGATGGTGTTAAGGGGCTTCTGCTCGATCGTCGTGCCGCCGAGTCCGGGGAGCATGTTGACGACCTGCGAGATGACGGAGTTCTGCATGTTCTTGAAGAGCATGAGTCCCTCCCTCTTGTACTCGACGAGCGGATCGCGCTGACCGTACGCGCGAAGGTTGACCGACGAGCGCATGTGATCCATGGCCTCGAGATGCTCGACCCAGAACATGTCGATGGTCTGGAGGAAGAGACGGCGGACGGCGGACGCGAATCCCGCGTCGCCCAAGGCCTTCTTCTTCGCGTCGATGAGAACCATGACCTCGTCGTTCGTCTCGTCGACGATGGACATGAGCTCGGCGACCACCTCGTCGTCGGTGCCGAGAAGCATCTTCCTGCGCCTCGCGTATACGGACTTTCGATGCGTGTTCATCACGTCGTCGTACTCGAGCACGTGCTTTCGCGCGTCGAAGTTGAAGCCCTCGATACGGGTCTGCGCGGTCTCGAGAGACCTCGTGATCATGCCGTTGTTGATCGGCTCGTCCTCGGCGATGCCGAAGCGCCCCATCATCCTCTTGATCATGTCGGTCGCGAAGACGCGCATGAGATTGTCCTCGAGTGACACGAAGAACTGGGTCTCTCCCTTGTCTCCCTGTCGTCCGGCTCGTCCTCGGAGCTGGTTGTCGATGCGTCGGGCCTCGTGTCGCTCAGTGCCGAGCACGAAGAGCCCGCCGACCTCCTTCACCTTCTCTACCTGCTCTGCGGTCGCTGGGTTTCCGCCAAGCTTGATGTCGACTCCTCGACCGGCCATGTTGGTGGCGATGGTCACGGCACCGAACTTTCCTGCCTGCGCGACAATCTCTCCCTCGCGCTCGTGGTTCTTGGCGTTAAGAAGCTCGTGCTTCACACCCTCCTTCTCGAGGTACGCGGAGAGGAGCTCGTTTTTCTCGATAGAGACGGTACCGATGAGGACCGGCTGACCCTTCTGGTTGAGCTCCTTGACCTTGCGGGCAATGGCCTTGAACTTGCCCTTCTCGGTCTGAAAGATGAAGTCGTCGTGGTCGATTCGCGCGATCGGCCTGTTGGTCGGTATTGAAATGGTGTTGAGGCGGTACACCTTGAAGAACTCCTCGCGTGAGGTGAGCGCGGTTCCGGTCATTCCCGCGAGCTTCTTGTAGAGGCGGAAGAAGTTCTGGTACGTGATAGACGCGAAGGTTCTGCTCTCCTTCTGGATGCTCACGCCCTCCTTTGCCTCGATGGCCTGGTGAAGGCCCTCTGACCAGCGTCGGCCCGGCTGCATGCGACCCGTGTTCTCGTCGACGATGATGACCTCGCCGTTCTTCACGACGTACTCCTTGTTGTTGCTGAAGAGGGCCTGGGCGCGAACGGCAGTCTCGAGGTGATGGACGTACTTCACCCCTCGGTCGGTGTAGATGTTCTCGATGTTCAGGGCCTTCTCTGCCTTGGTGATGCCGGCGTCGGTGAGGCTGACGGCCTTTCGCTTCTCATCGACGGTGAAGTCGACGTCCTTGACGTACCCCTTGGCGAGGTGAGCGAAGATGCGGTAGAGATCCTCTGACTCTGAGGTCGCCGCAGAGATGATGAGCGGGGTTCGCGCCTCGTCGATGAGGATCGAGTCCACTTCGTCCACGACGGCGAAGTTCCACTCGCGCTGGCGGAGGTTCACGGCATCGTATTCCAGATTGTCGCGGAGATAGTCAAAGCCGAACTCCTGGTTGGTTCCGTAGGTAATGTCCGCCTGGTACGCCTCCTTTCGGGTGCACGGCTTGAGGAAGTCCTGGGCGACCTTGAACGAGCCCGTCTCGTCGCGCTTCTCGTCAGCGGCGTCCTCCTGGGCGGGTTCGGCGTAATGCTTTGGGTCGTAGAGATAGGAGACCTCGTGGCCGATGATGCCGACCGAGAGGCCAAGGAAGTCATAGACCTGGCCCATCCACGCGGCGTCTCGCCTCGAGAGATAGTCGTTGACGGTCACCACGTGCACGCCGTGGCCGGTGAGCGCGTTGAGGTACGTGGGCAGGGTCGCCACAAGAGTCTTTCCCTCTCCGGTTCGCATCTCGGGAATGCCGCCGCTGTGAAGGACGGCACCTCCGACGAGCTGTACGTCAAAGTGCCTCTGGCCGAGGGTTCGCTTCGACGCCTCGCGCACGACGGCGAAGGCCTCGGGAAGAATGTCGTCGAGTGTCTCGGCCTTTCCGCTCGCGCCGGAGAGTCGATTCTTGAACTCAGAGGTCTTTGCCTTGAGCGCCTCGTCCGAGAGGGCGCTGATGGCGGGCTCGAAGGCGTTTATCTGCGGAACAAGAGCCAAAAAGGGCTTCAGATCGCGGGAATTCTGGTCGCCGAACAGCTTGGATAGGAATGATGCCATAGGCCGTCCATTCTAGCATAAAACCATGTTGACTTCCCTCTCAATCGTGATTCCTGTTTTCTCCAGTACCACGGCCTCAATATGGGCCGCAAAGGCCTGAACCTCGGCCGCCGTGGCGCCGAATTCGACGGTAAGGACGAGGGGCTGGTTTCTGAAGAGACACACCTTACCCTGGGCATACCCTTTGAGACCGCAGACATTGTCGAGAATCCACGCCAAGGGCACCTTTACCCTCTCGCCCGCAGGGTAGGATGGGATGAGCGGATGCGCCGCCTTGAGACGCGCAAACTCATCGGCAGATATGATCGGATTCTTCCAAAACGATCCAGCGGTTCCGAAACGATTGAGGTCCGGGAACTTCGACCGTCTGACAGCAATCGTTGCCTCGCGAATGTCGCGAAGGCTCGGATCGGGGATATTTCTGGCCGCAAAATATTCTTTGAGGTCCTTGTAAGAGAGGTTTGGGCGAGGGGCCGTCGAGAGCTTAAATGTAACAGACGTGATGATGAGATGCTTTCCGACGGATGACTTGAAGACACTGTCGCGGTATGCGAAGGCACACTCAGCATTCGAGAGCACCCTTCCCTCGCCCGTGAGCGAGTCTATAACCGACACGGACTCGACAAGGTCCTTTACCTCGACTCCGTAGGCACCGATGTTCTGAACGGGGGACGCGCCGACAGTCCCAGGGATAAGCGAGAGGTTCTCCGCGCCCCAGTAGCCCCTATCGACGCAGAACCGGACGAACTCGTCCCATGATTCCCCCGCCCCGACCTCGAGCGTCACCGAGTCGCCCGAGACTGTGTCGCGGATGCCGCGAAGCCCCATGCTCATGACAAGTCCCAGAAACTCCCCATCGCCGACAAGCATGTTCGAGCCACCACCGAGGACAAGCAGGGGCACGCCCCGCTCACGGGCAAAAGAGAGAGCCTCTCTCACTTCGCCTTCTGTTGTCGGCTCGCAGAAATACCGAGACGTTCCGCCGATGCGGAACGTCGTTCGGGGCGCGAGAGGAATGTGCTCTTCGAACCTCATGCGTATTTCGCTAGCGACCGAGGGCCTCGATCTGGCGGATGTAGTCCTCGCCCTGCGCCTTGAAGTCAGGAACAAGTTTGATCATTTCGCGAATAACGGAGATGGCGTTCGCCTTGTCACCAGCCTGCACGTACGCGGCGGCGAGGTTCTGGCGAAGGCTCATGTCGGTCGGGTTCGCGACGATGCGCGCCCTGAATATCTTGATGACGTTGGCCCAGTCAGCCGAGTTCACGTAGGCCCTCAGGAACACGTCGCCGGTCATGTCGTCGCTGCCAAACGCCTGCTTGAGGAAAGCCCTCGCCTCGGCCTCGCGGCCCGCGTAGATGAGGGCGATGGCGTAATAATTGCCCGCGTCTCGATTCGAGGTCTCGAGGTCGTAGGCCTGCTTGAATACGGCGATCGCCTTGTCGTACTCCTTGGTGTTGAGATACAGGCTGCCGAGCGCGAAGATGATGGTCTGCTTCGTCGGCGAGAGCCTCTGGGCCTCGAGGAAGTGCGCCTCGGCCTTGTCGTAGTGACCATAGGAGCTGTAGAAGACTCCCGCGAAGAGCTCGTAGCGGGCGTCACCCGGCGCTCGAGCGAGCTGGGCCTCGAGGGCGTCGCGACCCATTTCGTAATATCCCTGTCGGATGGCGATAGGCGCACCTGACGAATTAACCTTCTGCGCCGCCTCTATGAGGCGCTCGATAGTTTCTGCCCTGCCAATAGTGTTGTACTCGAGAGACGCCTTGAACGAGTCGAGCGCAAGCTGAGGGTCGATCGGGTCAACGCTTACTGCGCGGAGGCCGTCGAGAAGCTCCCTGCCCGCAGCATACGCCTTCCAGTTAAAGAACGAGAGCGAGAAGCTGAGTGCCACAAGGACAGCCACGCCGACCGCGCGAGCGGTAATACCCTCGACCTCCGGAGCCTTTGAGGCGACAGGGTGCGCGAGGCGAGTCGACCTGAAGTGAATGAAGGCGAGAACCGAGACGAACGAGATGTAGCTCGTGATGTTGTCGAACACGAAGAGGCTGTGCACGAAGTAGGCGGTTCCAAGGCCGGTAAGCAAGGCCTTCTCGCCAAAGGAGACGTCCGCCCCCTTCTTCCAGAGAAGCCAGACTCCCGAGACGTACAGGGCGAGATACCCCATGAGACCGAGAAGGCCTCCGGCGATAAGCCAATCGAGGAAGACGTTGTGGGCCCGGTCGAACCACTGCTCCTGGCCGTACATGGCAGGGTTGTAGTGGGCGTTGAAGACGTAATTAAAGTTCTCCTGACCCCAGCCGAGCATGGGCTTCTCCTTGAAGCCATCGATGGCCATAGGCCAGATGTACGATCGTCCCTGGCCCTGGAACGAGATCGAGGCAAAGCGCGAGAGAATCGGGCTCTCGGTGACGAAGCCCGTGTTCCTGATGGCGAGGAAGGTTCCCACAAGGACGATGGCCGCACCGATAATCGCCGAGGCAATGATGCGACGCCTCTTGTCTGCCTTATCAAAGAGGGCGACGAGGGCTGACGTCACAAGCGTTCCGGCAAGGAGGCCGAAGACTGTTCCTCGCGTTCCCGTGTTATAGAGCACGACAAACTGAATGAGAATAACGGCACCGTACGCGACGCGCTTCCACAGAGACCTGTCTCGCGCGAAGAGAATCGCCGCGAAGAACATGTTGAAGAGCATGTAGACGGCGAGGTAGATCGCGTTGCCGAGAGTCGCGTCAAGTCGGTTGCCTCCCTGGTTGATGGCAGTCGCGCCGGCAAGCTGAAGAAGCCCGTGAGCCGACACGATGAGGCTCGCACCGATCGAGGTCTGAAGGAACCTCGTCCAAAGCCTCTCAGTGTTAAGCACCGTCGCAGCCATCACGAAGTAGGCAAAGAGATGAAGGACCGTGATGTACCCCTCCATGCGCTCGAAGTTGGAGAAGAAGCTCTTCCACGCGTTCTCGCCGAAGACAGTGGCGAGACCCATCACGCCCGTGAAGGCCACGAACGACCAAAGAAGCGCCGAGAGACGAGGCCGGGCGGAGGAGTCGCGGAGCGCGAGCAGGAGCCAGGCGGCGAAGCCGATCTCGACGATGACCCTGAAAAACAGGTTCTTGCCGACGATGTACGGAAAGAAGAGGGACTCAGAGACTATGAAAGGGACGATGCAGAGCGAGAACACTGAAGCGATCGCAGTCCATCGGAGAAACTTGTTTAATGTCATGTGTGTGAATGGTGTTTATTTATACCTCCAGAATCTTCTTGAGCACGTGCTCGGGAACCTCCTTTATGCCCTCCCTCTCCTTCGAGACCGGGACGTCTGTCACGGACGAGGGCTTCTGGGCGACAGGCGGAGGGCCGGCTGGCGTCGCCGGCTTGGCCTCGGGTGGCTTCTGCGGCGGCGGGGTCGGCGCGGTTACCGTCTGGGGAGGAGTCTCTGCCTTTGGGGCCGGAGACTCCGCCTTCGGCTGGGCGGTAGGCTTCACGATAGCAGCCGGCGCAATAGAGGCAAGTGCGGCGCGAAGGTCGAGCCTGCTCTCGGCGGTGACCCCTTTCCTCTCGGCTGCGCCCTGCGCCGGTGAGGAAGGCGATGAAGACGAGGTCGAGGCAGGTTGAACGACCGCCTTCAGGTCTTTGAGGCTCTGGAAACCGTCCGAACCGTCAGCGGGGGGAGGAGCGGGACGCTCTCGCGGCGCCTCGGGCTTTGGATGCAGGTCAACGCGGCGCGGCTCGCTCGGACGCGGGGCGTCGTGACGAGGCTGGGACTCTCGGCTCGGTGCCTGGGCAAGATGGGTGTCTCGGCGCGGCTGAGGCGCATGTGCCTGGTGCGGCGCTGCATGAGCGGGACCGTGCGCAGCGGGGGTCGCGTTATGAGCCGTAGAAGAGGGCGCCGACTTGTGCGCGGCGTCAGGCCTGTCACCCGGCCTCCTCTCGCCCGATCGTGGACCGCCGGCAGGGGCAGCCGCGACTGTCGCGGCCATCTGCGTCTTGATCATCTCCTCGACCGTCGAGCGAGGCTGGGCAAACTGCGATCGGGAGCTCTCGAGAATCTGCGGCACGAAATTGACCGCAGGCTCAGCGATAGGGCCAAGCGTCGTTGCCGAGAACGGCTGCGAGCCGATGCCGTCGATCATGAGACGCAAATAAATCTGGGCGAATCCCAGGTTTACGATGTCCTCCGCAGTAAACTTCGGCGAGAACTCCTTCTCGAGAATCTCGGCGTCGTACGAGCCTACGCGGAACGCGATCATGGTACCCACGTTACCGAACACGGCGGCGCGCACCTCCTCCTCCATCTGCTCGATGTACTGATGGGCGATGGTCAGGTTGAGTTTGTACTTTCGGGCCTCCGAGAGAATATCCGCGAAGGACTCGTTGGCGAAGTTCTGGAACTCGTCCACGTACAGATAGAACTGAGGGAGCGTCTTCATGACCTTCTCGCTCACGTCCGCACGGGACATTGCCGCGAGGTAGATCTTGGTGATAAGCATCGAACCGAGGAGGTTCGCGTTCTGGTCACCCACCCTTCCCTTCGAGAGGTTGATGATGAGAATTTTCCTCTCGTCCATGAGCTTCCTGATGTCGAACGACGACTTCGGCTGGCCGATGATGTTTCGGATGAGTGGGTTGTTCGTGAACTGTCCGATCTTGTTCTGGATCGCCGGAGTCGCCTCTGCGGCGAACTTCTCGGTGTACTTGGCGAACTCGTCCACCCAGAAAGACCTCACTGCGGGGTCAGTGATATTGTCGACGACCTTCTTGCGATACTCCTTGTCGGCGAGCATCTTGTTCACGCCGAGGAGCGTCGCGTCAGGATACTCGAGAAGCGCGAGGAGCGTGTTCGAGAGAATGTACTCCATTCGCGCCGACCATGCGTCCACCCAGATTTTCTTGAAGGTGGACATGAGGCCGGAAACGACGAGGTGTCGCTTATCGTAGCCAACGTCCTCCATGATGTTGAAGGATATCGGGAAGTCCGTGTCGAACGGCGCGAAGTACACCACGTCCTTGATGCGATGCTCGGGGACGTAGTTGAGGAGGAGGTCGGCGGTCTTTCCGTGCGGGTCGATGAAGGCGACACCTTCCCCACCCTGAATGTCCTGCACTGCCATGTTCTCGAGAAGGGTCGACTTACCCATTCCCGTCTTTCCGATCACGTAGGTGTGTCGGGTGCGGTCCTTAGCCTTGATGCCGAACTTGACCCGCTTGTTGCGCGAGTCGGTCTCGGCGAAATATGTGACTTTGTCGTCGCTTGTCATAATTTGGCTCATTGTCCCATTTTTAAGGGAATATGGAAAGATGCGGGAAAAGAAAAAACCGCCTCGCCGAAGCGAGACGGTTTGCTGGGGCAGGTGCCCCGACTAGCCCGTATGGGCGGCAAACCTGCTGACGGTCGGCCGATTGCGCGGGACGGTCCCCACGGGATCGCCGCCCGGAAAAGGCTTCGCCTGAATGGCCACCATATGCTGATGCTCTTCCTCGATGATCTTTCGCAGCCTCTCCTGGAGCTCGGCGCACTCGTGACAGCCCGTGCCGCCACAAACCACGACGGGATTCACGTGTCGAGCCGTCTTGAGACGGCGGCAGTTAGTGCACGCGAAGAAGCCTCGGCAGACGAAGCGAAGGACTTTCCGGATAGCAAGGTATGCGAGGATCGCCGACCAAGCCCTCCAGAAAATCTTCCCTTCAAGTTCGGGCCATATCGTTATCCGATAGACCCAATATGACGCAGCAACGACGGCAAGAAGCGCGAGAACGTTTTTGAAGAGCTTACCAAGCGCCACGCCCCTCATTTCCGGACTCGACACATTCTGAAACGGACGCCACGAGCCAATGACAGATTTCATGTTTTAAAGGACCTCCTTTTATATCAGTTGTTGTGGTTGGTTTTCGCTATCAATTATATCA
Source organism: uncultured bacterium (assembly GCA_966243015.1). Classification (GTDB taxonomy): domain Bacteria; phylum Patescibacteriota; class Minisyncoccia; order Phycocordibacterales; family UBA6065; genus UBA6065. Next base: position 15,128 of record CBIMES010000001.1, on the reverse strand, counting down.
CACCATACAGACAAAAGCAAGAACCACCCTCTTCGGAGACGGTCCTTTTCCGCCCTGACAAGAGGCTCGTATTTATGGGTGTCTCTGGCCGAGACCCGAGAGATACGCGAGCGCGACAATGGCGCCGCCGACAAGCACAAAGGCAATCTCCTTCCACGAGCGAGGAATGCCGAGGAACGAGAGAATAGCCGTGACAAAACCGAGGGCGATGATGATGTTCCTGTATTTCATGGTGAGACGATTATACCTAATTATTGACGATGACGACAAACTCGCCGCGCAGGGTCTCCGGGTTCTTGATGAAGGACTCAAGAACCTCCTCGGCCGTGCCGGAAACGTACGACTCGTAGACCTTGGTGATTTCGCGGAGGATAGTCACGACCTTGCCCGAGCCCTTGAGCGACTCGAGGGTCTTCTCGATGCGATGGGGCGATTCGTAGAACACGAACGGGCGCTCGCTCGCCTTAATCTCCTCAAACAGAGTCTGCCTTCCCTTCTTGTGCGGCAGGAAGCCGAGGAAGGTGAACTCGTGAAGTGGCTTGCCCGCGACAGAAATCGCGGCGGTAAGCGCCGACGCTCCCGGAATAGCGATGACGGAAACTTCCGGCAGTCGCGAGCGAATTTCGGAGACGAGCAGCATTCCCGGGTCAGAGATTCCCGGCGTACCTGCGTCGGACACGAGAGCAATGTCCCTGCCCTCCTCGAGCAGGGCCCGGATGCGATCCATCTTCGAGAGCGGGCTCTGCGAATGGAAGCTCTCGGTCGGCGTCTTGATGTCGTACTTATTCAGGAGCACGTGCGTCGTGCGCGTATCCTCGCAGAAGATGACTGACACCTCGCCAAGCACGCGCAAAGCCCGAAGCGTGATGTCTTCGAGGTTTCCAATCGGCGTAGCCACTATATAGAGCGTACTCATGGTAATATGGACGATTATGGATAAAAAACGGCCAATTGTCTACATAACTCGCGACATTGAGCGAGCTTTGGGCATGGAGCCGGGGGGCAACTACTTCATCATCACCAACGACACCCCTCAGGGTCAGGCGGCGCAGAAGAGGCACGGCGACAACGTCATCCTCATTAAGGATGCGCGCGGAACGCTCGATACCTTCGACCTTCTCTACCTACCCCAGGTCGCCCAGACCATCGACACCCTCAAAGCCAACATCGTCGTCTTTCAGAACACGCCGCGCATCGAGCGACTCGCCGCCGAGCGCGAGTGGAGACTCGTCAACCCGTTCGCAGACCTCGCCAAGCGCGTCGAAGAGAAGGTGTCACAGGTCAGCTGGCTCAACGACGACGCAATGCTCCTGCCCCCGCATGCCGTAACGACGGTGAAGGACGTGAATTTCGAGGGAGAGAAGTTCGTCCTTCAGTTCAACCACTCGCACACCGGCCAGGGAACCTTCATCATCGAGACGGCAGCCGCTCTCGACGAGTTCAGGGCCAAATTCCCCGAGCGCGAGTGCCGCGTCGTCGAGTTCGTCGACGGGCCGGTATTCACCGTTAATTCAGTCGTGACCGAGGCAGGCGTCATCGTCGGCTCGATCAGCTACCAGATCACCGGTCTCAAGCCCTTCACCGACCTGCCCTTCTCGACCATCGGCAATGACTGGAGTCTTCCGCACGACAGCCTCTCTGAGGACGAGCTCGGCAGAATCCGCCACATCGCCCGCACCGTCGGCGAGAGACTGAGGCGCGACGGCTGGCGAGGCCTCTTCGGCATCGATGTCGTACAGGACTCACTCACTCGCGAGATATTCCTCCTCGAGATTAACGCTCGCCAGCCCGCCTCGACCACTTTTGAGTCACAACTTCAAACAAGGCTCGGCATGTCTCCCACCATATTCGAGATTCACCTCGCCGCCCTCACCGGCCAGGCGGTCGACGACACCAACTTTCGCATCATCCGCGACGGCGCCCAGATTGTTCAGCGAGTCACTGAAATTCCGCACGCGGTCAATGTCGCGGGCCTCGAGTCACAGAGCCTTACCGTGACCGCGTACGGCAACACCGAACACAACAAGGAGCTTTTCCGCATACAGTCGGAGAGGGGTATAATGAAGGGACACAATATCCTCGGCGAGCGAGGCGAACTCATACGATCATGCATCAGGTAACCCCCGACACCATCGAGGCGAGCGCCCGAGCGGTCATCGACCGCTACCTTTCCCTGCCCGTCGGCACCAAGCCCTCGTGCCCCTACTTCAACAACCGAAGACGCGGCGGCAAGAGCGGCCTCCGCGTGCTCGTCGGCAAAGGGACACCCGAGGACATAGCAGAGGAGGCAGAGATATGCGCCCTCAAGAAGCGCATCAGTATCAACTCCCTCTCGACCGACAAGCTCAAGGAATTCCTCGTGAGCGAGGACCTGGGCGTAGACTGCTCCGGCTTTGCCTTCCACGTGCTCACGGCCGCGCTCGCCGAGCGACGCGGTAAGAGCCTTGCCTCGAAGATACACACCAACCGAAAGGGCTTCCTCGGAAAAATCATCGCCCGCCTCAGGCCGGCCGAGAACGTCGGTGTTGCAACCTTCTCGAGCGAGAGGAACAGCGCGCCCATAGGCGCGTCAGAGGCGAAGGCCGGCGACTTCGTGTCTATCATGGGCACGGGCCCAGAGAAGACCTACAACCACATCCTCGTTATCACCTCGGTAGAGAGAACCGAGGGCGGCACCCGCCTCTCCTATGCTCACTCGTACGCCTGGCCCTCTGACGGCCGCTACGACCACGGCGTGCGCGAGGGAGACATCATCGTCCACGGTGATAACCTGCTCGGTGGAACCTGGAAGGAGAAGGGCGAGATCGGCCCAACGAACCACACCCACCAAACCGCCCTCGACGCCCGCGAGGTCACGGTTCGTCGGCTGAGGGCTTTTATGGAATAATACTCGCACCATGCTCGAAACACTGTCTGTCATCTTCGGCTCCTCCCTCCTCGCCTGCCTCGCGAGTCTGTGCGTCGCACCTCTTCTTATCCGCTCGCTCGCCCGCACAGGCATCGTGCGGAAGAACGAGGGAGACCACACCCTCACCCTCGAGGGCCGTCAGGACAAGGCGAATACTCCTATCATGGGAGGCCTGCTCGTCATTGGTTGCGTCGCCCTCTTCACCTACCTCTTCAACTGGGACCGCGCCTTCACCTGGGTCCCCGTCGGCGTGATGCTCCTCTCCGCCCTCCTCGGTGCGATTGACGACCTCCTCAACGTCTTCGGATCAGTCCGCAGGCAGCGCAGCCTCTCGCAGACCGTGAAGCTCATGAGGGTTCACAACCTCTGGTACGTGCGCGTCTGGCTCGCCGTCACCCTGCCCTGGACTGTCATCAAGAGGATCACCACCGTCTTCGGCTCGAAGCAGCGACGCGGCGTACTCGTGCACGAGAAGCTTCTCCTCCAGCTCGCGGCGGGCGCCGTCTCGGCATGGTGGATCTACTGGAAGCTCGGATCAACCTGGCAGGACCTCTACGTTCCCTTTCTCGGCTTCGTCGACCTGGGCATTTTCATCGTCCCCCTCATCATCCTCGTGGTCATGTTCACGGCGAACGCAGTGAACATCTCTGACGGTATGGACGGGCTCGCTGGCGGCATGCTCATCCCGACCTTCGGCGCCCTCTCCTTCCTCTCGTGGGTCTTCGGGTACGACTCACTCGCCATCCTCAATGCCGTCACGGCGGGATCGCTCGTTGCCTACACCTACTTCAATGTGAAGCCCGCGCGCTTCCAGATGGGAGACGTGGGATCGCTCGGCCTCGGCGGACTGCTCGCCATCAACGCCCTCGCCACGAACAGCATGGCGATCCTCCCCTTCATAGCCTTCATGTTCTACGCCGAGGCAGCCTCCGTAATCGCCCAGGCGATCGCCCGACATGCGTTCGGCCGCCGCATCCTCCGCATGGCACCGATACACCACCATCTCGAGCTCATGGGCTGGAGCGAGGAGAAGACCATCATGCGCCTCTGGATCATTCACCTCGGCTTCGTCATCCTCGGCGTCTGGATCGGCCTCCACTAGAAGACAAGACGATTGCGGCAAAGTAAAAGGCGGTGGCACGAGTGCCACCGCCTTGCTTTTACGTCCCGTCACCTCGACACAATGGAACGTATGTTCCCCACCTTGAACCTCAAGTCGTCAGGACACGTGACCCTGTCCGTCGCCAGGAGGCGCTCGAGCTCGAGGAACTCCCGCCACACCAACGACCTGCTGAACGGGTGACCCCACCAGTTCCTTCGCATGATCGGAGGGCACCCCTGTGGAGGCTGAACGGAACAGGATCGGTGATGCACCAGAACACTGCCGGGAAGCCTGCCCCCGAGAACGAGTCCCGCCCGACGACTTACATGGGCCGGCGACACGACAACAACTGATTTCGCGATCACCATGGGAGGACGCAGCTTGACCGCCCTCCCGACGGCGTCGCTGAAATCGGTCGACGCTTCCTCGATGAAGATAGAGCCCGGCGGCAGAGAGTTCCCAGCAAGGAACACGGCGAGCGCACGAGACTCCGGCAGACCCTCGTATATCCCCGCCCCTGACATCTTTGATCCGCCCGTCACGATGAGGCAGACGGGGTTCGTCTCCCTGATGGTCCTCTTGACGAGGCCGGCCATCTTCCCCAAATCATACTGACCCCCACACACAACAATAGTATCAACCTTACCGCCAATAACGTCGTCATCGGCGAAACAGAGATCCGTGAGAAGACCCCTGGCACTTTCTGGAATGCTCGGGACCCCGTGGTCCCAAGAAACAACGCTGGAACGTGTTTTCATGATGGTAAAGAGTATCTAGGGTCGATACTACCCCACCGTTTGCCTTACGCCAAGGCGCGGTGTACCTTAATACCCATATGGCATACCTTAACTGGGACACCAAGATAACGAGCGATTTCTCGCCGGAGGCCGTGGGCGCGCTCTATGACGCAGGGTACGTCTTCACCCGCGTCGGCAGGGGCGTCATGAACAAGACGCGCAGCTTTCGTGTGAACCTCTCAGAATTCCTCCCTTCAAGCGAGAACCGCCGTGTCTCACGCAAAAGCGAGTACCTCACCCTCTCCGCCCGCACGCTCCCCCTCAAGACAGGAGAATACTCCTGGGAGATAGGAAAACTCGCCAAGGACTTCTACGACGCACACGGCGCAGACTTCAGCGCCAACAAGGTAAAGGAGCTTCTCACAAGCGAGACCGAGGGCAACTTTAACCTCCTTCTCACCTATACCGACACACGCACGGGCATGCCGGTGGGTCACGCCATCTGCTACCTCGATTCGGGCATATTCCACTACAGCTACCCGTTCTACGTGACCGACCCGAGCGAGCCGTCCCGCGGCCTCGGTATGATGCTCAAGGCGATCGACTGGGCAAAGACTCAGGCGAACGAGGGCGCGGGCGTAAAGTACGCCTATCTCGGCTCGCTTCAGCGCCCGTCTGACACCTACAAGCTTCAGTTCCGCGGCGGCGAGTGGTTCGACGGAGAGAGGTGGCGCGTGGACGCAGAAGAACTTAAACAGATCCTAAAATAAATATGAAAATCGCTCTCGTCACGGTCGGCAAGACGAACGTAGCGCCCCTGCGCGACCCCATCGCCGACTACGCAAAACGCATCGGCAGGTACAATCAGTTCGAGTTCGTCGAGACCTCCGATGAGAGCCTCGAGAAGGTGCTCGACAAGTTCGAGCGCGTCTTCCTCCTCGACGAGCACGGCCGCGAGTACGGCTCGGTCGAGTTCAGCCAGTTTCTCGACAAGCAGCTCGTCATGTCACCCAAGAGCCTCGCCTTCGTCGTCGGCGGGCCCTTCGGCTTCTCGCAGGCAGTGCGCGACATGGCCGACGGGCAGATCGCCCTCTCGAAGATGACCTTTCCCCACGACCTCGTGCGCGTCATCTTCCTCGAGCAGCTCTACCGCGCCTTCACCATTCTCAGGAACGAGAAATACCATCACGAGTAGCCAGCGCCTCGGCACATCCCTTGAAATAAAAAGCCGGAGGATCTCTCCTCCGGCTGAAGTCCCCTGAGGGACAAACGCTGGCTAACCGCGCTCACGCTTCATGTTGAAGTGAACCGGTGTCGCAAGGGTGATTCGGCTCATATCAGGGGGCACTCGAAAGTTCTCCCTGAATTGATCACTTGCCGGCAGGGTGCCATTAAGGACCAGAAGCGCGCCACTCTTGGGGTCGAAGAAACTCTCGCCGCTCTCTCCGGATTCAGCCTCGTAGAGAATGACGAAATAGAGCCTCTCGTCAACCACGAAGAAACCGGCGACCTTGGCCTCCCTTCCCGAAAAACCAGATCTTACGCGAAGGGGCACAGGAACGCTGTCTCCTGTGAGATTAGGCCTATCCGAGAGCTCCCTCCACATTTCGTCTGGGACGACGAGACCCGAGGGAGAGAATCCCAGCCCGCAATACGCCACGTCGGCGTAAATGTTTGACTTGAGTGTGGGAATGCATTTAGAGGAAAATCCTCGCGCATACCCATGCTCAGCATACGTTCCGTCAGACCTGACGAGCTTCCACTCATAAAGGCTGATTGGCGACGTGGAGATGACGTGGGCGGCCGTGACGAGGGCGAGAGGCTTACCCTCTGGGCTGACCCTCATCGTCGCGTTTCCCGAAAACTTACCCCTTAAATACAAATGGACCGGAAGCCAGGAATTCTGGCTTACGTCCACGCTTTTGATTGTCGGCTGACGGAGGACCGCATAGAGGCCACCGACCAGCACGAAGAGCAGGGCGAACCCCGCGATGAGAAGAACCTTAACTAGTTTTTTCATAGGGATCTGTTATTAATTATACACCCAAAAATTATTTAAGTCAATGACTCTTGGCGCCCCAAAAGCCTTACAATAGGCGCTATCTATGAACGAAACGACCACCCATCAGAAAGTCCACTTCATCGGTATCTGCGGCGTCGCCATGTCGGCCGTTGCCACGGCGCTCTGGCAGAAGGGCTACAGGGTGACTGGCTCTGACTCAGGCTTCTTCCCTCCCGTCTCAACCCACCTCACAGGCCTCGGCATCCCCTACTACCCAGGCTTCCATCCCGAGAAGATGATTGAGGGCGGTGCGCCCGACTTCGTAGTCGTCGGCAATGCCATCGGCACAAAGAATCCTGAGCTTCTCTACGTTCAGGAACACGGGATCCCCTTCAAGTCCTTCCCCGAGGTCGTTGGCGAGTTCCTCGTCCAGAGGCATTCGATCGTCTGTACTGGCACTTGGGGCAAGACCACGTCTTCCGCCCTGCTCTCCCATATCCTCAAGCACGCAAATCTCAGGCCGTCGTACCTCATCGGTGGCGTGACCCAGGACGGGACCCCTTCCGCCCTCATCGACGAGGGGGACTGGAGCGTCGCCGAGGGAGACGAGTACACCACAGCAAAGTGGGATCAGCGCGCGAAGTTCATGCACTACAAGCCAACGCATCTCCTTATGACGGCCGTGCGCTGGGACCACGCAGACGTGTACCCCAAGGAAGAGGATTACTTCAACGCCTTCCGCAACCTTATAAACCTCGTACCGAAAAGCGGGGCGTCCGCTGACAGCCTCATCGTCGCCTGCTCAGACAACGCAAAGCTCGTCGAGCTTCTCACCGACGCAAGGCGCGAGTATGTGTCCTACGGCAAGAACGAAGGCGCGACATATCGCTACGAAAGCGTCGCTGAGTCCAAGGACGGTATCGCCTTCACCATTTCCTATCACGGCAAGGAGTATCACATCGAGTCCCCCCTTCTCGGTGCCTACAATGCCGAGAACGTCACGGGATGCTTTGCCTTGGCCAAGGAGATCGGAATCGCCCCAGGCGACATCACAGACGCCATCAAGTCCTTCCGTGGCATGAAGCGTCGCCTCGAGAAGCGTTACGAGAATAAGATCACCGTCATCGACGACATCGCCCACTCGGCCGAGAAGGTTCGCTCGGTGCTCCTCACCCTTCGCAAGGCGTATGGTGGCTCTATAATTGCCGTGTACGAACCAAATTCAGGCAACAGGACCCCTCAGTCGAAGCCCGCCTACGCGGACGCATTCAAGGACGCCACGTCCGTCGTCATTCCACGCCTCACCAAGCTCAAGGTGGACGAGAGCAATCCCGAGAAGACCTTCGAGGGACAGGAGCTTCGCGACACCATCGCAGAAACTCACGCAGACGCGCATTACATCGAGAACGACAATGCGTTAGTCGATTTCATAACCAAGGACAGGAAGGAGGGCGACGTCGTCGCTTTCCTCGGCTCGCACGGCTTCCGCGGCATGATCGAGGAGACCATCAAGAAGCTAGCGCTCTAGCGCCGTGATTTGGTTTGATGTAGCATGGGCATCGAAACCAGATCCACGATGAAAAAACAGAAAAATAGAAAGCGTAGAAAGACAAAACCTATAGGCCTCAGGTTTTTGCTGTCGGCACAAAGATCCTGCTGGACCCTCAAATTCAAGGTGTCGGGGAAAAACGGCGACGTCTCGAGCGAGACCCACCAAATAGGCGGCAGCCCGAGCTTCGCCCTATCCATAATTCTGGGCTTTCTTCAAAATGCCCAAGGAAAGGTCAAGGAGGGCCAGTGGATATCCGACCTCGAGATATTCGAGCTCGACGAGGAAACGTCAGCACAGCGGACCTTCGTCATAAGGCCCGATATAACCACCCGAGCCTTCTCACGGATCAGACACCCTGCCGACGCCTTTTGCAGGGCGTAAGACAAAGGCCGCGTCGCGCTTGCGCAACGCGGCCTTTTATCGTCGCAGTCTAAAATCCCCTACTTCCCCTCGTCGACAATCTCGGTCGACACGATGCCGCTCTCGATGGCGGTAACGCCGAGCATGATACCGCAGGTGTTGCACTCGATGACGTGACCGACGGCAATCTGAGGATGCTTCGAGAGGTCTACGCTGTTCTTACATTCTGGGCAGATGCAGTTCATGGGTGTGAGATGAAAATTGAGGGTGCTTTATATAATACCCGAAAAAGGCTAGTATACAAGCCATGGATATATCGGCACACACTCCTCTCACGCCCCAGACGAGCGAGCCAAGGCTCGCCGAGGCACTTGGCGTTTCAAGGCTCTTCCTCAAGCGCGAGGACCTTCACCCGTACGGCTCGCACAAGGGCCGATCGATACCCGTCATGATCGACGCGAAAAGCGCCAAAGGCGCCCGAGACTTCGCCGTATCCTCGTCGGGCAACGCAGCCCTCGCCGCCATCCGCCACGTCCAGAAGAAGAACAAGGAGGGTGCCGGCCTCACGCTATCAGTCCTTGTGGGAGAGAACATCAATCCGGAGAAGAAGGCTCTTCTCGACGCGGAGATAACCGACGGCCACGTCGAGCTCATCTCGTCCAAGCGCCCCCTCCAGCTTCTCATGGAAATCATCCAAGGGGACAAGAAGACCTCTCTCCGGCAGTCGACTGACGCGGGTGCCCTCGTGGGCTACAGGGCCCTTGCCGACGAGCTCGCCCTCATACCCAACCTCTCGGCCGTGTTCGTCGGCACCTCGTCGGGAACCTGCGCACAAGCCCTCGCCGACCACTTTCGCTTCAGGAAGCTCCCTATCGCCGTGCATGTCGTGCAGACGACCTCGTGCTTCCCTATCGCGAGCGCCTTCTACGACAAGCCCGAAGGCGCCCAGTCATCGATCGCCGACGCCATCGTCGACAAGGTCGCGTACCGCAAGGACGCCCTTGTACTCGCCGTAAGGAATTCGGGCGGATCAGGATGGATTGCTACCAACAAGGAAATCCAAAGGGCTCAGGAGCTCGTCCAGACCCACGCGGGCGTGACAGTCAGCCCCAACGGCGCGCTGGGCGTCGTCGGCCTTATGCAGGCCATCGGGCACGGCATCGAATTCGACGGGCCTGTGGCATGCATCGTGACGGGAAAATAAGAGAAAGCAAAAGGCCCGAATCGCTTACGCGATTCGGGCCTTGTCCGCCACAGAGGCCGAAGCTCAGGCGGCGATCAACTCAACCCTTCCGACGGTCGGCCTGGCCAGATGGGCCCTGCCAGGAAGGGGCGGGGCGGGCTTTGGCTTATACGCAAGGCGGATTCCCGTCTTTGGCTTACTGTCACGCGCCTCGATTTCGGCAAGGGCCTTGTTGTATTCGCTGAGCGGCGCCCAGTCATACGCCATCCCGCTCGTGCCACCCCCGCTCGCTTCCTGAAGGAAGAACGTAACGTGAGTCCCCTGATTCACCCTCGAGACAGAAGTCCTCTCGAGTTCCGGGTGAGAGACGCCTGCCACAACCCTACAGGCCTGATCACTCCAAAACAACACCTCGCGACGCATTCCCGAACTGCCATTGGATCTGAACTCGATAAGCCCGGCGTGCCCGCTGCTGGGCAGCCGACGGACGAAACCGCGATAGAACTTTCCAGACACCATTTCACGACGTTTCTGCTGAGTGCTCATGTGTAAACAACGCTGAAGTGGAAAACATCCCCGAAGAGCCGAAAGGCCTCCGTGAATCCGCACCGGCGGACCACTGCTTCAAAGAACGTTCTCGTGCCATCTGTTATATCACTTTGCACGATGTCGGGCAATTACCGCACGCACAGAAAAGCCGCCCGCACGGGCGGCTTTTCTGTGCGTAGAGCGCGGAATATTAGAGAGTCTCGACGATGGCGACGTTGGTCTCGAGGCCCTTTCCGAATGGGAGAGCCGAGGCGAGAACAACCTTGTCGCCCTTAGCGGCGAGCTTGTTCTTGAGGAAGTGGTCTCGGACAACCTTGACGACCTCATTGAAGTCGGTGGTCTTCTTCATCATGACCGGAGTCGTGCCCCACGAGAGGATCGACTGTCGGAAGGTCACCTCGTTAGGGGTGAAGACGAAGATGTGCTGCTCTGGCTTGTGGCGAGAGATGAGGCGGGCGCTGCGTCCTCCCTCGGTGAACGAGACGAGGTACTTCGCGTCGACGCGGTCAGCGATGTCGACGACAGAAGAGGTAACGGCGTCGCCGACGGTCTCGACGTCCGTCTCAGGGGCGAAGAACTGCTCGCCGAGAAGCTCCCTCTCCGTCTCTGCGGCAACCTTCGACATGACAGTCACGGCCTCTACAGGGAAATCACCAAGGGTGGTCTCCTCCGAGAGCATGACGGCGTCGCTTCCGTCGAGGATGGCGTTCGCGACGTCAGAGACCTCGGCGCGGGTCGGCACAGGGGCCTTGATCATCGACTCAAGCATCTGGGTCGCGGTAATGACAGGAAGGCCTCGCTCGTTGCACTTTCGGATGAGCATCTTCTGGGCGGCAGGAACCTTCTCGGCAGGGATCTCGATGGCGAGGTCACCTCGGGCAACCATGATGCCGTCGACGAGGTCGAGGATGCCGTCGATATTCGCGAGAGCCTGAGGAGTCTCGATCTTGGCGATGATCTTCGCCTTCGACTTCTTGGCGTTGAGAATGTCGCGGAGCTCGGTGATGTCCTCCGGTCGCCTTACGAACGAGAGGGCGAAGAAATCTACCTTGTTCTTGACGCCGAACTCGAGGTCGGTTCGATCCTTCTCGGTGAGGGCCGAGATGGAGAGGTCTGAGTCTGGGAGGTTAACGCCTCGCTTGCCCTTGATCTCGCCGCCGACGAGAACTTTGCAGATAACGTCGTTACCCTTCACGTCGAGAACCTCGAGCTTCTTGCGTCCGTCGTGGAGGAAGACGATGTGGCCCTTCTTCACCTCTCGGGCGAAGTTAGGGTAGTTCACCGATACGCGAGTCTCGTCGCCCTCGACCTTGTCGGTCGTGATGGTGAACTTTGCGCCAACCTTGAGGGTAACGGCCTCGGTCTTGAACATGCCGATGCGGATCTTTGGGCCCGCGAGGTCCTGGAGGATAGCCGCGGGGATACCCGTCGTCTCCATGGCCTTCCTGAGGTGATTGACGCGAAGCTGGTGCTCCTTGAAGTCTCCGTGGGAGAAGTTGAGGCGCATGACGTTCATGCCCGCGCGAAGGAGGGACTCGAGGCTTGCGTGGGTTTCGGTCGCCGGACCGATGGTGCAGACGATCTTGGTTTTCTTGGTGATCATGGGGTCGTTTACTGATTAATGTAAGTGAGGCCCCATGATACAGAAAAACCGCCTCGAGCACAACCTCGGGGCGGTTTTCCCCGCTTTCGGAGAAATCTGTCCTATGAGGAGGAAACTTCGGTCGCAGGAACGAACAGGGCGGGGCCGGAGGCCTTGAGACTGCCGTAGACGTGCGCGATGGCGAAAGTGATTACAGGCATCGCCACGAAAACCCCGACTCCGAGAGCGAGGATACCGGCAAAGACCACGAGAGCGGTGACCACGAAGAAGCCGAACAGCTTCCAGAAGTACCCCCTGGTGAGGGACCAGCTCCTCTTGAGCGAGTCTATCGGCGAGGCACCTTCCCCTATGAGGGCATAGCCGAAGAGGTTGAGGCGCACCATGGCGATGACGCACGGAATAACGAGAAGGACGAAACCGACGGCGTAGATGATGCCGCTCACGATGGTGGCGACGAGGAAAAGACCGAAGGCCTTCCAATTGACCTCAAACACATCCCGCCACGAGAAAGACCGTCCAGCGAGGGCGGCCAATCCGATGCGAGTAAACGTGAAGGTAGCGAAGGAGCTGATCAGGAAGCTCAACACCTGGCCGATGACGGACGGGTTCTTGTCACCTGCCCCGCCCACGATAATGCTCACGGCCGCGAACGCGACCGAAAGGAGGACAAGGAACCAGGGATTCTTCCTGAACTCCGCCCATCCGAACGAGAGCGCCCCTTTGATAGTAAAAGCGTTGTTCATATGAGAGTGATTATGGCTATAAAGGCCCGATGGCCCGTGGCTTTATTGTATCAGAGAAATAAAGCCCGCTTATGCGAAGATCCGATCATTACAGGAAAACCCGCCATGTGGCGGGTTTTCTTTTTTGTGCGCGTACTAGGATTTGAACCTAGGACCCCATCAGTATCAGTGATGTGCTCTACCAACTGAGCTATACGCGCATGTACCGAGGTCTGAAAAATATAGCAGAAACGAGCCTTTTTGACAACAAAAAAGCGCCCGCGACACGTGGTCGAGGGCGCTTGTGTGACAATGCCTAGAACAGGCGCGGGATCCAAACCCACCACCAATCCGTAAGCATATATACATCGATGGGCTGCCAATCGCTAAAAACCAACGCGACCAGCCTAATCGATCCCCAAACAAAGCTCATCAGAAGATACGAGGCGATGGGCAACCACCACATCGCGATCACTTCCCTGTGACGAGCGGCAACAATCCTGAGCTTCATACGAACGCGCTCAAACAACTCGCGCAAGGGCCTCGTGACCCGTGCGGTGATAGATATCGGGGCTCCAACCCCGAGGTCAGCCAGTGTAACTGTCTTCATATGCGGGGAGGCCTTACTGCGGCCTGTTGGGTTTCCGTGCTTACCTTTGCAAAGGAGGTTAAACCTCCGAACGTAACTAGACTAAGTATATCATATCTAAAAATATTGTCAAGTTACCCTTTGTGTGTCGAAATATGGGAAACAATAGAAAAACCACCCTTTCGGGTGGTTTTTCCTTCATACTATCCTCTACTTTGCTCCGTTCTGGTTGCCGGTTCTTCCCCGACCTCCATGCAGTTGTAGGTATCTGCAAAACCCATATTAAATATGATCGACTCCGTAAGTTTCTGACATGGTCAGAAACAGTTTTCACTTGAAATAATCCACGAGCAGCTTCCGCTACCCGTGCCTTGTTACGACTTACTCCCTGTCATTGAGCTTGCCTTAGGCCGCGACAAGCGCGGACTTCGGGCACTCCCAACTCCCTTGAGTTGACGGGCGGTGAGTACAAGACTCGAGAACGTATTCACCTCGGTATGGCTGACCCGAGATTACTAGCAAATCCAGCTTCAAGGGGTCGAGTTGCAGACCCCTATCCGAACTAGGGCGCGCTTTATAACGATTTGCTCAGGGTTGTCCCCGTCGCTTCGCGTTGTACGCGCCATTGTATCACGTGTGTAGCCCAGGGTATCAGAGGGCCATGCTGATCTGGCGTCATCCTCACCTTCCTCCCAGCTTCTAATCAACGAATCATTCGATTCACGGACTAAAAGCTGGGCAGTCTCGCCTGACACTTGTAACAGGCAATGAGGGTTGCGTTCGTTACCCCACTGAAGGGAACAATTCAAATCACGAACTGACGACGACCATGCAGCACCTGTCTAATTGCCTTGCGGCGACAGAGGTTTCTCCCTGTCTTCAACTAGATTTCTAACCCTGGTAAGGTTCTTCGTTTACCATCGAATTAAACCACATGATCCTCTGCTTGTGCGAGTCCCCGTCTATTCCTTTGAGTTTTAACCTTGCGGTCGTACTACCCAGGCGCTTCTCTTAACGCGTTAGCTACGCCACTCAGAGGGTCGATACTCCAAATAGCTAGAGAAGATCGTTTAGGGCGTGGACTACTGGGGTATCTAATCCCATTAGCTACCCACGCTTTCGTTTTTCAGTGTCAGGAGTGCCCCAGTCTGCTGCCTTCGCTTTTGGTGTTCCCCATAATATCAACGCATTTCACCGCTACACTATGAGTTCCGCAGACCCCTTGCATCCTCTAGTCATGCCGTTTCCCCCGCATCTTCCCGGTTAAGCCGAGATATTTAACAGGAGACTAACATAACCACCTACAAACCCTTTACGCCCAATGATTCCGGATAACGCTTGAGGCACTCGTATTACCGCTGCTGCTGGCACGAGTTTAGCAACCTCTTATTCTTAGGGTAACGTCAATAAACTTCCTCCCCTATAAAAGCAGTTTACATCCCGAAGGACTTCATCCTGCACGCGGCGTCGCTCCGTCAGACTTTCGTCCATTGCGGAAGATTCTCGACTGCGGCCACCCGTAGGTGTATGGACCGTGTCTCAGTTCCATCGGTGGGGGTCACCCTCTCAGGTCCCCTAGGCGTCATTGCCTTGGTAGGCCATTACCCTACCAACTAGCTGATACCGATTAGGCCGATCTTCAAGCGATAAATCTTTACCCCGGAGGGACTATCGAGAATTACCCCGTCTTTCGACGAGCTGTGCTCGACTTGAAGGTTCGTACCTAATTATTACTACCTCGTTTGCCGGTTGCCTTGCGGCCCCCTTGACTTGCATGCCTTATCCACGCCGCCAGCGTTCACCCTGAGCTAGGATCAAACT